>JBBIMO010000001.1:0-119888 GCA_037444365.1 Chloroflexota bacterium
TTTGCTCTAGCTTCAAATACTTGCATGAGGTCGGTATCGTCAAGGGTGCTACTCCATATGAGGAGACGTACTGGCTTCTTCTCAGGTCCTTTGGCACGGTTCTTGACTTCGCTTATGGTCTCAGCCAGCAGGCTGTTTCCTTCTGCTACGGGCAGGCTTGTCAGGGCTTTGATTACTTGAACAAGCTCTGTCCCTGAGATGAGAGGTGCGGAGGGCTTTGTCAGGTCGTATAGCTCCCTCACTAGGGCCCGCTGCTGGTTATGGGCTTCAATGGCTGCCTTAAGCTCAATTACGGGCAGTTTCCTTTTGGTGAAAGCCTCCAGGGTCTTTCTAAAATCGTCCAACTGACCCTTGAAGTATTCGAGAGCCTCGGGACGAAGCGTGATGGGCATGTCTATGAAGTGGAAGTATGGATAATTGGTATATGACCCCCAGATGCGAGAGGTCTTTTCCTGAGGGTCGCAGGAGTGAATGGTGACCATGCCATCGAGAAAATCGTTCTTGCCTTTCAAGGCGCAATCGAGGCAGGTACGCATGATAGGGCAGAATGAACCGGGCAAGGCTCTATCCGCTTCTGTAACCGGTTCTTTCATATCGCCGCATGTCTGGTACGGTACGATGTCAAGGGCTGTAAGCATCTCCAGCGGAACGTAGGCACACGGATAACCTATTATCTTCTTGCCCGCTGCCTTGAACTCCCTGGCTCGCTGTGAACGATTGCGATAGACTTCCCGGGCTTTGCTCAGACCCTTCTTTGTATCGGACATCATTGCCTCCTTGCTGGATTGCAATCCTGGGTTACCTCACCAGTCATACCCTTCCTGTTTCCTGATTCCTCGGTAGTGGTCCATAGTTTCCTCGAACGGCTCTGCTTTGGCCAAAGCGTCCTCAGGGTTGAACAGCCGCAGGTCCACGATATCGCCTTCGATGCTCAACGAGGGCACCTTTAGCTTCTCTCTGAGCATGTCTGAAACGTATGGAAGATGAGTAGAGGCGCTGCGGCAGGTGATAAGCGGGTGCAGAATTGCGCCGTCGCACCTCCATTCCTTAACATACTTCAGGTAAGGATAGGCGGATGTGCCACCGAGAACGTTCTGCTTTCTGGCGTCTTCAAAATAGCCCACGAGGAACTGGAGGCTGAATTTGGTTATGCGCTCCAGTGGGTCACTAACCTTGCTGAGATCAAGAGGTATTGGCGGGTGGTAGCCAAAGCTCTCCATGACGAAGTTCCATCCCCTTTCAGCTAACTTATCGAAGAAGGCGAGGCTATGCCACGGAGGGAGCTCGGCGAACACCAGACGATATTTCTCGTCAGGTATAGCGCCGACATGGCTACTGACTCTATCTTTCACCTCTCTGTACATGTCCTGGTAGAGCCTCAGTGAGTCTTCGAGGTCGCCAGCCAGGAACAAGGCAGCCGGCATAGCGCTCCAGAAGTCCCGGCTGTGCATGGGACAGGGCCTTGTTTTGCGTAGCTCATTGGTCTCATGCCAAACGCGGTTGATCTCTATCATCAGGTTGGTCGTCTTGTCCAGCTTGTCCCAGTCCATCTTCCTGCCCACGATGCGTTCCACGAAAGCAACAAAGTCCCTGAGATGCTGGACTCCCAGTTTCACCATTCTGTCGTAGTAACCATCGATGAAGAACTCTTTGATGCCTGGAATGGGGGCTTCCAGTGGCCATACCGGGACATCCATGTAGCGTCCCAGCGCCTGGAACCATTTGTACCTAGCATCACAGATGGCAGCCGAAGACATGAGGAATAGTGGTTTGGGCATTCCTCCGAGAGGAGCCTCTGGGGGTATCTTTCCTTTCATATCCTTCATCATCCTGGAGGCATAGCCCAAGGTGGTCAAGCTGTAACCGCAGAGATGAGTGGGAAAACCCTCTGCGTCAGCCCGGTCCAGGTATTGGCGGGCAACCCCCATAGCCGCAGCAAGAGCGCCGTAGTTTTCAGGATAGACCACTTCTACGTCCATGGCCTTCAGAATGGGGTCGCCATAGTAGAAATTGAGCATGCCCCAGACAGCGGGTTTGCCCGCCTGTATAGCTTCAACACTCTTCAGATATGTTTCATTCACCTTGGCCCTGAGCGGGTACATTGATTTCAGTCGGTTTATCGTCCTTCTTTCCTTTTCTACGACCATGACTGTTAACCTCCTGAGAAGATTCGGCTAGTGTGTGGATAGTCGGTGCATGCTAGCATAGAAAGGCTCGGAAGTCGAGTCGCGTGTGGGCTGGCCATACACAACAAACCTGTTGAACCAAGGGGCAATCTGCAGCAGTATTTTGTGGGTGCCTGAAATCACCTGACAGGGCGAATGCGGTATCACAGACAGGTGACACCGCGTGGTGAAGCACACGAGGATTAGCCTTTTCAGCTATGGCATGATGTGTTATAGTACTGCTGCGCGTGTAGTGGCACGAACCTAGGTGTCAGAGCAGAGATTGAAGAAGCTTGGGCCTTCAATAGGCAGCCTGTGAAGCCCGGTGGTTCTGCTTGCGCGAGTGCTGGTCTGCCTGTGCCACATCCGCTCCGGCTCTGCCTCATGAGCGAAGACCGGGTGGTGATGAGCCAGCGTAGCTATGTAACGGGAACAGGAGTTCAATCACAGAGGCGAAAAGCCAGACTAAAGTTGCTGTTGTTTTCCACCAAGCGCAATCCAGAGGAGATGTCATGATATGAGCGCCGAGTTGGCCATAAAGACTGAGCAATTAAGCCGCGTCTACAAGGTGAAGAAACGTGAAGCACGTGGCAGAGAGCGTGAGATCGTTGCGCTCGACCGCGTGGATCTTGAGATTCCCACGGGAGAGCTCTTCGGGCTGCTCGGTCCCAACGGCGCGGGCAAGACAACGCTGATCAAGATTTTGACGACGCTTCTGGCTCCCAGCGGGGGCCGTGCCTGGGTGGGCGGTGTCGATGTAGCCCGGAATCCCTGGGAAGTCCGCCGCCACATCAACTCGGTGTCCGGCGGCGAATCCTCCGGGTATGGCCTGCTGACAGTGGAAGAGAATCTGTGGATGTTCACGCAATTCTATGGAATGGACGGGAAAACAGCCAGAGGGCGTATGCGAGAGTTGTTGGAGATTGTAGGTCTGGCCGACCGCGCCAGGACCAAAATCTATCACCTCTCAACTGGTATGCGCCAGAAAATGAACTTTGTACGCGGCTTTCTCACCGACCCCGAGATTCTGTTCCTGGATGAGCCGACGCTTGGGCTTGATGTGCAGACATCCCACAGGCTGCGCGCGTTCATCAAGGGTTGGGTAGGCGAGCGCGCCGATAAGACGGTGCTGCTGACCACCCATTACATGTATGAGGCAGAGGAGCTCTGCGACCGAGTAGCCATCATCCACGACGGGCGTATCCTCGCCTGTGATACGCCTGGTAATCTGAAGAAGCGCCTCCAGCGGGAGGTGGTCTTCCGGCTGCAGGTGACGGCGATTGCCGAGCCTGAGAAACTTTTCCAGCATCTGCAAGGCGTCCGGCGGTTCAGTCATGCGGAGATCAACGGTCATATGGAGCTTGACTTCATCCTGGAGGACGAAAATGCCCTTCCTCCCATCCTGACAGCTATTCAAGCCTCTCACGGGGAACTGATCTCGCTTGAAAAGCGCGAACCAACCCTGGAGGATGTCTTCATCAGCTTAGTGGGCCGGGGCCTTAGGGATGGTGGTCGCAGTGCCGGGGCAGCAGAGGGAGAGCCCTAATGAGGTTGCCAAGCCGGTGGGAGATCTTCTGGCGGACGGTGATGGGGCGTGCCTATCCACGCGTCGTCGGCATGCAGCGAGAGCGGAGCTGGCTCCTCTTCGACACGCTTCTGCCCTTGTTGCAAGTCTCAGCGTTCGTTTTCATCTACCGTGCGATCCAGGCGCCGCCGGAGTTCACCGGGTTCGTGGTGTTGGGTGGCGCGATGACGGCTTACTGGCTGAACGTGCTCTGGAGCATGGCCTCTCAGTTCTATTGGGAAAAAGAGACAGGAAATCTGGAGCTGTACATTATCGCACCTACGTCTCTAATGGCTATTCTTCTGGGAATGGCCATCGGCGGCATGGTGGCCACCACAGTGCGCGCGGCGGCTGTGGTGACTGTCGGTCTCTTTGTCTTCGGCGTCCGGGTGTCCATCGTGAGCGTCCCGCAACTCCTGGGCGTCTTTCTATTGACGCTTCTGGCGCTGTATGGCTTGGGGATGCTCTTCAGCTCGCTTTTCCTGCTTTATGGGCGCCAGGCGTCGCACCTCTCGGAGCTCTTCCAGGAGCCTGTGTACTTGTTGTCAGGGTTCTACTTTCCAGTGCGGGCCTTAGGGTTCATCGCTGCGCTGGGCGCGTCGGTGATACCTATTACGTTGGGGTTGGATGCGATGCGCCAGCTACTCTTTCCCACGATGATGGCCCAATTTCGCTTCCTCGACGTAAGGATCGAGCTCGCGGCGCTGGCAGTGCTCAGCATCGTGTTTCTATGGCTGGCCAGGCGTGCGCTGAACTATATGGAAGACGTATCTAGAAGAGAGGGACGTCTCACCGTCCGATGGCAGTGAAGTGAGCATAATGACGCAACAGAGAGCTCTGGAGAGCACCCGCAGTCTGAAGATGGCAGCTTGGCTGGGCTGGCAGATAGCGTCAAACTGGGCAAGCCCCTTCCTGCTTGCCGTTTACTTCATCGCTAAGCCCGTTGCCGGGGCGCTCATTTTGGTCTTAATGTATATGGTCATAGCCCGCGGTGGGTTGCGGCACCCACTCTTCCCGCAGATCTTTGTGGGGAATGCATTCTACATGTATGTGGCGATGGTGCTCATGGGTGTGAGCCAGGCGATTCACGAGGACAGGGAGCACTATGGGATGCTCAAGCATATATACGTGGCGCCACTGAACATCTATACGTACCTTCTAGGGCGGGGAGTGGCTCAGGCGATCGTGGCTACAGTGGGTGTTCTGATCATGCTGCTCTTTGGCATCGCCGTGCTGGGGATTTCGATGCCGCCTGGGACGATCGATTGGGGGATGCTGTTTATCGGCTGGCTGCTGGGGTTGATTGGCTTGGGGTTCCAGGGCGTACTTCTAGCGGGGATAGCGCTGATTACCGCGCGGCATGCCTTCTTTATTGGTCAGGGGGTAGCTGGCGCGCTCTATATGCTGTGCGGGGCTGTCTTCCCCATTGACGTCCTTCCCAAGCCTCTTCAACTTCTGGGACAGGCTCTACCACTCACTTACTGGTTGGAGGCGCTCAGGCGTGCGCTGCTGGGCGTTGGAGCAGGTGCTCTGTTGTCCTCGCTCTCGGATGGGATGATTCTCCTGATTCTGGCCGGTTCGATGGTCCTGTCGGCGGTGGCGTCGGTTGCCTTCTACCGCTGGGCTGAGAACCGGGCCAGAGAGAAAGGTCTCATTGACATGCAGACGATGTATTGATGCGACAGGGGTTACAGCGTCCAGTGGCTATACGGGGTCTCGTCGTCTGAGAAGTGTTGCAGAATGGGGTCGGATGGAGCGGCAAGTCGCTGACGATCAATCTGTTCCAGGGGCGGCCAGTCTTGGTCCCTTCGTGACCCGACGTTGACGAATTGTAGCAAATGCGATACATTTCTGGATTAGCGATAGCCGGGGTGGGGAGTTCTTGAAGCTTTAGTGACTCGGTGGGTTAACACCCACGTGTGGAGAAACCTGGTGACAGTCTTCTTAACGCAGCTTGAATCGGGTCTGCGACCGCGTTCCACAACATGCTGTCGCATTGAGTAAGCTAGCATATGCTCAAATCTATACTGGTCGCCAATCGAGGAGAGATTGCCCGGCGCGTAATCAGAACAGCCAATTTGCTGGGTATCGAGACCATAGCTGCGTATTCGGAGATTGATGAGAAGAGCTTGTTTGTCCGGGAAGCGAATAGAAGAGTGAGGATCGGGGAAGCCAGACCCAGGGACAGCTATCTCAATATTGACAAAATTGTGGCTGCGGCCAAAGAGACTGGCGCGGTGGCTATTCATCCTGGATATGGCTTCTTGTCCGAACGGTGGGAATTCGCTCAGCGGTGTGAGCAGGAGGGGTTGACGTTCATTGGTCCTAGAGCCGAAGCGATTCACAGGATGGGAGACAAGTATCGCTCAAGGGAAGTAGCTGCAAGCCTGGGCATACCTATTCCACCAGGCAGTGGCATCTTGGGCAACGTGAAGGAGGCTAAAGAGTGGGCGACCAAGCTCTTGTTCCCTGTGGTCTTCAAGGCATCGGCTGGTGGTGGCGGGATAGGCATGGTGATGGTTGAGAGAGAGGAACAAGTTGCAGAGGCATTTGATACAGCTACAAGCCGTGCCAGAGTGGCTTTTGGTGATGAGAGAGTCTATGTGGAAAAGTACCTGGAATCACCTCACCACATAGAAATCCAAATCCTGGGAGACAAAGACGGCAACGTAGTTACTTTTCCGGAACGAGAATGTTCGGTGCAGAGGAGGCATCAAAAAGTGATTGAAGAATCGCCGTCTCCTTTCACCACTGCCGAGTTGAGGCATGAACTGAGACATGCAGCCAGGCGCCTGGCTCGTGGAATTGGCTACACCAATGCTGGAACCGTTGAATTTGTCGTTGATAAGGATCGAAACTTTTACTTCCTGGAAATAAACACCAGGCTTCAGGTGGAACATCCCGTTACCGAGATGATAACCGGCATCGATCTGGTCGAGCAACAAATCAGAATTGCTTCAGGTGAACCCTTGTTGCTCAGGGAAGATGATCTCGGCTGGAAGGGATGGGCCATTGAATCCCGTGTCTATGCTGAGGACTCAGAGAATTTCTATCCATCGCCGGGCAAGATAGTGGCATATGTTGAGCCTCGCGGCGAGGGAATAAGGGTGGACTCGGGGTATCAGGTTGGGGACACTGTGAGTCAGTTCTACGATCCTCTGATTGCCAAGCTGGTCGTCTGGGGCGAAGATAGGGACAAGGCTATAATAAGGATGCAATATGCGCTGGACAACTATGAAATCGCAGGTATTAAGAACAACATTCCGTTCCTCAGGAAAGCCTTTGACTGCCAGATGTTCAAATCGGGTATCTATGATACTCATTTCATAGCAAAACTGAAGGAGGGGAGCAATGGGTAACAACAAAATGAGACAGAAGGTCGAAGACCTGGAACACCTGCGCCAGCAAATAAAGCTAATGGGAGGCGACGAGGCCGTTGGGAAACAGCATGAACGCGGAAAGCTGACTGCGAGAGAGAGGTTAGACCTCTTAATTGAGAAGGGGACGTTTGTTGAAAGTGGCATGCTTGGCAGTGAGTTTGGTGTAGATGAACTTGTACCGGCTGACGGAGTTGTTACCGGCTATGGCAAGCTAAATGATGGCGTCCGTATCAGGGATGTGGCCGTGGCCGCGTACGATTTCACGGTAAGGGGTGGTTCAATGGGGATTGTCAACGAAACGAAGGTGACCAGAATAAGGGAAATTGCCCTGAGGGAAAGAATACCTATGATATGGTTGAATGATTCCGGGGGTGCTCGAGTTAGTGGTGGCGGCTTCAGCGGCGAAAGAGTGGCATTGTTTGCCGACACAGGCTATCTTTTCAAGGAGGAATCGCTGATGTCGGGCGTAATTCCGCAAATTGCGGCTATGATGGGGCCTGGATATGCTGGCACCGCCTATATCCCAGGCCTTTCCGACTTTGTGCCCATGGTTAAGGGAACGAGTTTCATGGGTCTGGGTGGACCGGCTCTGGTCAAATCGGTGATTGGAGAAAAACTCACTGAAGACGAGCTTGGTGGTTCCAGAGTCCACTGTGAGATCAGTGGCTGTGGTGATCTGGAGGTGACATCAGACGAGGAATGTATTAGGGCGATAAAGGAATACATCTCGTTCTTTCCTCAGCATTGTGAGGAGAAGCCTCAGCGAAAGGAGTGGTTGGGAGACTCCCTGGGATTGCTTGATGACGGCATACTCGATGTTATTCCGGATAATCCACGAGAAGCCTACGACATGCACGACTTAGTAAGATACATTGTGGACGATGGTTACTTCTTCGAAATGAAGCCACAGTGGGGGAGAAACATTATTACCGCCTTTGGGCGCATAGCTGGTTATTCGATCGGCATTGTGGCGAACAACCCGATGTTTTATGGAGGCGTCATCGACATTGATGCCGCTGACAAAGCCGCCCGCTTTGTCTGGCTTTGCGACGCTTTCAATATCCCGCTTCTGTTTCTTTCCGATGTCCCTGGCTTTATGGTGGGTTCCAAGGCAGAGAAGTCTGGCATAATAAGGCATGGGGCGAAGATGATTCATGCAGTTGCTGAAGCTACGGTGCCAAAATTCACCCTGATCGTGAGAAAATCCTATGGTGCCGGGTATTACGCGATGTGTGGCAAGGCGTTTGACCCTGACCTGCTGATTGCCTATCCCGGAGCTGAGATATCAGTCATGGGACCGGAGGGGATGGTATCCATTTTTGCCAGAAAACAACTTGCTGAAGCCGAGAATCCCAAGGAGATGATAGCCCGCCTTGCAGACGAGATAAGGCCGCAGATCAACATATTCAAAACGGCCAAGTCGGGCGTCATTGACGATGTAGTTGACCCCAGGGAAACGAAGCGAGTGTTGGCGCGGGCTCTCGAATTTACCAAGGACAAGAAGATATTCAGACATCCGCGAAAGCACGGGGTCTATCCGGTATAGGGGGGAAAGCTGATGTATCAGACGATAGTGACCGAAACTCAGGGCAAGGCAGGCAAGATTACTCTGTCACGCGAAGAACGAAGGAATGCTATATCACCGACCATGGTAGGCGAACTTCTTGACGCCCTGAGGAAATATGATGATGACCCGAGTACTCTGGTGATCGTACTGACCGGGGCGGGCAGCAAGGCGTTCTGTGCCGGCGCTGACTTTGGTGAGGCAATGAGCGCCACAGCAAGCCTGCTGGACCGCCATGAAGAACAGAGGAGATTTGTCGAGCTTTTCAGGGTGATAAAGGGCTTGCGCAAGCCGTTGCTGGGACGGATCAATGGTCATGCCTTGGGGGGTGGGTTCGGGTTAGCGTGTGCCTGCGACATAGCAGTTGCTGCTGAAGATTGCCGGTTTGGAACTCCGGAAATAAATGTGGGGCTGTTCCCATATGTAATCATGGCAACATTGCTGCGATATACTTCTTCTCCCAAACGGCTGTTGGAATTGATGCTGACTGGGGAACGGCTGGATGCTATGGAGGCACAGCGACTCGGACTGGTGAATTACGTCGTTCCCAGAGAACAGCTGGATGAGAAGGTTGATGAAATCACCGGGAGAATAGCTAGCAAGAGCCCGGCTATCCTAAGACTGGGACGCCGAGCTTTCTACACCATGCGTGATATGGAATATGAGAAGGCGCTGGAATATCTGGCATCGGTGCTGGCGATCAATACTATGGCTGAAGACGTTGTTGAAGGCATTACAGCGTTTCTGGAGAAACGTGAGGCGCAATGGAAGGGAAAATGAAAAGGAGAGGAGTCACATGGGTTTGGCAGACAAAGTGGTGATTACGGCTGCTTTGACCGGCGTCGCGGCCAACAGAGAGCAATGCAAATGGATCCCCTATACCCCCGTGGAAATCGCCGAAGAGGCGTTAAGAGTCTACAATGCTGGTGCTTCAGTGGTACATATTCATGGTAGAGAATATGACGGCACGCCGTCGTGGAGAGTAGAGATATTTCGGGAAGTTATGCAGGAGGTAAGGAAGAGATGTCCCATCATAATAAATTTCTCGACAGGAGCTGTCGGTGTGGGGAGGGACGACAGGATAAACCACATTCGGAGCCTGAAGCCGGAGATTGCAGCGCTGAACATGGGGACAATGAATTATGCCAAGTATAGCCCAAGACGGAAGGATTTTGTCTTCTCCGTTATGTTTCAAAATCCCTTCGAAGACATCGTGTTTTTCCTGAGTGCGATGAACCAAAGCGGCGTTAAGCCGGAATGTGAATGTTTTGATTTGGGTCATGTGGAGAGCATTTTACCTTTGATGGATATGGGCCTACTTAGGAATTTTCAGGTCAGTTTGATAATGGGGGTGGTTGGGGGCATGGCTGCTACAGCCAGGAATCTGGCACATGTGTCCAGTGTTGTCCCGCCTGGAGTGGCCTGGGAGGTCATAGGTATTAGTCAGGAACAGTGGCTCTTGATAAGTACTGCCTTGGCGCTGGGTGGGAATGTAAGGGTTGGTCTGGAGGACAATTTCTATCTATCGGCGGGCAAAATGGCTGAAGGAAACGGACCGCTGGTGGAGAAGGCGGCCAGGATGGCACGGGATATCGGCAGAGAGCCAGCAACGGTGGAGGAGGCCAAAGTTCTTCTAAAGTTGGGCTGAGGTAAGTGAAAGGTAAACAGGGAGGGTGATTTGGAAATGACAGAGGTGCTATCGCCTATCACTGGTAGTGTGTGGCGGGTTCTGGTGAGGGAGGGAGTACCGGTTGGTGAAGGTGAAACACTTGTAATCCTTGAGTCCATGAAAATGGAGATTAGGGTGAAGGCTCCGCGCACCGGCACACTAGTTGAGACTCGGGTAAAGGAAGGTGATTCCGTCCTGGAAGATGATGTGATTGCTATTATTCGATAGTGTCTATCAGGATTTGTTGAGTAGAGGCTGTGTAATATGGACTTCAGATTTACCGAAGACGAGGAAGCATTCAGACAAGAGGTTCGTCAATGGCTTAAACAAGAGATCTCTCAGAGGTGGATCGAGCTTGACCCCGGAATTTGGGAGGAAACTGAGGAGTCCTGGGCACTGGCACGCCAGTTCCAGCGCAAACTGGGTCAGAAAGGCTGGCTGGCGCCAGCATACCCCAGGGAGTATGGGGGCCTTGAGCTCAGCCACATGAAGCGACTCGTACTTGCGGAGGAGTTGGCCTACAACAGGAGTCCGATAAGCATTGAAGGGGAGATTACAGTCAATTGGGTAGGGCCTTCCATCATGCTGTTTGGTACCGAAAGGCAAAGGAAGGAATACCTAGGCGGAATAGCTAGGGGAGAAGCAATTTTCTGTTTGGGATATAGCGAGCCGAACGCTGGATCTGATCTTGCCTCGCTTCAGACGCGCGCCGTGGAAGTTGAGGATGGGTATGTGATTAACGGCCAAAAGACGTGGTGTAGCTATGGCCATCTGGCTGACTACTGCTGGCTGGCTGCCAGAACTGATCCTGATGCTTCCAGACATGAAGGAATCAGCATATTCGTGGTGGACATGAAGACGCCCGGAATTACCGTACGGCCCTTGATAAACATTCTGAATCGGCACTCTTTTAACGAAGTGTTCTTTGACGATGTACGTATTCCGAAGGAAAACCTGGTGGGACAGAAGAACAAGGGGTGGTATCAACTGGTGATAGCTCTCGACATTGAACGCTCTTCTATTGGCTATGCTGCGGGAAACCAACGAATCATTGAAGAACTCATTAGGTATGCCAGCGAAACCAAGCAAGATGGAGCGCCTCTGGTCAGCAACCCTCTGATCAGGAACGAGCTGGCGCAGCTGGTAGTGGAGAATGAAGTTGCCCGCATGATGGCATATCGTATCGCCTGGATGTTCAGTAGAGGTCTTCACCCCAGTTATGAATCGTCCATGTCTATGGTTTTTGTCAGCGAGGTGATGCGGCATACAGCCAACGTTGGGATGCGAATTCTCGGCCACTATGGGGCACTTGACAGAGACTCAAAATGGGCTGTCATGAACGCTCGGATAATGCGCATGTGTCTGAGTTCACTGTCGATTGGCGTCGGTGGTGGCTCCAATGAGATTCAGCGCAATATCATCGCGATTAGAGGTCTTGGCTTGCCCAGAAAGTAAAGAATCGCTATACGTTTAGTTGATGTCCGAGGCAGGAAGGATGGTATGGATTTCGGTCTGAGCGAAGAACAGGAAATGCTCAAGAAAGCAGCTCGTGACTTTCTACAGAAGGAATGTCCCAAACGATTAGTCAGGCAACTGGATGAAAGTGATACCGGTCATTCCCCTGAGCTGTGGCACAAGATGGCGCAACTGGGCTGGATGGGTCTAGTGTTTCCCGAGCAATGTGGAGGCGGCGACCGCAGCTTCTTAGATTTGGCAGTCCTTCTTGAGGAAATGGGATACAACATTGTCCCTGGTCCGTTTTTCTCCACCGTAGTCCTCTGTGGACTGGCCATACTGATGGCAGGCAGTGAGGAGCAGAAAATGGAATTTCTGCCCAAAATCGCCAATGGGGAAGTGATTCTCAGCTTCGCCTTAACCGAGCCCGCTGCTAGTTACGATGCTGCGTCAGTAAAAACGAAGGCTGTAGGTCATAATGGCGAGTACGTCATCAAGGGGACCAAGTTATTTGTCCTTAACGCTAATGTTGCCGACTACATTCTGTGTGTCGCTAGAACACGCCGGAGCAAGAACCCAGAGGCTGGGATCACTCTCTTTCTTGTAGATGCCAGAAGCCCGGGAGTCAAGTGTACTCTCCTGAAGACTCTAGCGCGTGACAAGCAATGTGAAGTTGTCTTTGACGATGTGGCTGTTTCAGAGAAGAGCATAGTAGGGAAACGAGATGAGGGATGGGAGGTGGTGAAGGATGTTCTGCAAAAGGCTACTGTAGCCAAATGCGCGGAAATGGTTGGCGGTGCCCAGGCAGCATTGGATATGGCAGTGGATTATGCCAAGGGACGGGTGCAGTTCGGCAGGCCTATCGGTAGTTTTCAAGCCATCCAGCACTACTGCGCCAATATGGCTACAGATGTGGGTGGTTCGCGGTTTGTTACATGGAAGGCAGCTTGGAAGGTGAGTGAGGGTCTTCCGGCTGCTTTGGACGTCGCTATTGCTAAAGCCTGGGCAAGCGAGGCCTACGGACGGGTTACCCTAGCAGCGCACCAAATCTTCGGAGCCATCGGCTTTACCATGGATCATGACATACACCTGTACTATAGGCAGGCAAAAGCCGCTGAGGTGATGTTTGGTGATGCCGGCTTTCAACGTGCTGTGGTAGCTCGGGAATTGGGTTTTTGATGCGGAGGTTTTGGCCTCAGGGTACAGCATTACTGGGTTGTCTCAACTGAGACTTCATCGACAGTGCCACCTATCGTCACGTGGGCTTGTTCTTTCTTGCAGACCTGTGCGTTCCTTTCAATGCTTGTCTGATGTTGGGCAGCGAATGATGATAGCACCGATGGGCAGAGGCTGGACAATACTTCACCTATGCAGGCGTATCGTTTCCACGCAAGACAGCGCAACAACTTGGCTGGCCCGGTCAATGTTGCCTGCGCCTGCCGTGAAACCTTGCCCTACTAAGATTGACAAGCGTGATACATTGAAGTAGTATCAAATGTGAAGGAAAAATGTGCAATGAAGAAGGATTTGCTGTCAATAGCTGATTTGAAGCGTGGGGAGGTTGAAGGTCTGATAGGTCAGGCTTGCCACATTAAGAAGCAAAGGACAACGCGTCTCCTCTCAGGGAAGACGTTAGCTCTGCTCTTTGAGAAGCCATCCTTGCGAACCAGGGTCAGTTTCGAGATGGCGATGCATCAGCAGGGGGGGCATTGCCTTTACCTATCTCCTGAAGAAGTGGGTTTGGGTAAGCGAGAGTCAGTGGCTGACGTGGCGCGAGTGCTAAGCCGCTATGTTGACGGCATAGCCGCTCGCACATTTTCCCAGGAGACCTTGCGCCTGCTGGCTAGCCATTCTTCCGTGCCAATAATCAATGCCCTGTCCGACCTCGAGCATCCCTGCCAGGCTCTTTCCGACCTACTCACCATATATGAAAAGAAGGGGAAGGTTTCCGGCTTGACTCTGGCGTTCATTGGCGATGGCAACAATGTGTCCAATAGCCTGTTTCTATCTGCCTGTCTGGTGGGGATGGACTTTCGGATTGCCTGCCCGCCAGGGTACGAAATCAAAGGGGCTATGTTGAACCGAGGGAGAAGGCTCGCTGTTCGAAGTGGTAGCCGGATTCTGTTGACTGCTGACCCGAGCGAGGCGGCCAAAGGCGCTGACGTTGTATATACTGATGTATGGGTCAGCATGGGTCAGGAAGGTGAAGCGGAGAAGCGACGTCGTGCCTTTACCGGCTATCAAGTGGGCAGCAAATTGCTGGACTTAGCCAAGAAGGACGTTCTGTTTATGCATCCCTTGCCGGCGCATCACGGCGAGGAAATCTCAATTGGTTTACTGGACGATCCACGGTCAGTGGTATTTGACCAGGCGGAAAACAGGCTTCACCTGCAGAAGGCACTACTCGTGAAGCTCTTGTCCGATCCCAGGGTATCAGGCAAATGACCGGGCCTATCGTAGCCATTGTGGGTAGGACCAACGTGGGCAAATCCACCTTGCTGAACCGGCTGGCGGGCAAGAGGATAGCCGTGGTTGCTGATTTGCCGGGAACCACCAGAGACCGGGTTTTCGCTTTTGTTTCCTGGCAAGGGCGAGAGTTGACCCTGGTTGATACCGGTGGCTGGCAAGTGCAGCCAGAAGGGTCCCTGGAGCAGAAGGTCAAGCAGCAGGTCGAAGCGGCCATCGTTCAGGCGGATGCTGTCATCTTTGTGGTAGATGTCAAAGATGGAGCTATTGCCGGCGACGAGGAAATTGCTGAATTACTGCGCGCCGCCAATAAGCCTGTCATACTGACGGTAAACAAGGTAGATTCTGCCAAACACCTGAATCAGGTGGCCGATTTCTACAGGTTAGGCCTGGGCGAGCCCGTACCTATCAGTGCTCATCATAATCGTGGGATGGATGATCTGATGGATGCTGTGCTGGCTTCGCTGCCTCCGCTGCCTCCGCAACCTGTGACCATCGCCAAGCCGAGGGAAGTCAAGCTGGCTATTGTGGGGCGCCCGAATGTCGGTAAGTCAACTCTGTTGAATGCACTGCTGGGAGAGGAAAGAGCCATTGTCCATGAGTTGCCAGGCACGACTCGCGACTCGCTTGACGCAGTAGTTCACTGGGGTGACAAAGATATCTTGCTGGTGGACACCGCTGGGATCAAGCGACGTGGAAGGGTTGATTCCGGGGTAGATTACTATAGTCTGTTGCGCGCCCTTCAGGCCATAAATCGGTGCGATGTTGCCTTGCTGCTAATCGATGCCAGTGAATTCATGACTGCTCAGGATATGCATATCGCCGGCTACATCATTGACGCCGGGAAAGGCATTATGCTGGTGGTCAATAAGTGGGATCTTGTTCCTGAGGAACAAAGACAGCAATTCAAGCAAAGCATGGAGCGGAGGCTCAGATTTGCCTCCTATACGCCCATCGTTTACATCTCCGCCAAGCTGGGACATGGGCTGGACAGGATTTTGCCCCAAGCCTGGGAAATCTGGCAGGAAATGCAGAAGAGAATACCGCCATCAGCAGTTGATGAGTTAGTCAAGCAAGCAACAGCTGGCTGTCCGCTGCCCCGGACTGGTTCTAGGTGGTTGCGAGTTGTCAGAGCCTATCAGGATGAATCTCAGCACGCAACATTCGTGTTGGAGGTTAACGATCCTGAGCTAGTCCACTTTTCTTATCAACGCTATCTGGTGAATAGGCTTCGCCGGAGCTTTGGGTTTCGCGGCGTTCCTTTGAAGTTGATTTTCACCAAGGCTGCCCGTAGAATGCATAACAAGGCAAATGTGAGGGCATAATGCTAGGTGAGCTTGTTGCGGTAGTAGTCATTGCCTATCTCCTCGGTTCCATCCCCTTTGGCCTGATAATAGGCAAGCTGAAAACAGGCATGGATATACGGGAACAGGGAAGCGGCAAGACCGGCGCTACCAATGTGATGAGAGTGGCGGGGCCCAGGCTGGGCATTTTGACCATAGTTCTTGATGTGCTCAAAGCTGCTGGAGCAGTTATGTTGGCCACGGCGATCATAGGTCGTGACAGCGGAGTCTTGGTTGTTGGTAGTGTGTCTGTGTACTGGCAGCATGTAGCCCAGGTGCTGGCTGGTTTGGCTGCAGTGGCAGGACATAATTGGCCCATATTTGCGAAGTTTAGAGGAGGGAGAGGTGTGACGGCCTATTTTGGCACGGTGTTCGCAATTTTCCCTCCCGCGGGCATATTCGGTGCTGAAGTCTTGGCTATAGCAGCGTTGCGCAGTCGGCACATGTCTCTTGGCTCCCTGTTGGGAGCCTCAGCTACCTGGTGCTTGATGCTGCCTCTGACCATTGTATACGAGTTGCTTCCTCCCATCTATCTCATCTACGGTTCCGTGGTCACTTTACTGATTGTTTATCAACATCGGGACAACATAAGACGCTTAAGACAAGGCACGGAACGCCGGTTATGGTGAAAAACCGCAGGAAGCCATCCCCAAAAGTGGCCATCATAGGCAATACCTCCTGGGGCAATACTTTGGGCGCTGTGTTAAGTGACCAAGGGGCGAAGGTGAAACTGTGGACGCGGAGCGAGGTTGAAGCCGAGGAATTAAACCAAGGACGGGGTAGCTGTCTCTTTACCAGCCACCTCATGGAAGCTTTGAGCGGGGCTGATTTGGTCGTCTGGGCCGTTCCCTCTCAGAAGCTGAGAGAAAACGTCGCGCAAGCTAAGGACTTTCTCACCAGTTCGATGTTGTTGATGAGTGCTGCTAAAGGGTTGGAGGTGAGTAGTGGTAAGAGGATGTCGCAAGTGCTGGCAGAAGAGATTGATCCTGCCTTAAGAGGTCAGATTTGTGTTCTCTCTGGTCCTAATCTGGCTGGGGAAATCGCCCAGGGTTTGCCAGCTGCTTCGGTGATTGCTTCCCGAGATGTAGCCGTGGCCAAGGAGGCTCGAGAATTGATGGAGTCTCCCAAATTCGTCATATCTATTAGCGGTGATGTTATCGGAGTGGAATTAGGTGGGGCTCTGAAAAACATTATAGCTCTGGGTGCAGG
Organism: Chloroflexota bacterium; assembly: GCA_037444365.1. GTDB lineage: Bacteria > Chloroflexota > Dehalococcoidia > GIF9 > AB-539-J10 > RBG-13-51-36. The sequence continues at coordinate 16,816 of JBBIMO010000001.1, forward strand.
GATGATGGATGGATTGGGTCTAGGGGATAATGCTAAGGGGGCCTTTGTTGCCTGGGGGTGGAGCGAGGTCGTTTCCCTGGGCGTAGCTCTGGGTGCTGAGGCCAGCACCTTCTACGGTCTGGCGGGTTTAGGTGACCTGATAACCACTTGCGCCAGCCATCTAAGCCGAAATCATTATGTTGGCTACGAACTGGCCAAAGGTCGTTCTCTATCTGAAATATCTGCCTCTATGACACATGTCGCTGAGGGAGTTGCCACCACTGCGGTAGCCCGCCGGTTGGCAAAGAGGCAGGGCCTTAAGCTACCCATTATCGACCTTATCCATGGGGTTTTGTTTGAGGATTTGTCTCCCAGCCGCGCCCTGAGTGAGTTCAAGGCATTGGGAGCAAGCCATTACTGCTCTGTGGATTAGCCGTGTTGAGGGGGTTCGGCAGGAGGTAGTATCTTAGCCAATTCCTCGAAAAGACGACGCTGATCCTTATCCAGGTGTTGTGGAGTTGTTATGACTACTCTCACGAGCAAGTCTCCTCTGCCCCTGCCATCAATATGAGGGATTCCCTTACCTTTACAGCGAAAAGTCCTCCCGTTTTGAGTCCCTGGCGGTATCTTTAAATCCACCTTGCCGTCTAGGGATGGCACTCTTACCTCATCGCCCAAAGCAGCTTGGGCGAAGTTGATAGTTAGTTCGTAAAGAATGTCACTGCCATCTCTATGGAACAAGCGATGCGGCTTTACTGAGAGGGTGACATAGAGGTCGCCGGGTGGCCCACCGTATATGCCAGCGCTTCCTTCTCCATCAATGCGTAGTCGGTATCCATCGTCCACGCCAGGCGGAATAGTAACACTTACCTTGCGCTTCGCCTTTATTCTGCCCCTGCTCTGGCACTGAGAACAGGGGTTGTTTATCACAGTGCCCCTTCCCCCACAGCGGGGGCAGGTGGTGGTACTGGTGTAACGCCCGAAGATGGTTTGCTGGACTCTTCTTACCTGCCCTGTGCCGCGGCAATCGGGACATGTCTCTGGATTTGTTCCTGGTTTGCTGCCAATGCCATGGCACGAAGGACAGAACTCGATGCGTTGTATTTCAAGCTCTTTGCTGCAGCCGAATGCAGCCTCCTCAAATGAAAGACTAAGGTGACCTTGTAAGCTGTCGCCCTTCTGGGGAGCACGCTCAGCAGTCCTGCCGAAGTGGGTGTCAAAACCAGCGAAGAAAGATTCAAAGATATCTCCCAGCCCGCCGAAGCCAAAGTCAGGAAATCCCCCCTCGACATCTACTCGGCCATAGCGATCATATCTGTTCCTTTTCTCGGGGTCGGAAAGGACCTGGTAGGCCTCGTTTATTTCCTTGAATTTGTCCTCGGCTCCTGGCTCTTTGTTGCGGTCAGGATGGTACTGGAAGGCCAGTTTGCGGAACGCTTTCTTGATCTCCTCACCACTGGCGTTCCGAGGCACTCCCAGCACTCCGTAGTAGTCTTGTTTTATCGCCATAACCTTTAAGTATAATCCCTAACTGATTGCGTTGACAACTTTTGCGATAGGGATGGATTGGGGGTCTACTCCTTTGGACGCTGTCCAGAGAGTGTTATTGTATGAGGACAAAGAGCTCTCCTGCAGGGATTCTCTGACAGACTCAACAAGTCTGTGAGATCGTAGGAAATGATATAATCGGATTACCGTGAAACAGCGAATCAAGAAGATCCTCCGCAATCGTGAGAAAAAGAAGATCATTGACGAAAACCTTAAGGCTTCAGCGGTGCTGATGCCTATCTTCTGCAGCGACGGGCAGTATCATGTCTTGTTCACCGAGAGGAGCGATGAGGTAGTTTTCCACAAGGGACAGGTCTGCTTTCCCGGGGGGACCCAGGAGCCATCTGATTCCAGCCTCCTCCAAACTGCGATTAGAGAGGCTGGCGAAGAAATCGGTTTGGAGGCCAGAGACATTGAAATTCTGGGCGAGCTGGATGATATGCTGACCTTTGTAACCAACTATGTTATCTCTCCTTTCGTCGCCTTCATACCCCATACTCACTCGTTGAAGACCAACGGTAGAGAAGTCAAGGGAGCCTTTTCTGTGCCATTATCATTTCTGATGGATGAAGCCAATTTCAAGTCAGACACTTATTCGTATGAGTATGAAGGACATGTCATCTGGGGAGCTACAGCCAGGATTTTGAGGCAGTTCATCGAGTTACTGAAATCTGAGAGTGGGGCATGATGGTAGTCATTTCTTCTCTTTGGACTTCTCTCTGGGCTTCACTTTGATTGCTTTGGGTTTCGCCTCTTCGGCTTCGGGTATGGTCAGAGTGAGAACCCCATCTTCTATAATTGCTTCGGCCTTATCTGTCTTAAGTCCACCGGGAAGAACCACGCTGCGGGAAAAAGCCCCGTAGCGCCTCTCCTGGTATATGTAATCCTCTTTCCTGACCTCCTCTTCCGCTTTGGTCTCGCCTTTGATGGTCAACGTCTCGCCGGTGATGTCGATGCTGACATCCTCAGGCTTCACCCCTGGCAAAGTTGCCTTCACCACTACTTCAGTGGGTGTCTGGTAGACATCTAGAGCCGGTACAGTCAGTTCGCCAAGCGTGGCCAAAGCGCGAGAGGGGCGAACAAAGCTGTCCTCAAACAATTTGTCCATTGCCTGTCTCAGGCTCATGAGTTCGGTAAACGGATGCCATCTGTCTATAGCCATTTGTCTCACCTCCTCTCTCTAATTCCTGACTGAGCCCCACTCTCAATTCAAATGGAATTATAGAAATCCTAAACAAGTTGGTCAAGGCCATTTACATTTTTGCTTAACTCCAGTTGACAAACTTTGTTAGCTCTTTTATAATGGCGGGAAGGCAATCGAGCCACAGGAATGGACTAGAAAGAGATGGCAGGTAAAGACTACTACCAGATCCTGGGTGTAAGTAAGGCAGCTTCCGAAAAGGAAATCAAGCAGGCGTACCGTCGTTTGGCACGCCAGTATCATCCTGATCTCAATCCCGGCAACAAATCAGCTGAGGCCAGGTTCAAGGAGATAAATGCTGCTTACGAGGTTCTTTCAGACCCGGAAAAACGGAAGAAATATGACCAGTTCGGTGATCAATGGGAGTATGCTGAGCAATTTGCCAAAGCCAGTGGGTCGGGCGGAGTTAAGTGGGATTTCGGCAAAGGTGGCACAAGTTTTGAGTACGGCGACATCAGCGACTTCGGGGACATCTTGTCGAGCTTGTTTGGCGGTGGTGGTATGGGCTCTAGGGTGAAACGCGGACCACAACGTGGCCAGGACATAGAGTCCGCTATAGAGGTAAGTCTTGAAGAGGCGTATCACGGCGCCACGCGTGTCATACAACTGGATAGTGCCGGGCCGTGTACAGCCTGCGGCGGCACAGGCAGAGTAGGCAGTCGGGCCTGTACCATTTGCGGTGGTGCTGGCACAAAGGCCATTCCCAGGCGCTTAGAGGTGAAGATTCCCCCGGGCGTTAAGGACGGCTCGAGAGTTCGTATAGCTGGGGAAGGATGGCCGGGTCGTGTGGGTGGTAGCAAAGGGGATCTTTATCTGGTCGTGAACCTTTTGCCCCACAGGCTCTTTGAACGCAAGGGGGATGACCTCTACACCGAAGTCTCGGTGCCTTTGGCCATTGCTATGCTGGGTGGTGAGGTCAGATTGCCCACTTTAGATAGCAATCTCTCTCTGAGAATTCCGGCGGAGACTCAGAACGGGAAGGTCTTCCGGCTTGCTGGAAAGGGCATGCCGCGCCTGGGCAATGCTAGTTTTGGCGACATGTTCGCTAAGGTGAAGGTGGTTCTGCCCACTAGTCTAACCGACGAGGAAAGGAAACTGTTTGAGAGATTGCGGTCTTTGCGACCTACACAGAGCGAGGTGCCATGATGATTGACGGGGAATCCAAACCAAGATATGTGATTAGTGTGGCCGCTGAGATGGTGGGCATAGAAGCTCACACATTGCGTTACTACGAGAGACTGGGACTGGTGCAGCCGGATCGCCCAAGTGGCAATAGGCGTCTATATTCAGAGGAAGACATTGAGCGGTTGCGCTCTATCAAGGCTCTAATGAATGATTGTGGCGTGAATCTGGCTGGCGTGGAGGTGGCGCTGAGGTTGATGCAGAGAATGAAAGAGATGCAACAGCAACTTGAGGAAATGGAGAGAAGAATGCAGGGAATTGTCGAAGCTGAAATGCAGGATGTTATACAGGACATAATAGACGACGTAGAATGGAAGGAGGTATAGAAGATTGAAACCCGAGAGATTTACTGAGCAGGCACAGGAGGTTGTAGGTGCCTCACAGGAACTAGTGCGTCGCTATCGCCACAATCAGTGGGATGTAGAGCATGTCCTGTTGGCTTTGCTCGAGCAGGAAAAGGGGATAACCCGGGACATATTCCAGATGCTGGGCGTGGATACTGATATGGTAGGAAAGCGGGTGGGGGCAACTCTGGAAGGTTTTCCTAAGGTAACCTACGAAGGTGGGCAGATTTATGCTACTCCGCGCATTTCTGCTCTTCTTGAAAATGCCAACAGGGAGGCCGACAGACTCAAGGACGAGTTTGTCAGCACCGAGCATCTGCTTATTGCTATTGCTGGGGAAACCAGAGGCGAGGCAGCAACAATTCTGGCTGAAGCTGGCGTTAACCAGGAAAAGATCTATCAAGCCCTGCAAAAAATCCGTGGCGGTCATCGAGTCACCGATCGTCAGGCGGAAAGCAAGTACCGCTCCTTGGAAAAATACGGGCATGACCTCACGGAGTTAGCCCGCCAGGGCAAGCTCGACCCTGTGATCGGACGGGAAAGTGAAATCAAACGTGTGATACAAGTACTTTCCCGGCGGACCAAGAACAATCCCGTGATTATTGGCGACGCTGGAGTGGGCAAGACGGCCATTGCCGAAGGGTTAGCTCAGAAGATTGCCTCTGAAGATGTTTCCGATTCCCTGAAAGGGAAGAGGGTGGTGGCTTTGGATATGGGAGCGCTGGTGGCCGGCAGCAAATTCCGGGGGGAGTTTGAGGAGAGGCTGAAGGCAGTTCTTGATGAAGTCCGGCAGGCGGCCGGCGAAGTTATTATGTTCATTGATGAGCTTCACACCGTGGTGGGAGCTGGAGCTGCCGAAGGCGCAATTGACGCCAGTAATATGCTGAAGCCCGCGCTTGCTCGCGGCGAAATTCAATGTATTGGGGCTACTACGCTGGACGAGTATAGAAAGCACATCGAGAAGGACAAGGCTCTCGAGAGGCGTTTCAGTCCTGTGTACCTGGATGAACCCAGCGTGGAAGCTACCATAGAGATGCTGCGGGGACTGCGCCCTAGATATGAAGGGCATCACAAGATAAAGATCGAGGATTCTGCCCTGGTGGCGGCTGCAAAGCTCAGTCAGAGGTACATATCCGATAGATTCCTGCCTGACAAGGCAATTGACTTGATTGATGAGGCAGCCAGCAAGCTACGCCTTGATATGGAAAGTGCTCCTGACGAAGTCAAGGGTTTGGACCGAAAGGTAAAGCACCTGCGTGATGAAGAGGACGCTGCTTCCCAACGGGAGGATTATCGGAAGGCGGCTGAATTGAAAGCAGAAAGGATAGGTCTGGAACAACAGTACGGTGACGCCAAGCTCAAATGGCAGAGGGAGAGGAAGATCGATAGCGTGGTGGACGAGGAAGATATCGCCGGACTGGTTGCTCAATGGACAGGTATACCCGTTTCCCGGATGATGGAAACAGAAACCGAGAAATTGGTTCACATGGAGGAAAGGATTCACCAGAGGATAGTGAACCAGGAAGAGGCAGTGGCTGCTGTTTCTGAAGCTATCAAGCGAGGTCGAGCCGGACTCAAGGATCCTAAACGCCCTATTGGGAGCTTTATCTTTCTTGGCCCTACGGGCGTAGGGAAAACCGAACTGGCTCGGGCTTTGGCCGAGTTTCTCTTCGACGACGAAGACACCATGGTAAGACTGGACATGTCGGAATACATGGAGAAGCACACTGTGTCGCGTCTTATCGGAGCACCGCCCGGCTATGTTGGCTACGAGGAGGGAGGCCAATTGACGGAGGCCGTGCGCCGCCGTCCCTATCGAGTTGTTCTGTTCGACGAGGTGGAGAAAGCTCACCCTGATGTCTTCAATATATTGTTGCAGTTGCTGGAGGATGGCAGACTTACCGATGGGCATGGCCGGACTGTGGATTTCAGGAATACAGTGGTAATCATGACCAGCAATCTGGGCACCGAGGAATTTCAACATGGAGGGATTGGTTTTTCCCGTAAAGAAGGAGGCGATGAACAACGGTTGAAGACCGCCATAGAAAGTGCCTTGAAAAAGACGTTCCGTCCCGAGCTACTCAACAGGATAGATGACGTCATTATATTCCATCCTCTGACCGAGGAGCATTTGAAGAGCATCGTTGAGTTGCTTATCCGTGAGGTGGAACGAAGGCTGGCTGAGCGTAAGATTAAGCTTGAAGTGAATGAGGAAGCCAGGGCTTGGCTAGCTCGGAAGGGCTACGACCCTGTATATGGAGCCCGCCCGTTACGCCGAGCTATTCAAAGATATGTGGAAAATCCCATGTCGACAAGGATATTGCAGGGTGAGTTCAAGGAAGGAGATACCATAGCTATCAGCTTGCAGGAAGATAACCTGAGCTTTACGGCTCGAAAAACAACCAGAACAAAAACCAGATAGAAGATTGTTCAGCAACCTGGTCTCCTGCGGGGCCTCTTGTGCTTGCCTTTCTGAGTTCTTGAGTTCGTGTCAGCTTTTGACGCCTGTGAATAAAGCTGGTAAGCTAACAAGCTCAAAGGAGACTTGAAGATGCCTGCTAAAGTGGATATGGAGAAGATCGTTTCCCTGTGTAAGCGCAGGGGTTTCATCTTCCAGAGTAGCGAAATATATGGTGGACTGGCCAGCTGCTGGGATTATGGCCCGGTGGGAGTGGAACTTAAGCGCAATGTGAAAAACGCGTGGTGGAAGGCAATAGTCCAGGACAGGGATGACACAGTGGGGCTTGACACATCAATTATGATGCACCCGGGAGTCTGGGCTGCCAGCGGTCATATTGATAGTTTCACAGACCCCTTGGTGGAGTGCAAGGCTTGTCACCTGAGATGGCGCGCTGATGCAATTGAGGGCAGGAAATGTCCCAAATGTGGCGGTGAGCTGACCGAACCCCGCATGTTCAATCTGATGTTCAAGACTTTCATGGGTCCTGTGGAAGAACAGGCTAGCACAGTTTACCTTCGCCCCGAAACCGCCCAGGGAATATTCGTCAATTTTGAGAATGTCGTTACCACGTCAAGGAAGAGATTGCCTCTGGGCATCGCCCAGATAGGCAAGTCCTTCCGCAACGAAATTACACCGGGGAATTTCATCTTCAGGACCAGGGAATTTGAGCATATGGAGCTGGAATACTTTGTTAAGCCCGGGACTGATGAAAAGTGGCTTGATTACTGGGTCAAGGAGAGGTTCGACTGGTATGTCAGACTCGGTATCAACAAGGAAAACCTTCGCCTGCGTCAGCATGGCAGGAATGAGCTAGCTCACTATGCCAGGGACTGCTACGACATCGAGTATCTGTTCCCTATAGGCTGGTCGGAGCTCGAGGGTATCGCTAATAGGGGCGATTTCGACCTCACCCAACATGCCAGAGGTAGCGGCAAAGATCTCAGCTACCGTGATGCTGAGACTGGCGAGAAGTACGTTCCCTATGTTATCGAACCGTCGGCTGGCGTTGACCGCTCTGTTCTGGCCTTCCTCGTTGACGCCTACAATGAAGAGGAGGTCGAGGGAGAAAAAAGGACAGTTTTGCACCTGCACCACTCTCTGGCGCCTATCAAAGTAGCTGTTTTACCCTTAAGCAGAAATGAAAAGTTGACCCCCCTGGCTAAAGATGTTTTCAAACAGCTATGCCCGAGCTTCGTGACCGATTATGATGATTCTCAAAGCATAGGGCGAAGGTACAGGCGTCAGGACGAAATCGGCACCCCATTCTGCGTTACCATAGATTTCGAGTCTTTGGAGGATAAGCAGGTTACCATTCGGGATAGAGACAGCCTGGCGCAAATTCGGGTGCCCATAAGGGAATTGGATAGGACTCTAGCAGCCAAGCTCAAAGGAGAAGCTTTCGATGCTTCATCACTATGGGCCACCAGGCAGAAGTGAGAATTCCGCAAAGCAACTGAAGGGGGTACCATACATATCTCCTGATGTGGAGGGGCAGGCGAGATGATCTTTGGAATCAAGTACAGTGTCCCCAAATTCGCTAGGAGGAAATGATGCCTCACGTCATTGTGAAACTCTATCCGGGAAGATCAGAACTGCAGAAGACTCGACTTGCTGAGGAAATTGTTAAGGACGTTGTTGCTATTGTAAAGTGTGAGGAAAAATCTGTTTCAGTAGCTTTTGAGGAAATCAAGCCAGAGGATTGGGCGGAAAAGGTCTACAAACCCGACATTCTCGGCAGCCCCGAGAAGCTGTACAAGAAGCCAGGATACAATCCATTTAAGTAACGCGGCTATTCAAGGGAGGCCATACATGTCTCCTAATGTATTCGAGGAGCCGGCATGATCTCCGGAATCAAGTATGTTCTCCCCGGAACTCCCTTCACATTTCAACAAGAACTAGATGGTAAATAATTGATGTTTCATACTTGATATTGCATAGCGCTTTGTTATAGGATGTATAGTTAATCACAGTGAGCAGTAGATATTGGACAGTGAGAATACCCCACTCGCTGTCCAACGAAACGGCAAACGACACAAAGGAGGAGTAGTATGAATTGGTATATCAAAGTACTGAAACAGTATGCAGTGTTCAGCGGGCGTGCCAGACGTAAGGAATACTGGATGTTTGTCCTGTTCAATTTCATCTTCAGCCTTGTGGCCTCTCTCATAGACTTGGGCATCGGACTGGTGACTTTTGCAGTGTTTGGGTTTGGCATACTATCTGTTCTGTATGCTGTCGCAGTTTTTGTTCCAGGGCTAGCCGTATCTGTTCGGCGGCTCCATGATGTTGGGAAGAGCGGTTGGTACGTGTTGATAAATCTGATCCCAATTGCGGGCGCAATTTGGTTTCTAGTCCTCATGTGTACAGACAGCCAGCCTGGAGACAATAAATACGGTCCAAATCCGAAAGAAGAGATAATCGCGCAATAGGACATCGCAGCTGATTACATCAGGTCGGGTCAGGAGCGGCGGCATCCTGAATCTCTGTGTGGAGGAGCGCCGTAGCTGTTCCACTTCACACGCTGCTGCCGGCGCCCTCTGAAAGGAAGAGGCCAACGAAAAAAAGAAGTGTAGCGCCTCAGACCGACTACAACCCGGTTGAGATCCTCAGGCGGTTGATTCAGTTTGATACGACGAACCCGCCGGGCAGCGAAGGCGAATGCATCGCCTTCATCAACGAACTGCTCACCCAGGCCGGTATTCAGACCAGGCTGCTTGCTAGATCGCCTTCCCGACCGAACCTGATAGCGCGTCTGCCCGGCCGGGGCAATGCTGCACCGCTTCTGCTCTACGGGCACGTGGATGTGGTGCCCACCGCGAACCAACGCTGGCGGCATCCCCCCTTCTCGGGTGCGGTAGCAGACGGCTATATTTGGGGTCGGGGAGCGCTGGACATGAAGGGCGGCGTGGCTATGATGCTGACCGGCGTTCTGCGGGCCAAGGCCGAAGGTGTGCAGCCTCCGGGGGATGTGGTCCTGGCGATCGTGCCGGACGAGGAAACGCTGGGACAGTATGGCGCCGGGTTCCTGGTGGAATGTCATGCCGAGGAGTTCTCCGGTATTCGCTACGCGCTGGGAGAGTTCGGTGGGTTCTCTCTTGTAGTGGGCAAGCGTCGCTTCTACCCGATTCAGGTGGCTGAAAAGCAGATTTGCTGGCTGCGCGTCCGCTTTCATGGGCAAGGGGGTCACGGCTCAATGCCGGTACGGGGAGGTGCGATGGCTAAAATGGCGCGTTTCCTGAAGCGACTGGACGCAGGCAGTTTGCCTTTTCACCTTACTCCGCCGGCCAGATTGACTTTCCAGAGCATGGCATTGGGGTTGGGTGGGGTCAGCAGCCTGGCTATATCCCAGTTGCTGAACCCCCTGCTGAGCGGTCCGCTGCTCAGGCTCCTGGGTGAACGTGGCAGGTTGTTTGCGCCGCTGTTGCGGAACACCGTGAGCCCGACGATCCTGCAAGGTAGCAGCAGTTTCAACGTGATACCCGGCGAAGTGACTGTGGACCTGGACGGACGCCTGCTGCCCGGCTTCAAACCTGACGACCTGATCAGAGAGGTGCGGGCCATAGGCGGCGACGAAGGCGAGATCGAAGTGGTACGCTTCGACCCCGGCCCAGCAACGCTGGACATGGGACTGTTCGACACTCTGGCTGAGATTCTCAGGGAAGCCGATCCCGAAGGTTGGCCCTGTCCTCTCCTGCTGAGCGGCGTCACCGACGCTCGGTTCTTCTCGCGGCTTGGGATCCAGACCTACGGCTTCGTGCCTATGCGGTTGCCTGAGGACTTCAACTTCACTCATGCCATCCACGCTGCCGATGAACGGATACCGATCCAGGCAGTCGAATTCGGTACGCACGCCATCTACCAGGCGCTGCAGCGATTCGGTGGCTCTGGGTAGCGTCTGGAGGACTATGTGAACCGGATTATTGTTCGGCATAACAAAATCGAAATGGGGGAGCTGACACTGGGCTGCTTTGAAGGCAGGCTTTGCTTCCTCGGTTTCGGAAACCAGGATGTGACACAGATAGTTGCTCACAGAATGGCGAGGCTATTGGGTGCTGATGTTACAGAGCAGGATGACGCGCTGCTCAATGAAGCGAAAAGACAGATTGATGAGTATCTGGCCGGAAACAGAAGGGTTTTTGACATTCCCTTGCTCATGGTGGGCACAGACTTTCAGCGGAGTGTCTGGAACGCAGTTCGACAGGTTCCTTATGGGGCAACAATGAGTTATCTGCAGATAGCGCGGGCGATAGGCAAAGATAAGGCTGTACGCGCTGTGGGCAATGCCTGCAGGGCCAACCCCATCGGCATAGTCGTGCCCTGCCATCGCATAATCGGGAGCGACGGAAGCCTGGTCGGATACTACGGGGGGCTGTCTTGCAAGCAACGATTGTTGAACTTGGAGCGGCGTTATGCTCCCCTGTCTCAGGACTGATTGGCTTTCAATTACCTTACGTGTGTTCTGGCATAGGGACTGCGCAGGTGTCGAGCTAGGTGTTTGTAATCCTGGGCGCATCGTGGTCGGGAAGGATGTCCTCCACCCTGCGGACTATCGGGATGAAATATCCGGTGAGTCCAACCATGGCACCGAGGATGCCTGAGAATATGAACAACAAAGACATCCCGGCTCCTGGGCCAGAACCTACAAGGGGCTGAAAAAGCTGCGCAAACCTGCCGCCCGAAGCCATGGCAGGCTCGAAAACCGCATCTGCCAGGCGCCCGCCCATGATCATGGCAAGGGGTGAGCTGATCTGTGCGATAAGGCGCCTGGTAGCGAACACCTTTCCCTGAATGTCAGGCGGGACTTTCGCCTGCCAGATGGCCTGGCTGGAGCCGTTGACCAGTGGCATGAAGAACATGACCAGAAATGCGCCAACAGCCCACACCTGTATGCTCCTGCCCAGTCCAATGATGATCTGTCCAGGGATGCTGATCAGGATGAGGCCAAGCAGGATGCCGTGAATCCTCCTCTTGAAACCTCCCCACGCAGTGACTATCAGGCCGCCAACGACCCCGCCGATGCCAAGAGCCATCTGCACCGTTCCCAGGGCAATGGTGTTGTTTCCCGTTCGGGCGAGGATCATGGGCGCAAACAGGATCATGACCAGGCCGAACACCAGATTGGTAGCGAAAAAGATGAGCAGCAGACCGAGCAGGCTCCGATTGGCAAAGATGTAGCGAAAGCCGAAGAGCGACTCCTGGAAAAGAGTGCCGCGGCTGGCGCGGCCAGCCTCCGTCTGCACGGGGTCGGGGATTGCCACAAACAATAGAGTGCCTATAGCAAATACAAAGGTGGCAATATCGATGAGCATGATGCCGTTGATTCCGATGAAAGGCAGCAAGGCGCCTGCTGCGATGGGGGCGATAATGCCGGAAGCTGACCATACCATTCCCATCATGGCATTGGCGCGGGTGTAGTGCTTCTTGTCAATCATTGTTGCGATGGATGCGGAATATGCTGGAAACTGGAATGATTCGAAAGTGCTGGCGAAGAACCCCGCTGCCCACAGGTGCCATATCTGCAATGATTCCCGGGAATACAGTATCAGGATTGCTACAGTTGAGAGGCTGGCGGCGAGGTCACTGGCAATCATGACCTTCTTTCGACTGACCCGGTCAACAATGACGCCGGCGATCGGACTGAGAAGGATAGCAGGGGCGAATGAAAATATGGCGACCACAGCCAGAGCAGTTGCCTGTCCAGTCTGCTGCCAGACCCAGATCGTGAGGGCGAAGCGTGTCATCCCGGATCCGGTGATTGAGACCAGTTGGCCCAGCCACACGATGGAGAAGCCGAACATTCCTGAGGGGCGACCTTTCAGGTTTCCCATGATACGGAGGGTCATTATACAGCAAGTGAGGCTGTCGCGGTAAGCATGTTGTCTAACGCTCAGTTGTGCTTATACGGTGGTGATGACGGAGGACCCGCATGCGAGTACTTGCCCACAGAACATGAGTCGTCAGGTTAGCCCGGCTTGATCAATTTGAACTCGGCGACGTCCACCAAACCCAAATCCGTCAATCTGAGTTCCGGTATGACCGGCAGTGCCAGGAAGGAGAGGATGGCAAATGGAGACGGAGGCAGGTTGCCCAGTCTGGCAGCGGCTCTGTCCAGCGTCTCATGCTGGAATACGACTGTGTCCAGCGGCTCTGGCGAAAGCAGGCCGGCTATAGGCAACGCCAAGGAAGCGGGGATTTCGAGGTCGGCACAAACAACCAGCCCTCCCTGCAGTCTTCTAATCTCCTCGATTGCCTTGAGGATGTCCAGATCACTGACGCCCACTGCTATTATGTTGTGCGAGTCGTGAGCCGCTGATGACGCCAAAGCGCCTTTCTTCAAGCCGAATCCCTTGACCAGCCCCACTCCGACATTCCCGCTAGCCCTGTGTCTTTCGACCACTACCAGTTTGAGAATGTCTCTGTCCAGGTCGGGCACAATTGCTCCGCCGACGACTTTCACCTTCTCCATATCCCTTCTGGTGACTATCTGTCCGGGGACGATTTCGATGACCGGGTAGGTCTCACCGGATGTCTCAACCTCACCTGGCCTCTCCCGCCGAGGGAGAGGAACTTTCAGCGATTGTGCTGTCGGGGACTTGATGCGCACCGTGTCTTTGAGCTCCAGAGTAATGGGATGTGCAGGGAAGAAGGGCTTGCCTTGTCTTGCTACCAGCTTTCCCTGGTAAAACACCATGTCTATTTGTAAGCTAGCCAAATCGGTGATAGTTATGAGGTTGGCTACATAACCGGGGGCAATACCTCCTCTGTCATGAATTCTGAAATACTCAGCCGCATTAATCGTGGCCATCTGAATTGCTCGGACTGGCTCGAGGCCCCGGCTAATGGCTTTTCGCACCACAGCGTCCACGTCGCCTTCCCGAAGCAAATCAGAGCAACTACGGTCGTCCACCACAAAGAAGCATCTTCTGTAAGTGTTATCGGTGACCAGAGGGAGCAGGGCATCCAGATTCCTTTCTGAAGAGCCCTCTCGAATCATGAGGTGCATGCCGCGGCGCAGCTTCTCTCTCCCTTCCTCCATAGTGGTGCATTCATGGTCGGAAAGAACGCCGGCGGAGAGGTAGGCATTCAATTGTTTGCCGGCAAGTCCCGGAGCATGCCCATCAATGACTTTTCCCTGTGCGGCACTGAGTTTGCTCAAGACCTCTTCATTGCCACTCACCACGCCGGGGAAGTTCATCATCTCTCCCAGGCCGATTATCCTGGGATGAGCTAGAATCCTCGTTACTTCCTTGGCATTGATTTCGGCGCCTGATGTCTCCAGGTTAGTTGCCGGCACGCATGATGGAGCCATGAACAACATATCCAGAGGTAGTTTTCGCGCCCAGTCCGTGACAAATTTTATGCCCTTGAAACCGCAAACGTTGGCGATCTCGTGCAGGTCAGTGACCACAGCTAGAGTGCCTCTGGGCACCACGGCTTGAGCATACCTTGCTGGGTGGAGCATCGAGCTTTCTATATGCGTATGTCCGTTGATCAGCCCCGGAGCGACGAATGCGCCCTGCAAATCGATGCATTCCTTGGCCTTATCATAATCCCCGACGCCGGCAATCCTATCGCCGTGGATAGCCACGTCGGCTTGCTCTATTTCTCCAACAAAGGTATTTACTATGCGGGCATTCTTGAGGACTAAATCAGCCGCTATTTCCCCTCTGGCTACAGAAACTAGTTCCTTCAGATTCATCTGTTAATCCTCCAAAGTATATATGTCAGGCAGGTTGCGGAACTTCTCATCGAAATCCAGTCCATATCCCACGATGAATGCATCGGGCACGGTAAAGCCCAGGTAGTCAATGGGGACCGGAACCCTGCGCCGGGATGGCTTGTCTGTCAGAACACAGAGCTTTAGCGAAGCGGGACATCTTTTCTTCAGGTATGCCAGAAAAAAAGAGATGGTGATGCCGGTATCCACGATGTCCTCAACCACCAGAACGTCTCTGCCTCTGATAGGCGTCTTAGCCCCTTGAACCACTCTCACTGTACCTGAACTCTTCCTGGCGGCGCCGTAGCTGGAGAGCCTGACGAACTCGAGCTCCAGGGGCAAATCAAGCCGACGAATAAGATCGGCCATAAACACACAGGACCCCTTCAGGATGCCGACGAGAACAGGGTGCTTGCCTTGGTAATCCCTCTCGATCTCACGAGCCAGCCTATCTACAGCTCCAGCTATCTGGCCACGGCTGATAAGAAGTCTGAGTTCTGGCTGCAAAACCATTAGATTGTTTCCAAGGTTTCTGAACCAACTACTATGATAGCACAACCGCATACGACTCGATAAAGCAGCACCTTCCCGCCAGTGCAAAACCGACGCCAACGTCTGGTTACTGTATGAACACAGGTAGCGCCAAAGGGCTGAGTTGATAGCGCTGGGCCGCGGTTGACATGGCGGGCGAGCCCGGTTTATACTGTCAAGCTGCAACTAATTGCAAATGCAAGCGGTTGAAACAAGCACATTAAGGCGGAATTAGCCTCAGTGAAGACGCAGCTTCGATCGTCGGGGTAGTTTGGAGGAATGATAAGCGATAGCCATTACGATACCGGGGCAAACCATTTTGATTGGGGAAGAGCCTGGCAGGAGCATCTTCAACGCAGCGGACTGAGGGCCAATCTTGCCCGTCGGGGAATTTGCGAAGAGGAGTTCTGGAGACGATACGACGAGTGGCAGCAAATCCTGCGACGGAGTGGCTACCCGGGGGAAATCCTGGAGCGCATCCTTCAAAAGATGGAACGGCACTTCACCATACTGGATATTGGTGCTGGGGCGGGGGCTTTTGCTCTACCCCTGGCTGGGATCGCCCGACTGGTGACGGCGATCGAACCATCGCGGTCGCAAGTATCTCGCCTGACAGAGAATGCGAAAGCGATGCAGGTGAAGAACCTGACGGTGATTGAATCGCCATGGGAAGACGTTAGTCTGAATGAAATCGGCTGCCACGATATAGTGTTGGCTGCTTACTGCTTCCAGATGGAGGACATTGAGGGCGCCCTGCGGAAAATGTGTCTGGCAGCTCGACGATATCTCGTACTTGTGCATACGGCGGGACACGAGCTGGTACAGCCAATGCGCGACATTATCGGGATGGAACCAGGTCCAGACTACATATACCTTTACAATGTGCTCCATCGTCTGGGCTACCGCGCCGACGTCACCATACTTACCAGAACTTATCGCATACCTGTTGCTGTGCAGATGGAAATGTTTCGTCATAACCCTGGTCTAGATGAGAAGCAATGTCATCGCCTGCTGGATTGGCTTGAAGAAAACGACGGAATCTCATTCCGGGAAGGAGTACCATGCTTAGAGCGCCACCATAGAGATGCCGTGATATGGATTGATTACGACCAATACGGTTCTCGAAACGAATTGTGAAAAGGAGGTGTCTGTGAAGAAGACTGGCCTTATCTGTATGGTAATGGTTGCCATCATTGTTCTGTCCATACCCTTTGGAATCTCAGGCTGTGCCGGCGGGCCGGATGGGGAAGCCGAGGAAGTGGTGCTTCGTGTCGGCTCTACTAGGCCGTTCAGTACCACAAATAAGTTTTCTGACTATTGGTACGGCGTTTTGTCGGGGATAACAACCCACGACAGCCTCATTAAGCTTGGACCTGACATGCAACCCGTACCGTGGCTGGCGAGAGAGTGGCACATCTCTGAGGATAGCAAGACCTTCACCTTCACCATAGTTAACAATGCCACATGGCACGACAACACAACATTGACTGCTGAAGATGTTAAGTTCTCCATTGAGTACTATCGTGACCGTGACCCGCAAGCAGGTTGGATGAACGATGTGATCAGCAGTGTCGAAGTGCTAGACGGAAATAGGGTACGCCTCTCCTTAAACAGATCTTACGGGAATCTTCTGACGGAGTTTATGACTTATACCGCAGTGCCCCAACACATCTGGAGCGGCGTTGAAAACCCACTAACATACAATGGCACGGACCGCATAGTTGGCTCGGGTCCTTTCAGGCTAGAGAGCTGGGATCCGGCTGCTGGCAAATTTGTCTTCATTGCTAATGCGAACTATTTCGGGGGCAAGCCTAAGGTTGACAGGCTGGAGGTCTATGTCTTTGGTACGATGGATGCGCTGGTGATGGCTCTGATTCGTGGCGACATAGATACTTGGTGGGACTACTCCGGAGAGTTTCCTAACACTTATATTCCTCCGTTGCTGGTGTCGGGGAAGATCGACTTTGCTTTTGCCACATTTCTTGGCGTGCCGGCAGCCCTGGGGTTTAACGACCAACGCAGTCTGACTAACAACATAACTTTCAGAAGGGCAGTGACCTATGCCATTAACTACAGCCAGATAGTTGATCTAGTATTTGGGGGTTACGGCACAGTGCCGACTTACGGATTCTCGCCATCGACACATCCAAACCACAACAATACAATTCCTCGTTTAGCATGCAATCGAACAATGGCCGAAAACTTGCTTAACAGCATTGGGGTTATTGACAGTGATAGCGACGGCTGGCGCGAATTTGAAGGAGCCAAGGTCACACTCACCCTGCTGACACGCAGCGACTCCATCAGCATGTTGCGCTCCACTGAGATGGTGGCAAGTGATTTGAAGGCTATCGGACTCGACACCAACATCGTTGCTTTGGGTTCTGCGGCGTGGAGAACCCGCAAGGACGCTAAGAACTATGACCTGGTGTTCTTCCGTGGTACGCCATGGGGCATGTTGATGCACGCCGGGCACGGCTCCGGTTACTTTGATTCCCGACGAACTGGCGCCGGGGTGTTATTCAATCTCAACAACGCGGAATATCTGGCTACCTGCGATGCCCGCCTGGCTACTGCTATCCCTGGTGAGCAAGCTCAACTTGATAACAAACTCCAGCAACTACATGGTGAACTCTTGCCTGGCATTGCATTGGCGTGGATAGAAAGCACTTATCCTTACCGCAAGGGCTGGGAGAATTGGGTAGTTGACCATATCTACGGCGGCGTGGTCAACAGTTTTTCCTGGTTTACGGTGACCAGAGGGCAATAGGGATGGGCGGTCCCTGTAGTTTGGAATCCTGACATACACGGTATACTAATGGAAGAGCATAAACATCCTTCTGCTGGGATACTCTGGAAGGCGACGAGGTATCTCGTCGCCTTCTTCCTCATCGTCTCTTTGAATTTCCTGATACCTCGTCTCATGCCCGGCGACCCGCTGATGAATATTATTGGAGAAGAAGCTTACTATGGTTCACAGGATGTATTGGACTCATTGCGTGCAGACCTCGGCTTGGACAAACCTTTTTTTGCTCAATATGCCCGCTATCTAATCGGCGTTTTTACCGGTGACTGGGGTTATTCCTACTTGTATATGCGACCGGTATTTGAATCTGTAGTACTGCATTTGCGCTGGACATTTCTGTTGATACTGCCCTCCGTGATCATTGCGGCCTGTATCGGCGCCGTCCTGGGGGCAGTAGCGGCGTGGCGGCGTGGCAGGCGGCTCGATGCGGTGCTGACAGGCAGTCTTCTACTAGCTTACTCCATGCCTAACTACTGGCTAGCTATGCTGGCGCTGTTCATCTTCAGCTTCCTGCTGGGATGGTTCCCCCTGGGGGGAGCACGTTCGGGCGATGCCGTAGGATTGCATTACTTCATAGACATTGGCTGGCATATGGCTTTGCCTCTAGCAATCATCACTCTCAGTAAGACGGCTTATGACTTCATCATCGTGAGAAACTCAGTAGTCTCAGTATACGGCGAAGATTACGTTCTTATGGCTCAGGCCAAGGGATTGTCGCAAAGAGCTGTGCTATTCAGGCATGCTCTGCGTAATGCACTGACTCCCTTGATTACAGTGACCGCCATTCAGTTTGGCATGATATTTTCTGGAGCGTTATTGGTTGAGGTAGTCTTTTCCTTGCCAGGCATGGGCACGCTCATATATAGGGCCATTGAAGCTCGAGACTATCCTCTCCTGCAATTCGCCTTCTTCATAGTGGCAGTGTGTGTTCTGCTGGCAAATATCACCGCCGACTTGCTGTGTCTCTGGCTTGACCCGAAAACGAGGTGAAAATTGAGATTGGTCCGTGTCATAAGAAGCAATCCCTTGGTTTTTAGTGGAGTCGCTATTGTGGGCATATTCGGCATAGTGGCAATTCTGGCGGATATCATGATGCCTCACGATCCGTGGGGATATGGTCAGCCATTCCTTGCTCCTAGCAGACTCCACTTACTCGGCACCAATGACGTAGGGCAGGATATCTTTTCCGAGCTACTGCTCGGTTCGCGTACGTCGCTGCTTATCGGCTTCTCGGCCGGCATTCTGGCGGTGGTAATCGGCGTATTCATCGGCATGATCGCTGGGTTTCGGGGTGGCTTGATAGATAACCTGTTGATGGGCATGACCGACGTTGTTTTGGTCATACCGGCTCTGCCCCTGGTTATTCTGCTGACGGTTTATGTGAGGTCGAACATCTGGTTAATCGTAGCTGTTATTGGGCTTGTATCCTGGCCAAATACAGCGCGTGTTATCCGTTCCCAGGTGCTTACCATCCGGCAGTCTGGGTATGTTGAGTCAGCACGGGCGCTCGGCGCTGACGACGGTTGGCTGATGCTACGTCATATTCTTCCCAATGTAATGCCGCTCATCCTGGCGAAATTTGTGCTCGTCGTAGCGGTAGCCATGCTTATGGAAGCCTCGCTAAGTTTCCTCGGGCTTGGCGACCCCAGCACCAAGAGCTGGGGAATGATGCTGCGCTATGCCTATGCTCGCGGTGGCTTTGTACGCGGATTGTGGTGGTGGTATACACCTCCGGGTCTTTGCATAGGATTATGCATTCTCGGGTTGATGTTTATCAGCTTTGGTGTTGAGGCGAAAAGCGACCCCAGGCTGAAAAGGGTTCTCGATAGATGAGCAGATTATTGGAAATTCGAGACCTGCATGTCTACTTTGACACTCCTCGCGGTGTGGTCAAGGCAAACAAAGGTGTCAACCTCGAGGTAGATGAAGCAAGATGCACGGGTCTCATGGGGGAAAGCGGGTGTGGCAAGACCGTGTTGCTTCTCTCAATCCTGCACCTTCAGCAGCCAGGTCGTATGGTGAAAGGCTCGATGAGTTTCGATGGACGTGATATTACGCTGCTGGAAGAGAGAGAAATGCAGCATATACGGGGAAGGCAAATCGCTTTGATACCGCAAAACCAAGCCACCGCTCTCAATCCCTCTTACACTGTCAAACAGCAGCTTACGGAGGCGATTAGGGTGAGGCGTGAGGGCATGGGTTCCCCGATGATTTTGTCTTGGAGATTCTATCGGCCTAATGCCGATGAACTCAGAGAAATAGAGGAATCACTCCGGGAGGTAGGGCTTGACAACGGTGAGACAATGCACCGCTTATTAAGCAGCTATCCGCATCAGCTATCCGGAGGCATCAGACAAAGGGTGTTAATGGCGATGGCGCTGCTCATGCAGCCTCTACTGGTCATGGCCGATGAGCCCACTACGGCCCTTGACCGAGCCACAAAAGTGGCTGTATTGGAGCTCCTGCGGAAATTGCGCCAGGAAACGACATTGATGGTTGTCAGTCATGACCTTCAGACTATTAGGAGTATCTGCGATTATGTTGCCATAATGTATGGAGGACGCATCGTGGAGCGTGGCCCCTCCGGAGAGGTGCTTAATAATCCCCGTCATCCCTACAGTCAAATCCTTCTCTCCTGTCAGCAACGCCGAAGAGGTGAGCCGCTGGTTGTACCCAGTATTGACACCCTGGATTTGATAAATCCCCCACCTGGATGCAGCTTTCACCCTGTATGTCCGCGGGCGATGCCCGAGTGTGCGGGATTTGAGGTGACAGAGAAACTGGTCGGAAATGTCAGGATAGCCTGCCACCTCTTCACAGAGGAGCGAAGGAATTGCTAGAAGTACGTGGACTGAAAAAGCATTTTACCATCAGGCACAATCCACTGGTGCGATTGCACCATCGAGATCATGTCGTCCGCGCGGTTGACGGAGTTACCTTCTCCGTGAACGAAGGCCAGATATTCAGCATTGTTGGAGAGAGCGGCTCGGGCAAGACGACACTGGCCAAGTGCATTCTGCGTTTGTATCATGCGACTGGCGGCGCAGTCATCTACCGAAACGAGAGTGTTTTTGAAATGAACAAAAGAGAGATAATACAGTTCCGCAGGAAGGTACAGCCCATATTCCAGGACGCCGATTCCACTCTTGACCCCCGCCACAACGTGTATGCTATTCTCGAAGAGCCGCTGCTGATTCATCGCCTTGGTGATAGGACTGATAGAGAGCGCCGCATTTCCGCTGCGATAGAGAAGGTCAATTTGCCATCGTCCCTTCTAGGGCGCCATCCCTGCGAACTCTCCGGAGGTCAGCGTCAGCGAGTAGCCATTGCTAGGGCGTTGTTGTTGAATCCTGATGTGATTATCGCTGACGAGCCTATCTCCGGTCTTGATCCTGTGGTGGCAACCCAGGTTTTGGACTTGCTCACGACTTTGAGAAGGACAAGCGGTATCACTATTGTGCTGATTTCCCACGACCTCGATACGATCAGCTATGCCAGCGATCGTATTGCCGTGATGTATCGTGGGAAGATTGTGGAGATGATAAACAGCGATTGCTTTGATGACGTCCGCCATCCTTATGCCAGGTTCTTGAAGGGCATCGGTTCAGAAGTTCCGAAAGCAAGGTTTCCTGAGAGCGTACACCGGCTAAGCCACGAAAAACACGAGGGATGCAGTTATGCTGAGCATTGTCTGCAGCGCATTGGAGTCTGCGACAGAACACCTCCCGAACTGAGACAGGTCGCTCATGGACACCATGTAGCCTGCCATGTCTTCCCAGGTGCCTAGGTGAATGCAGTGGCTTATGATGCTAATTCCGAAATCCAAGCAAATCCAAATGTCAAAACCCAGAACTGTCCTGCTCGTTGGTATTTTGGGCTTTGGTATTGTTTGGGATTTGGTGCTTCAGATTTGAGGTTTTTTGTTCAGAGACTGTCTCGTCGCCCCGATAAGTCGGGGATCATGACAATCACGGAAGAGCAGTGTCGCTAAGCGTATGAACGAGTACAGATGCTGGACTTTTTCCGCGCCCTGTTGTATACTTGCGACAGTCAAGATGCGCTCCAGCCTTATAGGGAAGATCGAAAAAGCCAAGAGGTACGCTCAGGAACCGGATCGTGTGACTTTCTCAGGCCTGACCGCTGTTTTCCGCGGGGAGAACGATGACCACAAGCTGAGCTATTCCAATGGAAAGTGGCATTGCACCTGCCGTTTCTTTCCCCAATGGGAGACCTGCAGTCATGTGATGGCACTCCAGCAGATTCTGAATAAGATGTTGCCCAAGGAAGCCCTTGTCTCTCCTATAGAAACTCAGGCTGGAGAGAAGTAACCTAACGCTTCCGCCACGACGAACAGGGATCCGGTCACACAGATAACGTCTGTGTTCTCTGCTCTGGACAAGGCTCGGGATATAGCTTCGGTTACAGTTCCCTTGTTTTCAGGCTCAATGCCATATTTGCTGAACTCGGTCGCCAGAGTTGCAGTGGGGGCAGCGCGAGAGTGGGATGCTTGTGTGACTATGACGTGCTGAGAGATAGGAACCAGCTCCTTTACGATCCCAGTTATGTCCTTGTCGGATGACGTTCCAAAGACGAGGAAAATCCGTTTTCCGGGGAAATACGCTTTCAGATTTTCCACCAACCTCTTTATTGACTCCACATTATGAGCACCGTCAATCAACACCGTTGGTTGTCGTCGAACAACTTGGAAACGCCCCGGCCACTTGACCTGGGCAAGCCCCTGAGCAATATTTCCGGGTGAGACGGCGAAACCCTTAGAAGCAAGTATCTCCAGTGCAGCTACTGCAGTGGAGGCATTCTCAAGCTGGAAGTCCCCTAGGAGAGGGATGTTCACCTTGTATTCACCCTTTGTGCCGTTAATCACCAGGGATTGATGATCGAGATCGCCATTTATCTTGTGCCAGGTGACATCCTTTCCCACCCAGATCGCCTTTGCTTCTTTCTGGCGGCAAATTTCGCTGAACACTGAAGCTGCCTCTTCGGGCTGGGGAGAGATGGCCACCCAGCAGCCAGGCTTGATAATGCCAGCTTTTTCCCTTGCTATCTGGGCCAAAGTATTTCCGAGAATTTGCATATGGTCAAAGCTGATGGCGGTGATAACACAGACTGAAGGTTTGGACACCACATTTGTAGCATCAAGCCTGCCGCCGAGGCCCACTTCCAGCACCTGGAAGTCCACCCGTTTCTCCCGGAAGTAAACAAATGCCAGCGCAGTCAACGCCTCGAAGTAGGTTAGTGGCTGGGAGTCAGAGTCCTGCTTCATTGATTCGATGAAAGGCTTCACTTCCGCCATGGCTGCAGCAAACTCAGGCTCGGAGATCAGGGTGCCATCAACTTTGATGCGCTCTCTGAGATTAAGAAGGTGAGGCGAGGTATATAGCCCTGTCCTGTATCCCGAAGTGCTCAGGACCTGGGCGATCATAGCCGATACACTGCCTTTTCCTTTCGTGCCGGCGATATGAACCGTCCTGGCTGCCAGCTGAGGGTTGCCCATACGGTCTAGTAGCTTCTCTACGTGTCTTAGGCTGTAACCAGACTGGGCATAAGACACGCCCGGAATCCGCTCGTAGTTAGTAAAATTATTGAGATACTCTTCTGCCTGACTGAAGTTCATTGTCCTGCTTCGGTATCCAACAATTATACTATAGTCCGCAGCAAATTTCCTTCCACCTTCCCTCTGTTGGTGGAAGGATTCCAGGCGGCATTATGCGGAACATCATACCTACTCGCCACCCCTTGCTCCGTCTGTGGTAGAATCTGAAAAGGCAATTTGCCAGAAGAACGCTGTATAAGACCAGTGAAGATTACGCTTAGACCGTTAGGCACGACAGCTGACGAAATAATGGAGGAGCTTAAGGATAGGGTTGGTAGTGTTTTCCGTTGTCCGATAGAAGTTAAAGCGGGTTCTGGCGATTTGGCTCCGGCTTATGATGCGGAGAGGAAGCAGTATCTTTCCTCAAGGTTACTGGCCGCTCTAGGCAAGGCGGAACAAAACTCAAGGGTTATCGGCATAGCCGATGTTGACCTTTATGTTCCGCGGCTCCACTTCGTATTTGGCGAAGCCGACGTGCTCTCCGGAACCGCCATCGTATCTCTGTACCGGCTCAGGCAGGAATACTATGGCCTGGCTCCCGACGAAGCTCTATTCCTGGAAAGAGCCACCAAGGAGATAGTTCATGAAGTGGGGCACACCTTCGGGCTGGGACATTGTCCTGACATCAGATGTGTCATGCACTTTTCCAATTGCCTTGCCGATACCGACTTG
The DNA here is from genome assembly GCA_037444365.1 of Chloroflexota bacterium. GTDB lineage: Bacteria > Chloroflexota > Dehalococcoidia > GIF9 > AB-539-J10 > RBG-13-51-36. The sequence continues at coordinate 40,868 of JBBIMO010000001.1, forward strand.
AAGGAAGTGCATTTCTGTCATAAGTGCCGCCCCAAAATAATTCTTTGATCTGGCTCAGGAATCTGATATAGTAGGAGACTTGCAAATAGCTTTCTACCCAGGAGGTGAAATGCGAGGGCGAAGAAAACTGGGAAGAGGGGTGGCTGTAGTGGGCGCAGGGATGTCGAGATTCGGGATGTTTGGTGACAAGGACTCCAAGTACCTGTTTGCCGAAGCTTTCCGGGAAATGCTTTCCACAGTGGACAAAGGGATAGACCCCAAGGACATTGATGCGCTTTATTTGGGGAATTTCACGAACGATTTTTTTGTCCGTCAAGGGCACTGGGGTCCCATAATATCGGACTTGCTCGGGCTTACACCGAAGCCCGCAACGCGGACGGAGGGTGCCTGTGCTTCCAGCGCACTGGCTTTTAGAGAGGGAGTTTTCGCTATTGCCTCGGGATTCTATGATGTGGTCCTGGTTGGTGGGGTTGAGGACATGTCGAAACGCAGCACAGAGGAAGTTACACAAGGCCTGGCGATGGCTGCCAGTCCCTACGAGGTGAAGGCAGGGTTTACCTTTCCGGGTGTTTTCGGCGCCATTGCCACCGCCTACTTCGCCAAGTATGGAGCCAGCCGGGAACATCTGATGAATGTCACCATAAAGAGCCATGATAATGCTCGTCTCAATTCCAAGGCGCAATTCAATGTCTCCATCCGCGATATTATGAATCAGAGAGTTGAAAAGGCCAGAAGCAAAGGAGGAGCTATACCTGCCTGGAAACACGAGAAGGACTTCCTCCGCGATCCCAATGCCAATCCTGTGGTCGCCTGGCCCATGCATCTGTTCGATTGCTGCCCTATAAGCGACGGAGCAAGCTGTGTTTTGCTGGTAGCCGAGAAGATAGCCAGAGAATTCAGCAATGACCCGCTGTATGTTGTGGGTATAGGGCAGGGGAGTGGGAGGGCACTACACGCTGCGGATGGCCTCACTTACTTTGAGGCGACCAGACAGGCAGCAAGTGAAGCCTACGAATTATCGGGACTTAAGCCGCAGGACGTTCAAGTTGCCGAGGTGCATGATTGCTTCTCTATAGCAGAGATCCTGCACATCGAGGATCTGGGGTTTTTCAAGCCAGGGGAGGGATACAAAGCAGTAGAAGAAGGCCTGACACGATTGAGTGGCTCAAAGCCCATCAATACCTCGGGGGGGCTGAAATGTAAAGGTCATCCTGTAGGGGCTACCGGCACGGGGCAAATTGTCGAAATCTGGAAGCAGTTGAGGGGCGAGGCAGGAGAAAGACAGGTTCCCATCAGGGACTTACGAATCGGTGCAACTCATAATCTGGGAGGTACTGGAGGCACCTGTACACTCACTATTCTGGAGAGAAGATAAGAAGGAGAGGCAGCAAATGGAAGAGAGGCCCTTTAACGACATCTCATATGAGCGATTTCTCAGCGAGGAAAAGCTGATGGGGTCGAAGTGCCGGAAATGCGCCGCCCTTTCTGTACCTCCCCGTGGTATTTGCATCAGGTGTTATGGGTCTGAGATGGAATGGATTGAGATGAAGGGAAAGGGCAAGCTTGTGGCCTTTACATGCATAGCTATAGGGCCTCCTTTCATGATCAAGGAGGGCTACGACAGGAAACATCCTTACGTCTCCGGAGTGGTGGAGTTGGAGGAAGGACCGAAGGTTGTTGCTCGGATTGAGGGAGTGGATGGGAACAAGCCGGAAACCATAGGCATTGGCACGCCTGTTCACGTGGCATTCCTGCACAGGGGTGAAGGAGCCAACGCGATGACCTTTTTGGCATTCCGGCCTGTGTAGTTTGGTGTGAAAGTGCTGGAAGGTGATTTGACTTCGTTAGACTTTGGTGGTTGTCCTGCCTCAGAGGGAATCCTTGCGGAAGGAGATTAGAGCATGCAAAAAGAAGTAGTCGTGGTTAGCGGCGCCAGGACAGCTATTGGTAGCTTCGGTGGTGCTTTGAAGGACATACCCGCTGTAGAGCTGGGTGCTGTGGTAATCAAGGAGGCGCTCAAGCGAGCAGGGCTAAGGCCGAAGTCGGGTGAGAGATTACTCAGCTATGGCCCGGACGCACTCAAGTCTGACGCAATCATAGAGATAGAGAAGAAGCACTATGACTACGATGCCTCTCTGCATCCTGTTCAGGTTGACGAGGTAATTATGGGGCATGTCCTGCAGGGAGGACAGGGTCAAAACACAGCTCGGCAAGCCTGCATCTATGCTGGTATTTCCAAAGAAACCCCTGCCTTCACAGTGAACAAGGTCTGCGGGTCAGGTCTAAAAGCTATCACTCTGGGGGCACAAGCCATAGTGCTGGGCGAGGCAGATGTGATTGTTGCCGGAGGTATGGAGTCTATGAGTAACGCTCCCTACGCGCTCCCCAAGGCTCGCTGGGGCTATCGCATGGACGTAGGAGCCCGGGGAGAGCTCATAGACCTCATGGTCTATGATGGATTGTGGGAAATATTCTATGGCTATCATATGGGAAACACGGCAGAGGAGATCGTCAGGAGATATGGCTTTACCCGGCAACAGCAGGATGAGATAGGCTGTCTTAGCCATATGCGTGCCCGCAAAGCCATCGCTGAGGGCTTGTTTAAGGATGAGATCGTTCCTTATCCCATCCCGCAGAAGAAAGGAGAGCCAGTTGTCTTCGATACGGATGAGCGGCCTATGGACACTTCTATGGAGAAAATGGCAAAGCTACCTCCAGCATTCCGAAAGGACGGGACAGTCACTGCCGGCAACTCTTCGGGGATTAATGATGCTGCGGCTGCGGTAGTGCTTATGTCCAGAGACAAAGCCAGGGAACATGGTCTTAAGCCTCTGGCGACACTTAGGGCCTGGGCTTCAGGCGGCATAGATCCCAAGTACATGGGACTGGGTCCTGTGCCAGCCGTAAGAAAAGCTCTCAGCAAGACCGGGCTTAGCAATAAGGATCTGGATGTTATCGAGCTTAATGAAGCCTTTGCTGCTCAAGTGCTGGGTTGTATGAAAGAGCTTGACTGGGATTTCGACAGGGTTAACCCTCACGGCAGTGGCATATCTATGGGCCATCCTATTGGCTGTACGGGAGCGAGAATAGCGGTCACCATCATCTACGACATGGTGCGTAGAAATCTGCACCGTGGTCTGGAGACCATGTGTATTGGAGGTGGGCAGGGACTGGCAGCTGTCTGGGAAAGGCCGTGAGTTTCTGCGAGAACTGCGGTGTCAGTATTGCCATCTACAATTGAAGCCCTTCTTAAGGCCCAGGCATATCCGCACAATCCACAGAAGATAGAGATGGTCCAGACCCAGATGTCCTTCGTCTTACTGGCTGGCGAGCATGTGTATAAGATCAAAAAGCCGGTCAATCTGGGTTATCTGGACTACACCACTCTGGAGAAACGCCATTTCTTCTGCCAGCAAGAACTGGAGTTGAACAGGCGGCTTTGTCCTGATGCTTATTTGGCTGTAGTGCCGATTGTCAAGGAAGGGCGCGGGTTTCGCATTGAAGGGCAAGGCAAAGCCATAGAGTATGCCGTGAAGATGAGGCGGTTGCCACGGGGTCGCATGATGGATGTGCTTTTGCCGCAAGGGCAGGTAACCCCGGAAATGGTGGCTGAGGTGGCTGCAAAGCTAGTGACGTTTCATGAGAGGGCGGAAACAAATCCGAAAATCACTGCTTTTGGTGGATTGGATGTAATATGCCACAACTGTGATGAGAACTTCGTGCAGACCGAGAAGTATATTGGTCTGACCATTTTTGGAGCGAAATACGAGCGAATCAAGGGTTATACCTATGATTTCATTAGAAACAATGCCAGCCTGTTTGAGAAAAGAGTAAAAGAGGGCAGAATAAGGAACTGTCATGGCGACCTCCATGCTGCTCACGTTTGCTTCACTGACGGCATCTGCATTTTCGACTGTATTGAATTCAATGAAAGGTTCCGATGCTGCGACGTGGCGTCGGAGGTCGCCTTTCTAGCCATGGACTTGGACCGCTATCAGCAGGCTGGTCTTTCCCGGCATCTGGTAGATACTTATGTGTGGCTGAGCCATGACGAAGAGCTCCTCAAATTGCTCGACTTTTACAAGTGCTACCGAGCCTATGTCCGGGGTAAGGTGGAGAGCTTCAAGCTCGACGATCCCTATATCCCCGAAGAAGAGAAGGCCAAGGCGGTGACTGCCGCGCGGAGCTATTTCGGGCTTGCCGAATCGTACGTGTGATATGCTTAGCGCGAAGAGTGCAAGCGAGCTACTCGGTAGCACGGTCAATCATGCGTAACTCAGGTTGCGTATGGCTTCATCAGTCGTATATACTGTGGTGTCAGTCTCGACAAGTCGGGGCTAAGTAAATTCGCTTAGGAGGCGCGCAATGAGTATTCCACAAGAGATGTTTTCCCTATCGGGCAAAGTAGCATTGGTGACAGGGGGCAGCCGAGGCATCGGGAGGGCGATTGCTGTGGGGCTTGCCAAATTCGGTGCTGACGTAGCTGTAACCAGCCGCAAATTGCCGGATCTTGAGGAGGTCGCTAGAGAGATTAGAGGATTGGGGCGCAGGTCAATGGCGGTGGCGACACATGTGGGCAGGACAGATGAAATAAATGCTCTGGTTCCAAAAGTGAGAGACGAGTTCGGCAGAATTGATATTCTGGTGAACAACGCGGGCACCAACCCGACCATGTCTTCTGCCATGGATATTGAAGAGCGCGCCTGGGATTCCATAATGAATCTTAATTTGAAGGGACTGTTCTTTCTCAGCCAGGCGGTAGCCAGGTTGATGAAGGAGCAAGGCGGAGGCAAAATCATTAATGTTGCATCCGTGGCTGGGATTACGCCTGATATTCTGCCGGTTTATTCCATAAGTAAAGCCGGGGTGATCATGGCAACCAAAGTGATGGCACAGCAATGGGCTCAGTACAACATCAGAGTCAACGCGATAGCGCCGGGGCTGACCAAAACCCGATTCAGCGAAGCCCTGTGGAGCAACCCGGTTATCGAACAAGCTGTCATGGATAGGACTCCGTTGCGGCGTGTAGCCGAGCCTGATGAGATGGTTGGGGCGGCGGTTTTCCTGGCGTCAGATGCCTCGAGCTATGTGACCGGACATGTTCTGGTAGTGGATGGGGGCACCGTCATATAGGGACATGCATTAGCTGCCAGAAGGCGGGTACTGGAAGCTTATCTGTTTGGGAGTTGGGCGGTGCTGAACGCGGGTCAGACTTTGTCTCTTAGGGCGGGCCCGAGCAAGATTTGCACGCGGTTACGCCCTTTTTCCTTAGCCATGCGGAGAGCCGCATCAGCACGGGAAATGAGAGAATCAATATCATCGGTGCGTTCGCGCGCAACCAGTCCCTGGCTCACCGTTGCAGTGAATACATTCCCACAGAAGTCTGTAATCTCGGTTCTTTCGATTATACTGCGAAGTCGATCAGCTGCGACCCATGATGACGCCAGATCAGTCTTGGGCAAGATAATGAGGAACCCGTCGCCTCCATAGCGACCCACTATATCTGCACTGCGAATGTTGGTGCGAATAACAGTACCAATTCTCTCCAGAAGGACATCTCCAGCGAGGCGTCCGTAGCGATTATTTATGTTCACGAAATGGTCAATGTCCAGCATAATCATGCTGAAATCCTCATTGTAGCGGTTAGCAAAACTGAGTGATTCACGGAGCCTGATCAGAATTGCCTGGCGATTGTATAGCCCTGTAGACAAATCGAAAGTCGCCAGTTCTTGTGTCTCTCCGTTGCGCACTATGGCTTGCTGTAACCTGCTCCGGTTGTCCAGCGTAACATCGATGATACTCGCTAGGACTTGCTGGGACAAATTGCTCTTGGGCAGGCAGCCGCTTGCTGTATCCTGCAAGGGCTGCTCGGCAGCGTCTGCCGTTTTGGGGTCCGTCAATATCACGACGGGGACACGTTGCCGTTTGAGGATGTGTACAAGTTGTTTCGGACCGGACTTACCGCACGCAGAATTGGCCATGAAGACAAGGTCAATTCGCTCCTTGCGCAAAGCGTCCTGCGCTTCGTTCGTGCTGGTCGCCTCGAGCAGCGTTATCACCCTGCCAGTTAGCTGTTGCAGACAGGTCCGGACCAGTTTACGGTCTGCAGGATCATCGTCGCAGATGAGGATTCTGATCGGCTGTTGTATTACTCCCGGCTTTGCTGTTGGTGCACAGCCAGGGACAAGAGGTGCAGCAGTGTCTTTTGGGTCTGCCTGGGGCTTGGTGCGCGGCGCGGCTAGGCTTTTGCGGGGCTTTCTCCCTGCTCGAATTGACTTATCTGCCATCTTTTCTCCACGGCTTCCATAGGATCGTTTGATTGGAGCCGGATCTGATTTTATTGTACCACGTAGTCTGGCTATTGTGAATAGCCCATTAGTGATGCTCTTGCTGGTCAGAAAGTACCAGGACTGGCGCAGTATGTGCTGGATGGCGCCACGGGCAAGCAGGAAGACAGGCATCTTGGACGGGGTTGAAAGCAAGGGGGCCGACGGGGGAGAGATCCTGTACGGTTCAGGGGTAAATGGCCAGTGCTTGCAGTCCTGCGGTCTCACTCAGACCAAACATTAGATTCATGTTCTGAACTGCCTGCCCGGCTCCTCCCTTGACCATGTTGTCCAGGCAACTGATAACTATGAGCTTGTCAGTCCCGGAATCAATGATGGGATGAAGAAGGCACAGGTTAGTCCCCCAGACATGCTTGGTGTGGGGAGGGTGGGTCGTGATCTGAACAAAGGGGGCATGCTTGTAGAATTCCCGGTATAGCTCTTGTAGGCTGTCAGGTGTCAGGCGACGGCTGTCAGCTAATCTGGCATAACAGGTGCTCAGTATGCCTCTGGTCATGGGCACCAGGTGAGGTACGAAGGTTATCGAGGGCCAGACTGACGGGTTGAGTACCTTTAATTCCTGCTGTATCTCCGGCAAATGCCGATGTCCCTCAATGGAGTAAGCACACACGTCCTCGTTTGCCTCGGAATAATGAGTGGTCAGGGTCAGTGTCCTACCGGCGCCCGAGACGCCTGATTTGCCATCCACCACTATGTCAGGTTGTATGAGTCCCTCCTTGACTGCGGGTGACAGAGCCAGTATAACGCTGGTGCTGTAGCAGCCAGGGTTGGCCACCAGCGAGGCTGAGGCGATCTCGTCACGGTGCAGTTCAGGTAGGCCAAAGACTGCCTGCTTGAGTAGTCTGGGCGACGGATGAGCGAATCCGTACCACTTGGGATATTGGCTGGCGTCCCTTAGCCTGAAATCAGCACTGGCATCAACAACCCGGATGCCTTGTTCCAAGAGAGACGGCACCAAATCCGCACTGCCTTTATGAGGCATTGCTGAAAAGGCGATGTCAACTTCGCCGTCGAGGGCGGGTGCTATTGTATGATTGGCGCCGGCTAGGCTGGGAAAAACATCGCCCAGCTTCTGCCCGGCTGCGCTTCTTCCCGTGACAGCAACGATCTTAACCTGGGGATGCTGATGAAGCAGCCGCACCAGTTCGGCGCCAATATAACCAGTGACGTTTATTATGCCTGCTCTTATTTTGGCCATAATATGCTTGCCGTATTATACTACATTCCCTGCGATTGAAGGGTTTTCACAGCGACCGTGTGACTTAACTTTCAAGTTAGCAGTTGGTTGGCATGATTGTGCTAATTGACATTGATGGCACCCATGTATAGAATCAGCTCTCGTAGTGAGGGGGTGGTGGATGTTTCTGGATGACCTTCTGGTATACCCGGATGACGATAAGGTACTTGTGTTTGACAAGGAGGGGCAATGAGCCAGGAAGCTAAGACGATCCAGTGTCACCAATGCAAGAACAACGCGTGTCTGGCGAGGTATCCACAGGGAGTCCCCGAGTATTGCCAGGCGCAAGGATTCCCGGAAATAATTGAAGAAAGTAAGCGGCAATATCTTAAGCCCGACGCTGCCAAGATCCATTTGGCTGCCGCCAAAGTGCTAAAAAGAGGAGGCTATGATTGGTCTCGAGTCCAACAGTGCATCGAATTCGCCAGGGAACTGGGTGCCAGGAAGGTGGGAGTGGCCGTATGTGTGGGCTTAATCCGTGAGGGCAGGGAGTTCGCTCGCTTTCTGGAGAGAGCTGGTTTCCATGTTGTCTCTATAGCCTGTATGATTGGCGGTCTGAAACCTCAGGAGACGGGAATACCCGATGAATGGGCAAACCAACTGGGTATAAGCTGTAATCCCATAGCCCAGGCAGAGATTATGAACCGAGAAGATACGGAGCTAAACTTCATATATGGTCTGTGCGTGGGACATGACACTATTTTTATCAAGCGTTCTAAAGCTCCTGTCACCTACGTTGTGGCTAAAGACATGGTCACCGGCAATAATCCCAGCGCTGTTCTCCTATCTCCATACCATCGCATGAAGTTTGCAGCAACATATGGGAGAGGCGAAGGCGCTGGAGGAGCGTAAGGGCGGGAAAGCTGGGTCAAGTCCCTGCATTTGGTATGGCAGTTCTTTTCGACAGAGTTGTTGGCATCTATCACTTTCTCGGTGATAGGACACCTAGAGGTATTCCTCGTGTGGACCCGAAGCCGCAAAAGAGCAATGCGTGGCTGAGGAACAACCAGCCAGTCGTAGCCAAAGCTAGAGCAAACGGCAATATCCGGCTAGCCGTTGAACAGGCCATTACGCTAATGGGTAGTTTGAAACAGGCCATCGGTAGAGGAGACCGAGTTTTTCTGAAACCAAATTTCAATAGCCCAGACCCGTTTCCAGCTTCTACTGACCTGGCTTTTCTCCAGGCTATGATAGAACTTATCCTGGAAGCTGGAGGTGAGGTCACCATTGGTGAAAGCTCTGGTGGCGTTTGGCGTCCGACTAGAAGAGTCTTCCACGACCTTGGCGTCATCGAGCTAGCTGCTAGGCTGGAGGTTGCGCTAATCGCTTTTGAAGATAAGCCTGATGATTGGGTGCAGATCAATATCAATGGAGATTACCTGAAGGCGGTTGTGATGCCTCGCTCGGCCTATGAAGCTGACAGGATCATCTATCTGCCATGTATGAAAACTCACAGCATGGCCGGGTTTTCCGGTGCTATTAAACTCGCCTTCGGCTTTGTTGCTCCTGGGCAACGGCGTGGTTTTCACCTTGGTCATTTGCAGGAGAAGCTGGCCGAAGTGAATCTTTGCTGGCAGCCCGACCTCATCGTCATGGACGGCAGGAAAGCGTTTGTGTCGGGGGGACCGGCTAAGGGCAAACTGAGCGAGCCTGGCTTGGTACTTGCCTCCGGTGACCTTGTTGGTATCGACGTCGAGGCAATGAAGGTGCTATTGAACTATCGAGCTTGTAACAAGATTCCTGCCAATCCCTGGGAACTGCCGCAAATCTCCACCGCATTGAAGCACGGACTGGGGGCTGGAGAGGGCAAGTACATAGTGGTTGACTGAATTGCTCGTGACATCACGGTCACAGCCCTCTGAGGAATTCCGGCCTGAGCAAGGAGGGGTCTCCTGCCTTCAAGACATTGTCCAATTCCGTAAGCATCCTCTTCTTGTCCTGGGGCAGTTTTCCCCGTATGGAAAGGTAGTTTGAGGCATGCATGGAGCTAAAGAAGCAATTGGTGAAGCTGGAATTCTCTATGATTGCTCTCAATTCCTCCAGGTACCGGAAGGGGGCAAGAGGATGGAATTCGTTTCGTTCCCACTCCTCGTAGAGCGGGGTGCCTGGAACCAGCGTCAACGTCAAAGCTCCCACATAATCCGGGTCAATCTGGGTGAGGGCTGTAGCCGTCTCCATTGCATGTTCTTGGCTCCCTTCGATTCCGCCAAGACCCAGAATCACCGTCACAGAAAAACTTATCCCGGCTTTCTTCACTCTCCTTCCCGCTTCGACTATTTGTTGTGAACTGACCCCTTTTCCTACCTTCTCGAGCAGTCGGTCATCGCCGGTCTCTAGCCCGGTATAAAGGATGCCTAGCTTCAGCTGCCTCAATGCCTGAAGCTCGTCTATATTTCTGCGGAGAATGTCCTGGGGGGTGGCATATGCACCAATCCTTTCCACATTGGGCAGTCTTGCATTCAAGTACCGGAGGACCTCCATCAGTTTTGGAAACGGGTAAACAAGGGCATCCCCATCCTGGAGAAATATCCTCCTGCCGTCCCAATTCTGAGCCAGGGTATACACTACTCTGGGAATGCTGGGAAGACGAATGCCACTCCTTGTGAATAGGCCAAGGCCGTCTATTTCGCTCTTGGCCTCGTCGAGGTCTCTTATTTGAAGCTTCGAGCCATAGTATCCGCAGAAGGTACAGGTATTGTTGGAGCAGCCGCTGGTTAAAGGGAGATAATAGCTTCTCCACTCACTTGGTGGTCGTATGATATCAGGTCTATTGAAGCTCATATGCCGATTGAATCTGACATGGCGTTGGCTGAACTGACAGGTTTTCTAGGGATTGATTGTATCACTGGTGAAAATCCGTCTCAACAAGCTGGCATGGAATACGCATGAGTGAGCGGGCAGCCAGACAGTGCAGTAGTGGTATAATGGTTTGGCGGCGCGAATAGATGAGCCCGACAGGTATGAGGTTTCAAAACAGCACCGAAATTGGTGTAGGCTCACAGCTTTCTGGCTCAGCTAAGCTCAGAGGGCTCACGGCTAGACTATTGGTGAGGCTTTCCGAGTCTGTCGCAGGGCGGAGCATTGTGATGCGAGGAAGAGCTCCGGGCATCAATTTGACACGCTGCCACGCTTTGCGACCTGTGGGTAACACGAGGAAGGTGATTACCGGCAGCGGGGTTTTTGAGGGCTCCGGCTTGTCTGCCGTGTGGGGGTGGTCGAAGAGTCGGATCTGAGACTGCCCACACTGCAAAGAGAAGAGCTGAGGGATTCCAGCGAACGTTTCGTGATTTCATCGGGGCAGCTACAATAACAGGTATTAGTTGGTGCGGCTTCAGACTACTATGCAAAAGAGAACCATAGATTCCGTTGGCTCAATCCCTTTCAATTGCGTCGATAAGTGCATGCTTGCTCTTGACAGCATAGGCGAGCGTATGCTTATTCATGTCATTCTGGACCTCGAAGGAACGGTGGACTCTGTTAGGTTAAGTCAGGCAATCTTCTCGGCGCAGCAAGCTCATCCCGTAATGAGAACGGTTCTGCGCAGGAGAAATCTGAGGCTTGTTCGCGAAATACAAGAAGACCACGGGAAAGGGGTTTTGAGCGTTGCCGACCTTGCCGAACTGCAGGGTACGGGTCACCAAGACTACATCTTCTCATGGATTAACCGTCCACTTGACATAAGAAACGAATTCCCCGTGAGGGCTCTTCTACTGGGCGGTAGCGAGCCACAATCCAGGTTGGTCTTCACTTTTCATCACTCGGCAGTTGACGGACTTCGCGCTCTTCTTTTCGTGAGGAGAGTCATTCAGAGTTACAATAGTGAGGTTTCCAGGAGTCCTGAATCGGAGGGGGGCGTCCGATTAGATCGTAAGGGAGACGAATTGCTGGAATTTGCCCACAGCCAGAGGTCAAAGGTGAAGCATTACTATGGGAAGATGGTCTACAGTCTGTTCCATCGCTTTGTAATCGCTGCTCTTCCGCCTCCCACAAGAGTTTTTCATGATAGGTCGGGAAAGTCCAGGGAACTCCGTTTCTGCTCCGGAATTGTGAGTGCGAGGGAATTCGAGCAAATCCAGTCTAAGGCAACATCAGTTGGGGTCGAGCTAAATCATGTGTTTCTGGCAGCTTGTTACCGGGCGGTGGAAAGGTGGAACAGCACGCACGGGAAGAGTAGCAACAGGATACGCGTAATGGCTCCGGTGAACATAAGCCCAAAGGGTTTTCGCTACGTTGTCTCCAATCAGGCGTCATGGTTTTCGTTGCCCACCACGCCCGAGGACAGAGCTGACCCTGCGGAGCTACTGCGAAAGGTCAGAGCCGACACCGTAGATGAAACGCTCAATAGAATAGCCTTCTCTCTGGTCTATTTCTTCTATTTCTGCTCTCGCTTTCCTCTGTTTGTTATGAAGTGGATGTGCCGCTTTTTGATGATCACGAGGACATACGTTGACAGTATTCTCTTCACCAATATTGGCTTTGTCTGGCCGAAGTTGGGATCTGAGGAACCGGCGGTGCGCAACATAGGCGACGCGAAGATACTTAATGTTACTGGCTCTGCACCCGTGGTGACTCCCATGGGACTCAGCATTGCCGCTGGCATCTACCACAGGAACTTGAATTTCTCCCTGACTTATAGGCCCGCCCTTTTCTCCGAAGAGAAGGCGCGGATGTTCCTGGACTTGTATGTTGAAGAGATCAAAAATTATCAAGTTGGTACGCAGAGCTGATGGCAGTAGCACTGGTAAGGTTTGACGGTTCATTGGATTCGCTTCGTAAGGCTATCCAATTGTGTGATGGGTTTGAGAAGCTGAATAAGAACGATAGGATTTTGATAAAACCCAACAATTGTTTTAGACACAGGATAATGCCACCCTATGGAATGGTTACCACGTCGTGGATTGTGGAAGGAGTGGTGCGATTGTTGCTCGAACGTGGGTGCAGGGATATTGCTATTGGTGAAGGCGCTATCATTAGCATATTTGATGAACTTGCGCCGGATACGAGGCAGGGTTTCAAGGGCACAGGCATTGAAAAAATAGCGAGGAAATACGGCACCGGACTGATTGACTTCAACCAAGGCGCTTTTGATGAAGTGGATCTAGGAGGGACGAAGGTTCGGGTCTCAAGGGCAGCCCTGGACGCAGACTTTCTCATAAATGTCCCGGTGCTCAAGACTCATTTTCAGGCAAAAGTCTCTCTGGGTTTCAAGAATTTGAAGGGCTGTCTGAACAGAGATTCCAAGAAGAAGTTTCATACCAGCCAGCGCCTCGACAGCCTTATTTGCCTGTTGAACGAAGCCATCCACAGTGACCTGGTCGTAATTGACGGCATATACATGCTGGAGAAGGGACCGGAAACTCTGGCTGGGGTAGCTCACCGGAAGAATCTGATCATAGCTGGTACAGACATATTCGAGTGCGATGTCGTGGGAGCCACAGTTCTGGGAGTTGATCCGGTACAAGTTGATTATCTGAAGGAGTATGCCCATAGACACAATCGCTCTTTTGATATCAGCGCAATTCAAATCAAGGGCGAGGATATAGGACTCCTCAAGGAAAAGCTTGAGTGGCGATTCGAACCGGACAAGGAGTTGTTGGGGCCTTCGAAGATAACAGGACTTTGTGCTCCTCATCCGGGTCAGACTCTTTGTTCTGCCTGCGGTGCTACGCTTGCCCTAGCGTTGTCAATAATCGGTAAGGACAATCCAGGAATGGATTTTGGCGGCGTCTCGTTCTATTATGGTCTGGGGTCGAGGTCGGAAAAGGATATTCCGAAATCCGTCCTTTACGGCGATTGTGCGATCAGAAGCAACAAGGGTCTACAGGATGCCATCAATGTAGAGGGATGTCCGCCTACGCTAACTAAGACCCTTCTTGCCTTGATGAAGGCACTGCTCACCAAACCCAGGATGCTCAGAATGTTGTTTCTGCGGGCTATGAAGTTAATCGGGATAAGGCTCGGGGTCTATCATGAGGTGTTTCCCAGATGGGAAAGGTACCGCTCAAGAGAGTTCGACAGAACGCTCTTTTGAGAGGAATCCTAAGCGCTGGATACGAAATCCTGAACAATATCAAAGCACTAATGTCCAAATTCTGAAAAGAGTTTTGGTATCGGGATCTGGAATCTTAGGGTTTGTTCGCAATTTGGGATTTGGAGAGCACTACCCATTCGATATGGTTGTCGTCCTTGAGGACAGACACAATATGGTTATCGTGTCTCAGTTGCTCCACCACAAAGGACTGCCCTTCATAATCCAGAGTGATGAAGTTCTCGTCGGGGACTGAGGTTACCCGGCAGGTTCCTAATCCGCCTATGCCAATTCCGATGATCTTCAGAACCGCTTCCTTTGCCGTCCAGTAACGGAAAAGGGTATCCCAGGACCTACCTTGAAGTTCCCATTCAGCATCAGTCGCCACGCGGGCAAATAGTGATTGATCCCGGGGCCTGATTTCTTCAATGTCAATCCCGATCTTCTCTCTGCTCACCACTGCCGCTACATATCTAGCCTTATGGGAGAGAGACCAGTAATTGCCGTTGACTGGACATGGTACACCCCTTTCATCCTTGAGCAGTTCCCCAAGCATGACTCCAGTTCTCTTTGCACTCAACGTCAACGCCTGTCGAGCAATCAGGCTCAGATGGTCAACCTTTTCTTTGCCCGAGGGTTTACGCCCAGCTTCGATGACTGGCATCACCACTGGAAATAGAGTCATGGGTTTATTGGACCCCTGAGTGCCTTCTTGATAATCTCTTTGTCAAAGTAGTTGACTGACATGCCGGCATCTACAATAATGCCCTGTGCATTGATTCCGCTGGAGCATTCGCTTAGCAGGAATGCCACTGTATTGGCTACCTCATTGGTTGTCAAAGCTTTCCTGCGGAGGGTCAATTGCTCGGCAAAGATGTAATAGTCCAGATAGCTGGGTATTCCTGCTGATGCCGATGTCTTGAGAAGTCCGGCGTTCACCGAGTTGAAACGGATCTGAGAAAAAGAACTGAAAGACTTAGCCAGGAAACAAATAGTCGAGTCAAGTGCAGCCTTTACCGGAGCCATGAAGCCATAAGGTTCGGCTGCCATCTTGGCGGTTGAGATGGAGATGGTGACTACCGATGCCTTCTCATCAAGTAGCTCTTTAAAGGCATTGGCAATAGCGATCAACGAATAGCAGGAGATGTCAACTGACTGCAGGAAGTCTTCTCTGTTTGTCTCGTGGAACGGCTTAACTCCTCCCTCGTAGTTGGCGAATGCTATGGAGTGAACAATGCCGTGCAGTTTCGGGGACTTTTCGGCGACATCTTCGGCGAGTTTCTTGATTTCCTCCCCGCGTTCGACATCACATACGAAAATGCCCGCACCGGGAAGGATCTTGGAGACAGCCTCCTTTCTGGCTGCTGACCGCACGCTGTAGATCACATTTGCCTTAGCGTCGGCAAGAACTTGTCCGACAGAGTAAGCCACGCTCTTCTTGTTAGCCACTCCAAAAACAAGAAAGGTTTTCCCAGCAATGTCTAAGAAATCCATATAGTGCTCCTTCTATTCTCTCAGTTGTGTCAAGGCATCTCTTCAGCCAAGGTAACGGTGAATTCGACCGTCACGCAGGTCTTGCCGCCAACTGATGCCTTACCCTTCATATAATAGGCGTTGCTGACTCTTTCCACCAGCTCTGCTTCAATGTCCAGAGTGCTGCCGGGCTTAACGATGCTTTTGAACTTGGCGTTATTGATTCGGGTCAGAACAGGAATACCTCCCGCCATACCACCCATCATTTTGGAGAGCAGAATGGCGCCTGTTTGGAAAATGGATTCACAAATCAGTGCCCCGGGCATGATGGGCTGTCCTGGATAATGTCCTTGAAAAACTGGTTCATCGGGCTTTATTTCTTTCATCGTCTTAATCTTTGTGCCGCCCGATTCCACGATCCTATCGACGAACAAAAACGGCGGACGATGCGGTATGGCGTTCAGAATCTCTTCCATCTCACAATCCTCCACTCACCTCAAAGATGGCGCCGGTGACATAAGATGCCTCTTTGGAAGCCAGGAAGAGAACGCAAGCGGCTACCTCCTCGGCACTTCCAAATCTCTTCATCGGAATCCTGTCCAGATAAGATTGACGCAGTTTGTCCGGAAGGTCCTGGATGAGTTCGGTTTCGATGAATCCCGGCGAGACGCAGTTAACGGTAATGCCCCGGGTGCCGACCTCCTTGGACAATGACCTGGTCAGGGCGCTCAAGCCCGCCTTTGCGGCTGCGTAGTTCGCCTGGCCCTCGAAAGCATACCTCTCCATCACGGAGCCGATATTGATAATCCGTCCATATCGTTTGCGCATCATATTCCTGACGGCAAATTTGCACGTGTAGAAAATGCCGTTGAGATTGACGTTCATTACATCGTGCCAGTCCGATTCTTTCATCATTGCCAGGACAGAGTCCTTTCTGATGCCGGCGTTGTTGACCAGAACCTCGAAGCTTCCGTATTTGGTATCCATGTACTTGAAAAACCCTTCCACCTCGCCATACTTGGTAACATCAAGCCTCTGTACTTCTATGTTTTCCGCATAAGTGCTATTGTTCTCCTTGAAGCTTTGCGCCGCAACCTCATTGCTGGAATACGTAGCAACAACCCTGGCGCCTGCCCTCAGGAAACTCTCGGCAATGGCTTTGCCTATTCCCCTGGTTCCACCTGTGACGATTACAGTCTGTCCTACAAAATCACGCATTTCATAACTCCCAAACTCCCTCTTATGTCAAGAGGGAAACCTCATCGGGTGCCCTCTGCCGAAAGGAATTTATCAACGTCATTGGCGACGATTACTCCATAGTTGGCCGCACCTAACCAACCTGACATAATAATCCCCACGGAGCCAGTGTGAAAAAGCCCTGGCATCTCCTTTGGAAGACCCATACTGACTTTCAGTCCTTCAAATTTTGTGCCGAACGATGCGCCATTTAGGTGAAGCGTGTATCTTTGGAAGGTGCTCGGTGTTGCAGCTTCCACGTAGTCTATCTTATCTCGGATGTTGGGGATATATCTTTCGAGAGCATCAAGTGTTCTTTGAATCAATTCCTGCTTGGAAGCTCGATATTCCTCCTCAGACAGGCTTGCCCAGTCGTCATAGATGGCATTGGAGGAAGCAACGACGGAGTACATATCGGAGCCAGGCCGCGTTTGTGGATAATAGACGGAGAAGGTCCGGCTGGAGGTATTCTTACTGCAGAGCTCTTCAGGGTCGAATCTCTCTGACTCCGAGGTGAAAAGCAGGTCTCCTATGTAGTCAATCTTCTCTCCTTTCCTGATACCGATATAGACCTGGCAACTGCTGTTATTGAGGCGCACTTTTCCGGCTTCATCGATGAAACTTTGAGAAAAATACTCGTCTCCCACCAGTCTATGGATGGTTGACAGCAAATTGCCATTGGAGACAACAGCTTTGCTCTTGACTGTCTGTCCGTTTGCTATTACGCCGGCAGCCTTGCCATTCTTGATCACGACTCTTTCCACAGGGCATTTGGTTTGAATATCAACGCCGTTCTTCAGAAGTTCGTCACGCATTTTCGCGATAAACTGGTCTGTCCCTCCGCGAACAGTGTAAACACCTTTACTCATGAAGTTGGAAAACACAATTCCATACGTTATGGCTGGGTCGTCCAGGGTTGACCCGTTGGCATAGGTTATTGACTCCATCAACATACGATGGACATCGTGACGACCCGGAAAGAACCTCTCAAAGAACTGTCTGGTGGTCAGGCTCTGGTCATCGTAGAAATTCATGTTCCTGGCTGTATCGAAAAAGCCCTCAATGTTCTCTCGGGGTATTTTGAATGTGTGCTCTAAGATACGTGTGAAATCCTCTCTGTCATAGGTTGTAGTGAAGGAGAATTGTGGATTGTCAAATCTGATCCCTTTAAGCTGGACAATCATGCTGGCAATTTCAGGAGTCCAGTATTTGCGACAGGTTTTGATCATGCCGACCGGAAACCCATGCAGGGCGACATCAAAGATGTGCCCCTTTCTGTTGAACCAGGTGGCTAGTCCACCAATTTTGGAATGCTGCTCCAGAAGCAGGACTGAGTGTCCTTGTCTGGCTAGCATATTGGCACATGTCAGCCCTGCCAGCCCACCTCCGATGACGATGACGTCATATTCTGATCTTGTATTTTTCGGCTGGTTGCGATTCATTTTCCTTTTCCTGTCATTGCAGATTCTAGCACTTGGTGTGCTCTAGGTCTTCTGAAGAACGTGGAGATTTGCTATGGAGATACCGCTGAGCATTGCCCCCACGATCCCCAGGAATCCCTGGTCTGTGCCGCAGATAAAGAGATTGTCTAGATGAGTCTTCCCCGACTTGACTTTGTTTGGTGTGCCGTAGACCGCGCCATTTATGCGGCCGGTATATCTGTGGATCGTCTTCGGGGTGAAAATGTCGGTAAAGACAATCAAATCACGAAAATCAGGCACAAATCTGACTACCTCTTGAAGCGTAGTTTCCAGCCAGGCAGCTTTTTGTGCCTTGTACTCTTGTTCGCTGAGCCTGTTCCAGAGGTCGAAGTTAGCCAGATTGGTTATCCTGACGATGCCCTCTGGTAGAGGAGTATCAAATTGGAAGTTGTTAGGACAGCAAACGACGCCGCTGGAAACATCGACCAACTGATCAGGCTTTCGATAATCAAATCTATCTGAGTTGTTGTAGAAGGTGATTGTTGTGTTGTAGCCCACTTCAGCAGGTTCCTTGGTTAGAACCAAAATAGACTCCACAAACGAAAGTTGCCCGGTGTGGCAGTCCAAATCGGAGGGCTTGTGATCGGTCAGCAAATTCATCGTCTCCAAATAGCCAGCGGATGATAGTATTCTCTCGGCTGTCAGGGAGTCGCCGTTTTCGAGCACGATTGAGTCAACCCTGCTGCCAGCACATTTCAGGCTTGTCACCGCACATCTCATTCGTAGTTCGCCGCCGCAGGCCTTGTATTTTCCTACCAGGACATCAAGGATTTGGCGTACCCCGTCTTGGGGTCGAGCAAAGCCCTCGCAGAATATGCTCTTGAACATGGTGACAAACTGCCCGAACTCCATGTCGTTCTCCTGGGCATTGCCGTAGAACATGAGCGGGCAGAAGACCATGTCAACGAGGAGCGGGTCGGGAACAATGGAGCACACAACTTCACGAGCCGATATCGGCTTGGCGTACAGGTTCAATTCATCATATTCAAAAATAGTCTTGAGCAGGTTCAGAAAATTGTCAGCCTGCCTGGGGAAATTGCCAACGACCTCCTGGACAAAGAAGTCGAAGTCGTTATTGAATCTCAGGGTCTTATCGGGAAACCTAATCACTGACATCCGTTGAGGACACAGGGCGAAATCCTCAGCTTTCAGTTTGAGTTGTCTGAGCAGCTTCGGCAACGGGGCTAGCCTAACATCTTTGGGAACATAGTTGGTCACAGCATGAAGGCCGACATCGAACTTGTGTCCTCCAATGCTGTAAAAAGAGTTCAGTCCGCCCACGCGATGATGCTTTTCCACGATGCAAACTCTCTTGCCGTAGTAGGCTAATCTGATCCCTGCGGCAAGGCCAGACATGCCCGCGCCGATAATGAGGACATCGTAGTCCATCGCTGAGCTTCTTCCACAACCAGAGGCTAACTAAGCCTGCGACGGTTGAAACAATACAGCAAAAACGTGCGCGGTTGGTCTGGAACGCATTGACTAGAGTTTCTTCATCCGCGGCTCTAGATAGGCTACGGAGCCATCCAACGTAGCTAGCTGTACATAGTCACTCTCGGGTACTTCGATTCCGTAGCGCTTTCGCAGCTCCATGATGATGTCCAGGAAATCCATCGAGTCCAGCTCCACCTGTTCCCGAATCGGGATATTGCCCTTGAGATTGCTGAGGTCCTCGTCTGGTATGATTTGGGCTATGATTTCCAGAATTGTGTTCTTAATTTGTTCCTTGGTCATGTATCCCCCAATTCGCTTGTCGTAGAAATGTCTGCCGGGCTATTCCTCGAATCTCTTCACTATAACCACTGAATTAATGCCTAACATCCCGAAGGAATTATTCAATATATAATTGACGTTGTCAATCTTTTTCGGTTCATTGACAACGAGATTGTCAAGAGGACACCTGGGATCCAAGTGATCCAGATTGATCGTAGGATGGACGAGAAGGTCTTCAAAGGAGGGCAGGTTGCCAGCCAATTCCAAGGCGCCGGCAGCGCCCATAGCATGGCCGATGAAGCTCTTGGTGTTGTTGATGTAGGCACGGGGATGTGCACCAAAGACCTCGCTGATTGCCTGACACTCCACAATGTCACCTTCGACGGTGCCTGTTCCGTGGGTGCTAATGATGTCAATATCCTCTGGAGATATGCCGGCTTTGTTGAGTGCAAGTCTCATGCACTGGACTTGTCTTTCTCTGTCCGGGAAAATGAAGTCACTGGCATCCGAGCTGATGGCATAGCCTACGACTTCGCCATAGATCTTGGCTACTCTCTTAATGGCGTCGCTTAGCCTTTCCAAAACAAAGACGCAGCCACCCTCAGAAACAACCACACCATTCCTGTCCCTGTCAAAGGGGCGACAAGCCTTCTGAGGGTCAGGGTGAGACGCCAAGGCGCCTTCACTTTTGAAGCCGGCAAAAATGCCAAAAGAGCCAGTGCTCTCCGAAACGCCGCCAGCCAAGGCCAGGTCGACTTCATTCAGAAGCAGCATCTGCAGGCCATGTATGAGTCCAATATTGCCGCCGGCACAGGCGGCCCCCAGCGTATAGTGTGGTCCAGTGATTCCCATGTTCAGAGTGACCTCGCCAGCAGGATTGTTCGCTACTACTCTGGGATTGTGATGGTGAGACCAGTATTTTACGTCGTAGTCAAATTGCTTGATGGTGTACACTTCATTTTCGGTTTCCACGGTGCCATGCTCCGTAATCCCAAGATAAACGCCAATCCTCGACTTATCAAGGCAAGCCAGGTCTAGTCTGGCATCAGCGATTGCCTCTTGGGCGCAGTAGATGGCAATGGAACCAGCCCTCGTTCCCCGACGTAGTTCCTTCTTCTTTTGGTATTTCAGTTGGTCGAAGTTACACAGACCGGCCAGTACTTCACCCATATAGCGAATATTCAGTTTCTGTATCCCGGACTTTCCTGCAAGTAGGCTTCTTCGAAAGTCTGGCAGATTATTCCCGTTTGGCGCAGTGAGGCCAACTCCGGTAATTACTACTCTCGTTCCGTCAGATTTGCTTGGGAACATTGCGCAAGACTTTCGTGCAACAGCTAGATGTCAAAGCAGCTTGAAGAGGCCCTATCAATTGCTTTGTTGTTTCATGCAGCGTTTTTCTGTAATTGTCTTATCAGCGTCAATTGGCCTACCATTCCAGGCCCAGCATGAGACAAACCAGGCCGCTGCCAATCCCCAACATGGCAACCTTATCACCGGACTTAAGACACCCTTGGTCAATTCCGATAGCCATGGTAATAGGTAAAGAGACTGACCCGATGTTTCCCAGATACTCCACAGTAGAGAAGTCTTTTGTGTAATCGAGGCCCAGAGCCTGGAACAGCAGCTTACTATGCACGGCACTGACCTGGTGCGTGAAGAACCTGCTTACATCGGAGTTACTCCATCCAAGCTCATGTTTTGTGTCCTTCCATGTATCGGGCGCCAATTTGAGGCCGTTTTTCAGTACTCCGTCGTAGTCTGTGTGCATGTTTGGGAGCTCGGCTAGGTCGAGGAAAGAGACGTCAGCCTCTATACGACAGAGACCGTTGTGCTGCGAAGCAGCGCGAGTTACACCACCGAGAAGCTTATGGCCATCTCGCGACAGTGAGGAATGGGTTAGAACCGCCGCTATCGCTCCCGATCCCAATGTCAGTGTAGCAAAGGCGAGCTTCAGCTTATCTCTGGTGATGCTCGGATCTTTCAGGAGTTTATCGATTGTGGCATTAACCATGGGTCTGCTACTCTCGCAGCCGACTACAATCCCTGCTTTTATCTGCCCCAGCTCAATCATATTTGCCAGAGTTACCATGCCGTTGATGAAGCCCAGGCAGGCGTTGGAGATGTCGAAGATGGTGGCTGTAGGAGGAAGGCCCAGAGAATCGTGGACAACGGTAGCTGTCGCTGGCTCGAGGAAGTCGCGGGAGACTGAGGTGTGGAGGAGGCAACCGATGTCTTCCTTTCTGACTCCCGACTTGGTGATGGCTTTTTCGGCTGCTTTTACGCTTGCTTGACTTGGTGTTACTCCATCGTCCCAGAATCGCCGCTCGCGAATACCCGTCATCATTTCCAGGCGGCCATAGGATAGATTCAATTTCGTGTATATTGGTTCCAGCCTTTCCTCGAGGCTTACTGATGTGACGATGTTCTCGGGAAGTTCGTAGCCAAAGGACTCAATACAGACCTTTTTATATTGCATTTAATAGCCCTGCTTTTGCCCGAGCAGTAACGCAAGGAACTACGATCAGAACAAATCCGTCAAATGTGTAGGCTCACTTCCGCCTGCTCGATACTAGTTTCGGAATATGAAACTTTGTTCTAAGGTTCTCCCACTTTCCAGCGGAGGCTGGGGGAATTATTTCATCGGGAATGTACTTTCCTACACCGGCGAGGACGGAACAGACCTTTCTCGAGTTCGCTACCTCGTCAGGCACATAGTCATCAGCGGCAGTAATAGCTGTCGCAATCAGCCGGCGAGGAGTCAACTTCTTCACTGTTCTGATTGCGAAAGTAATCAATCTATTTGGGACACGTTTATCTAAGAAGTTAAGGCCGAAAAGCAGCAGCCTATCTGGAGCGTATTTGTCCACTACTTTGACAAAGAAAGAGAATCCTTTCCTTGCCAGGGATCTAGTCACCAAATATGATCTCGGGCTCTTTTCCTGGGTCACCATGTCCTCTGCCATCTCCGCTGCCGTCTACTGCCTTTGATGCTAGGTTTTTAGCAGTTTTACCGGTGTTTGTCAAATATAATCTTACGTTGGTGAATTGACATACTGAAGTGACTGCGGTAGAATGCCCTGGTTTGATATGGCTGATGTAAAACTTGGTTCTGGCGAGAGCTTCGAGGCTCTGCTGCGTAGATTCAATAGGCAGGTGCAGCAAGACCGCATTTTGGCTGAGGTTCGCCGCCGCAAGCACTTCGAAAAACCTAGTGAAGAGAGAAGAAAGAAGGCGGCAGCGAAGAGACGAAAGAGCTTTAGATAGTTGCTGGTGACGGGTCTCATTCGTGAGGGTCGGAGACCCGTATCTTTGCCGTCCGCGGAATCCGTTTGAAATTGGTGGAGCGTATTCTTGTTGAGGCATAGGTGGACAGGAAATGACGTTGAAGGATAGGATTCAGGAGGACCTGAAAAGAGCGCTCAAGGAACAGCGAAGCGTGGAGGTCTCCACGCTGAGGTTACTGCTGTCCGAAATAAGGTACGCCGAGATTGCGCAGCAGAAGCCTGCTGACGATAGCAAAGTACTTGATGCTATAAGAAGGGAGACGAAACGTCGTCGGGAGAGCATCGAAGCCTTCAAAAAGGGGAGTCGTGGCGATCTGGTAGCACAGGAAGAGGCAGAACTGGCTGTTCTTATGAGCTACCTTCCTAAACAGGTGAGCCGCGAAGAAGTCATCGCTGCGGCGCGGCAGGTTGTGGAGGCGGTCGGAGCTCGGGGGCCGGGCGACAAGGGCAAAGTTATGGCCCAGCTTATGCCCCAACTTAAAGGCAAAGCTGATGGTAAAGAGGTCAGTGAGATAGTCTCAGAGCTGCTTGCGCCTGGTTAAGCGTGACAGTCGAGCGGCGCAATGGCGGTAGATAAGCACCGCCATTGTTGTTTTGTAGCCGTATTGGCGCAGAAGGTGAAGATGCCAGCGTATTAAGAGCAAAGTGCGATAGCTTATCAGGATAGATCATTGATACGAAATCCCAAATTCTGAACAATGCCCAACTACCAACGAAAAGTTTGAGACGGAGTGAGTTTACGTATTTGAATTTGTTTATAGCTTCGAAACTGGGAGTTGCGCTTTGATTAGATCGAAGTCTCTCCAGTTCGAGGTATATGCTATAACCAGAGAATAGTCGGGAATCTGGCTCGGGTTCTTTGTCCTCCCTATTATGTTATCACTCCCGAACAGCAGAAGCTCTGCAATGGCAGGAGTAATTACAACGTTATTCGTTTGGAATTTTCAGAACCGATGAGTGATAGATATGAGAAGGCATCTGTTACCTTTCAACAGTGGGTGAGAGGCGAAACTCTGGAGCGTGACAGAGACTCCAGCTTCTATTTGCATCACCATCGTCTTAAATATGCAGGAGAAATGCAGGTGAGGCGCGGGTTAGTCGCTCACGTGAAGCTCGAACCCTGGGGGGTGGTCTGTTCGCTCACGAGGAAACATCAGCTCGAGCGAAAGACGATCGTCTGCGGTTGATGCGAGCTTGTCGCGCCAACTTCAGCCCATTTTCTGTGCTCTATGGTGACTGTGAGCGGAAAATTGCCTCCATAATTGCTTGAGGCATCCCGGGTGAGCCTGTGTTTGAGACATCAGTTGCTCATACCTCTACGACAGAAGGCCAGGGTGAGGGTGCACAAGCTTATACTCTGTGGACAATAACGGGCCCAGGGGTGCAACGGGAGCTAGGTCGGCTTCTACCGCCTCTGCCCCTCTATATTGCTGATGGTCACCACCGCTGCGAGACTTCATTGGCGTATCGGCAGGAAGGAATGCAGTGTCAATCCGATGACTGTAATGTGATAACCGATGCCTCTAACTACGTAATGATGGAATTAGTTGAGTTTTCTGACCCCGGATTTGTTGTTCTACTTTCTGCCTGTGCACAGGATAATGCGTGGTATAGCGCATTCTATGTTGTCAAGAGTGGGAGACCAACTTAGGGACCTTTTTGTCATTCAGGCCGTGCCGTCCAGAGCTGATGGCCTCCACTGCTAGCTGATAGCTGTCCAGGAATTTTGGGTCTGCAGCTTGGGTCCATGTTGGTATTGAAGGACGACGAGACGCTGCTTATGGGGCTGTGATGCGCGCCAAGAGGTCCCGAGCTGATCGGGAGTTTGGCGGTAGCATTCCTGAGCATGTTATTTCTGACAGGATTCCGGGAGGAGTGGGGGGGGTGGACGTCGGGTATACGGTGGACGTGAAAGAAGCCTACCATCAGGTAAATGAAGGGCAATACGAGTTGGCTTTCCTGCTGAAGCTTCCCCAGACGGAGACGGTCAAGTTTATTGCCGATGCTCAAGAGAGGATGCCGAGCAAGCCGACCTGTGTCTATCCCAGGGTTCCCGGCTGTTTGGTGATCAATCCCTTGGATTGACCGGCTCTGCGAAAAGGCGATCTATAGCTTGACTGCCTTGGCGCTGTAGATGCTAGGGAAAGCACGTATCTCCTGCAGGTGATCCTCACCCAGTGGCTCATCCAAAGCCAGTATCATAAGTGCCTTGCCTCGAGGTTGGAGTCGCGACAGGTGCATGGAACTGATATTGATTGAGGCTTTGCCAATTATGTTACCGATGGTGCCAACAAGCCCGGGTCGGTCGAGATGATCGCAAAATAGGAAGTAGCCCCCGGTGGGCACGATGTCCATGGTGAAGTCGTTGACCTGGACAATGTGAGTTTGGCCGTCTCTTACTGTGCCTGAGACTGTAGTGGTCCCTACATTCGTATTGACGCCCAGTGTAAGCAGGGTGGGGTAGTCTCGGCATATTGCCTCTTTCTCCTCGCTGATCTTAAGGCCATGCTGAGTGGCGATGAGACCAACATTGACCAGGTTGATTCTTTCCTCGCTCGCTTGCTGCAGCAGCCCGCTGATGAGTGCCGTCTTGACAGGGTTGCAGTCGTAGTTAGTTACGCCGCCGCTGTATCTGATGTGTGTCGAGCTTATTTGTCCCTCCATCAATTGACTGGCTAGGGTACCGACAAGTGTAGCTGCTCTTACAAGCGGAACCATCTCAGGAGGTATGTGTGGGGCATTCACAGCGTACCTGCTGTATTGTCCTTGAAGTACAGCCAAGACTTCTGCTGCAATGTCCTTGGCTACGCTGGTCTGCGCCTCGATTGTGGATGCACCCAGGTGGGGAGTGACGATTATCTTGTCCTCTTTGAATAGCGGACTATCTGTCAATGGTTCATGGTCAAAGACATCGAAAGCTGCGCCAGCTATTGTTCCGGCTCTGAGCGCTCTAACCAGTGCTTCTTCGTCGACTAGCCCGCCGCGTGCACAATTGATAATCCGAGCAGTAGGCTTGCACTTCTGTAGCTCCTTGCTTCCGATTAGCCTTCTGGTAGCCGCAGTCAGAGGCACATGCAGCGTGATGAAATCAGCCTCTCCAAAAAGGTCGTCCAGAGGAACCAGCTCAACTTTGAGATTACGGGCGCAATCCGTGGATACAGATGGGTCATGAGCGATGATACGCATTTCAAAAGCCTGGGCTCTTTTCGCTACTTCAGAGCCGACATTGCCCAAGCCGATGATGCCCAGCGTCTTGTTTCTGATTTCTGTGCCGATCAATGGCTCTCTATCCCACTTGCCCGACTTAAGGCTGCTATTGGCTTGCGGTAGGTTACGTGCCAAAGCGAGCATGAGTGCGATGGTGTGTTCGGCAGCAGCTATGATATTGCCTGTGGGCGCGTTAACCACCACAATGCCCTTCCTGGTAGCGGCGTCGACATCGATGTTATCAATGCCTACGCCGGCCCGTCCGATCACCTTGAGTTTCTTCCCCAACTCAATAACCTCTGCTCCCACTTTCGTCTGGCTACGGACAATTAAGGCATCGTAGTCGCCGATTATGGCTTTCATCTGTTCAGACCAGGACTCAGCACTTTGAGTGCTGGGTTTGGTGTTGACATCCACCTGAGCGTAGCTGCGCAGAAGTTCAATCCCTTCTTGAGCAATTGGGTCAGCAACCAGGACCTTCGTCATTTGGTTAGTCTTTCTTTGCGCGTGGTAGGGCTTTGCTTAAAGCCTCCAATACCAACTTGATATCCTTCTCGTAGACCAATCCGAGGTGACCAATGCGGAGGATTTTGCCTGATAGTTTCTCCTGCCCACCGGCGATAATTACTTCATACTCCTTCTGGAGCAATTGGATTAATCTGGGTACATCAATCTTGTCAGTGGCATTCACTGCTGTCACTGTGTTAGAAGCACATTTCTCGTCAGGGAAAATGGGTAGACCTAACGATTTCACTCCGTTTCTCGTCATCTGGGCCACGCGAGCATGTCGGGCGAACACGTTATCCAGTCCCTCGCTCAACATTAGGTCTAGAGTGACATCAAGGGCGCAGAAAACGGAGATGGCTGGTGTCCATGGGGTTTGGTTGTTCTGGAGAAAATCCTTGGCTTTGCTGAAATCCCAGTAGTAGCGTGGCATTTTCGCATGAGCATGGGCGCGCCAGGCTTTTTCACTTACACTAACCATGGCTAGCCCCGGAGGGACCATCCATCCCTTCTGGGAACCAGTAACCACAACATCACAATGCCAATCGTCGGTAGGCAAGTTGATGCAGCCCAGGCTTGAAACAGCGTCAACCAAAAGAAGTTTGTCGAATCTCTTGACCACGCTGCTTATCTCTTCAAGCTCGTTAGTCACCCCTGTGGAAGTTTCATTATGAGTTACAAGCACCGCCTTGATACTGCCTTCTTTTCTCAGGGCTTTGTCGACGGCATCAGGGCTAACTGGCTTTCCCCATTCAAAACTGAGGCGGATTACTTCAGCGCCATACATTTCGGCAATCTCGGCAAAGCGATCGCCAAAGAACCCGTTGGCGAGGGCCAAAACCTTGTCGCCTGGCGACAAAGTATTAACCACCGCCGCTTCCAAGCCACCGGTACCCGAACCAGTAAGCAGGAAAACATCCCCACTGGTCTGAAATGCCTGTTTCAATCTTTGCGTTATGGAATTGAGCATTTTGCCAAATTCCGCCCCGCGATGGTTTATCATCTGCTGCCCCATGGCCTCAAGGGCTTGGGGTGGGCAGGGTGTTGGTCCCGGTATACGTAGCTGCATTTTCTGTTACCTCCTGTCTGTTTATCTCTTCTCTCGTACCATTGGCTTCTTATGAATCTCAGGCGAAGGATAGAATCTGAGCCAGATCTCATAGGGGTGCTAACCTTCGCTCTAGACGGAAGTGGTATGGGAGTATGGTCTAATCAATAATGATCCTGACAAAGCGACGCTTCCCTATCTTTATGATGCTGCCCTGGCGAACACTGACAGTACTACTGCCTGTTTTGTTGCCGTCTATCTCAATCGCTTCCTGGGCAAGGAGGCGTTTCAACTCCCCAATACTCTTGACCAGTCCTTCTTTGACCAGTGTCGTAGTAATGTCGAGCTGAAATAGGCCATCCCCGATGTATTTGGCGGGAAATGAACACTCAAGGATCTCCTCTGGCGTCTCCCTCTTTTGGAACACTTGGGTGAAATGGCTTTCCGCTTCATCTGCTGCCTGTCTGCCGTGGAACTGCCTGACAATTTCATGAGCCAATCGTTTCTTCAGGTTCATGGGGTTAACTGAGTGAGCGTTAAGTTGTGTCTTCAGGTCACCAATTTCCTCTTCAGGGACTTCGGTCGCTAGCTCAAAATAGTTTGGAATAAGAGGGTCGGGGATAGACATCACCTTGCCGTATATCTCGCGGGGAGGTTCGGCAATGCCTATATGGTTCTTTAGACTCTTGCTCATCTTTTGAGTGCCGTCAGTGCCGACAAGAAGAGGGACAAGGAACACTTGCTGAGGAGGCTGTCCCACACTTTGCTGGAGTTCTCTGCCCAGGAGGCAATTGAATTTCTGGTCAATGCCGCCGAATTCGACATCGGCCTTGATAGCTACCGAATCGTAGCCTTGGAGCAATGGGTAGAGCATTTCAGCCAGGGATATGGGGTTGCCACAACCATACCGCTTGCTGAAGTCCTCTCTGGCCAAAAGCTGCGCGACGGTGAATTTGCTGGTAAGTCTGATTACTTCATCTAAGTCAAACTTGGAAAACCATTCGCTCTGCCATCTTAGTTCTGTCTGATCCTTGTGTACGACCTTGTAGAACTGCTCCGTGTATGTTTGAGCATTCCTTTCTATTTCGTCTGGTGAGAGCATAGGGCGAGTGACTGATTGACCGCTGGGGTCGCCAATTCTGGCTGTCCAGTCACCAACTATGAGAATGACCTTATGTCCCAGCTCTTGAAACTGACGTAGCTTTCTCAAGCCCACCACATGTCCTAGGTGTATGTCAGGAGCACTGGGGTCGAATCCTTGCTTGAGAGTTAAGGTCTTCCCCGACCTGAGGAGTCTGAGCAGCTCCGCCTCTGTAATGATCTCAGCCACACCTCGTCTTAGTAGGGTGTCAAAGCGTGTATCAGTCACTTTGAATCTCCGGCCAATAGCGCTTCCACTTGCTTAATGTCCTTCTTAATTTGCATCTTCAATGCCTGAGGGGATGCAAAGCGTTTCTCTCCCCTTAGTCTTTGCACGAATTGCACTTGTATCTCTTTGCCATATAGATCGCCTTCATAGTCTAGAAGGTGCGTCTCCATGATTCTCTGCCCGTCTCCAAATGTAGGTCGGACGCCAATATTAGTAGCTGATAAGAACTTGGCGCCATCTACCTGAGTGATCGTAGCGTAGACTCCACTGTCTGGCAATGCTTGGTGCAGTTTGATGTCGAGATTAGCTGTAGGGAATCCCAAGTCTCGGCCGCGTTTGTCGGAAGTAATGACCTTGCCTCTCACATAGAAGTGGCGTCCCATCAACTTTTGAACTTTTCCCATATCCCCTTGGGCTAGTGCTTTGCGGATGAGAGTGCTGCTGACAACTTCGCCATCGATTGTATAGGGCACGACGACATCCACGCTGAAATTCATTTCGCGTCCCAGAGTCCTGAGCAGGTTGATGCTGCCTTCCCCGCCTCGTCCTAGAACGAAGTCAGGCCCTACCACAATGCCCTGCATGTCAAGGTGTTTCTTCAGCAATTGCATGAAGTCCCGGGCAGCCAGTCGGGCTACTTGGGGTGTGAAAGACAGCACCGCGACTATGTCTATGCCCAACTGCTGAAGAGCCTTGATCCTGTCATCCAGGTCGCTAAGCGAGGGCAGTTGGTCATGGGGATGTAGTACCGATTGGGGATGAGGGTTGAAAGTGATTACTCCGCTGAGCAGTCTACTGTGCGCAGCCTGCTGCTTCAGTCTTTCCAGGAGGTATCGATGCCCGGCATGGACACCATCAAACACGCCCAAGGTGAGGAGTGTTTTACCCTTTGGCGTTATCGCCGCTAGCTCTTGCTCGATTTCCATGATCTCAGAGATTGCTCTTTGCGCCTGGAGTGGCTAGCTTTCTATTCCGGGCTTCAGCAATGGGCGATAGCTGGGACATCAAGAGGCGAAAGCTATCAAAGTTAAGTGATTGAGGACCATCGGCAAGCGCCAGGTCAGGATTAGGATGGACTTCTATGAGAAGCCCATCGGCTCCGGCAGCTACTGCTGCCAATGTTATGGGAGGAACCAGGTACCATTTCCCTGTGGCATGGCTGGGGTCGACGATAATAGGCAAATGGCTAGCCCTCTCGATAATGGGTATAGCACTAATGTCCAGTGTGTTTCGAGTATAGGTCTCGAATGTCCTGATACCTCGTTCACAAAGAATAACCTGCTCATTGTTTTGAGCCAGTATATATTCAGCGGCCAGTAGCCATTCTTGAACGGTAGAGGACAGACCACGTTTCAGCAAAACCGGCTTCTTTGTTTTCCCCACCTCGTCGAGCAAGATGAAATTCTGCATGTTTCTGGCTCCAATCTGGAGTATATCGGCATATTTGGCTACCATGTCAACTTGGTCTGGCGACATAACCTCGGTGATGACGGGCATCTTGTTTTCCTTCCCGACTGCTGCCAGTATTCTCAGGCCAGCCTCTCCCAGGCCTCGAAAGTCATAGGGTGAGGTGCGTGGTTTGAAGGCCCCCCCGCGCAGCACGGTAGCACCGGCTGCTTTGACTGCTTGCGCGGTGGCCAGAAGCTGCTCCTCGCTTTCTATAGCACAAGGTCCGGCCATGACGACTATTTCATTCCCGCCGATGGGAACGCCCTTGACTTCCACTATGGTATCCTGGGGGTGGAACTCGCGACTGGCGAGCTTGTAGGGCTTGCTTACGAGCAGGACTTGTTCAACGCCAGGAAGCAACTCCAA
The DNA here is from genome assembly GCA_037444365.1 of Chloroflexota bacterium. Classification (GTDB taxonomy): domain Bacteria; phylum Chloroflexota; class Dehalococcoidia; order GIF9; family AB-539-J10; genus RBG-13-51-36. Next base: position 71,610 of record JBBIMO010000001.1, read on the forward strand.
TGCGTCACGAAGCTCCGTGAAGACCTTACCAATCACGCCGATGACGATATGGTCAAGGCCTTCTGATATGTGTGCCTTCAGACCAAAGTCTTCAATTCGTTTTATGACCCTGGCAATTGCATCCTGGCTGGCGCCAGTCTTCATGACTACAATCATGTTCTGCCTCCAGTTGCTGGTGACGGCATACTCTTCAGCCTCTTCGCTTCTCCTAAGTAGACGTGTGTGATTTCATCGAGGTTTCTGTCGGTGTTTACAAGCATCAGTACCCTCAGACAACGTGAGAGAGCACCAGGAACATTCATTTCATGTCCGCAAAGCAAAGCCAGGTTGGCTGGCCATCCTAACTCACGTGTTGCCGCTGCCGGAAACTCAGCATTCAGGTCTGGCGTGGTAGTAAAGAAGATAGCAACGATGTCCTTGCTTTCAACTCTGTTGGCCTTTGACATTTCCGCAAGCAACTTCTTCGCTGCTCTCAGGATGCCTGTCTTGGTATTTGCTGGGACAGTGATGGCCCCTCTGATGCCGCGGCACTGCAATTAAACAGCTCTCCTTTCTGGATTTAAGCTTATAGCCTACTCTAATTCCCGTGCTTCGTCAAGGAAGCTCGGCTCTAGTGATACCGTCTGTCGTTAGCAGGTTGTGTATTAGCTGTCTCAGGTGGTAAGATGGAACCGTATGTGTCCAACTTGCTAGTGGTGTCCTTGGTTGATAGGTATGCAGCGAGAAGAGTTCGTAGCGTTGGTTGAGAGGGCAATCGGGGAGTTGCCACCGGAGTTCCGCCGCAGGCTGGAAAATGTTGACATTGTGGTAGAAGACTGGCCGACATCATCGCAACTGAGACAGGCCAGACACGGTCGTCGCACTCAATTACTTGGCCTCTATCAAGGTGTGCCCCAAACCAGGCGAGGCCGGGGGTATGGGCTGGTTCTGCCTGACAAGATAAGCATCTTCCAAAAGCCTATAGAGGGTCAATGCCGCTCTCGCGATGACATTGGAGCAATGATAGGGGAAGTAGTGCGTCACGAAATAGCCCACCACTTTGGCCTCGACGAGGAGACTCTGCAGAACATAGAAAAGGAGAGACGAAAAAGGAGATGATGTGGAGCCCGTTGGGCAATCCCGAGCCGCGAGTTAGACGATCGGGACTTCATCGGGCATCATTTCTGAGGGTCCGAGAATGGCAACGAGAATATTCCTGAGGTATTTTCCTCTCATATTGATACTGTGGATTGTTCTTGTGCTGTATCCGAATCCGGCGAACATAGTCATCAGTATTCACAGGATTCTCAATTTTGATGCTGATCCCAGCGCTGTTGAATACATGCTAGATGATCTGCCCTCTGAACCTGCAGAGATTGAGAGAGCAATCTTGGCCAGAGTACCCTATCACCGTGATTGGGAGCTTTATGGAATGCCCTGGTATTGTCCAACCGTCAAACAGGTAGTGCAGCGGGGAGGTGGGGATTGCAAAGGACGAGCTCTGGTCTTGGCTTCCGTTCTGGAAGCAAAAAACATTTCCTATCAAATCCGCTCATCTCCTATGCACATCTGGGTATACTACGAAAGCAAGGAGGAGACTCCGGTGGAGAATGCCGAGGTCGTGTTCTTTCGCTTTGATCCCGAGACGGGCGCAAGGGAATTTCAGATTCCTGACGTGAGTCGGAGTGAGTTGATGAGCGGTTTGCAGGAGCAATTCTGGACGCCTATGCCTGATGACAGAAGGATTCTTCTGTTGTCGGGTTCATTGGGTCTGGTGGTGGTTAGGGTGATTCTCGGCAGGAAGAAGAGTGGGCACCAGAGTATGTGATTTGGCCCCGAAGCAAGGGAGGCGTCCAAGTAACGCCCAAGGCTGGTGAGTGCTCGTTTGTTGATCCAGTGACTGCTCGGTAAACAACAGCGCTAGGTTCTTTGTCTGGTTTTGTTTGGCGACAGATGTCCAGATTGTTTCTGCTGGCCAGAAGTAAGGGGTCCGGGGCTTAACCTATTCTTAACCACTAGGTGGTGCTGAGTCGAAGAGTGTCCGGCGCGAAACGAAAAGTGGACACGAGTTTGCGTAAGGGCTAAAATTTGCTTTCTATGCCAGCGTAGCTCAGGGGTAGAGCAGCGGTTTCGTAAACCGTCGGTCGTCGGTTCGAATCCGACCGCTGGCTGAGCTATCTCGAGACTCTGTTGCAGATTTCCCGAGAAGGCTGTCTGAACTCAGGATAGGTCTATGTCGAGGTCAGTTTGGAGGTGATATGAGCAAGTTTGCAGATAGATTGCGGAGCCTCTCTAAGTATGGAACCACGCCCATCGGTTTTCATCCGTCCATCTCTGAAGCAAGGGGCCCTGTGATGTTGGTTGTCGTGGAACTGTCCGGGGCACAGGTTAAGGAAGCTAGGGTCATGGCTGATGTCAATGCTGATGCCGCGTTCATATCGAGCGAGGGCACAAACTCCAAGGTTGTGAGGCAAATTGTGGAGGCTGCAGGCAGTGTTCCCGTGGGGGTATTTGTGAACGGTGTGAACGAAGAGAAAATAGATGAGCTAACGAGCGCAGGGTGTGACTTTGTGGTCTTTGATATCAAGGCAGCTGCGGCAGTCTTGCACAAAGAAGTGGGCAAAACTCTGATGATAGACCCTTCATTAGACCAAGGCCTTGTAAGAGCTGCTAACAGCCTTGAATTGGATGGTGTGTTTATCAGTGGTAGGGGCGGCGACTCTTGTGTTGCTGTGGAGCATCTGCTTGTTTGTCGAAGGTTCGTCGAGCTCCTAGAGAAGCCGGTCATTATGGCCGTGCCTTCTGTTGTCACCAAGGCTGTGTTGATAAGTCTGTGGCAAGCTGGCGTAGATGGCGTAGTTACGCCCGCAACGCAGTCGGCTGAGGCATTGAGTGGGCTAAGGAAGATGATTAGTGAACTGCCCAGAGGAGTCAGAGGTCGCCGCGCCAAGGCTGGTGTGGTACTCCCTCATTATGGTGAGGGTTTAGCTGGAGAGGAGGATGAGGAACAAGAAGGGATTTTGCCTGAGACCGGCTCCGTCGGACATGAGTCATGGAGACGAGTCTAAGCCTGTTTCTATTATCAGCAGCGGGAATCTCTGTTACTGGCGTTATGCTACCCGGACCGATGACCGCGGCCACCATAGTCAAAGGTTATGGCTGCAAGCACGCTGGTGCTTGGATCGCCGCAGGGCACGCTGTTGTCGAGATACCGGTCATAGCTGTAATCTATCTCGGATTCTGGCGTTTCATCGGCTCTCCACACGTAGAAATGGGCATATATCTTGTCGGTGGTTCGATGCTGATCTACTTGGGTCTCCGGATGTTGCGAGCTACTGGTGATGCGTCCAGTGTGGCGGGCGGTCTGCCGGCTGGCTCGTTCGTAACGGGCATCGTAATTACGGGAACTAACCCGGCTTTCTACATATGGTGGGCGACTGTTGGTGTGGCTTTGGTAACACGTGCCGCTAAGTTTGGGCTGGCCGGTGTCATTTTGCTTACTCTAGTGCATTTGCCGTGTGATTTGGCCTGGAGTGAGTTTCTTTCCGTAGGCACATTCGGGTCGAGGCGATGGTGGACACAGAGGGTACGGAAGATTGTTTTTGGTGTCTGTGCCTCGATGCTGGCTGGCTTTGGTGTCTGGTTTTGCCTGTCAGCGCTTCTATAGACTCAAGGAACGTTCTGGGTTGCCTGAAAGTATTTCCCTTCAGTCTTGATGGATGGGGCGATAATCATCTTGACTCTGTGCATTTCTCTGATGGTCCGAGCGCTACACACTCCCATCCCGGTGCGCAGGGCACCGATCAGGTTTTGAGTGCCGTTAGTGACAGAAGTAGGACCGAAGAGAATCTGCTCCAGTGAGGCCGTAGTGCCAACTCTAACACGTGTTCCTCTCGGCAGTGCCGGATGAGAATGAGACATGCCCCAGTGATAGCCTTTTCCGGGCGCCTCTGTCGCCTGAGCTAATGGTGAGCCAATCATCACAGCATCAGCACCGGCCGCGAATGCTTTGCACAAGTCGCCACCAGTGCGAATCCCTCCGTCTGTTATGATCGCTACGTATTTACCGCTTTCTTTGAGATACGTTTCTCTTGCAGCAGCACAATGCAGAGTAGCAGTTATCTGCGGAACTCCAACACCGATGACCTCCCGGGTAGTACAAGCAGCCCCAGGCCCTACGCCAACGAGGATGCCGTCGATTCCTGTTCTCATTAGGTCCAATGCGGCGCTATAGCTACAGCAATTGCCCACTATGACAGGCAAGGACATCTGCTGGCACAGCTCTGGTAGGATAAGTCCCCGGTAGCTTTTGGAGACGTGCCTTGCTGTGGTAACGGTAGATTGTACGACCAGTATATCCATGCCAGCATCCTTAGCTATAGGAGCCAGCCGTTTAGTACTGGCTGGAGTTACAGATACTGCACAGATTGCACCGGCCTGTTTTATCGCTCCAATACACTGGCTGATAAGCTGCTCCTTGATAGGCTCAGAGTAGATTCTTTGAAGAAGGGGGGTAACTTCTCTTTCGGGAGTTTTAGCAATCTGGGCCAGGACTTCATTTGGTCTTTCATATCTGGTCTGTACACCTTCCAGATTTAGGACGGCTAGCCCGCCAAGCTTGCTAAATTGAATAGCAAAGGCAGGGTCAACAATGGCATCCATAGCTGAGGCCAGAATGGGGATGGAGAAGGTGTAGTCTCTTAACGTAAAGTCTATGTTGGTCTGGTCAGGATTGATGGTTACATCTCCGGGGACGAGTGCAACTTCGTCAAATCCGTAAGTGCGCTCGATTTCCTTGAATCTGAAGTGAGGCATTTTCTTTATCTTGATGAAGATTGCCACAAACTATACAAGCACGGGGCTCCAAAGTCAAGAAAACTGGTAGATAAAATTACAGCTATTGAGTATAATTCTGGGTCATGCCAGTTCTTTATGTTATTGCTACTCCTATTGGTAATCTGGAGGACATTTCACTGCGTGCCTTACGCCTTTTGCGGGAGGTGAAGCTTATTGCTGCTGAGGATACCCGCAAAACGCGTCGCTTGCTTAGTGCCTATGATATAGGAACGCCGTTGACTAGTTATCACGAACATAGCGGAAGAGCTAAGCACGACTATCTACTGGAGTATCTGGAGAAAGAAGATCTGGCTTTAGTTTCGGAAGCTGGCATGCCTGGGCTCAGTGACCCCGGTTATGAGCTTGTCATTGGCGCCATTGGACGGGGGATTTCTGTGGTAGCGATCCCCGGCGCTTCAGCGGTGATTACCGCGCTAGTGGTTTCCGGATTGCCGACCGACCAGTTTCTCTACGTTGGGTTCTTGCCCCGCCGGCAGGGCCAAAGGCAGCGTCTGCTCAGTTCAATAGTCGATCAGCCCAGAACCATAGTGGCTTTTGAGACACCCCATCGCTTCAGGGAGGCATTGAGTGATATTGAGGAAATTCTGGGAGATAGAAGGCTATCTGTATGCCGTGAGCTTACCAAGATGCACGAAGAGATTTTCCGTGGTAAAGTGAGCCAGGCTAGGGAGCATTTCGTAGAACCGAGAGGAGAGTTTAGTCTGGTTATTGAAGGCAAGACTCGAGCTTGGATAAAACTGCAGGAAAGGAGCTGAAATGCGCCGTGGTTGTATTGCTATAGGAAAAGTGGAATGTGATGGTTGTCATCATCAGATCAAATATGGGGAGCGTTATCTTGTGATGGAGGGAGAGGCAGGAGATGAAAAACAGCGTCTTTGTATTGATTGCTGTCGCGATCGCGGCTATGTCTCGTATAGCACAGAGAAGGGAAAGCAAATAGCGAGTTTTCTCCCGAATGAGTAGACTTCGAAGGTCATAATCTGAAATTGCTGCTGCCAAGGCATAGCATGGGTGAATTGAGGATTCGCAATATGGTAGCGTGTTTGAGGATATTATGAGCGAGCGTATTTTCATCGGCGTTGCCTGGCCCTATGCTAATGGCCCCCTGCATCTGGGTCATATCGCTGGTGCTTATCTGCCTGCCGACATTTTTGCGCGTTATCACCGTCTTAAGGGTAACGACGTTCTAATGGTTTCGGGCAGCGATCAGCATGGGACTCCAGTTACGATCCGGGCTGAACAGGAATCCGTCTCGCCACAGGAAGTGGCGGCCAAGTACCACAATCAGTTCGTCGCGTGCTGGGAACGACTGGGCATCTCATTCGATTTGTTTACCACGACAGACACTGCCAATCATACCCTGGTTGCCCATGACATGTTTTTGACCTTGCTTGGCAAGGGCTACATCTACAAGGACACAATGCTGCAGGCCTATTGTCCTAGATGCCAGCGCTTCCTGCCGGATCGCTATGTGGAGGGTATTTGCCCCTACTGTGCCTTCGCTCGGGCGAGAGGTGACGAATGTGATGAGTGCGGCAAGCCCTTGAATCCATCCGAGCTCAAGGAGCTTCGCTGTCGGCTCTGTTCTACTGCACCTCGGTTCGAGTCTTCAGAACATTTCTTTTTCCGTCTTTCATCTTTTCAGGACAGGCTGGCTAGCTGGATAAAGCAGCAGACTCACTGGCGACGCAGTGTACTCGGGGGTGCATGGAAGTTTTTAAACGACGGACTAAGGGATAGAGCAATCACGCGCGATCTGGACTGGGGAGTTACTGTGCCGCAGCCAGGCTTTGAACGCAAACGGCTATATGTGTGGTTCGAAAACGTGATAGGTTACCTGTCGGCGAGCAAGGAATGGGCTAAACTGCGGGGAGATGATACCGCATGGCGAGCTTTTTGGGAAGAAGATGCCAAGAGCTTTTATTTCCTTGGTAAGGATAACATGTTCTTCCATTGTCTGAGCTGGCCGGCGATGCTGATGGGTTACGGCGGTCTTAATCTTCCTTACGATGTTCCGGCTAATGAATTTCTGACGATAGAGGGCAGGAAGCTCTCAACCAGTCGCGGTCGTGCAATTTGGCTACATGATTACCTGGAGCGGTATGAGCCGGACCCTCTAAGATATGCTTTGGCTGCAAACATGCCGGAAAACGGTGACAGTGACTTTTCCTGGCATGAGTTCCTGCGTCGCAATAACAATGAGCTAGTAGCGACCTACGGCAATCTAGCTCATCGCGTGTTAAACTTTGCCTTTCGCAATTTCAACGGAACTGTCCCCTCACCTGGTGACCTCGATGAGCGCAGTCATGGCTTGATTCACAAGGCTCAAGCTACTTTGGATGCTGTGGACGAAATGCTTTGTCGTTGTGAGTTCAAGGAGCCGGTCAGGGAGGCCATGTCTTTAGCTCAAGAGGCTAATCGTTATCTCGATGAACAGGCTCCTTGGAAGTCGATCAAGGCACAACCCGAGGCCTCTGCAAGGTGCGTCTATACTGTCCTGTCTGTGCTGACAGCACTGAAAACTGTTTTCTGTCCTTTCCTGCCGTTCAGTTCCCAGAAGCTTCATTTTCTACTTGGCTTCGATGGTAGTGTTGAGGAGCAGGGTTGGAGAGTACAGGTTTTGCGTCCGGGGCAGAGACTGCAGCCGCCTCAAGCGCTATTTGTTAAGCTGGATGAGGATATTGTGGCGAAGGAGAGCAGTCGCCTTGACTTGTCGAAATGAGATTGAGAAACCGAATCTTGAGTTGGCTTGTATCTGATGACTTAGCTCTGGGTTGGTTGCGGCGCTAAGCCTTCAAATATCCTATCAAGCTCTGGTTCGTCCAGAGTCTCGTGGGTCATCAGTTCTTGGGCTAGTTGGTTCAACTTCTCTTTGTTTGCAGTCAGAACTCTCTTCGCAATATTGTAGGCTCGCTGGATAATACTGTGCACTTCTTCGTCAATTTCCTGGGCTATCTTATCGCTGTAGTCCCTCTGTTCACTGATCTCACGACCCAGAAAGACAAGCTCTTGTCTCTGACCAAAGGTACGCGGCCCCAGTCTTTCGCTCATACCGTATTCAGTGACCATTCTTCTGGCGAGCTTAGTCGCTTGTTCCAAGTCGTTTTGGGCGCCGGTAGTAGTCTCACCGAAAGTGATCTCCTCGGCAACGCGTCCACCCAAGCTCACTGCCAGTCTGTCATCGAATTGAGATTTCGTCCATAAATGGCGGTCTTCAGTGGGGAGGAAGCGTGTCCAGCCGCCTAGTATGCCTCGAGCGACAATAGAGATCTTATGTACAGGGTCAGCATTAGGCAGCATTCTCGCAGTCAGGGCGTGGCCGCTTTCGTGGTAGGCGATTATCTCTCTCTCCTTGGGGCTTATTACACGGCTCTTCTTCTCCGGCCCCGCCAGAACACGGTCGGCAGCTTCCTCAAGCTCCCTTGATGTGATGTCCTTACGGTTCCGTCGCGCAGCCAGGATCGCTGCTTCATTGATTATGTTAGCAAGATCAGCGCCACTGAACCCCGGAGTTTCCTTAGCTAATGTTTCGAGGTTGACATCTTTGGCTAGTGGCTTACCCTTGGCGTGTACCTCCAGAATGGCCTTACGTCCTTTTATGTCAGGCAGGTCAATAACGACGTGTCGGTCGAAGCGACCAGGGCGGAGGAGGGCTGGATCAAGTATATCGGGGCGATTCGTGGCAGCCATGACTATGACGTTGGCATTGGTATCGAAGCCATCCATCTCGGCCAGGATTTGATTGAGGGTCTGCTCTCTTTCATCATGCCCACCGCCTAAGCCGGCACCGCGATGCCGGCCTACGGCATCGATTTCGTCAATGAAGATAAGGCACGGTGCATTACGCTTGGCCTGGTCGAACAGGTCTCTGACTCTGGCGGCACCAACGCCCACAAACATCTCCACAAACTCGCTGCCGCTAATAGAGTAAAACGGTACCCTGGCTTCTCCAGCTATAGCTTTGGCGAGTAACGTTTTACCTGTTCCTGGAGGTCCTACCAGGAGAACTCCTCGAGGTATGCGTCCCCCCAGCGCTTGGAATTTTTGGGGGGACTTGAGGAATTCCACCACTTCCTGAACCTCTTCTTTAGCCTCCTCTGCCCCGGCGACATCGGCGAAAGTTATATCAGGCCTCTTCTCGAGAGTTAGTCGGGCACGGCTTTTGCTGAAATTGAAGGCTTGCGTGCCAGCGCCACGGGCGGCCCGGAAGAACAAAAAGTAGAACAAGGCTCCGAGCAACACGATCGGTAGAATGACCGTAAGTCCTATAGTTCCCCAATCGAGACCACTAGGTTCGACGACAAAGTTTATTGCCTCGCCCTCTGTTCCCAGAAGGACACCTTCATCTTGGAGGAACTTGACTAGCTCATAGGTAGTGCCGTCAAAATAGGTTGTGATCGTGACCTTATTGTCTTTGAGGCCCTCGATCATAGCGCCCCTTTGCTTGATGGTGTCGATTGCGCCTTGCCTGGCTGTGGTGGTGAAGCTAGATAAGTCTACCTTCTGAGGTCCCTCTACGGACATAACACGGGCAAGTATGAGAGCCCCCACCACGACAAGAAGCAGGAGGTAGAAAAAACCGCTACGCCACCACTTTGTTTGCATATCTTTGTCCCCGCTTCAATTATAGCAGATATATTGGAAGCTCAAAAACCTCACTCTGACACTCCCAAACGGACCAGTTTTGCGGAAGAGAGTCGGTATTTGGTATGTCGTTTTCAAATTCCTGGAAATATACATCAGGAAGCAGTGATTGGTCAAATGCTGGCGCAGGTGCTATAATTTACGTCAGGAGGTTAGTGCCTTTCTGGAAGCGGATGATATAGCACGCTTGGCTGCCGAGCTGGCGTCCGAGAAGCAGGCAAAGGATATTGCTATGCTGGACGTGAGAGCTTTGTGCTCGTTCGCCGACTATTTTGTTATCTGCACTGGTGATACCAAGCGGCATATCGAAGCCATCTGGCGGGGGATTGGGGAGGTATTGAGAACCAAAGGAGTCGTGCCTCATCACAATGAGGGAACGCCTGACTCGGGTTGGATGTTAGGTGATTTTGGTTCGGTTATTGTCCATATATTCGGTCCACTGGAACGGGATTACTATCAGCTTGACAAACTATGGAGCAAGGCGATCCCTGTGGTGAGGATTCAGTAGATCCATGTGTCCAACTCTCGTTCATAATCGAGAATTTCATCCGCTGAGAAGAATAAGCCTATCTCTTTCGAAGCATTCTCGACTGAATCAGAGCCGTGTATCAAATTATGACTGATGTCAATGCCAAAGTCTCCCCTTATGGTGCCACTGGAGGCTTTGGCAGGATCGGTCTCTCCCATCATCTGTCGTATCACTTCTACGGCATTCTTGCCCTGCAAGACGATGGCAATGAGAGGTCCGGAAGTAATGAACTCCACTAAATCGTTGAAGAAGGCTTTCCCCTTGTGGATGGCATAGTGACGCTGGGCCAAGCTTCTATCCATATGCAGCATTTTCATAGCTACGATTTTGAGCCCCTTCCTTTCCAGGCGAGCAATGATTTCGCCGGCCAATGCACGTTGTACCGCGTCTGGCTTGATAAGAACTAGACTTTTTTCCATGAATTCAATCTCCTTCCCTTTTGTCTTTGTCTGACCTTCTTTCCTTGACTGGCCTGCACAAATCTACACTCTCATTAGCAGGGTGATCAGATCCATGTTTTCCAAAGAATCAACCACCATGTCTGCCTCCCCAAGCTTTTCTGTGGGGTGGGTATTGGTTATGCCTAGACACTTCATCCCCGCTGTCTTGGCTGCTTTGACTCCCAGCGGGGAATCTTCAATTACCACACAATCGTTTGGCAGTGCTTCTAGTTTTCTGGCGGCGAGAAGATATATCTGAGGGCTTGGTTTGCTTTCCGATACTTCTTGGCCGGATACAATACAATCAAAAACCCCTGCCAAATTGAGTTCGCTGAGGGCCAGGTCGATATTCTCCCTAGGAGCCGAAGAAGCCAGACCTAGTTTGAAATTCCCTTTCTTCAGAGAATTCAGTAGTTTGACTGCTCCAGGAAACGGATGAATATTCCCGGTTGCCCTACGCCGAAAGCTTTCCTCTTTCTGTGCCACTATGAATTGCACGTCACTTGGGGCGATTGTTGGGCCCATAACTTTCGTGACTATATAGTCATTCCTGGTGCCGAAAAGACTGGTGAAGCTCTCTTTGGGGAATTTAATGCCTCGTTTGGCAAATATCTCGTCCCAGGCAGCGAAGTGGAAAGGATACGAATCTGAAATAACTCCATCCATGTCCCACAGAACTGCCTTCTGTGACCGCCTCAGAACGTAGAACAGGAAGTTGCCATCGGCTATGACCGTATTGTCCTTGAGAGCAAGCACTCCCTGGGTCTCAACGAGCCGCTTTGTTAGTTTGGTAACCCAGGCAGAGGCTTGGATAGGTTCGTTAACAGGTGCTGCCCGTTTGAACCTTATCTCACTCTTGGCAGTGACACCAAGTTCAATGCCGTTACACAGCATGGCATATGCAGTCACCTCGTCGAGAAGTGTGTAAAGAATACCCCCGTGAACCACGTTTCCCCAACCTTGATGGAATTTCCCGGGGACAAACTCTGCCGTGACTTTCTCTCCATCGTAGGCAGGTCTGAGCTTCAGTCCTATGGGGTTCTCCTGGCTACAAGCAAAACAGAACTTTGCGGTATATTCAATGTCTATTTTGGGGTTTTCCATGTCTTTGCTTATCCTGTTCCAACCCGCGTGACAGAAAGGGCGTTCTTTCTCTGGGCTTGGTTATATGAGGAGGACGTAGGTATAGCGGTTGTAGGGTGATGGGGTCATCTCGTTGGCCTTTGCTTAATTTCTGCCACCCCAGTGTGACCAAGGAAATAGCTCGAAAGACGCCAGCACTTTGTGGAATTATAGCTCGTCTGCCCAAGTTCTGCTGCAGTTTCCGTAGTATATCGGAAGGAATCTCGCCACAAAAAAGCGTTCTTTGCCTGGTTCGACGGCAGATGGTGGTAAGTGTGGTGATGTTTTCCGCCTCAAGGCATTGCCAGTCGTTATCTCTTTGTCGGTAAAGCGCAGTTGCCATTTCCTCACGGCCAGACCTGTGTACGGGACGCAATGGTAGTTGGGTGAAGGCAAATGGATAAGCCTCAGCTTCGAGTGTGTTCACACCAAGCAAAGGGATACCCAAGACGGACGCTAGCCCTTTAGCGGTGCTAATGCCCACTCGGAGTCCGCTGAAACTGCCTGGACCTCTAGCTACGATTATGGCGTCTATAGACCTTAGCTCGACCTTGGTTTGCTGTAACAAACTGACCAGATTTGGCAGCAGTTCTGTGGTGTGGTTCTGTCTCGTCTGCCAAGCTAGCAATGCCATCGCCTCACCTTCATGAGACAAGGCAATAGTGACGAAATTGGATGATGTATCTATAGCTAATTCCATATTAGAAGTCTATTTGCGGAAGGTAGATTTGAGTTCTTTCATCAATTCGTAGTAGCGTCGACCGCTAGGTTTTAGACTAATGGATCGTTCTGTCGGGGAGGCAGACACATAGTGTATAGTAATGAGCAAATTATCCCTGGGCAATATCCTCAGTGCTTTCTCTGCCCATTCGACCACACAGACTCCATCGCCGCCACAGTATGTCTCGAACCCCAGATCGGTAATCTCCTCCATGTGATCCAGGCGGTAAAAATCAAAGTGGTACAAGGGAAGTCGGCCATGATACTCTCTGAGGATAACAAAAGACGGACTGAATGCATGTTCTTCGACCCCGAGACCGCGTGCGATGCCCTGAACCAGACAGGTCTTGCCGGTTCCCAGCTTACCTACGAGAAGGAATATGTCAGATTTCTGAGCCAGGTGCCCCAGGTAGCTTCCCAGGAGCTGAGTCTGCTCAGGGCTGCGTGAGTCTACTCTGAGGGATTCCACTCTTGAAATGATCCCAGCCCCCTTTCGTTTGGCGTATGGCATTTCCCTTGTCATCTACTATGGTCACTCGAGTAAGCGATCTTTCCCCTGTTATGTTGCCGATTACGGTTACGGGGCAATTCAAGGCTTGCTTAGCCCGCTCAATGGTGGCCTCATCAGCAGCGAAAAGAAGCTCATAATCCTCTCCGCCATATAGCGCCAGCTCTTGATAGTTAGGGAAATTCGCCATGACCAGAGGATGCACCGGCAACTTTTCCACGTATATCTTAGCACCGACCCTGCTTGATTGGCACAGATGGTCGAGATCAGCAACAAGACCATCGCTGATGTCTATAGCTGTGGTAACTCCTTGTTCGACCAGGACCTGTCCCTCTTGCACTCTGGGCATCGGCTTGAAGTGAGCTCGTCTCAGAAGGTTGCCTGCTTTGGAACCTGAGATGGTTTTTCCCTTGACCATTTCCAGGCCAGCTGCCGATGACCCAACGTGTCCTGTGACTGCTACCTGCTGGCCGGGAAAGGCTGTCGACCTTCGAAGCATGACCGCGCCTTTGGTATGTCCTAAGATTACCACCGTGATAACTACATTAGGAGCCGCAGCAACGTTACCTCCGACCAGAGCGACTCCAAATTGCGTGGCAGTCTGCATCATACTGTGAATGAACTTGGAGATGTTTTCAACTTCTAGGTTGGCAGGTAATGCCAGAGAAAGCAAAGCGTACTTGGGAATACCGCCCATGGCAGCTATGTCACTCAGGTTTACAGCCAATGCTTTCCACCCGAGTTCTTCCCAGCGAATCGTGCCCAAGTTGAAATGCACATCTTGAACCAAAGTGTCCGTAGTAGCTAGTTGGACGCGATTATCACCCTGCCAAGCAGCGGCATCGTCACCGATGCCCACTATGACTTCTTGCCACGGAGCGTCACCAGAATGTTCATATCTAGCGCTGATAGTGGATATGAGGTCAATTAGGCCGAATTCGCCTAATTCGGACAGTCTCATGGGTGGAATTATATCACTGGCCTCACATGTCATTCTATCTGATTGATATTTCAGGTAAGCAGGACACAGGCATTGTTGCCATTTTGTTCTCTGTGGTATACAATTCTGGGCATGCACGATTATGAACTAGTAGCCATGGTTAGTCCCGAAGTGGATGAAGAAGGAGTGTCCAGAATTGTGGACAATGTGACTCAGTCTATTAATGGACGAGGTGGGACAGTAGAGGAGGTAAAAAAGTGGGGAAGGAGAAAGCTGGCTTATCCTGTAAAGAGATTCATGGAAGCTGACTATGTTTTGGCTCGCTTCAAGCTAATGCCCAAATCGGTCAAGGAGCTTGAAAAGGAAATTGGTTCTTGGGGCGATGTCATACGGTATCTTGTGGTGAGGGTGAGCGATTGATATGGCGGGCCTATGCAAGGTAATACTTGTGGGCAACCTGGGTTCTGATCCGGAGATGAGATACACCCCTAGTGGGAAAGCAGTTACCTCCTTTCGTATGGCTACCAGCCGACGTTACACTACCGCCGGGGGCGAGAGCAGAGAGGAGACTGACTGGTTTAGAGTTAGCGTTTGGGGCAAGCAAGCTGAGCAGTGCAATCAGTACTTGAGCAAGGGAAGACAGGTCTATGTGGAGGGAAGATTGCATGCTCGAAGTTGGGAAGGGCAAGACGGCCAAACGCGTACCAGCCTGGAAGTTACCGCGGATCGTGTGCTTTTCCTTGGCAGGCAAGTTCCGGCATCTCTTCCTGAGGAGGGGGAGGTTGAGCCTGAGGACTTGCCATTTGACTAGAACGGAGGTGAGAAGATTTGGCTAATACTGGCAGAGTAAGAAGTAGCAGGAATTACGCCGCGAAGCCGGCATCCTGTCCTTTCTGCAAAGGGAACCTGAAGATCGATTACAAAGATGCTTCTACGTTGTGTCGGTATATTTCCGGTCAGGCAAAGATTGTGTCGCGGCGAAGGAGCAGAAGCTGTGCTAAGCATCAACGAAGCTTGGCCCAGGCGATAAAGAGGGCCCGGTATCTGGCGATGTTGCCGCATGCCCCCAGCCATATTTGGAAGACAGGGGGCGTTGGCTTATCGCGTTCGACAGGTTGAGCAATGCCAAAGCGAACTTATCAACCAAAGACAATCCCGCGAAGGCGGAGCTTGGGTTTTCGCGCCAGAATGGCTACCCGGGGTGGAAGGCGTGTGCTCAAGGCCAGGCGCCTGAAGGGGCGGTACAGGCTGACTCCGGTTTAACTCTGTCCTGTGAAGGAGCTTCGCTTTCTCAATAACCGAGCGCAATATGCTTTGGTTTATCGGCATGGCAAGCCGTGGGTAAATAGCCTTCTGGTGATGAAAGCGATGCCCAATGGTCTGGGTCTGAGCCGGTACGGTTTTTCCGTGACGAAGAAAGTAGGCAAAGCTGTGCAGCGTAATCGCCTAAAGAGGCTGCTGAGGGAAATAATGAGAGGGCAATTGCTGAAGCCAGGATGGGACATTGTCTTCATGGCTCGGTCTGCAGCAGTCAATACTGACTATCATGAGCTGGAAAGGGGAGTAAATAGGCTTCTGGGTCAGGCACATTTATTGGAGAGCAACGGATGACCAGATTAGCCATGTGGTCGATCAAATTGTACCAGAGCACGGTGTCGAGGATTCTCCCACCTGTTTGTCGTTTTCAGCCCACGTGCTCACAGTATACGCTCGACGCAATCAGGAAATATGGACTTGCCCGAGGTGGCTGGCTAGGAGCGAAGAGGATAGCAAGATGTAATCCCTTTTCGCAAGGCGGCTACGATCCTGTGCCTTAATCGTAGAATGAAGCAACCGAAATTGCTGTCCCTCATCGCAATTGCTCTTCTGTCGTTGGTTCTGGTTTCCTGTGGTTTCTCGGGTAGAGCTGCGGTGTCAGGTGGATGGGCAGGAACCGCGTTTGTTGACGGCATCATCTATGCTGGCTCAAGGGATGGCAGGGTGATGGCAATCAATGCGTCGAGTAAAGACATACAGTGGTATTACGCTACTGATGCTCCTGTATATACGACGCCAATAGTGGATGGTGACTTGGTCTATGTGGGCACTTATAGTGGCCGGGTATATGCACTGACTATTTCCAGAGGTATCGAGAGGTGGATTTACCCTCGCGCTGGTTCGATAGGAGCCATTGTGGGTAGGCTGGTTGTAGCCAATAGCACCATGTATGTTAGCAGCTCGGATGGCAGAGTCTACGCCCTGGATATGACGTATGGTGACCTTAGGTGGAAATCCGAGCCCTTGGCTGACAAGCTTTGGACGTCGCCTGTAATTCAAGGTGACACTCTTTATGTCAGCACGCTTGATGGCAATATCTATGCCCTGTCAGTTGAAACAGGCGAGTTGTTGGACTGGTTTTTTGAGTCGGAGGCAGGCTTTGCTTCTTCACCAGTGATCTACGGAGAGACACTATTCTTGGGTTCGTTTGACCGCCGTCTTAATGCCATAGAAATAGGTAGCGATGTGCCAGCGTGGAAGTTTCCCCGGGAAGGACCAGCTGGTAATTGGTTCTGGGCACCTCCTGTAGTCCATAGAGGCATTGTCTATGCTGGGTGTCTTGATGGCAAACTCTATGCAATTGAGGCACAAACAGGAGCAGAACTGTGGGTGTTCGATGCTGGAAAGCCAATAGTGTCGTCGCCAGTTCTACTGGGTGAGTTGTTGATAGTGATCGACGAGTCGGGGGTGGTATATGTCTTTGATCTGCTTGCCGGGAGTGGAGACCGGGCGGTGTTGTTGAGGACTATCCCAATTGGCGCTGGTGTCAGAAGCTCATTCTCTGCCCACAATGGACTCGTCTATGTTCGAGGTGAGAATAACTCTGTATATGTTGTGGATATTGATCAGGGGGAAGTAGTAGAGGGTTGGCCGGTTTCCCTGGCGATTGAAAAGTGATGGTTGTAGCCCATGGCAGTATGGAATCTGATTATAGGTAACCCGCTACTTAATGTGCTCATTGCCTTGAGCTATCTTCTAGGCGGTAGCTTCGGATTGGCGATCATTGTTCTTACCGTCATCATTCGTCTGGTCTCCTGGCCCCTTACCAAGCGCCAGCTCAAATCCACCAAAGCTATGCAGGAAATGCAGCCTAAGATCCAGGAGCTGCAGAAGAAATATGGCAGGAATCAGCAGAAGCTTCAGCAGGAGATGATGAAGCTTTACAGAGAAGCGGGGGTGAATCCTCTGGGTTGCTTATGGCCTATGCTGGTCCAGTTTCCTATCTGGATTGCCCTTTATCAAGCTATCATGAAAGCGCTGGCTACCACACCAGAGAACCTCCTTGATCTGGCTCAACGTCTATACTCCTGGAACGTGGTGAGTCAGGCAATTCCTTTGAACAGCCACTTCCTGTGGCTTGATTTGGGAGAGCCGGGTGATATTGTCTTAGCCATTATTGTTGGTGGCACAATGTGGGTGCAGCAGAAGATGACCCAGGCACCGGCCGTTGATCCGAGGCAGGAGTCCACAAGCAGGATGATGTTGCTGATGATGCCTCTTATGTTTGGTTTCCTCACTTTCATGTTCCCCAGCGGTCTAGCTCTCTACTGGGCCGTGTCTAACATAATAGGCATTGTGACTCAGTACTTTGTCACTGGTGGATGGGGGTATCTCAAGATCAGTTCGCCGTTTCGGACAGCACCAGTAAAGGGAAAGTGAGCTGGCATTACAGAGGCAATGCCCAAATCCTGTTGCTTACTGAGTAAATTTCTGAGAAGGGAAATCGAATCATGGAAGAGATTGAGATCACAGCTGCTACAGTTGAACAGGCTATAGAGAAAGCAGAGACGCAGCTAGGCCTAAAACGAGACCAGTTCAAGGTCGAGGTCATCAGGGAAGGAAAGTCAGGGATTCTGGGAGTAGGGAGCAGAGAGGCTTTAATTCGGGTGACTCCGACGGCTCCGCCCAAGGAGGACGTAGCAAAAGAGGTCACGGACATCTTGGAGACGTTAGTCAGGTTATTGGGTGTGCAAGGCAGGGTTGACGTACTCTCAGGTGAGCTGCCGCTGGCTTTGGACATCAAGGGTGATGATCTGGGTATCTTGATCGGCCGGCGGGGCCAGACCTTGGCTTCGTTGGAATACGTTACTAAGCTGGTAGTTGTTGGGCGACTAAAAACCTGGGTACCGTTGACAGTCGATGTCGAGGGATACAGGAGTCGGCGTCGTGATTCATTGCAGAAGTTGGCTTTGTATCTTGCTGAACAAGTGAAGTCGAAACGCCGTGCCATAACTATGGAGCCAATGCCTGCGGACGAACGTCGCATTGTTCACTTAACACTGGCTGACAATCCGGATGTGGCAACTCAAAGCATAGGTGCGGGCGAGGACAGAAAAGTTGTTATCTTGCCAAAACAGGATTAGTCATGTTTCGAGAGGTAAACCCAAAGATTGACTTCTGCCGATTGGAGGAAGGTATCCTTCGCTTCTGGAAAGAACAGGGCATCTTCAACAAGAGCATTGATATGAGGGAAGGAGGACCACACTATACCTTCTATGAAGGTCCTCCTACGGCTAACGGCAGACCAGGGGTTCATCATGTGCTTTCTCGGCTATACAAAGACGTTGTTTGTCGGTACAAGACGATGAAGGGTTACCACGTGCCGAGGAAGGCGGGCTGGGATACACACGGTCTGCCCGTTGAGTTGGAGGTAGAGAGCTCCCTTGGCCTTACCAGTAAGGCTCAGATTGAGGACTATGGAGTGGCTCGGTTCAATGACCACTGTCGTCAAAGCGTCTTCAAATACATCAAGGAATGGGAAGCGATGACCGAGCGCCTGGGCTGCTGGTTGGATCTGGATCATCCTTACATAACACTGGACAACGGCTACATTGAATCCTGCTGGTGGATAATCAGACAGCTATGGGACAAAGGCTTTGTCTATCAGGGCTACAAAGTAACACCGCATTGCCCCAGATGTAGCACCTCGCTTAGCTCTCACGAGGTATCTCTGGGCTACCGCGACGATGCTGAGGATCCTTCGATTTACATAAAGTTTAGACTCAAGCCATGGTCCGTAGAGACGACAGGTCTTGAGCGTTTTTCTAGCAGCTTTGTAGCTAAGCCTGCATACTTGCTAGCTTGGACTACGACGCCCTGGACACTACCCGGGAACACCGCCTTGGCAGTGGCTCCAGATGCTGAGTATTCGGTAATGGAAGGGAGTGATGACTACCTTATCATGGCTTCTACCCTCACAGACAGGGTAGGACTTGCGGGCTACCGCGCGATTGGCACAGTTAGGGGAGCAGACATTGCAGGTCCTCAAGAGGGAGTGAGATACGAACCGCTTTTCAACCCACACGAGTGGAGTGTAGAGAGAAAGAGGTTTGCGGAGTACTACAGAAGGCCAGGCCCATGGCTTATGGCTCTTGAGGTGCAACCAAAGGACGGGGATTTGTCCTTCCCGGTTATTGACGGCGACTTCGTGTCATTAGAGGAAGGCACAGGCATTGTCCACATTGCACCAGCTTTCGGCGAAGTGGATTTCAGAGCCGGGGAGGACAATGGCCTCGACTTCGTTCAACACGTGGATCTGGATGGTAAGGTCATTGGCACCTATCCGTTTGCTGGCAGGTTTGTGAAGGATGCTGACCCTCTTATCCTGGCTGACCTTAAGTCACGTGGCTTGCTCTACCGCAAGGAAAGGATAACTCACACCTATCCTTTTTGCTGGAGGTGTGATGCACCTCTTCTCTATTATGCCAAGCCGGCCTGGTATGTCAAGACAACGGCGGTAAAGGATAGGCTCGTCTCGGGCAATGATGAAATCAGATGGTATCCTGACTATGTTAAGCACGGTCGGTTTGGTAATTGGCTCGAGAACAACGTTGATTGGGCTTTTTCCAGAGAGAGATATTGGGGGACTCCGCTCAACATTTGGCGCTGTTCCTCCTGCGATAACCGTGCGTGTATAGGGGGTGTGGACGAATTGAAGGCGCAGCCAGGTCTTAGTGGCCTGACCACACCCATGGATTTGCATCGCCCGTATGTAGATGAGGTGACATTCGGCTGTTCCAGGTGTGATGGCAGGATGCAGCGTGTTTCCGAGGTCATTGATTGCTGGTTTGATTCCGGAGCTATGCCTGTCGCCCAGTGGCACTACCCCTTCGAGAATGACGGCATATTCAAACGGAATTTCCCTGCAGATTTTATCTGTGAGGCTGTGGACCAGACGAGAGGCTGGTTCTATAGCTTGCATGCCATATCTACTCTGATTTTCGATCGTCCTTGCTTTAGAAATGTTATCTGCTTAGGACATGTTGTGGATGATCGTGGGGAGAAGATGAGTAAGTCAAGAGGCAATGTGGTCGAACCCTGGGCTGTGCTCAATCGTTATGGTGCTGATGCTCTTAGGTGGTACATGCTCGTTTCGACTCCGGGGGAAGATAACCATCGGTTCTCCATCAAGATGCTTGAGGAAACGGTTCGCGGATTCCTTCTCACTTTGTGGAATACATATTCCTTTTTTGTTCTCTACGCCAATATCGATTGCTTTGTTCCGCAACCGTTGCCGGTCGGCAGAGGGGAGCCTATACGTTTCACAGAGCTGGACACCTGGATTAGTTCAGAACTCAATCGGCTTGTAAGCGATGTTTCCAGGTTGATGGATAGCTATAATCTTACTGCTGCGGCACGGAGGATCGAGGGATTTGTTGACAATCTGTCTAACTGGTATGTGAGAAGAAATCGCCGCCGATTCTGGAAGAGTGAAAATGACGCCGATAAATCGGGCGCATATACCACGTTATACGAATGTCTTATGACTTTGTCCCAATTGCTGGCTCCATTTGTGCCGTTTATTGCCGAAGAGCTTTATCAGAATTTGTGCCGTTCCATCAGTCCTCGATCCAGAGAAAGCGTTCACCTGACTGATTTTCCAGTAGCGGATGAGGGTAGAATCAACGACAAGCTGAATTGCGATGTCCAGCTAGCCATGAGAGTATCCAGCTGGGGTAGGGCAGCACGAGCTAAGGCCGGGATCAAAGTACGCCAGCCAGTGGCTGAAGCTGTGGTCATGGTAGATACCAGGGAGGAAGAGGAGGCTCTGGAGAAACTGGCTGCTGAAGTGATGGAGGAAATCAATGTGAAGGAACTCGTGGTGCTGGTTGGGGCAAAGGAACGAGACAGGTTTCTTCCGGAAACGCCAGGTTACAGCCTGGCAGGAGAAGGCAGACATTGGGTGGCCATAAGCACTGAACTAAGTCCAGAGCTAATTGCCGAGGGAACAAGCAGAGAGCTTGTGCGCTGTCTGCAGAATATGCGGCGCAATGCCAAGCTCAACATTACAGACCATATCGTCACCTACTATGAGACAAAGGAACCACTGATTAGGCAGGTGATGAGCGCATTTGCCGATTACATTCAGCGAGAGACCCTATCTCGGCAGCTTGTTGACGGTCTCCCTCCCGATGAGGCCTATGTGGAGAGACACCGCATCTCGAATAGCGAGGTCTCTTTGGCAATCAGGAAAACAAATCCCAAGGACTAAATACGAAACACCGGACGGTGCCAGGACTCAATAACCAGCTGACCAACACGGTTTTGCTTCCGACCAAGTCAGGGATCAGCATTCGGAATTTGAACTTGCTTGGAATTTGGAGCTTAGGACCTAGGGTTAATCCTTCCTAGGAAGATGGGCGTTCCGTCAGTGTAGCTGACGTTGTTCTGGTATCTTCACCTCTGACGAAGACTATTCCCACCTCATCGCCAACCTCGCTTGTGCGGATTGCCCGGACGAGGTCAGCAACATTGCTGACTTCCTTGCCGGCGAACCGAATAATGACATCGTTCACCTGCAGTCCCGCATCATCTGCCGGGCTGCCGGGTACCACTTCTGCAATAAGTGCTCCTCTATCCACGGAAAGGTTCTTTGACGCAGCAACGGAAGGGTCCACAGAATACAATGATACTCCCAGCCATGGATAGCTCACCCGACCATGGCGAATCAGGTCTTCGATAATAGGCCTGGCCTCATTGCTGCTTATGGCAAAACCCATGCCTTCCACACCCGACGCAACTATCTTGACGCTGGTAATGCCTATAACCTCGCCAGCCATATTTACCAGCGGGCCACCGCTGTTTCCAGGATTTATGGCCGCGGTGGTCTGGACTAAACCATAGAGAGTATTTCCGTCAACATTCACGGATACGTTCACGCGGCTGACGATTCCCTCAGTTACTATCACTCCCTCTCCCAGAGCGTTTCCAATGGCCAGCACCCACTCGCCGAGAGACAATGAACTTGAGTCGCCCCAATAGGCATGAGGCACATCCTCAGCACCTATCTTTATGACCGCCAGGTCAGACAACGGGTCAGTTCCCACTATGCTGGCGGAGAAGGTTCTACCATCTGCCAACTCCACATATATCCTCCGGGCATCCTCAACCACATGATTGTTGGTGGCAATATACCCTTCATCATCGATTAGTATCCCGGACCCAGCTACACTCTTGGTATACTGACCAAAGAAACCAGAAATGACTATCTCCGTGGTTATGGAGACCACGGATGGCATCACCCTGGTGACAACCGGCCGGAAATCGGGCAAGGGAGTGGCCCACTCAGCCGCTGATGGGAATTGCCAGTTAGGGTTGTTCTGCTGGATTGAGTCATCAGGATAAGTTGGGTCAAATACTGAGGAAGTGGTTAGAGCCCAGGCGCCCACGCTCAGGATCAACGTTATGGATACCACAATAGCCAGAATGTATTTCTTAGACATCTTTCCTGCCTATTATAGCATTGCTGCCTTTGTTTCCGGAAACCTGCGCCTGCATTCGTAGCTAGAGGTGTCCATTCATTTGAGTAAACTTGGCTTGACAATCTTGAAGCTCGGCCTCTATAATGAAAAGAAACCCAAGTCTGCTCCACCTTTTTGGATCGATCTACAGGATTTGGCTTTCTCTGTGCTCTTGCAGTAAGCAGTGAGTAAGTATATTTTCATTACTGGCGGCGTAGTTAGTTCTGTAGGGAAGGGAATATCTGTAGCTTCTATCGGTAGGATATTGAAGAGCCGGGGCATATCTGTTTCCGTGCAGAAGCTTGATCCTTACTTGAATGTTGACCCGGGTACGATGTCCCCTTTTCAGCACGGTGAAGTGTTTGTCACTCAGGATGGTGCCGAGACTGACTTGGATCTAGGGCATTATGAGAGATTTATCGGGGTGGAGCTGACACAGGCTTCTAACGTCACTTCTGGTCAAGTGTATTCCTCGGTGATTGCTCAAGAGAGGCGGGGAGACTTCCTGGGGGGAACGATCCAGGTGGTGCCCCATGTAACCAATGAAATAAAGAGGAGGATATGGAGAGTCGCCGAGATATCTCAGGCTGAGGTGATTATTGTCGAAGTTGGCGGCACGGTGGGGGATATTGAAGGGCAACCGTTCCTAGAAGCTATAAGGCAGATGAGGAAAGACGAAGGCAGAGATAATGTTTTGTATATTCATGTCACGTTCCTACCGCATATCGCTGCCACTGACGAACTCAAAACCAAGCCCACTCAACACAGCGTTAACGAGTTGAGGAGAATAGGAATTCAGCCGGATGCCATACTTTGCCGTAGCGACAAGGAAATATCTGGGGGGATAAAGGAGAAGATATCGCTATTCTGCGATGTAGATAGTGAAGCAGTTATCTCCCTGGTCACGAGTGAAACCATCTATGAGGTGCCGTTACTTCTTGAAGATGCGGGATTGGGGGAATTCATAGTTCGACGATTGGGATTGAGGGCTGGCAGGAGCAATCTGGGGGAATGGTGGGACATGGTGACGAGGCTGAAGGCTCCCAAGGAGCCTGTAACTATCGGACTTGTGGGTAAATACGTGGGGCTGCGTGATGCGTACTATTCTGTGCGCGAGGCTTTGTGCCATGCGGCATTAGCCCACAACCGCGGAGTGAAGATTGAGTGGTTGGATTCAGAGCAGATGGATGGCATGACTGACGATAAGCTGAGACAGGTTCAGGGCATAATTGTTCCTGGGGGCTTTGGGTATCGAGGCATTGAAGGCATGATAAAATCTGCCAAATTTGCACGAGAGAGACGAGTTCCTTACCTGGGTTTGTGCCTGGGGATGCAGGTTATGGTGATTGAACTCGGTCGCCATATCTTTCATACTGACAAGGTGAATTCCACTGAGTTTGATGCTAATAGTGCTTATCCGGTTATCGATCTACTCCCTGAACAAAACGCCGTGAAGGAAAAGGGAGGAACGATGAGGCTGGGTACCTATCCCTGTCATCTGGTGGAGGGGACCATGGCAGCTCGCGCCTATGGCACCGGGGTCGTTTATGAAAGGCATCGCCACCGTTATGAGTTCAATAATGACTTTCGGCAACCACTCCAGGAGGCTGGTCTTATACCATCCGGGCTATCACCCGACGGTCGGTTAGTTGAAATTGCTGAACTGAGGGACCATCCCTGGATGGTAGCCTGTCAATTTCACCCTGAGTTCAGGTCTCGCCCCGATTCACCTCACCCGTTATTCGTAGGGTTTATCAGGGCGGCTAAGGAAGCGCTGATTGAAGGTGCTCAGACAAGTCTACCTCTAAATTGAGAGCATGAAGATATTTCTGGATACTGCTAACATAGACCATATTCGCCATGGGGTGAGATTGGGAGTGGTCACGGGGGTGACTACTAATCCCAGCCTTGTGTCCAGAGAAGGCAAAGTTGATTATCGGAAATTGGTGCAGGAAATCTGTGCTATTGTTCCTGGCCCAGTGTCTACGGAGGTGTTAGGTCAGGATGTCAATGGAATGGTAGCTGAGGCCAGAGAAATAGCGAGGTGGGCAGACAATGTGGTGGTTAAGATACCGGCCAGCCTTAACGGAGTAGAGGCCACCGCGGTACTGGCCAGGGAAAACATAAAGGTCAACTTCACTCTGTGCTTCACCTTGAACCAGGCGATACTTGGGGCTGGAGCAGGTGCGACTTTTGTCAGTCCTTTTGTCGGTAGATTGGATGACATCGGGGAGAATGGCATGAGCGTTGTTGGCGATATCGTGGAGTATCTCGACTATTATGAATTGCCTACCCAGGTTATCGCTGCCAGTATCAGACATCCTCAACACTGCTTGATGGCAGCGAGAATTGGCGCTCACATTGTTACAGTGCCTTACGAAGTGCTGTTACAAATGATACAGCACCCTCTAACGGATATGGGCATTGAGCGCTTCAGGGGCGATTGGAAGAAGGTGATGGGAAGAGAGAACTTGCTGTAGAAACCCCATAAGAGCATATATTTGGAAAAAGGATATTTAGAAAGAGGTTAGTATGTCAACAATGGCGCAACTTGAAAGCAAAAACCGTGATGAACTGGAAGCGATGGCCAAGGAATGTGGAATCGTCGGGTACACCACCTTGAAGAAACCCGAGCTTGTTTACCGCATATTGCAGGCCGAAGCAGAGCAACAGGGATGTATCTTCATCACAGGGGTTCTCGAGACCATCAGCGAGGGCTACGGCTTCCTACGCCAGGATACCTTCAGGCGTGGTTCTAATGATGTCTACGTGTCAAATTCGCAGATCAGGCGTTTCAACTTGAGAGACGGAGATGCTGTCTGTGGCCAGGCCAGACCTCCCAAGGAAGGCGAAAAATACTATAGTCTACTTCGAGTGGACGCCATCAATGGGCTTGACCCTGAGTTAGGGAGAACGCGCCGTAATTTCGGTTCGTTGACTCCGATTTTCCCCAATAAGCTTATTAACCTGGAGACAACATCGGATGAATTGTCCACTCGTCTTATCAATTTGGTGGCGCCTATAGGCCGGGGGCAGAGAGGTCTAATCGTATCGCCCCCCAAGGCAGGGAAGACTGTGCTTCTTCAGAAGATTGCCAACGCAGCAGTGACCAACTACGACGACATTTACCTCATGGTCTGCCTTATCGGGGAAAGACCAGAGGAAGTCACTGACATGAAGAGGTGTGTTAAGGGTGAGGTTATCGCTGCTACTTTTGATGAGCCAGTGGAGAGCCAGACTCGGGTGGCTGAACTTGCATTAGAGAGAGCTAAGAGGCTGGTAGAAATGGGCAAAGACGTGGTTATACTTCTCGACGGCATTACCAGGCTCACAAGAGCGTATAATCTGGCCCTGCCACCCAGCGGGCGCACTTTGTCGGGCGGTATTGACTCAACAGCCTTGCATCCCCCAAAGCGATTTTTCGGCACGGCGCGGAATATCGAGGAGGGAGGGAGTCTTACCATCATAGCTACCTGCCTAGTGGATACGGGCAGTCGGATGGATGACCTGATATATGAGGAGTTCAAGGGAACGGGTAACATGGAGCTCCACCTTGATAGAAAACTGTCTGAGCGAAGGATTTTCCCGGCCATAGACATCATGCCCAGCGGCACAAGGAGAGAAGAACTGCTGTTGGATGAGAACACCGTGAAGCAGGTATGGTTGCTTAGACGTGTGATTAGTATGATCGAGAGTGACTCGTCTAATCACGGCGAAGCTACACAAAGGATCCTGGAACGGCTGACTAAGACGAAGAACAACGCTGAGTTTCTCGCTACGCTGTCTAAGGATATTTAAGGAAGATTTCCGGCTCCGGCTGCCAGTCCTAACGAAGTGAACAAGCGAAGCAATCCCACCTTACTGGACAAACTCAAACTGAAGCTTCGGAGAAGCCTGGGCATGAATGTCTTGCTGTGTGACACCTGTCAATGGAACTGGAGAACTGCCTGTCATCGCCCGGAGCGCCCCAATGCTGTCTGGTGCCCCGACTACAAAAGGAAGGGGAAATAACCGAGTCCTCGCTTATTTTAGCTGGTCTCTGGAATAATCGAGAACTCTTCTGGCCACGATGAGCATATTGATCTGTCCCGTTCCTTCAAAGATGTCATTTATTTTGGCATCCCGCATCCACTTCTCTAAGAGGTTCTTTCGAGAGTAGCCCAGGGGCCCCATAATCTCAACTGCTTTCTGCGTGATCTTGGTAACAGCAAGTCCAGCCTTCGCTTTGGCCATTGATGCCTCCAGATTGTTAGGTTGAAGCTGGCTCATCATCCAGAGAGCTCGCAGGGTAAGGAGCCTGGCTGCCTTGTAGTTTGCTTCCATTTCCAGTACGTCGCGTTCCAGGGAAGTAAGCTTGTGTTTGGGTATGCCATAGCGTATCGTTATGCCTTCCTTCTCCAGTGTTTCCTTGACGAAATCCAGGGCAGCACGGCCGACGCCGATGGCCATGGCGGCCACAATAGGGCGTGTGGCATCGAAAGTCGCCATTGCGCCCTTGAAACCTTTGGTTTCACCCTTATCTGTTTTCTTGACCTCGGGGTTGCCAAGTATGTTCTGGAAAGGAATACGGCAATTGTCGAAAATCAGAGTAGCTGTATCGCTGGCCCTGATCCCGAGTTTCTTCTCGAGTTTCTCGACTCTCATGCCGGGCGTTCCCGCCGGCACCACAAAGGATTTCATTCCGGCCCTGCCTGCCGATTTGTCTACAGTTGCCCATACTACAACCAGTGCACCAGGCGTTTCCGCAGCGCGCTTCCCCCAGGTGACAAAAATCTTCTCACCATTGAGCACCCACTCGTCGCCGTCTCGAACAGCAGTAGCACTGATGGCAGAGGTGTCCGAACCGCAGCCAGGCTCTGTCATCGCCATGGCTCCCCATTTCGGTTCTCCTTCATTGAATCCGCCCAGAAAGCGTTGCAGTTGTTCCTTAGTGCCCGAGGCAAAGATGGCAGCCCCTCCGAGCCCAGGACCGGGAACACACAAGAAAAGGCCGGCATCTCCCCAGCACAGCTCTTCTATTCTCAGGGATGCTGTTACATCTAGACCGAGCGCCAGTGTGCCTTTGTTTCTTTCTCCCCACGTCCTGTCAATGAGTTCCTGCGGGTTTTCGTGTTCATGCTCATCATAGTAGCGGGCTACGGGCCGAAATAGCTCCTTGGCAAAGTCGTGAGCTATCCTCATCGCCTCTTGTTGCTCTGGAGTCGGTTCAAAATCTATCATTGCGCAATACCTCCTTCTATACTGTAGCCATGCCGTCAAAGGTGACAAAGCCACGGGCATTCCTGAGCCAAAGCTCCACCGGATGCTCGCGCACATAGCCATGGCCGCCCAGTATCTGTACGGCACGGTCAGTCGCCATCAGAACCATGTCATCCGCGTACGCCTTGACCAGAGACGCCTCTCTAGTGGCGTCTTCCTTCCGATCCAGTTTCCAGGCAGCCTCCCAGGTCATTAGTCTGGTAGCATCGATTTCAATCGCCATTTCCGCCAGCATAAAGGCGATTGCCTGGCGAGAAGCGATTGGCTCTCCGAAGGCCACACGCTCTTTGGCGTAGTCCCTGGAATACTCCAGGGCGGCTTTGGCTACCCCCACTGCCATTGCTGACAGAGCTACTCGGGAGCGATTCATGATGCACTTGAAATAGCACCCCTCTGTGCCGCCCAGGCGGTTCTCCCTGGGAATGCGACAGTTCCTCAGACTGACCTCGTACGTAGCCAGACCTTTTATGCCCATGTTCTTCTCCCGCTCGCCAACTTCAAGCCCTTTCGTGCCCTTTTCGATGATAAAGCCCTGGCTGGCGCCACCAGTGTTTGCAAAGACAAGAAAGACGTCAGCATCAGCTGCCAGAGGTACGTAGCACTTCCCGCCATTAAGGATATACTGGTTGCTGTCAGATTGAGCAACGGTTGACAGAGAGTAAGGGTCAAAGCCGAAGCGCGGCTCGATGAGCGCAGCGGTACCCGGCTTGAATGTTGCATCACAAAACATGGGCAGGTATTTGTCTTTCTGGGCCTGAGTGCCCATTTCCAGGATGGGGTGTACAAATAGAGATGGGCAAAGGATATGCATGGCCACCGACAGGTCGCCCCAAGCCAGTTCCTCGGCTATCAGTGAACCAGTGACTGCGGAATGCTCTCCGCCCGGGCCGCCGTATTCCTCGGGTATACTGCTGGAGGTGAAGCCCATCTTCCAGGCAGTATCTATCAGGCTGCTTGGTATCTCACCAGTCTCGTCGCACTGCCGGTAGACTTTGCGAACCTCGTCGCTGGCGAACTGTTTTGCCATGCTCACAATCATTCGCTGTTCTTCAGTCGGGCTGAATGAAATCATATCGCGCTCCTTTCCACATAGGTGTAGCCTGTATATTTGGAATTAGTAGCATGCCTTCAATCAGTAGCTAATAAAAACGCTGTATTATACAGGATGCGCCACAAACTTCCAAGTGCTGTTTTCCACACTGATTGACATTAAAGCTAGCACCTTCTAAAATCAGGAAAGTGATTGACAGAGGCCGTGAGGGTTTTGCAGCTCCGACGGAACGCGGCTAGACCGCAATGAATTGGCTGGAAGCCACCAGGAAGCGGCAGAAGTCATTGAGGTGATTGGCAAGTGACCGGTGACGAACTTAGACAAGCGTTTCTGAGTTTCTTTCAAAGTAGAGGACACAAGATCATACCTAGCTCTTCGTTGGTTCCTCGCGGAGACCCTACGTTGCTCTTGACCAGCGCCGGCATGGTCCAGATCAAGCCGTATTACCTGGGGTTGGAGGTGCCGCCCAGCCGGAGACTGGCTTCCTGCCAGAAATGTTTTCGTACGACTGACATAGATTTGGTTGGGGATTGCAGTCACCTGACCTTCTTTGAAATGCTGGGTAATTTCAGCGTGGGCGACTACTTCAAAAGAGAGACTATTTCGTGGGCCTGGGAGTTTGTCACCGAGCATCTGAAACTGCCGAGGGAGCGGCTGTGGGTCACTATCCACCTTGACGATGATGAAGCATTTGCCTATTGGCGACAGGTGGAGGTAGCTAAGGAAAGAATATTGCGATTTGGCGAAGCCTGTAATTTCTGGGGCCCTGTTGGCGATTCGGGTCCCTGCGGACCGTGCAGCGAAATTCATTATGATTTTGGTCCGGAGCTTGGTTGTGGCAAGGCTGACTGCAGGCCGAACTGCGATTGCGGTCGGTTCTCCGAAATATGGAATCTGGTGTTCACCCAGTATAATCAAGCGAAGAGTGGACACCGCACCACTGTACCTAAACCCCACATTGATACCGGGATGGGGCTGGAGAGGACTTTGGCTATTATGCAGGGCAAGTCGACGCCCTATGAAACGGATTTGTTCTTTCCTCTGGTGAACCACATCTGTGGGTTATCGGGGAAAGAGTACGGTAGGCACGGGAACACCGACCGTGCCGTCAGAGTCGTGGCGGAGCATTCACGCGGTATTGCCTTTCTTATTGCCGACGGCGTAATGCCTTCCAATGAGGGCAGGGGATATGTGCTCCGGCGAATCTTGAGGCGCGCTTCGGTTTTTGGCAGGAAACTCGGGTTGAGCGAACCCTTCCTTAATCAACTGGCTAATGTCACCGTCAGTACAATGGGTCATGTATATCCTGAGCTTGTGACTAATCAGCGCCAGATTGCCGAGGTAATCAGAGTTGAAGAAGAGAAGTTCACTGCTACCCTGGATACCGGCCTTACCCTTGTGGAAAGGCTCATTGGCGAAGCCCTGGCTCGCGGCAGTAAGCAGCTAGCAGGGCAAGAAGTGTTCCGGCTTTACGACACCTATGGCTTTCCTGCAGAGTTGACGGCGGAGATTGCCGAGGAGAAGAGCCTATCCATAGATTGGGAAGGTTTCCAAACTGAAATGGATAGGCAGCGGGAAAAGGCCAGGGTCAGCACGCGTGGGACCGGTGGTTTGGAAGTCGCTGCCACAATGGCACCTAGCAAGACGGCTTTTGTTGGCTATCGGAGGTGCAGCTCCAGGTCAAAGGTCTGTAGGCTGATGTCCGACGAAGAGGTTGTGCAAAGTGCGACCAAAGGTACTGAGGTTGATGTTGTACTGGACAAGACTCCTCTATACGGCGAGACGGGAGGTCAGGTCGGCGACCTCGGTGAAATTACCAGTGAGAAAGGCAAGGTAGTCGTCACGAATACCTTCAGGACTCCCTCGAACATGATAGTACATAGAGGCAAAGTGTTTGAAGGCTGCATATCGCTCGGTGACGAGGTGGAAGCCAAGGTTGATATTGCCCGCCGGCTGGATATTGCTCGCAACCACACTGCCACTCATCTTCTACAGGCTGCTTTGAGACAGACGCTGGGAAGCCATGTCTATCAAAAGGGGTCACTGGTAGAGCCTGGCAGGTTTAGATTTGATTTCTCTCACATGATTCCTCTAACCGAAGGAGATCTCACACGAATTCAGAGGCAGGTCAACGAATGGATACGCCAGGACTTGAAAGTGAAGCCAAGAAGGCTGCCTTATACGCAAGCCATAGCGGAGGGTGCTATCGCGCTGTTTGAGGAAAAATATGGAGAGCAAGTTCGGATGCTGGAAATTGGGGAGCCAGCAATAAGCAGAGAACTCTGCGGCGGCACTCACGTCGGTTCAACGGGGGAGATTGGTGTATTCCTGATAACCAGCGAAGGCAGCATCGGGACAGGACTGCATCGTATTGAGGGAGCAACGGGAAGGAAGGCTGAATCTCTGATTGAGTCTCGCTTTGCTGCTCTGCAAAGCTTGGCCAGGAAGTTGGAAGGCTCGCTTGATGAGGTCCCCGAAAAGGTGGGAACTCTGATCGATGACCTGAACACGGAGCGCAGGAGAGTGGTTCAGCTGGAAAGGGAGCTATCACACAGAATAGCCGAGGATCTGCTGGGACAAACCGAACAGGTGAGCGGTGTAACAGTGTTGGCTGCCAGGGTGCCGGCACTGACCATGCCTGTGCTCAGGGAAATGGGCGACATGTTGAGGGAAGGTCTGAAGAGCGCGGTGATTGTCTTAGCCACAGTGAATGACGGGAAACCTGGTTTTCTGGCAATGGTTACTTCCGACCTGGTGGCTAAGGGAGTTCATGCTGGTGATATTATCAACCAGGTGGCGAGGATTACAGGTGGTGGCGGCGGCGGGAAAGCGGCTATGGCTCAGGCCGGTGGCAAGGATGCCGCTAAGATTGACGAAGCCCTGAAATCAGTCAAGGATGTTGTAGCAACCAGAGTCTCCTCTCATTGAAGAGGATGGAAGGGGAAGAAGGCAAGAGTCCAAATGATAAGCAGGGAAGCCGGGGACCAGTTTCTGACTTCAGGGCTGTGATCTTGATTCTTTGTTTTTGATTTGTTGGAAGGTGGAGTGGGAATGCGTAGCCTGGGGCTAGATATCGGAGATAGAAGAACTGGAGTTGCTCTCAGTGATCCCGAGGGAATCCTGGCCACTCCTCTGATTGTGCTTGCCAGCAAAGACTCTGATGCTCTGATCGTGGACATTCTCAGGCTCGCAGAGAAGCACAACGTGGGGCGTATTGTGGTAGGCTTGCCGCTGCGCTTAAGCAGCGAGTTGGGAAGACAGGCTAACAAGGTAGCGGCTCTGGCTGAGAAATTGTCAGGGCAGGCGAAGCAAAGCAATCTCAAAGAGCTTGATGTACAACTGTGGGACGAGCGACTCTCCACCAAAGCTGCCGAGCGGCTGAAGACAGACGGCGGTGGCAGGAGAAGTAAGCTGCCCTCTAGGGCAAAGGGAGGAGCCAGAAATCGCATTTTTTCGGCTAAAGCCGACCTCGATGCCATAGCAGCGGCGGTTATCCTCCAGGATTTTCTCGATAGCCACCGCCAGCAGAGTGGCGAAGGATCCTAAGCGATGCCGCAATACATTGGCCTCGTCGGTTATCCCCTTAAGCACTCTATCTCTCCTGCCTTTCAGCAGGCGGGTCTCGATTACTATCACCTTGACATTCGCTATGAGGCCTGGGAGAGAGAGCCAGCCCGCCTTAGAGAAGTAGTGAATGACTTAAGGAAACATCAGAACATCGGCGCTAACGTAACCGTTCCGCATAAAGAGGCAGTTGTACCCCTGCTGGATGCAGTTGATGAGCTGGCAGGGTGCATCGGGGCGGTTAATACAATAGTGAAAAGAGGCGATAGGCTCGTCGGTTTCAATACTGATGCTTACGGTCTTATGGAGGCACTGGAGAAAGAAGGGCGGTTTGCCCCTGAAGGAAGACGAGTGCTGCTGTTGGGTGCGGGCGGGGTGGCTAGGGCAGCAGGTTTTGTTCTGGTGCAAAGGAAGGCAGCCTCACTACATATCACTGATGGGATCTTTGAGCGAGCGAGTGTATTGGCCAGAGCTCTGGTCAGCCATGTCGAGGGAGAGCCCGACGATGCAAGGATCCCGAAACCGAACATTGAGGCTTTTCGGTGGGAGAAGCTGAGCGACCCCAGAACCGTTGAGGGCTGCGACCTCATCGTCCATTGCACTACCATAGGAATGAAGGACAGTTCTCAGGAAGGACAATCACCATTGAGGCTCGATGTGATTCCTAAGAACGCCCTGGTTTTCGATGTAGTATATAACCCCCAGATGACTCCCCTGCTGAGGCTGGCGGAAAGGGTCGGAGCAAATATACTTGGGGGCCTTCCTATGTTAGTATATCAAGGGGCAGCTTCTTTCAAGCTGTGGACAGGTAAAGAGCCTCCAGTGGACATAATGTTAGCGAGTGCAAAGGAGGCATTGACAGGAGGAAAGACTTGAAGAAGAAGGCAATCATTATCGGTGTGTGTGTATTGGCTTTGCTTGCTGGGATACTGGTACCGATTCTTTGGCGTTCCAGGTCGGCCGAGGATAGGGTTGTAGTCATCTCTCTCAGTGGGAGTATTACCGCCGGGGATTATGCATCGTCTGGCTCAAGCATTACGCCGGGGTTGGTGAGGCATTACTTGACGAGAGCAGAAAGAGATAGAACAGTTAAGGCAATCGTCTTCCGCATAGAGAGCTCGGGCGGTCTCATAGAGCCCTGCCAGGAAATCCTGTTGGAGATAGAAAGAGCCAAGGAGACAAAGAAGATTGTGGTGAGCATGGGGAGCACTGCGGCTTCAGGTGGTTACTACATTTCAACCCCTGCGCATAAGATCGTTGCCTTGCCAACTACGCAGACGGGAAGCATCGGCGTCATTGCTTCGGCAATGAACGTGAAGGGATTGCTGGACAAGCTGGGTGTTGAGATAGAGATTTTCAAGGGCGGCAGATACAAGGACATGTACTGGGGATTGAGGAACTTGACTTCTGAGGAAAGGCAAATAATGCAGGATATGATCGACGAGTATTACGAGCAATTTGTAGGCGTGGTAGCTGAACGGAGGGGCTTAAGCAAGGAAGCAGTCAGGAGTCTGGCTACAGGACAGCTTTATAGTGGTGTCAAAGCCAAGGAGTTGGGTCTGGTTGACGAGCTGGGGGATTTGAAGACAGCCCTGAATCTGGCACTGGAATTGACTGGCCTCGAGAGTGCCTTAGTCGAATACTATCAACCGCCCAGACCAACACTGTGGTCGCTATTAGGGCTTGTTGATGCCATGAAGGCAAGGATATTCGGGTTGAGTGGTCAGGATGTGCTTTTGCTGGAAATCTTGAACCATAACTATCCCTGGCCTGTATTTCTGTATCAAAGCTAATGGGAAAACTTCGCTTTCTTACCGCTGGAGAATCCCATGGGAAGGGGTTGGTGGCCATAGTGGAAGGGATGGTGGCTGACCTTCCCCTTCAAGAGGGACATATCAATAAAGATCTCAAGCACCGCCAGCAGGGCTATGGGCGCGGTCCGCGCATGAAGATTGAAGAGGACAGGGCTGAGATAATGGCGGGCGTTCGGCATGGGCTTACTACGGGCAGCCCGATCGCTCTTCTCATCGTCAACCGGGACTGGCAGAACTGGCAGGAACAGCTCAGCATTTCTCCCGTGGAGAAGCAGGTGGAAGCGGTGTCCTGTCCCCGCCCCGGACATGCTGATTTGGCTGGAGTGGTCAAGTATGGACTCAAGGACATCCGCCCGATTATGGAAAGGGCTAGTGCCCGGGAAACCGCCGCCAGAGTAGCTGTGGGAGCGATAGCTCGCAGGTTTCTGGAGGAGCTCCGCATCGCTATCCAGAGTCACACCATCGCTATAGGGCCATGTCATTGCGAGAGTAGCGAAGCAAGCTCTCCGTCCACAGATTGGGCACAGGTCGAAGCCTCGCCTGTCCGTTGTGGCGATGCCACGGTGGAGAAGGCGATGATGGTAGCCATTGACGAAGCCAAAGCCAAGGGGGATACCCTGGGCGGCGTTTTTGAGGTAATAGCCACCGGCGTTCCCATCGGCCTGGGCAGCCACGTTAGCTGGGACCGGCGTCTCGATGGCAGGATTGCTCAGGCGATAATGAGCATCAATGCCGTGAAGGGTGTGGAAGTTGGAGTTGGATTCGGCATAGCTGGGCTCAGAGGGTCACAAGCCCACGACATTATCGAACCCGCGCCTCGCGTCGGCGCCAGCCAGGCGAAACAGCCTTTACCCTGGCGACATGCCACCAACCGCGCCGGGGGCATCGAAGGCGGCATGAGCAACGGCGAAAGCATACTGGTCAGGGCAGCAGTCAAGCCTATCGCCACTCTGGCCAGTCCTCTGCACTCCGTGGATCTGCGCAGTGGAGAGGTAGCACAGGCTCACTACGAGCGCAGCGATATTTGTGCCGTCCCGGCTGCTGGCGTAGTTGGTGAGGCTATGTTGGCTATTGTCCTGGCTGACGCCTGTCTGGAGAAATTCGGCGGCGACAACCTGAAAGAGACGCTGGCAAATTACCATAATTATTCAGGCAAGACCTGTTGATTGAGCCGACAAAGTCCCAACAGGAGTTCGCCGCAGGAAATCCACCCTCACCTTAATCCTCTCCCTTCACCCGCTCGCGGTATGACTCCAGCAGGCGAGAGGGAGAGGGTCCCCGCATAAACT
The DNA here is from genome assembly GCA_037444365.1 of Chloroflexota bacterium. Taxonomy (GTDB): domain Bacteria; phylum Chloroflexota; class Dehalococcoidia; order GIF9; family AB-539-J10; genus RBG-13-51-36. The sequence goes on from JBBIMO010000001.1 coordinate 107,103, forward strand.
TACGGGCAATGCCGGAGGGCGCTGAACACAGAGCTCTCAAGGATAATATCTAGAGCTGATAATCCTGGAGAAAGGGATTTCCCCGGCGTTCGTCGCCGATGGTAGTTGGTGGTCCGTGGCCAGGGTAAACGACAGTCTCATCGGGCAAAACCATGAGCTTCTGCTGAATGCTCTTCATCAGGCGCTGGTGGCTCATTCCGGGAAAATCAGTCCTGCCAACGCCGAGATTGAATAGAGTGTCGCCGGTAAAGACAACTGCATGTCCGCAAAGGCAGATGCCGCCAGCACTATGTCCCGGGGTATGAAGGACGCGGAAGCGCAGACCGTCCAGGTCTATGAAGTCACCGTCCCTAAGCAGTCTATCCGGCCGTGGAGGTGACTTAACAGGAGAGATGCCCAGCGACGTGAGCATACGCATGGGTGAGCTAAGCAATAATCCCCTCTCCGCTTCATGAATGGCGAACTGGGCATTGGTCCTTTCCTTGACTTCACGAAGGGCGCCAACGTGATCTATATGCGCATGGGTTATCAGTACCGCGGATATTGCTAATCTCGCCTGCTGCACGACTCTCAGAATGGCATCCGCCTCGGCACCGGGGTCAATAATCATGCCTTGCCCACTTGTGGCTGACCCAACGACATAGCAGTTGGCGGCAAAAGCACCGACCGTTAGCACCTCTATGATCATCGCCTAGTTTCACACCAGTACAACAGCGGAGTTCGTGAAGTATAACATAGGGGTGCCCTGCAGACTAATAGCAGGTACGTGACGGCATCTGGCGGCAGCGCTATTGCAGGATTTTGTGGTTTGAGTTATCATGTGGGCTGGGTCATTCTGACAGTGAAGCGAAGAACTCCACTCCAATAAGTGAAGGTTGATATATGTCACCGAAGGTAAATATCGGCGTAATCGACAAGGTCAGAGACAAACTGGGCAACCTTGTGCCCGAGACCAGGAGCAAACTGGAGCATTGCTCTTACGTTGATGTGAGGGTGCGGGTCGCTGAGGGACAGCAGGCAGTTGCGCAGGACGGCATGATGAAATTCAGCATGCGCGACTACAAGCTATCTTATGGCGTGAGGGTCATTGCTGGGAGGGACCTGCTTGCCCCGGGCTACTTTGCGGAGACTCTTGGCTCTGCAGATGCGGATAATGTCCCCGACGTTGTCCGGAATGGCATACGGCAGGCTTACGAGAGAGCAATTGCTAACTCAAGAATGAAGAGCGAGAGAAGGACCCGCTGGGAATCTCTGGGACAGCCGTTGCGGAGCACTGAACTTGCGCCTGTGAAGCCCTGCCGGGACACGATACAGGCTAGGTACAAGGTTAGCCCGCTTGAGATTCCTTTGGCTGAGGTGAGCGCTCTGGCGCAGGAGATTTCTAAGGCGGTAGCAGCCTGTGACTCCAGGGTCAAGATAAATCAGGTCATTTTTGACACTTCCCTGGTAAGGGAGCTGTTCATAAGTTCTGAAGGAGCCAACATAGACCGCACGTATGCGTTGACACAGGGCTTGTGCTGGGTAGCGGCAGTGGGCAACAGCGGAAACCAGCAGACTCACTATGATTGCGTGGGGCATCAGCGAGGCTGGGAAATTCTGACTGACGGCATTGACGAGGAACCGATTAAGCTAAAGCCCTTCAGGCAATTCTCGCTGGACCTGGCGGCTGACAGTGTTTCGTTGTCGGAAGCCAGACCCTGTCCGTCTTCAGGTAAGGACGTGGTGGTGGTGACCGATCCTCACTACAATACTCTGCTTGTTCACGAGATAATCGGCCACCCCACGGAACTTGACAGGGGTCTCAAGCTCGAAACAGCCTATGCCGGCAGAAGCTGGCTGTTGAGAAGTCTCAATGAGAATATGCTGGGCAAGCAAATAGCTTCTCCGCTGGTATCTGCCTACTCTGATCCTCTGCTGCCGGGCTATGGTCACTATGAGTATGACGACGAGGGAACCCCGGCCAGGAGAGTAACACACATTGAGAAGGGCATACTTCAGGGGTTTATGAATTCGCGGCAGACAGCCTTGATACTGGGGGCGAGCCCCAATGGGCATTACAAGGCAATTGACGCATCGTATGTTCCCCTGATCAGAATGTCCACGACAGTGTTTGGAAACGGAGAGCGTAATCCTCAGGACATCATCGGGGAAGTTGAGAATGGATATTACCTGGTTGGTCATCGCATACCGTCTATTTCGGAAAGCAGAGAGAATTTCAGGGTCACTGCCAGAAAGGTATTCGAAATCAGGAACGGCAAGGTTGGAGAGATGTTCAGGGATGGCGGCATGATGGCTAACACCAGGGACTATCTGATGTCGGTTGATGCGGTGGGGAATGATTTCAGGGTGTATCCGATTTTCAATTGTGGCAAAGGACAGCCGATGCAGGTAAGGAGGCTGGGCAATGGCGGGCCCACTATGCGGGCTCGGGCCAGGCTTGTGGGAGGAAAAGGGTGAAGAATACGAAGGATCTGGAACAGGCAGTTTCGCGGGCGATTGCTTTTCTCAGAACGCAGCCAGAGGTCATATCAGCCCAGGCCTTTGCTGGAGCAAACAATCGCCTGTGGACCAGGCTGAATTATACCTCGCATATCCCGTGTAACGGCGTTGAAGAACCAAAATCAACAGGTGATTATGGAATCGGAATCCAGGTTGTCCTGGATGGTCAGGATGGCAGGAGGGTGGGTTTTGGTTCCGAGGAAAGGGATCTGTCCTTAGACGGCGTGAAGCTTGCCTTCCAGAAAGCCAGGCAGGGCGCAATTACCGATCCTGAGTTCAGGTCTCTGCCACAGCCAACTGGCGAAAAGAGGAGCCTATTCCATTATCATGACCCTCTCATTATGAGTCTGACTGACCAGGGCCTGGTGGAGGCAGGCTGGGTGATTCTGGACGGAGCCATGAAGTCGTTCTTGCAGTCTAAGACGCTGAAGCAACTGGCTGGCAGCAAAACACTGTCCGGCCTCGGCCTTATAGTGGGTGGCGACCTGACCGTGCTTCAGGAGAGGATGGCAGTTGCCTCGTATGAAATGCCGGAGGTACAGAGTGATGAATCTGCGGTTATCACAGCTTATGTCACCGCCATGGTGGAGAAAGCGGACGCTAAGGGAAGCGGATACTCTGTGCATGTCAAGCTGGCTGACCTCAGCGGCAACGCCGGAAGCGAGGCGGCACAGAATGCCGTCAATTCGGTCAACGGCATTCGCGTGCCCACTGGAGACTACCCTGTCATCTTTGCCCCGCAGCCGACCGGTGAACTTCTTAATCATTTGATTATCCCCTCGTGTACCGTGTCAGCGTTCTACGCTCAGCAGTCATGCTTCGTGGGCAAGGCGGGAAGCCGGGTAGCCTCCGAGCTCCTGACCATCACCGACAGGGGGAATGCGCCGGGGCTGGCTGGGTCGAAGGGCGTTACCTGCGAGGGCTTGCCCACAGGCGAGACTGTACTGATAAAAGACGGGGTTCTGAGCGGGTTGCTGAGCGACTGGTACGAGTACCAGAGGATGCTGAACGACCCCAGGGCAAAACAGAAACTTGGAGTTGACCCGCTGGAATTCCGGGATGCCATGGTACCGCGAAGCGGCTTTCGTTTTTCCCGCGGTGGCGGCAGGAATTTCGGCACGTTGCCGGAGGCGTCGGCGACCAATATTGTGTTCAGGACTGCGGCAGGCACCGACTTAGCCGCCCTGATGAAGGGAATCAACAAGGGCATACTGGTGGGGAGGCTGTGGTACACCTATCCCGTTAACGGGCTGAGGGCTGGAGATTTCACCGGCACGCTCACTGCTGATTCCTATTTCATCGAGGATGGCCGCATCAAGGCGCCCATAAAGGTCAACACGCTGAGGATCAACGATAATATCGCCAATGTCTTGATGGGCATTCGGGGCATGACCGCTGACACAAGACCAACGCTGCTGTGGGGTGCGGATGAAATAGTATATGCCCCCCTGGGTCTCAAGGTGGACAAGGTTCACTTCGAAGAGATAGCCGAGTTCATGGACCAGACCTACTGACGCACTGTCAGGTCTTTCGTTCTTACCTCAGTACTTACAGGTTCGTAATCCCCGGAGCCGCCGTCCTGGCGGCATCACTTCCTGGCACTACGGACGTACTGCGCGATGCCGATGAACCCCGTGATGAACCCGGCTGTAGAGCAAAGGGAAGCCATGAAGTTCAGCGGCAGGGTTGACGGAAGCAACTGAATGACCATCAAAAAAGGCAATACCACGCCCATCAGCAGTAAGACAAAAGCGATGATTATCAGCCTCACCGGGTTTTGCATGGCACCCTCCCTACTTGTAAAGCCAGCAAGCCGCGAAGTGACCGGGATTGGGCTCAAATTCCGGCGGCTCATCCACATCGCACAGCCCCTTGATGATGCGGGGGCAACGGGGGTGGAAGCGGCAGCCCTCGGGAGGGTTGATCAGGTTTGGCGGCTCCCCTGGCGGCACTTCCCTGAATCGCGAGGCGTTCTCGGGTTCAGGATCGGGAATGGCTCTAAGCAGAGCCTGTGTGTAGGGATGGAGCTGATTGTGAATCATCTCATGCACAATGGCTTTTTCCACCAGCTTGCCTGCATACATCACGAAGGCGCGCTCCGAAAAGTAACGCACTGAGGATAGGTCGTGAGTCACATATATCACGCTCAAGCCATGCTGACGCTGTATGTTCTTGATCAATTCCAGAACCTCGACCCGCACCGACGCGTCCAGCATGGATACAGGCTCGTCGGCAACTATCAGCTTGGGGCGCAGGATGATGGCTCTGGCTACCACCAGCCGCTGCTGCTGGCCGCCCGAAAGCATATGAGGGTACTTATTGATAAAGTCATCAACAGGGATTAGCCTCACCTCTTCCAGTGCTTCACGAATTCGCTGAAGATGTTCGCTCTTGGGGACATTGTTGACAATCATGGGCTCGGCAAGGATTCGGTGGACGCTCATAAACGGCGCAAGTGCGCCGTAAGGGTCTTGCTGCACAAAGCCCACCTTCGACCGCAGCCAGGCGTGATCTCGCTTGTTCCCCGCCCGCAAACACCTCCCGTCGAAGGTGATCTCCCCTTCGGTAGGCAATACCAGCCCCAGAATGAAGCGCAACAGTGTGGTCTTGCCGGATCCGCTCTCGCCCACCACTGTGATTGCCTCCCCTTGTCCGAGTTGAAAACTTACCCCATCTACCGCCCGGACAAAGCCGGCACGGAAGAAACCCCAGCGTTTCAGCTCAAACCAGACACGGAGGTCCTGCACGGAAAGCAGCGCATTGTCCTTCATGTATTTAGCCTTTCTCGTATAGCCAGCATTTCACAGCCTCAGCTCCATGAGCGAAGAGCGGTGGCTCTTCGTGGCAGCGTTCGAATCGTTTGACGCAGCGTGCGGCGAATCGGCAGCCCGATGGCGGGTTGAACAGACTGGGTGGCTGCCCCGGTATGAAGTCCGGTTTCCTATCCATTCGCAGGGTAGGGACGCTCGCCATGAGTTTCTCAGCGTAGGGGTGCAGCGGTGCCCGGTAGAATCGCTGCGCCGTGCTGTGCTCCACGAGCTGCCCGGCATACATGCAGATCACCTCGTCCGCTATGTCGCTGGACGTGGCGATGTCATGGGTGATCAGTATGAAGGTCAACTGCAGTTCCTGCTTGATCTTCTTAAGAGCGTTCATGATGTTGGCTTGTGTCAAAACATCCAGCGCTGAAGTCGGTTCATCGAGTATGACGATAGGTGGCTTAGCCATCAGAGCCATGGCGATGATGGCACGCTGACGCATCCCTCCGGACAGCTCGAAGGCATAGCGCCCCAGAAAAGCCTCGGGAACGCCGACGATGCGGAAGACCTCACGCGCCCGCTCCATTGCCTCTTTCTTGCTGGCCCGGTGGTCGAGCAACAGCGGTTCAGCCACTTGAAGACCTACGTTGAGGACCGGATTGAGCGAGTTCATAGCCGCCTGCGAGACCAGGGACATCTTTGTCCACCGCACATCCCTGCGGAACTGCTCTTCGCTAAGTTGCATGACATCAGTGCCGTCGAGGAACACATGCCCTGTGTAGGTCTGGACATTGCGTGGCAGGAGTCTGAGAATTGCCCGTGCCAGAGAAGTCTTCCCGCAGCCTGACTCACCGACGATGGCCAGCGACTTGCCGGGGGCAAGGCCGAAGCTCACGCCGTCTACCGCCTGCACCACGCCCTTGGCAGTGCAGAAGTGCAGGTAGAGATTCTCTACCTTGAGAACCAGACCTCCACTCGTTGGCGAGGTTGTCCCTTGAGAGGCCATCCGGTCGAACTGCTGGCTCATACTGCTCATCACAATGTTCTCAGCCTGGGATTGAAGATGCGGTCGAGCGAGTAGCCCACCAGGGCAAAGCCGATGCCCAGCAGCATTAACAGGAACGCCGGCTCGGCTATCCAGTAGTACAGGCCGTGGTGCAGCGCCCCGTTGGCATATGCATCGTTGATAATCTTGCCCCATGTGGGCACACGTGGATCACCCAGTCCGAGGACGGAAAGCGTGGCTTCCAGGAAGATGAACTGCGGTACCACGAGTACGAATTGGGGCAATAGTGTTGGAGATATCCTGGGGAGCAGGTACTGGAATATCATGCGGGCATTTCCTACCCCGTAAGCCTGGGCTGCCTCTATGTAGGGTGCCTCCTTTGCCTGGAGAAACATCGCCCGGTATGTGAACATCGAGGCACTGAATACATTCAGGGCGATGACCAACCCCAGCATGACCCAGATGCTCCGTGTATATAGATAGCCAACCATTATCAGGACAGGGAGCATGGGCAGTATGACGTTCACCTGTGTAAGCCATTGCATAATCTTCTCCGTCCTGCCCCCCAGCCAGGTGCTGATGCCCGCCAGAACGAAAGTGCTCAGTTGGGCGCCTACGGCAGCCAGCAAGCCAAATGCCAGCCCGATGGGCGCCCCCCAGAGTAGGGCTATCATCAGGTCCCGGCGATTATGGTCTGTGCCGCCCCAGCCGTAGACCTCGCCGGGCATGACCAGCCTTGCGCGCAACTCGCCATCTTTGGGGAGCTCGGCTGTTATCACCAGGCGATAATCTCCTTTGACAGGAGCACGCATGTCAGAGGGATTGGCAAACAGGCCTATGTGAGGTCTCCTGCCTTCCGGACCCAGCATGGCTTCCAGCCGCACCGAAAGCTGCCTATCCTGGGAAACATAGTATATATCGTCCTCCGCACTGGTGGGCCGGTTTTCCTGGAGCAGAATCGCTCGACCATCCGGCGTGTGCCAGACGGTCGTTACAGGGACTCTAGTAGCTCCGAAGCGTCCTGAGCTGTAAATCTTGATGTCCTGGGGGAAACCATCATAATCATATGTGAATGGCAGCACAACCCTTATCAATTGGCTATCGTCGCCCAGCGGTTCAATTTCCACGACACCTTGCTTTTCGCTGGGCACAACGATACTTCGGGAGGATTTGCCTTTGGTGAACAGGTCGAACCATACAGGCTCGGCATTCCTAGGATAGTCGTCCCACGCCCTCGGGTTATTCCATCGCCCTGATGCCTGGCCGTAGGGGAGGGCGATTACGACGTAAACTGACAAGGCCAGGAAAATGGCAAGGACCGCCAGTCCGAATGCCAGGCTCGGGTAACGCCTCAATTCCTTCAGCCTCGCGAACCGACTCTTCATCCGCTATCTGCCTCTCATTTGCTGCGCCCCGGCTCCGACGCGCACGCGGGGGTCCAGAGCGGCGTAGATGAAATCCAGCATAAACACCGTTAGCGCCAGCAGGTATCCGTACACGACGATGACCCCGACGATGACCGGCGTGTCGGCAAGCTGGGTCGCCCTGAAATATATCTGTCCGATGCCCGGCCAGTTGAATACATGCTCCAGGACAATCTGCCCCATCCACATGGCGATGACCAGCAAGAGGAGACTGGTAATGATGGGCGGCAGGGTCGGTCTCATAATGTACCGCCTCTCAAGGGTGCGCGAGCGGAGTCCTTTGGCTCGTGCCAGCTCCACGTAGTCTTCAGTGGAGTAGATGAGGAAGAAGGTGCGCCAGCTATAGATGGCGCCGAAGAGAGAGCCAAGTACAATGGCGGTGATGGGCAGCACCATGTGACGGAGCACGCTCAGGGCATAGCGCCACATCTCCTCGGGGGCTGGGGAAGCTACCATGCGCCCGTCGGGGAAACCGGGGAGACCGAGACGGGGCAGTGCGAAGGCGAAAATGAGAATCAGGAAAATGCCGTAAAACCACCCCGGAGCCGCCGAAGTTGGCGCCAGGGCTACGGTGAAGCGGTCCGCGAAACTCCCATATCGGCGGGAAAGAAACAAAGCTACAAATAGCGACACAAAAAACAGCACAAGCTGCGCCGTGCCGAACAAAAGCAGGGTGGAAGGAAGACGTTCCACAATGATCAACCGCACCTGTCTTGAGCCCGCGTCGCTCAGCATCAGATCTGCAAACCCCAGCTGCAGAGACATAGCTCTTCCCAGGTACTTGACAGCCCGTTCCACGAACGGCGTGTCAAGCCCGAGGCGCCTTATCTCCTGGTCCACGAGGTCTGAGATCAGCTTGTTCAGTTGGTCTGGCGGCAGCATCCGGTTGGCCGGATCCATCATCACCGCCTGCCCTATATAGAACCTGATCTCAGCCCTGCGTATGTTGTCCATGTAGCCGCCGGCATTGGCGATGAGGATCGTCAGAAATATGGCAACCACCAGAGCCAGCACCAGGCCCACGGCTCGTTGGCCTGCATACCTGAGAAGCCTTCGGATATTCGTGAGCACGTTCTCGCGCCTCTGTGCCCCAGGTCCTGCCACAGGACGGCCATCGGCACCGCCAATTTATACTACACCCTCCGGTGTTGTGTCAAGCGCCTGTTAGCCTTGGTCGGCGGCTGACACCCGATACTGTTCATTGAATTGTGAGCTCAGCGGCAAATGCCTTCTGCGCTGCCAGGTTGGCTCAATACGAAAAACACGGAGGCGGCAGGTTTAACCTGCCGCCTCCTTAGGTCAGACACCTCGCCTTCTAGCCAAAGGCGCAGTTCCGAACTAGGTCAGGGGGTTAAGCAAAAACAGGTACCTGTCTGGTGGATCCTGATAGCCCACGTGGCGCCTCAGGATCACTTCCTTGGTCAGCGTGTTAACGCTGTGCAGGTAGAAAGGCCCGCTAGCTACCCAGAAGTGGTTCCTGCCCCTGTCATAGACCCAGTACTTGAGGTTGGTGTATCGCTCGGTGATTTCCTCAGGGGTAACAAAGAGCTCCATTGTGGGTCTGTAGGGCAGATAGTTGTTTGTTCCGGCCCAGGCCAGTTGGTTCTTGAGAACCGTCAGGCTCGGCCCGGCAATGAAGCTGGTCCACTCGCAGCCTTTTGCCCTGGCCTTTGCGCTGCCGAAGGCAAGGGAGCCCTGGGCCTCGGCTCGGATGGCAAGCGCCAGAGTGTGCCACATACCGGGACCCTGAGCATAGTTGGGCCACCAGGACGAACCCTGAGCTGTGGCCTCAGCATCGAGGCTGTACACGTTCGACCATGTTTCCACGATCAAGCCCCAGTTCGGGTCGGTGGTGATGAACCTGACTCCTCTGAACATGCCGATAAACGCATTGAAGGCGCTAACAGAGGCGGGGTCAAAGATGGCGCTGGTGTTCTTGGCGCGGTCAAAGGTCAGTATGGCACCAAGTATGAAATCGCCCATAGACAGCTTGCTGCCGTCGTGGAGGGTCTGGTTCCAAACACTCGTGGGGTAATACACTCGGGAGAACCTGACCGCGGTCCTGTTGAAGGTCGGGTCATAGTACGGGTTGCCCACGGTGGTCTTCTGAGTTACCGTGATGAAAGTTTGGGTGGTGGCATCCCAGTCGCACCAGGCACTGCCTGTTGCGTTGAGAATTGCGAGGTCGCTCGTGAAGTTGAGAGTGCACCAGTTGCCGGTGACGCCGACGGGATAGCCAGTTCGCATAAACACCTCGGCTTTTTCTATCCGCTGTGGCCAGCGCAAGCCGTCCCTGGTGTCAGGCTGTGTGGCCATGTCCCCCGTGGCTCGGATTGGGAACATGTCGAATACCCAGTTGGAGCCGGCGATGGGGTTCCAGGGGTCGGCAAGGAGGTCCACCATATCTACTCTGAGCAAGCCCCCGACTATTGGTGTGCCACCAGCGGTTCTGTAGTGCGCGGTCAAAGCCCACACCCAGGAACCCTGGCTACCACCGGCAGCATCAGTGGCCAGTCTAATCTCTTTGCGGTACGGGCCAGCCGCCAGGCGGGTTGCCACGAAGACTCTCACCGAGTCTTTCATGGTGGCATTCATGCACTCCAGGAACAGCGCCTTCCGCTCGGCCATGCTGCTGAAATTGTTGTTCCACAGCTTCTCAGCCGCCGGGAAGTAAGTCTGGTTGTTTCCGTAAGCTGCCCACAGCGCACCCATGGCGGAAGCCCACAGGTTAGTGTACATTCCACCAAAGACCCATCCTTCGTCGCGTGAGATAACTGTGCTGACCCAGCCCCCGGTGTAGACGTGCCACAGGTTGGCAGCAGGGTCGCCCAGCCAGATAGGGCCGAGAGTGCCGCTTCCAGCCTCGAGCTTGGTCGTGGTGAAGCCCAGTTCGGTAGCGACCAGGCTGTCAACATACTGACCGACCTGCAGGCGTTCGTCCTCTGTCCTGATGAGGAAGTGAATGTTCGCGCGTTCGTTGGCGGTGCCGTTGTTGTACCACCAGATGGGATGCGTCTCGTTGCCCGTGTTGCTGATTCTGCCTGCGGCAGCGCCGGTCGAATTCAGGTATAGCATCGCGGCATAGATCTGCTGCTTAGCCCTGGTGATGTTGTGCTGGTAGTTCGCAACCAGGGCGTCATGCTCCACCTTGTACCGCGCGGTCGTGCCCGCGTCCGCGAAGTTGGGGTTCAGAACGGTGTATCTTGGCTGTCCGAGGCCTCCCATAATGGTTCCGGCGATATATTCGCGGTTGATCAGCCAGTTAAAGGCCTCGCGGAACGGCTCGTAGGCAAACGGGTTCAGCTTGTTGCCTACGGGGTGAACCGGACCCACGGGGTTGAACGTCAACTCGGTATATGTGCCGTAGCTCACGTTGTACACAAGATTAGCGTCGGCTAGAATCTGGTTGAAGAGCGCCGTGGTTGCAATCCCTGTTGCAAACAGCTGCGTCGTGTTGGCGCTCAGCCGGCTTATGCCTGTTGCCAGTACCGGCTGTCTGGTGATGATGATCTCATCCAGGTAGGGGCGCCCCAATCCTATCGGCAGGTCTGGTATCGTTACGTTTCCTCCCCCGTTCCCGCCGCCACATCCCATAACCAGCACCCCCAGTATCGCCACCAATCCGACGATACACATTACTGTTCTTTTTAACATGCCTTTTCCTCCTTTGTTGAATTTACAAAACCCGACTTATCCACTGGTTCCTTCGATAAGCATCACCTCCTTTTTGCAGGATTTTAGTTCCAAGAATACACCAGTTCTATTAAAATCCTGTTAAGTAAATCTGCGACCAAAACGCTTTTTGCAGTTCCCTGCGCTTCGCGTCCGACTGCTGTGAAACTGGCGACAGGCAGGCTCAGACGTGCAGCCCCCCGCCAGGGCTACTTGAAAAAAACAGCATCAAAACCATCAACCTCGCTCTTCCTGCAACGCACCAGGCTCCCGTTTCCCCACCAACAGCCACCAGAGCGTATAATAACGCGTCTCCAGGAGTTTGTCAACTGGTTGTGCTCGTTCAGTATCCTGGCGGCACCTCTTCCCTGTCATTGCCTGGAGCGCGGTGAATCAAGGCGGCGAAGCAAGCTCTGGCATAACCGGGGTCATGCCTAAGCAATACTATGTTTACATAATAACCATAGTACAAAAAGACAGCGCTTTGCGCGGGCCTGACCGATGATTTGATGAGAGGAATCTATGAACGCCAGGCAAAGATGAACACAAGGCAGAGTCGGCTGATGGGTTCAACAGGAAATGCGACATTGCCAAACCAGTATGTTACTGGACCTTTGAGGACATGGAGAATGCCATCCTGAGGGAGAGGCAATTAACGGCTGGCTCAAGGCAGAAAGAGCTCCGGTTGATTGATAGTATGAAGGGAAAATGGTGCGACCTGTATCACGACTTACGGGATTGCCAGCCCAATCCTTGCTCTGATCCGGGTTTTTCAATATACTGGCAGAGCCAGGCAAATGAAAGGCAGAAGGCAAACCACCAATCTTGTCATTACCGGTTTCTCGGGCACGGGCAAATCGCTGGTGGCCAGGGAAGTGGCACGGAGACTGAATTGGGCGGTTGTGGACACCGATGATGAGATAGTCCGCCGGACGGGCAGGCGCGTCGCCGACATCTTTCGCCACGATGGTGAAGCAGGGTTCCGAGAGCTTGAGCGGGAGACGGTCAAGAGAGTCTGCCGGCGGAGGCAGACAGTCATAGCCGTCGGCGGCGGCGCCATCGTTGACCCGCAGAACTATGAGCTGCTTGTCAAAACAGGGTTGATTATTTGTCTGGAGGCCAGACCGGAGACCATCTATCAACGGTTGTTTCAGGCGGCGGCTCGCAGTCGTGAGACAGAGGTCCGTCCCCTTCTGGCAGTGGACGATCCCCTGGAGCGCATCATGGAGCTCAAGGCTTCGCGACAGCCCTACTATGCCAGAGCGGACTGGACAGTTCATACTGACCACCTGACCGTGGACGAGGTAGCCGGGGAGGTGGTGAGGGCCTGGGGTTTGCTTCGTGGGGTTCACCCTCACCTTAATCCTCTCCCGTCGAGGGAGAGGAAATCGGACTGGCACACCGATGCCTTGCCATCGAGGGAGAG
>JBBIMO010000002.1:0-89179 GCA_037444365.1 Chloroflexota bacterium
AAGTCCAGTGAATGTCAAGAATATCTCACTGCGCGACTGCCCAAGGGCCATGTTGGGCAAAGCGCAAGGATAAGTCGTGCTGCAGCGCCTGGCGGGTCGTCAAAAGAAATCTCGTCTTTGCGCCAGTTCTCTATCCTTTCAAGACGCAACTTCAGTATCCTGTCACGTGATAGAGTAAGCTTGATGTTGACGCTGCTGGTCCCTCCAGTCATTGCCATGCTCGATTTCCTCTTCTGGCGGCGCGGGCTTTTTGCCGTAGACGGCGGCGACGCTAGGTTTGCTATCGCGAATCTATTCTTGACTGCTATGGTATGTTGTCTGGTCGGTGCACTCTCTTCGATGCGTGAGATTGTCAAAGAAAAAGACATATATCGGCGTGAACGCATGGTAGTTATCAAAGTCATGCCCTATGTCCTCTCCAAGGTACTGTTGTGTGTACTGCTGGCATTGTATTCATCGGCAGTGTTCACCCTGTTCCTGGAACTGTCAGGGGGCTGGCCTCCACTCAGCATTGTGCCAACAGTGTATTTGACGATGGCATTGTCGATTCTTGGCGGTGCCCTCATGGGTCTATTTATATCTGCTTTGTCACCCAATCCCAATGTTACGCCACTTCTGCTATTGCTTGTTCTGGTTCCGCAATTGCTCTTTGGAGGCATCATTCCTGCAGGTCAAATAGCTCAGCCCGGTAAGATTATTGGATACGCCACTACAACGAAGTGGACTTTTGAATCACTGGTGAAGAGTAGCAGCATGGGCGATGATGTCATCAGTGATCCCTGCTGGAGTCTTACTGAGGACGAAAGGGAAGCTCTCAATGACACAGAAAAGACCGAGCTGTGCAAGTGCATGGGTGCCGACCTTTTCAGTGAGTGCAATTTCCCAGGAATACGCGATTACTACGTTGACGCGATTGATGAGCCAGAGCCACTGCAACCCGCTAGGCCCGGTCCCCCACCAACAGACCCGCAAGAAATGAAGGCCTATGACGAAGCAATGCGTCAGTACCAAGCCGATATGGACACCTGGCAACAGGAGTATCAGAACTGGCAGCAGAAACGTGGCAAAGCTATAGGTGAAGCGGAGGGTACCATCAAAGCAACGTATAACGACTATGGACAGGCATTCAAAGCAAATGTAAAAACCAACTGGCTGTTGCTCTGCTTGATCACGTTGGCCCTATTCTGCATGGTGTTGGGTGTGTTGAAATGGAAGGACAGAAGGTGAAGTCAGTCCGACTAATACGTGGAATAATCAAGATTAGCATGTACGCTGTGGCGGATGAGTAACTCAGCCAGGGAATTTGAAGGGAGGTGAGAGTTTAGCGGACGATGGACGGGCGGGAGTTTAGGTGGTACGAAGGCAAACATGCAAAGCACCCAGATGCTTGTACCTGTCCTGTTTGTTGCGAGAAGAGGAAAAAGAACGGGAAAAGGCGAAATTTGGTGGAAAAATAGAATGTCCGAAGTGCGGGTATTTGTCTATCAATTACGTTGGGAAACAGGGACGCTATGTCTGCTCAAACCCTGAGTGCGGGATTTCAGGACAGACGTTGTCTGAGCTATCTGATAGGAAAAGAGTCTAGAGACCGGTATAGGGGGGCGTTGCTCATCTCTTCTCAATGTTGGTGAAATGGGAACTGAATCTAAGCCTCCCACTACCGTAGGAAGCGTACTGCGAGTGCCCCTCTTTCTCTTACCAAGCAAAGGATAGTACGGTACGATGGAGACGAACTCTCCCCCGCCTCCACCATGGGAATTAGAGGCGCCAGCTTTCCAAAGCTGGCGCCTTTTGTATGTGTTTCATCCAATTCAGTTGTTCTGTCACTTCTACGAATTTGAGGTGCAGGCTAGTGGGCCAAATAGATCGGCCCGGACAGTCTGCGGCACTATGACTTTCAGCGATGAGGGCACGGTGCGTATGGCAATCGGGGTCTGGGTAAAGGGCTCGCCATCCACATGAACCGGCAGTGGCTGCGCTGACTCGACAGCTATTTCACGGCACTGGTAGTATTCTACCGTCGGATCCTCAAGGTGTTTGTGTGCCAGCACCTTTGCGGCTTGCTGGACAAAAGTCAGGAAGCCGCCTCCCTTGAAAATGCACACATCCAGCTTGCCGTCGTTCACACAAGCTCTGGCCCCAATCGCTATCATGCCGCCATAGAGCTGGATATTACTGACGACAGCAAATGGTGTGCTGACCTTCACGACTTTTCCGTCCAGATTCAGCAAGGCATCAGTGCCGTGATATCGATGGGCTGACTCGATTGCAGGAAGTACATAAGCCCAGGAACCCAACATCCTCTTTTCTTTCAGCGGCACGCTTTGGGCGATGGCAGCATCAAATCCGATGCCTGCCCACATTAAGAAGTGGCGGCCGGAGATCTCACCCATATCGACGGCAACAGTGCGTCCCTCTACGAGCACCCGGGCAGCGTCCAGCAGCACCTTTCGATAGTAGTTGGCAGGTAATGGGCGCGCAACTTTTTCGTCCAGAGCTGCAATCATCTTGACCGCCTGGGTGCCGGGCAGCAGGGGATTTAGGGCCGGGATGCCCATCTGCAATGCCCATGAGTTGGTCGTGCCCGCGGGAAGCACACCCAGCGCCGCATCTGTGTTCACCAGGCCATTCGCCACCTCGTTGATGGTGCCGTCGCCACCGGCGGCAATAACCACCTGGGCGCCTCTCTTCACAGCATGGCGGGCTAACCCGGCAGCCTCTAACGGCTTGCCGGTTTCCTGTGGGGTAACTGACCAGCCGCAGCGGTTCAAAAAAGCGACCACGTTATCAAGTTCGTGCCTGATGACCACCTGTCCACCGGCAGGGTTGTATATCAACTCGGCTTGCATGACATTCTCACTTCTGCCCTGACTTCCCTTGTCTACTGAATCCTATCCGTCGAATCATGGCCTGTCAATTTCAACGCGACTTGGCTTTCCTCCCTCGACTTTTCAGGATGTCATCCTCAGGGTATAATATCAATGGCAGGGCAAGGAGGGAGACATGATAGTAAACAAGCTTTCGACACGAAAAGGCTGGCGCGTAGTGGCGCACTCCTTGCTCGCAGCGGCTGGGATTGGGCTTCTTTACTTGTTGTCCAAAATGGCCATAGGGGATATTCAGCAAGAGGGTGCGTTGGGTAGATGTATTCTGTGCGTAGGAATTGCCTTTTCACTATGGTTGGTGGCATTGGGAAGTATGCTGGTGAAGGCCGAACTGACTGACTGGAGGTAGTATTGTAGCGGACCAACGGCTCATTCCGCCCTGGTAGCTTTGTCATTCCTGTGATGCGGTCTCGTCAGGCAAACCATGAGCTAGGAGTATCACATCTGCGGACAAGCTATGTTACTTTAGTCTCTTCCAGCCGGAGTACAACGTCCCGTTTCGTTCCTTGTGTGGTGTATAATCAGGCCAGTATTGGGTCGCCCAATTCACTCAGGCACCAGGTATCAAATTGAGGAGAAAAGTATGACAAGAGAGATCTACAACAGACTGGCTGAGGCGCTCAATGCCCGCAGCATGGCATATCCCTCAGTGCCCTGCGATGAATTCTATGTGCTGGCTGAAGAGCTATTTACTCCCGAGCAGGCAGAGATTGCCTCGAATATGCCCGTTGCTCCCGTCTCTCCCGAAAAACTTGCCGCCAAAATGAGGGCGCCCGATGTGGCCAGGTTAGGCAGGCAACTCGATGAAATGGCAGACAGGGGGTTGGTGAGGGTCAAAGGAAAGGCTGGTGAACGGTTGTATGAACTCATGCCCCTGGTACCGGGCATCATCGAATTGCAGTTTATGCACGGACGCACTGACGAACGCACCAGGCGTCTGGCACAGCTCTTCAAAAGCTATGGCAAGGCAGTGAAGAACATGCTGTTTCCTGCCACGACGTCAGCCGCGGTTGACAAGCCCAAAATCAGAACAATCGTTATAAAGCAGGAAGTCCACAGCAAGACGACCGTTTTGCCTTATGACGAAGTTATGAAACTCATTGACAAAGCCGAGTATATTGCTGCCGGGACTTGCGTCTGTCGTCACCAGGGCGACTTGCTTGATAAGCCTTGTGATAAACCGAAGGACAATCTTTGCATGATTCTCGGTCCCTCTGCGCAGTTTGCTCAGAATTACGGCTTTGTTAATCTCATTTCCAGGGAGGAAGCTCGCCAGAGAATTGACGAAGCGGAGAAAGCTGGGCTGGTGCATAACTATGCCAACAGCCAGGACAGGTACATTGACCTATTGTGCAACTGCTGCGGCTGCCACTGCTTTCTGCTCAGGGCAGCCAGGCGGTCTCCGCTACCCAGCCAGTTCGTTATTGCCAAGTGGGTCATACATGTGGACGACGAGGCTTGTGTTGGCTGCGGCGCCTGTGTTGACCGCTGCTGGATGGAAGCCTTGAAAATGGATGGCGACTTGGTGGTAGCCGATTCCAATCGGTGCATTGGCTGCGGCATCTGCCGTCATGTCTGCCCATCGGACGCCATGAAACTGGTAAGCCGAGAGGCCGACAGGGCTGGACAACGTAGGCAATAGATGGTACTTTATCTGTAATCTGTGACAGGAGGTGGCAGAATGACCTATAAGAGATACGATATGCTGACGGTGCTGGTATGGGTGATTTTGGGCGCCGCGTTGATGGTTCTCGGCTTCTTTCTAAGAAAGCCTGCCTTTGGAGAAGGAGTCTGGTGGGTTGTCATGGGCGTAGGGGTGGCCTTGGTAGTCGTGGGAGTTGTCAGCATCGTGTTCAGTATGAATCAAGGAGTTGAACTAGAGTGTCCTCACTGCGGTAAGAAAGTGGTGCCACGTGTGAAATCAAGCACTAGCCACCTGTATCTTACGGCAATAGCAGAGGCACAAGAGGAGGAAGAGGAAGAAGGGAAAGAGGAAGAAGGGGGAGAAGAGCCGAAAAGCCCAGACAACTGAAGAGCCTGGTTCCAGCGCCGCAGCTTGATTGCGGCACTGGCATCAGAAGCAAGCAAAACAATCACATCAGTAGTGTGCTACCGGGATTCTGGCAGGTAGTTCCAGCCGAGCAATCGTTCATGCTTCTGCTCGACAGTCTCGAGCTCTATTGTGCTGTTTCCAGCATAGTACAATTGTCACTGACTGGTGATGGAGCGTTGTTGAACAACAGATCTTCGCTAGCATTTCAGCCGATTACTCGTGGAAAAAGGTGAAGGATTGAACCAGAACCTGTCTGAAAGACAAACACCGGATGAGTCCGCGTTGATTCAGAAAGCTGTCCGTCACGATGCTGATGCCTTCGCAAAGTTGTATGACATACATGTTGACAGAGTATATCGGCACATCTATTACCGCGTAAACAATGAGCATGACGCCGAGGACCTGACTCAGCTGGTCTTCCTCAAGGCGTGGCAGGCGATTGGCCGGTATAAGAAGACGGGGAGTCCGTTTGTCGCCTGGCTGATAACTATCAGTCACAACCTGATAGTAGATTTCTACCGCACCAGAAAAGACAGGGCATATCTCGAAGCTGAAGTCCTGGCTAGTGATCCGGCTTCAGGCCCGGAGCATACAGCCGAAGCCAGCTTGGAGCAACAGCGTCTGCGGAAGGCAATTTTGCAGCTAAGCAGCGACGAACAACAGGTGGTCATTCTGCGCTTCATGGAAGGCTTTGAGTTCTCTGAGATTGCCTCTGTTATGAAGAAAAGAGAAGGGAATATCAGAGTTATTCTGCACCGGGCACTGGTCAAGCTCCGTAGTATCCTGGAACGGGAGAGGAAACAGAGTTGAGGAAGTTCGAAGACGTACTCGGCCAGTGTATTGACGACATCAAGGCAGGCAGGGCCGGTATCGAGGATTGTTTGACTAGGTATCCGTCTTTGCGTGAACGACTGAAGCCGCTGCTGGGAATTGCTCTTGGAATTCGAGAGTTACCGGAGGTCGAGCCCTCTGCCACCTTCAAGGCGGAGACTCGCGTCTGGCTTATGGACCAGATTCAGGGCAGGCGGGCTGTTGCAAAACGGCCGCGGTCTGGTTATGATGGTCAAGCGAAGCCCATGTCATATGTAAGGAGGTTTAGCACGGTGGGCGTTGTTTTCGCGATCCTACTGGCTCTCGTAGCCGCGGGTGGCGGCACTGTTTATGCTGCACAAGATAGTCTGCCCGGTGATGCTCTCTACGCAGCAAAACTGGCTACTGAGCAGGTGGTGATGGTATGGTCAGGAGACGATGTTGCCAGGGCAGAGCGAGCCTTGAGCTTTGCAGAACGACGTATGAGAGAGATGGAGGCGCTGGTCGAAAAAGGTCGTTCGCAGGATTTAGAGCTGGCTGTGGAGAAATATGGCAATGCTTTGAATATGGCGCTGGCTGGAATGAGGCGGGCATACAATCAGGAACTGGCTGCGGGAAATATCGCGACACGCGTGGCTGAGGCTACGACAGCGCATCTCGGTATGCTGGATATGCTCTATGACATGGTGCCTCACGAAGCGAGGTCAGCCGTAGGCCGCGCCAGGGAGGTATCGGAGAGGGGGCGGCAAGATGCCCTGGCGGCTCTGGCCAGGAATAACCCTGTGCGGGCGACTGAGATGAACCTCGCTGCTATGCTTGGAAGTCTGAACAGGAGCAGGGCGAGACTTCAAGATGGACAGGCGTTGCAGATTGCCCTGCAGCAATTTGTGAGCATGGCGAGATTTGGTCAGGACATTTCGCTAATTGGTGAGCAGGCTGGTCTGAACATGACCGAGATTGCACAGGTTGTGACGGTGGCAACTTCCATGCATGTGGAAGTGCTGCTGGGGCTCTATGATGAGGTTTCGGGGGAGGCGAGAGAGGCTGTTCAACAGGCAATGGAGCAGTCGTTCAGAGGTTATGAAACGATAGTTACAATACTGATGAGCAGTGGTGTCGGAGAGTCCGACATCCCAGTCATATCGGAAGAAACACGGCATCAGATGGAAGATATTCTGGGCTGGACAGATGCCCCCAAGGCGGGCATGCCCTCTGGGCAATTCCCGGGTGGTTCCTGCCCCGGCTGTGGACGTAGATAAACTGCTCGTTGTCGCCATCAATCACTCCCTTCGATTGTGGTTGTTGGAAGCCCGATGCATTGGCGCAACCACGTGGTCTCGGTGACATTGCTGGGTATTCGGAAGCCCACTAAAGCGGGTACGCTCAGTTCTAGCCCTCGTGGCATGAAGGCCCTGTTTTGTCCTAAAAGCGATGGCACTGTTTCGCCTCGTGGAGCAAATTCGTGGCAGAGTGACTGTAACAAATCGGCGTGTGCTTCGTTATAATGGTTAGATGAAAATGATCGGGGAGATACGGGACAGGATGCGCGCCTTGCCCAAGTAAGGCAGTGATGTCTCATTGCGTAATGTGCTGAGAAAAGGAGAGAAAAAAGGGTTGAAGCAATTCGAAGACATACTTACCCAGTGCATTGAGGATATTAAGGCGGGCAGAGCCACTATCGAGGATTGCTTGACTGTGTACTCATCTGTGCGTGAACGGTTGGAGCCACTATTGAAGATTGCTCTTTCAATTAGAGAGCCTCCGGACGTCAAGCCCTCCCCTCAGTTCAAGCTAAAAGGTCGCGTCCAGCTCGTGGAGCAGATTCATGGGAAACAGGTTGTAACCAGATGGCCATGGTCTCGTCATAGTGATCCGGTGAGGATGACACCAAGCAGAAGCAGATTCAGTATGGCTAGAATTGCCATCGTAACAGCCCTGGCTCTTTGGGCTCTAGTTGGGGGTACTGCTTATGCTGCTCAGGATAGTCTGCCTGGTGATATCCTCTATCCGGTAAAGCTGGTTACTGAGCAGGTCAGAATGATGTTGCGGGGAGACGAAGTTGGCAGGGCCGAACGGGCCTTGAGCTTCGGCGACAGGCGAATGAGTGAAATAGAAGCGCTGGCTCAAGGAGGACGTCTGCAAGATCTGGATGTAGCTGTGGAGAAATATGGTGATGCCCTGAATATGACGCTGGCTAGGATAGAGTCGGGACGCGGTAAGGGGCTGGCTACCAGAAACATAACGGCATCTGTGGCTGCGACTACGGCAGAGCATCTTTCTGCACTGAATAATGTCTATGAGACAGCGCCGGAGGAAGCCAAGGCGGCCATAGCAAGAGCGATGGAAAAGGCACGAATAGCTCATGATTGGGCAGCCGAAAGATTGCAGCAGATGGGTCCATGAACTCCTTCTGCTAGCATGGGGAATACGCGCGGACGTGAAAGAAAGGTAGGCAGAGTAGCGATTCCCGGGTGGGAATTGGCGATACCGCGATTCCACGATAGCCTTGATTCTACGACAAGAGATGTGGTGAATCGGGCATTGCGCTTCCAACGCATGGGAGTGCCAAAGGAGGGCGGTGGAGGGCAGCAAATCAAAGGGGCTTTATCTGACCGAAAGTGAGGTCCTCGGCTTGAGCTCGGAGAATACAGGCAATGAGGAGCCTGCAATGAGGCTTGTTGTCTGTTGTGATAGGCGAGTTAGCGCGATTCAATTTCGGAAATGACCCCAAGAACTCTCAGGGTGCTTGCTAGGCCAATCTCTCTGTTGAAAGTGCAGCGAGTGATACGGAAAGCACTACAAGCTGCACATTACAAAGAGGTTCAGCGTTATGTGGCAAGGGTCAGCGTCTTTTTGATTGTAGTAGCCCTGGCTGTTGGAATGGTGGGCTGCGCTTCTTCTCCTGTTGAAGTCAAGGATTGGTATGACTTGGATGCTATTAGACACAACATGAAGGGCTACTATCTTCTGATGAACGACATTGATTCCACCACCCCCGGGTATGAGGATCTGGCGGGCAGGACAGCCAATGGAGGAAAGGGGTGGCAGCCAATCGGGAATTCCTATAGGCGCTTTGTTGGAAAGTTTGACGGTCAGAGTCATGTGATAGGGGACGTATTCGTCAATCGGCCTGATGAGGCGCCAGGGGGGCTTTTTGGTGCCGTCGGTAAGGGAGGAGTAATCCAGAATGTCGGCGTGATGAATGCAAGTGTGACTGCCGAGTGGCTCGTCGGTGCACTGGTGGGGGGTAATTGGGGCACAGTGACGAACTGCTATTCGACCGGGACCGTCACTGGCGATGACTATGTGGGTGGTCTGGTGGGAGGCAGTGGGGGCGATGTGAGCAATTCCTATTGCACAGCCAGCGTGACTGGCTATCGAGATGTTGGTGGCTTGTTGGGATCTAATGATTGTTACGGCACTGTGAGCATGTGCTATTTTGCCGGCAACGTAACTGGCGACTGGGCGATTGGTGGTTTGTTGGGCAGTAATCTCGGCGGCACCATAAGATACTCCTATTCTGCGGGCAATGTGAGTGGAGGCGATTATGTTGGCAGCCTGGTCGGCGATAATCAGGGCAGCGTGAGCAATTGCTATTCCGTAGGCGACGTGAACGGCGATTGGCACGTCGGGGGTCTGGTGGGATACAATCAAGGCACTGTAGACAGCTGTTACTCCACTGGTAGAGTGGCTGGCGACTGGCGTGTCGGCGGGCTCATGGGAAGCAATGAAGGCAGTGTGAGCAAATCGTTTTGGGACGCGCAAACCAGCACACAGGCTACTTCAGATGGCGGAACGCCGAAGACCACCTCAGAAATGAAGAGTGTCACCACCTTCGCACAATCGAATTGGAATATAGTTGCCGTCACTCCTAGCGTCACCAACCCGAGCTACATCTGGAATATCGTTGAGGGACAGACTTATCCCTTCCTTAGCCGTTCATCCTTCTAAGATAGGTTCCCTCCACCCCGGATCCAAACAGCCTGAACAAGTGTCTCTGTGTGCTTTGGCTGCTGGAGTGGCTGCTAAGGATTGTATTCTGGAGTTTCTCAATCACCCGATTTGAAATCCTTCCCAGTTGTCAACCAAAGGCGGGCGTGCGGCTTGTGGGGCAGAGTCCTGGCAGGCGTGCTGTAACAAAACGGTAATGGTTTCGTTATAAGGGTTGGGCAAAACTAATACTGAATCGAAGGAGGTTAAGAGTGAAGAGGCTCAAAATAAGAACGGCAGGTGTAATCATAACAATTGTGGTGCTGCTCCTTCTCTTGGTCGGGGGTACCGTTTACGCAGCGCAGGACAGTCTGCCGGGCGACGGGCTCTACCCGGTAAAACTCGCTGCTGAGCGGGCGGGGGTTATGCTGAGGGGGAATGACGTTGTGAGAGCAGAAAGAGCTCTAAGCTTCGCCAACAGGAGAGTGAGGGAAATGGCGATGCTGACTGAAAGGGAACAGCTGCGGTACCTTAGCCCGGCTGTGGGGAAATATGAACAAGCTATGAACATGACACTGGCTCGAATACGAATAGTGGCCAACAACAGGCTGCGCACGGGAAACATAACTGCCATGGTAGCTGAGGCTACAACACATCATCTTCTGGTGCTTGATATTGCTTGGGATACAGCATCGTCTGAGGGGAAGTTGGCGATAGCACGTGCAAGAGAGGTGGCGCAGAGAGGGCAGGAAAATGCATTGTCAGCCCTGGCAAACGAGAGTCCGGGATGGGCCATGCAGATTAATCTGGCGGCTATGGGGGAGAGGCTGAACAGGGTGAGGGTGATGGCCGAACATGGGAATACTACGGGCATAGAGAATGCGATATGGCAGTGTGAGGGAATGACCGTGTTCGGTGACAAGATCTACGGAATCGCGCAACAAGTGGGCAAGGACACGCAGAAGATAGAAGAGTTTGTGGCGTCGGCGGCTTGTAGACAATTGGAGGAGCTTGCTGAAGTCTGGGGAAGAGTGTCGGAACCGGCTCAACCAGTTATGGAGAGAGTGATGGCCAAGTTGCTCATACAGTATCGCTGGGCAGCCCGAGCGATGGAACACAGGGGGGTTGAATCGCCCAGGGCTCCAGTTATTCCTGAACCAATTCGACAGCGACTGGAGGAGGGAATCAGGGAACAGCAACGGATGCAGCAGCAACAGATGACGTCGATGCAAGAGAGAGCGCAGGAACAGGAGGTGATTCAGGAGCAAGAAAGGGCACGGAAAGAGCAAAGGATGCGGGAACAACGCATGGAGGGGAGACTTGGCGGCACAGATGACGTGCTAGCAGGGTGGCCCTAAGACTATGAGCGACCCGACTTGGGTACTAGGGAATCAGTAGCCAGTGGCAAAAAAGATCTGAAAAAGGAGGATAAGCATGAAAAATATTGTACTGGGAGTAGTAATTGTGGCGGTGCTCGTGGCATTGGGAGTAGGTTGCGGAACTACGGGACAAACATCAGGAACGGGAACCTTGGAACTCTATCTTTCCGATTCGCCAACAGACGCTGAAAATGTTACCGGTGTGTACATCACTATTAACGAAATCCAATATCATATGAATGACCAATGGATAACCTGCGAGGAATTCGAGGGCCCCAAAACATATGACTTACTGGAACTAACCAACGGGAACTCCGCACTATTAGGCGAGTTAGTATTACCCGGTGGGCATTACAATCAAATTCGCTTCATGCTGGATATTCCACAAATGGGCCAGAATCCGGCCAATCCAGGCTGCTACATCACATTCGCTGATAATTCCACCCGGCCTCTCTTCGTCCCCAGCGGTAACACGACAGGCTACAAGGCAGTTGGAGCATTTGTTGTGCCAGTCAACGGAACTGTGGAGATTACTGCAGACTTTGATGTTCGTAAAGCTGTCCAGCTGGCAGCTTCCCACTACATCTTACGGCCAACAATCAGGTTGGTGGTCAACAACGAAGCAGGGCGCATCTCTGGTTTAATTACCAACGAATCCGGCTACACAGACATAATTGTTTTCGCCTATGCAGATGGAACGTGGACCGACACGGAAGACGATGAGCCAGTAGCTCCGGACCCCAGATTTCCTAATGCGATTCACAGCGGGAAGATGTGTGACGACGGCCATTACACAATACCCTATTTGGTCGCCGGAACTTATGATCTGGTTGTCGCCGGGTATAACGGCGCCAGCTTCGAAAAGGTGCTGGGTTTCGTATCCAATGTGGAAGTTGTAAGCAACCGCACCACGATTCAACATATAGACACCGATGCTCTGGAGGCTAGCCATTAGACCATGTGATTGACTGTTGCTGGATTTATCCGTTGCGGGTACACGATCCAAAACGCTGTATCCGCAACGGGTAAGTCCTCTCAGAATCTGTACCTGGCGTACTCGTAATGTCTATGGCAAATCGTGTTTGGATTTCGAAAAGAGGCAAAATACTCCTCGAATGGGCCGGAGCCTGTTTATGAAGAGATACTCTGTAATCCTCCTCACCTGTGGAATCGTCCTTGGCTTACTCATCGTGCCCGGGTTGAGTTGCGTTGCCTACTACCAGAGCCCGACAGGTACTCTGTTTGGCATGACGGAGTCTGAAATCAGGGCCTACATCACGCCTGAATGCAGTTTGGTTAGGCAAAGTCTGCAAACCATCGTTGGTGCTCCCCCGTATGAGCCTTCCAAAAGCGGCTTCGCAGCCATCCGGGATTGGGTTGCTGCTAGTGTCGAATACAAGAGCGACCAGGAGCAATGGGGCGTTATCGACTATTGGCAGACCCCGGATGAAACATTAGCCCTGCACACCGGAGATTGCGAGGATTTCGCCATTCTGCTTTGTACCCTCCTCAGAGCGTATGGAATTCCTGCGGAGCAGATGTATGTTGCTGTTGGCGTTGACAATCAAGGGCATGGCCATGCCTTCCTGATAGAGAACTGGTATCTCGGCGGGGAATGGCGGGCCATAGAGCCGCAGGTGGGCACCCAGACCTTTCCGCCGGGGCGTCGCTTCAAGGACTATAACCTGGCCGATTTTAAACTGCTCCGTGACTACGAAATCGTCGCGGGCTTCAATGACTCCTACTATTACGATGCCTCGTTTCCGTGGGATGAAGGTTAAGGAGGGGCACCCTGTGCGGGGGCGTCAATAGGCGGAGATGGGTTGTTTGTCGGTGATAAGTCTCTTCCTGGCAGCTAGCTTCCGGCGGATATGCTTGGGGATGGTGAAGATCCCTTGGTGGGTGAAGCCATCGTAGGACTTCAGCCTGTTTGAGATTCTGGTTGAGATTCTGGCATCGATTTCCTCTGCTGTCAGCTCACATGGGTCAAGGCTTTGAGAAGCCGCGACGAAGCCCCACAAGCCAAAGAAGGAGGGCACATGTACTTGATAGGGGCGGGCTATCGGGAAGACGTCTCTTAGAGTATTGACAATAGCGGTGAAGTTGTCCAGATTTCTCCAGTCGGAAGGTTCAGCCTGCACTGACATGATGCCGGCTGGCCCAAGTTTCCGTTTAACTATCTGATAGAATTCCCGGGTGTATAGCAAGCGTGCTGGTCCCTGCTCCAAAGGGTCAACCAGGTCAATGATGATGACATCGAACCTGCCGCTGCTCCTTTCCAGGTATTCTCTGGCGTCAGCAAAATGAAGCTCTGCCCTGGGGTCATCGAAGGCATTCCGGTGCCAGGAGGGCAAGAAGCGGCGACAGAGACTGACCACCTCTTCATCAATATCCACCATGACAGCCTTCTTCACCGTTCTGTGTGCCAGCACCTCTCTTAACGTAGCACCCTCGCCTCCCCCGGCGATAAGCACTCTTTCCGGCCGGGGATGCGTCAGCATGGCTGGATGCACCAGAGCTTCGTGATATATGAATTCATCCGCCTCGCTGGACTGGATCTTGCCGTCCAGAACGAGACAAACGCCGAAGCTGCCCGTATTGATGATATCTACGGACTGAAACTTACTTCGCCCTGAATAAATCCTTTCCTTAGTGCTATGCAGCACAGTGATGTCAGGAGTTATATAGTCAGAGAAGTATTTATGTTTATCAGGGTCGCTGTCTCTTTTCATTTTATGCATCCAACCTGGCTATCCTCCATGACTCCCCTGCGAAGTTCGATTAAGGAGTGGGATTTGGCTCCCAGCCTCTCTGTTATGAATTTTGCAGCCTTTTCCGGGTCTACAGTGCTCCCACAGGTGAACACATCCACGGCAGCATATCTGTGCTCCGGCCAGGTGTGAATGGCAATGTGTGATTCGGCGATATTGACGACTCCGCTTACACCCTGGGGGGAGAAATGATAGAAGGACTCGCCAACTACTGTAGCGCCACATCGAGTGGCAGCTTCGTTAAGACATTCCTGCAGGAAACCTAGGTCATCTAGCACCTCCTTATTGCAGATTTTCAGTTCTAGTAACAGATGTCTTCCAAGCGCATACAAATCACCTTCCCTCCTTCAAATTTCTTGTTGCCTTTCTAGGCAGCGACGCAAATTTTATATAATGCGCATTCTTTTAGCAATACTCTAAGACTTTCTGTTAGAATAAACGGGAGCGATACGTATGTCAGCAACCGAATCACTGGCTACTGTGCGCACTTCCAGGTACATGGAGGCGCAGATAATCAAGGGACGCCTGGAGAGTGAAGGCATACCTGTCCTCTTGAGCTATGAGAGCGCCGGCCTGATTTATGGGCTTACGGTTGATGGATTGGGCGAGGTTAAGATAATGGTGCCCCGGCATCTGGCTGCGGAAGCCAGGGAAATCCTGGAAGTTAGTCTGGGAAGCAAAGAGTAAGTTCTGAATTCTGCTGTGTAGTTTTGAGTTTTGTCGTTTGATTTTTCATGGCCTCAAGATTAGAGCGCGTAACTGAGCAGCGACTGGAGAGCCTGAACAGAATTCGGGCCCGCGGCATGGATCCCTATCCTCATTCCTACCTTCCCAGCCATACTATTCGAGAGGCGATGATTCTCTTTGTTGCGCACGAGGCTGAAGCCTCACACTCCAGCATATCGCTGGCTGGTCGCATGATGTCCAAGCGTTCTATCGGTAAGATGTCCTTTGCTGATATTCGCGATGGCTCGGGGAAGATACAGCTTTCTTTTCGCTACGACCTCCTGGGCAAGGAGAAATACGAATTTCTTCAGGACATTGATATTGGAGACATTATCGGGGCTACAGGTAGACTCTTCCGGACAAAAGCCGGAGAACTCACTCTGGAGGTGTCCGATTTTGCCATGCTCTGTAAATCACTGCGTCCATTGCCGGAGAAATGGCATGGGCTGGCTGACGTAGAAAAACGCTATCGTCAAAGATATCTCGACCTGATTTCTAACGAAGAGAACAGAAACACTTTTGTCCTGCGTAGCAAGACTATCACTGCCCTAAGGGGTTTTCTTGACAGCCGAGGGTTCATGGAGGTAGAAACCCCTGTCCTTCAGCCTCATGCCGGCGGAGCGATGGCACGCCCTTTTGTCACTCATCACCACGCCCTTAACCAGGACCTCTACTTACGAATTGCTCTGGAGCTCCACCTCAAAAGACTGGTGGTCGGTGGCTTCGACAGGGTCTATGAGATCGGACGCACCTTTCGCAACGAGGGCATTTCTACCATGCATAACCCGGAGTTTACTTTGCTCGAGTGTTATCAGGCCTACGCCGATTACAATGACATCATGAGGTTGGTTGAGGAGATGTTCTCTCACCTGGCAAAAAGCGTTCTCGGCGACACCAGGATTACGCGTAATGGCCAGACTGTTGACTTCGGTCACCCGTGGCAAAGAGTATATCTTCGCCAGGCAATAAAGGATTGCTGCGGCATTGATTTTGAAGGCTATCCTGATGCCGCCTCACTGAGGGCGCGGATGGCGGAGCTCAATATGGATGTTGATCCGACTAAAGGGAAAGGCAAGCTGATAGAAGACTTGATTTCCACTTTTGTGGAGCCAAGACTTGTTCAGCCTACGTTTCTTCTGGATTACCCGGTGGAAATGTCGCCTCTGGCCAAGAGGAAGAGGGGGGATGATCAGTTGGTGGAGAGGTTTGAGGGTTTCGTGTATGGTATGGAGGTTGCTAACGCCTTCACTGAGCTCAATGACCCGCTGGAGCAAAGAGAGAGGTTTCGCCAGCAACTGCAGGACCGGGTAGGTGATGAGGAAGCGGAAATCGGAGACGAGGATTTTCTCCAGGCTCTGGAGTACGGTATGCCGCCCACTGGCGGATTGGGAGTAGGCATTGACCGACTGGTGATGCTGCTCACCGGGCAGCAATCTGTCCGGGAAGTGATACTATTTCCCCAGCTAAAGACGATGAAATGAGTAGGCAGTAGTCAGCAGTCAGAATTGATCTGAAATCTGATTGCCTAAATCTGGAAACTGAAATGCTTGATATTAAGCTGATTCGTGAGAAACCTGAGTTCGTTCGGGAGGCTCTGCAGAAAAGGGGAGATAGCTTTGCTCTCGATAGGATTCTGGAGATTGACGCACATTATCGAAACTCGCTCCGTCAGACCGAGGAACTCCGCGCCAAGCATAACGAAGCGAGCAAGAAGCTGGGACAGAGCAAAGAAAAGCCGCCCAAACTGATCGCCGAGATGCGCCAACTCGGAGAGCAGATATCATCGTTACAGCAGCAGACGAAGGAATCCAAGGCCGGCCTTGATTCCCTGCTGTTGGAGCTGCCCAACATCCCCCACCACAGCGTGCCTCTGGGAAAAGGCGCGCCTGATAATCTGGTAGTGCGTAGCTGGGGGAAGCCAAAGGAATTCCCCTTCAAGCCCTTGCCTCACTGGGAGTTAGGAGAAAGGCTGGGCATCATAGATTTCCAGCAAGGGGTGAAGCTCTCAGGGACCAGGTTCTATGTGCTCAAGGGACTGGGGGCACATCTTCAGCGAGCCCTTATCTCATTTATGCTCGATGTTCACGCAGACGAGCATGGCTACAAGGAAATCTATCCTCCCTTCATGGTCAAGAGAGAGTGCATGGTCGGCTCCGGAAATCTACCTAAGTTCGGCGATAACTTGTACCACGATGAACAAGACGACTTCTGGTTCATACCTACGGCAGAAGTCCCGCTGACTAACCTGCACCGCGACGAAATACTGAGTGGCGGCAATTTGCCTATTCGGTACGTCGCCTACACGCCCTGCTTTCGCCGCGAGAAGATGTCCGCCGGCAAAGACATCAGGGGCATCAAGCGAGGACACCAGTTTGACAAAGTGGAGCTCTACAAGGTTACCGACCCTGAGACTTCCGACGAGGAGCTGGAGAAACTGGTAGCTGATGCCGAGGACATTTGTCGGAAGCTGGACATAGCTCATCGTGTGGTGCAACTATGCACCGGAGACCTGGGGTTTGCAGCCTGCAAAACATACGATATTGAAATGTGGGCTCCTGGCTGCGCTGAATGGCTGGAGGTCAGTTCCTGCAGCAATTGCGGCGATTTTCAAGCCAGGCGAGCCAATATCCGCTACCGCCCTGAGGCTGGCGCCGGGACAGAGTTTGTTCACACGCTCAATGGCTCAGGACTGGCTTTGCCGCGGGTCCTTATCGCTGTGCTGGAAAACTATCAGCAACCTGATGGCACAGTATTAATCCCCGAGGTGTTGGAGCCTTATCTGAGAGTAGCCTAGACACGGCGTATAGGCGCTGCGGTGCACACTATTACACTCAACAGACGAGGGAGTCTTTAGGAGTGCAGTGCGAGGCTTTAGCTTCGTTCTGCACGACCCCGAAGGAATGCGCTACGAAAACCTGGAGGTGACATCATGACAGATTGGGCTGCAAAAGCGGGAGCGCTGAACAGACTCATAAGACCCGTGACTTTCCCTATCGCGGTTAAGCTGGTCAAGAGCGCTGACGAGTTCCCGGGAAAGGCCCGCCGTCCTTCCAGGGACATGGGATTCAAGACCAATCCCTGCGTTGCTATGACGATGGCCCGCAAGTACGGCTGGACAGTGGGCATGACCTCCGATGATAACGCCTGTCTGATTGCTGCCTATACATATGGATGGAGCGAGCCCGAGCCTGAGACCAGGAAAGCTCTGATTGACTTCATGATAGCAATGAAGTACTCAGCTGGCGAGCAGGCAGCGAAGACCACGATGGAGGCTGTCGAGCAGGTCAAGCTGGGCAAGGGCAAGTGTGCCGGCGTAGTTTTTTCTCCACTGGAGAGGACAAAAGTCGACCCGGACCTGGTTATGGTGTTCTGCAATGCCGCTCAGTTGATGCGCCTGGTGCACGGAGCGACGCAGGAAACAGGTGTAGCCGTGCAGTCTATATTCAGCGGACGCGGTGGGACCTGCACTGAAGGAGTCCTGCAGACATTCAAGACCGGGAAGCCGAAGGTAGTCCTGCCGGGAAATGGCGATAGGGTCTGGGCGATGGTGCAAGATGAGGAGATGGTTTTCACTATACCGGCGAACTGGCTTGACTCGGTGATAGGAGGGCTGGAAGCCACCCACCAGACTGGCATTCGCTACCCCATACCGGTGGACGTGAGACACGAGCCGACGTTCCCGGGACAGCTCAAAGACGCAGCACCCAAGGTATGCAAGTAGAGTGGCCCCTTGGGTCATTGCGGTGTCGCAATAACATGGCACTTCTGTCGTTCAGTGTGTGTGTTTGATGCGGCAAGTCACAACACAACGTTCTCAGTTGGTGCGCTGAAGTAACAATACGGGTTTCCCTGCAATTCAGGAGGTTGCACAGCAGTCAGGAGTGTTAAGTAACAAAGAGATGGTCTGTCTAGTCACCCCGGGGTTTGCACAATGAACACTGATTTGTGTATGATTAGCGCAAACGTAGGATAAATAAAGGAGGCAAGGAATTGGTAGCATCAAGTTCTCTTATTAACAGAATGATTCGAGCTGCTAGACTGGACGTCAATCTTTACGAAGAGGTGGAGGCTGATACTACAGCCAATAAACAAGCTCTGCTTGCTGTAGTTGTTGTCAGTCTGCTAAGCGGCATTGGCAGTGGCATAGGAGGGCTGGTCACAAAGGGTGGATTGTGGTTCATCTGGGGTTTGCTCATAGGATTGGCCAGCTCCATAGTCGGATGGCTTGCCTGGTCTTTGGTGACTTATGTTATTGGAACCAAGTTATTCAAGACTGCGCAGACTTCAGCTACATGGGGAGAGCTGCTCCGCACCATAGGCTTCTCCAATTCCCCCGGGGCTCTCCGGTTCTTCTCGTTTGTTCCTTTTCTAGGAGGTATTATTGCTCTAGGTGCATCGGTGTGGTCTCTGATTGCTGGTGTGATTGCTGTTAGACAGGCACTGGATTTCTCTACTGGCCGTGCAATCCTCACTTGCATCGTGGGTTGGATCATCTACATGGTCATCACATTCCTGGTCAGAATTCTGTTCCTGGGTGCGGGGGCGATTTTCTGACAGTACCGAGAGTAAGCATTGTGACTTGGTGTACAGTCAGCTCCTCTCTGTTGCTTGTCTCATACAGGGTCACGCGGCTGGCTTAGTCTCTTGTCGCTATTGATTTCAGGTATTCTATGTAGCCAAGAGGGAAGCCATATCTTTCCGCATTCCGGATTACTAACTGGAGATACTCCCTGGTAGGGGGCTGATGCTCAGGTGCTTCCCGGCGTTTTATTACCTTGTAGGTCGTGACATCTCGTATCGTCGTTCCATCGAACGTTTCTACGTCAACATGAATCTCCTGGTAGCAATGGGGGCAGCCCTCTTTCTTCCTTATAGCATCAAGGTCGTTTTCCTCCACGTCCAACAGTAGTCCATAAACGGAATCCTCTGCAGACTTCATTATGTTTGCAACGCCACCACTTCTCGTTCTGGAAAAGCAGTTGAAAGCAAGTCTGTAGTGAGGTAGCTTTGCAGGGAGTTCACCTTGACTCTTGATCAAGGGTATGCCCCTTTGACTGCACCACTTATTCAGGTCGTCCCTGTCCATGTTTGAGCCGTATGCAAAGTACTTGTTCATGTTGTGTCCTCCTCTGCCTCATCTGCGATCCATGCCAAATCCTGCACCCATGTTTTGAAGCGAGTCAGCGCTTTGACTTTTCTCATGCTTGTGACGACATTCAGATACCCTGTAGGAAGTCCGCATTGTAAATTCGTTCTAGATATGAGCTTCGATCTGACATATAGTAGCTAGCAATTGAACCGGGGACTCTGCTCGATGGCGTTTTCGATGAGCTCGATACGGTTGGCTTTGCCCTTGTCATCCAGTTCAACCGCTACGACATCTATGCGCCATTCGGATGGCGGTTTTTGATGGGTGCTGACATAGGTCAGGGCTGAGGCGATGAGTTTCTCCTTTTTGGCCTGTGTTATTGACTCCTCAGGAGTGCCGAAGTCCAGACTGCTCTTGGTGCGGACCTCGACAAAGACCAGATAGTCCTTCTGCTGGGCAATGATATCAATCTCTCCGTGATGGCAACGAAAACCCGTCTCGCGAATCCGGTAGCCCCGCTTTCTGAGGAATTTCTGGGCTGCTTTCTCCCCCAGCTTACCAACTTCCTTGCGGTCCATTACCTGATCCTTCGACAAGCTCTTGCTCCTCTCCCATCTAGGGGGAAAAGAGTTGACTTGCCGCAACTCGCCTCCATCTAGAGGCAATGTCAGTCGCGTTACTTGCCACCTCAGTGAAGTCCGATGATTTGCCCAGCAACTCCTGAGGACTTGATGCCTCACATCTCCAAGCGTTGGGGGCTTGCCATGGGGATGAGCAGATGTAACTCAGATTGGCTGCGATAGTATTCCAGCGCATATCCATCTGGGTCCATCGGGAAGTCTCGCATGAGTTCGCCGAATATCTGCCCAATCTGATCCTTATGGTTTGTCCAGTCCAATAGCTTGGCCCTGGCATATTTGCCGCCCTTAATCGTCATAGTGGGGAGCCCGAGCGCCTGGACCTCTCCCTCGCCTGTAGGCACGACGCCAGCAAAATACGCCAGTTGTGACCCTTCGCAGCGCGATACGCCGTAGAACTTGCGGCCCCTGAGTGAGGAAAGCTTCGACTCAAGTCTGTCCCACGCTGCCTGGACTCCGCTGGGGAACTCATCGGCACGGCTGACTATCAACCTTATGTCTGGCAAATCTATGATCGTCGCCTTGTATGGCATGTGCAGCCTCCTTGTGGTCGGATGTGTGATATGCTTCTCCTTCTGAGTCAATCATATCACCGCCTGATTGCCAAAGGAAGACATCTGCGAACGGGTGAGTTCCTGGCAAGAAATGCTATCCGCTGTGCCCGGTTTGTCTTCGACCTTACTGGGTGGCCAGACCAAGCCGTAGACGGTTGAATACGTCCTATCTGGTTTGTTGGTTCATTGGTTGACTGTTCACGGAGTATGTCCTGAATGAGACTCTTCCCGTCCACTTGGTTCAGGGTCAGAATGACACGAAGGAGAAGGGTCGGGAGGGAATGGGAACGGCTTAGAGTGGTCGGTACTTGAATGACGAGAGGCTTGGTCCGCGATTATGTTCCTGACAGGGGCAAAGTATAGACGGTGAATTGGCGAGGGCCCGAGTTTTCGCAGACAGGATATGTGCTCTGCTGTTCCATAGCCTTTATGCTGGGCAAATCCATAGCCGGGATAGATTTGGTCAAATCCCGCCATCATACGGTCTCTGGTGACCTTGGCTACGATAGAAGCACAGGCAATGGAGAGACATAATTTGTCGCCTCTGGTTATCCCTCTCTGAGGGATGGGGCATTGAGACAAAGTCACTCTATCAATGATGAGGAAGTGCGGTTGTCTGGGCAGTTCTTCCACCGCCTGCATCATTGCCAGCCTGGTTGCCTTGAGGATATTGATGGAGTCAATCACTTGAGAGGGAACGATGCCAATGCCCACAGCCACGGCCTCCTTGGTAATCAACTCGAAGAGGGATTCCCGCTTGCCGGAGGTTAATTCCTTGCTATCCCGGACCAGCTCAAACCAGGGCAAATTGGCTGGGTAGGGTAGGATAACAGCGCCAGCTACTACCGGGCCGGCCAGAGCCCCCCGCCCGACTTCGTCTATGCCAGCGATGAGCTCGTAGCCCTGGGATTTGAGCTCGTTTTCGTGATAGAAGTTTGGAAACTGAGGCATGTCTTTCTCAAAATCAGAATTCAAAAGTCAGAAATCGAAAGGGCAACCCAAAATGCAGAACCTTTGACCTTTGCTCTGTCATTTTGCACTTTCATCTTTCCGTTTGATACATAGTCCCGCCTCCCAGCACCTCATCACCATTATAGAACACGATGGCCTGCCCCGGGGTTACCGCCTTTTGTGGCTGAGTGAACTGAACATCTACGGAGTCATTACTCAAAAACAGAATAGCTTCTGCTTCTTTTGACTTATAGCGTATCTTGGCCCTGGCTGTAATGGGCTCCACCGGTGACTTGCCTGATATCCAGTTCAGTTTTCGGGCGGTAAGCGCCTGGCTGTAGAGTTCCTTCTCAGGACCGAGTACAATTCTATTGCTTTCAGGCTCTATCCTTATGACGTAGAGTGGCTTTCCAGTGGATACACCTATGCCATGCCTCTGCCCGATGGTATAGAAGGCTATTCCCCGGTGCTGACCTAACTTCATTCCCTGGGTATCTACAGCATCACCAGTCGGAGTGGGAAACCTCTGGCTGAGAAAGGCGCCATGGTTCTTCTGAGAAATGAAGCAAATGTCCTGGCTGGATTTGATGGCTGTGGGCAATCCCGCCTGCTTAGCTATCTGTTTAACTTCGTCTCTGGTATACCTGCCTAAAGGAAATAGGACATGCTCGAGCCTTTCCTGAGTTAGAGTATAAAGAAAGTAGGATTGATCTCTACTGGTGTCTGCTGCCTTAAGCAGGCGATGGCCATCACGGGAATGCTCTACTCTGACGTAATGTCCTGTAGCCAGATAGTCAGCGCCCAGTGAGAGCGCCTGTTCGAGGAGGATGCCGAACTTGACATAATGGTTGCAGGCGACGCAGGGATTGGGAGTCCGCCCTTGCTGGTATTCCCGGCAGAAATAGTTAACTACACGGGACTCAAATTCCTTCTGCAGGTCAAGCTCGTGGTAGGGAATGTTCAGGATGCGGCAGATATCTGCTGCCCGCTGTGCCTGGTCGTCGAACGAGGGAGAGTCCCAGAGGCGCATGTGGATGCCTATCACCTCATAGGCGGCTTCTTTGAGCAACAGGGCGGCCACGGAGGAATCCACGCCTCCGCTCAACGCCACAGCCACTTTTCTTTTGGGCATAGGTGCTGTATAAGTATATCCCACGACGTGAATGGTGACGAGATTGCTTCGTCGTCCCGATTTCATGGGAACTCCTCGCAATGACGAGGAGGAAGTTAATAGCCGCCTCGTTTCTTCCACACTCTCACCTTAGTCCTTTCCCGTCAAGGCAGAGTAGAATTGACTTGTCCCGGTATGTCTCTCATCAATGTAGAAGGAATTCCAAAGTTCTGAATTCCTTGCTCCCCCGGCGGGAGGGACTCGGATGGAGGGGGGATTCAGTTCACAATGAACAAGTAGGCAACAGCTGGCTCACTTTATGCCAGACAATTTCAGCAACTTGCTCTTTGGGCAAAGAGGCGTCTATCACCAGCCAGCGGTCAGTCTCAGCAGCGGCCATTTTTTGGTATCCCTCCCTCACACGCCGATGGAACGACAAATCCTCTAGCTCAAAGCGGTCTTTCAAGCTTCGCTTGCGTGCCAGTCCCTGCTCGGGTGAAATATCCAGGAAGATTACGAGGTCGGGATTGAGATTCCCTGTTGCCAAACCATTGATCTTCTCCACCATAGCTAGATTGAGTCCTCGCCCGTAGCCTTGATAGACAAGAGTGGAGTGAGTGAAACGGTCACAGATAACGACCTTGCCTTCTT
This sequence comes from Chloroflexota bacterium, assembly GCA_037444365.1. Taxonomy (GTDB): domain Bacteria; phylum Chloroflexota; class Dehalococcoidia; order GIF9; family AB-539-J10; genus RBG-13-51-36. The sequence continues at coordinate 23,549 of JBBIMO010000002.1, forward strand.
TCAAGGCAGGACGGATTACCTCAGCTATCAACTGGGCGCGGGAAGCGGCGAACAGAAACAGCTCAGCCTCGGGGGAAATAGAAGAGCCCCCTTTCCTCTTAACCACTTTCCTTAACTCATCACCCAGAGACGTGCCTCCCGGCTCATGAGTCAACACCACAGGGATGCTTTGCTGCTCAAGCCTTCTCAGCAGCAGCCGGGATTGGGTGCTTTTGCCACAGCCTTCGCCACCCTCAAAGGTGATGAACAGACCCAAGGATTACCTCGATTTCCTTCTGCCGCCCGATTCCCAGCGCTGGTTACCAGAGTTGAAACCGCGGCGTCCAGCCAGGATTCGCTGTAGATTGTGGACGTAGGTAGATTGCGCCTCATGGGGATAGAGGGCGTCCAGGCAGTGCTTCATTTGAGCGGCATTATTGCTTTTGAGAACATAAATTGGTATACCCAGCGCTTCGGCATCCCGTATCTTCTGTGGCTTACGGCGATAATAGCTCCGAGTCGTGAGGAAGATGTCGGCTTGTCTAAGATCAGCGACGACTCTCAGCTCTTTTCGCCCCTCCTTGGCAACTTGTTCCAATCGAGACCGATTAGCGCCAAAGAGGTAGAACCGCTGCGTTTTCTGCGGCTGCTTCTCCTCCTTGCCCTCCCATGTCAGAGGGGAAGTTATCGCCTCCTTCTTCACCTCACCATCTTCATCCATCGAGCGCACTTCGGCTTTTGGGGGTTGCCCATGCAAGAGAGCATCAACGGCCTCGGTCACGCTGGGATGCACGGTTACCTTGTAGTAATCTACAATTTCCACCACTATATCAAAGGTCGGCGGAGCCTTACGCTCCAGGATAGATTTCTGCGTATGCCGTCGCCTGGCCTCTTCGTCTCCTAGGGTAACCGTCTGGACGCCGCCGATAAGGTCAGACAGCGTAGGATTCATTATCAGGTTTTCCAGAGTGTTGCCATGTGCCGTGCCTACTAATTGCACTCCACGTTCAGCGATAGTTCGCGCTGCTTTGGCTTCGAGTTCAGTGCCTATTTCGTCAATGATAATAACCTCAGGCATGTGATTTTCCACCGCTTCAATCATTACGGCATGTTGTTCAGCGGGAGCAGCTACCTGCATTCGCCGGGCATGCCCGATGGCGGGATGAGGAATGTCGCCATCCCCGGCAATTTCGTTGGAGGTGTCAATCACGATAACCCTTTTCTTGAAATCATCAGCCAGCACTCGAGCCACTTCTCGCAACATAGTGGTTTTGCCTATGCCCGGCCGTCCCAGCAGCAGGACGTTTTTGCCCGATTCGATAAGGTCTTGAATCATTCCTACGGTGCCAAACACAGCCCTGCCCACCCGACAGGTCAAGCCAATTATGTAGCCGTTTCTATTACGTATGGCTGAGATGCGGTGAAGGGTGTGGTTGATGCCGGCGCGATTGTCTCCGCTGAACTCGCCAATGCGTGATACCACATAATCAATATCGGACTGGCTCACCTCTTTGGAGTTGAGGACCAATTCCCTGTGAGGAAAGCGAGCTTCGGGGAGACGCCCTAAGTCTAAGACTACCTCTAGCAGTTCGCTGTGATCGGGCTGCTGGTAAAGAGGCTCACGGATATGGAGTGGAAAGATATCAAGCAGCGCATCTAAGTCGTCAGTGACTACCCTTCGCATCCTGTGACAATACCTTTTTTCGCCTTACCAGCCCCGTGGAGACAGCAATTCCTGCTGGGGTATAGCTTTTATGTCCAGACCGGGCATGGCGGTTCCCAAACCTCTAGATACCTCAGCCAGAATAGACGGGTCCTGGTAGTGGGTGGTAGCTTTAACGATGGCGTGCGCTCTAGCCGCGGGGTCGCTGGACTTGAAAATGCCCGAGCCCACAAACACCCCCTCGGCACCCAGCTGCATCATCAAGGCGGCATCGGCAGGCGTCGCTACGCCTCCGGCAGCAAAGTTCACGACAGGCAACTTCCCTGTCCTATGCACCTCGATCACTAACTCCAGAGGAGCACCCAGAACTTTCGCCTCAGCCACTAATTCGTCCTGGGGTAGAGCCTGAAGCCTGCGAATGCCGTCCTGGACCGCCCGCATGTGTCTGACAGCTTCCACGATGTTGCCTGTCCCCGCTTCTCCCTTGGTGCGGATCATGGCAGCTCCTTCGGCGATGCGGCGCAAAGCTTCGCCCAGGTCACGGCAGCCGCAGACAAAAGGAACCTTGAAATCATGTTTCCAAATGTGATGGCTTTCATCGGCAGGAGTGAGCACCTCGGACTCATCTATGAAATCAATAGCCAGTGCCTCCAGCACCTGGGCTTCAACAAAGTGACCGATACGGCATTTAGCCATTACTGGAATGCTCACTGTTTCCTTTATGGCAATGATCACGGTAGGGTCTGCCATCCGAGCCACTCCGCCAGCAGCCCGAATGTCTGCCGGCACACGTTCCAGTGCCATCACGGCGCAGGCACCGGCTTCCTCTGCAATTCTGGCTTGCTCGGGAGTGACCACGTCCATAATCACCCCGCCCTTCAGCGTCTGAGCCAGCCCAGTCTTAACTTTCCATGTACCTTTTTCCATAGATTTTCATTATAACGCCGCACAAATCAAATCACAAATGCCAGAATCCGAATGACGAGCGGAACTCAAAGTCCAAATGACAGGACAGAGACCTTTGATTCGGCCGGTATGACGGTTGGCTTTGTCATTTCGAGGCGCGATGGCGACTAAGCAATCTTGGGGGACAGCAAGATTGCCCCGCCCTGACGAGTCAGGGCGGGGCAATAAGTAGACGCCTAGTTATGACCGATTCTATGGTCCGGGGATAACATGCCAGAGACACATCCAGTTCGCCCACGGTATGGCTACATTTTCGGGGGTGGTCGCCCAGTTATCGTGGACGATAACCCAGTCGGCTGAAGGTATCGGGCCTGCACCATCGGGGTCCCAGTTCAGAATATACCCAACGCCGGTGACCGCATGTCCGATATCGCCGTAAGTCCAGCTCTCGGGAGGGTTAGGCGGAAGCGAACTGGATTGGTAACTCCCCCAAACAAATACAGATATTGTCTCTCCAGTCTGGGGATCTGGGAAACTAGCTTTAGATATGGGGTTCCAGTAGTCAAAAGCGACGACCAATGGTCGGCCGTTGTTAATTTCATTCTTGTAGAAATTCAGGGTTGCATTGTAATTCACGTCACAAGTCATAACCAGCCCGCAATTGTAACCAAGTTTCCCGGCGGGGAGACCGAAGGGGGGAGGAGTGGCGGGTGGTGGCGCGGGTGGGTGGGTAGCGTCCCAGCGGACATAATCGATAGTCCCGGGTATTACGTCAAGTCTGTGGGTTCCCAACAGGCCAGGATTATTAACTCGGTCGGGGCTGCCCAGATTATTGGTATCCATAAAATAGCCGAGGTACTCCGCCACCGTCTCGGGTGGGAGACCGGCGGTCACGTTTTGAGCACTGGCGTTGTTGGCTACGTCGTCCCAATACTCCAGGACATTGGCCACCGCCATCGGAGCACAGAAATTGGTGGGGTTGGGAGGCGGCAAGGTGTTAGTAGGTGGCTGGTTTGCGTCGGGGACATTTTCTATGAAAGCCATCACAAACGCGAAGCGAGCGGTGACCGTGGCGTTTTGAGCCGGCATGGTGTAGGTAGTCTGGGCAGCAGTTGCATTAGCAAATGTGCCCGCTGTCGCCGTCCAGTTCACAAACCGGTAGCCAGTACTTGGAGTGGCGTTGAAGTTAACCACCGTGCCATTGCTATAGGTAAACATCGTTGTCCCAGGGATGGTTACATTGTTAACCGCGACTGCACCTCCAGCAGTACTTGTGACGGTGAGGGTGTAGGACCCACCACCTCCGCCGCCACCCCCACCGCAGCCGATGACGTTGACAAAAAGCGTGAATAACAGGACTGTGACTACGGCAAGTGAGATTAGTTTGTGTTTCATTTCCCCTCCTTTGCAATGCTTCGGTCGTATTCGGATACGCCAAGCTTCTTGTCTGTGGTGAAACTGAGATTTCTGATGCCGATCCGCGATGTGTCGGATCGACACGATCGCAGTTTGCGCAGAGTGAAAGTTTAGTTTTTCCTGGACCTTACCTTATGCTATCAATACTATACCCCGCCCCCCGCCCTGTCAAGGGCCTTCGAGAATGCCTGTGGATTGGCGGGTAGTCACCAAATCTGGTCAACGTCTATGGCATTGCTGAACTGCTTTCAATTCAATCAGCGATATCACGCCTTAGGGACTGGAGACAAATTCTATTTCTTGACCAGCAGAAGAGACAGAATACCATATTTCCCTTCTATCTCGTAGGCCTCGCGTATCTCTCTTTTGTGCGCATCAGTTAGCTTATCGGCAGCCCTGGTCACCTCTGGCCAATCGTCGAATTTGTAATCGTGGAAACCAAGGACGCCTCCGGAAACAAGATGAGGCCAGATTAAGTGGAAATCATTTTCCACATAGACTTGCTGGTGACAGCCATCAATGAACCCAAAGACGAATCTCTGCTCTTGAGAGAAGGTGACTTTTCTGGAATCTCTTTTGATAGTGATGATGTTATCAAAACCTCGAGTTGACTCCTGGTAAACTTCCAACATGGAGCGACCCCGGAGAAACGCCTCATAAACGTCACCTGCCTTGACTCCATCTCTGCTCAAAGTCTTATCCAGACTGGGATCGAAGACGTCAATGGCATATACCTTCTTATCATATCTCTGAGCAAACTCTGCCAGCTTGGCAGTACCCCTGCCCATGTAGGCGCCAATTTCGATGATATCTCCTTCCAGCCTATACAATGCCCGTTGCTTCATGAAGGCGATGAGCACTTCGTAGCCTACGAAGTCATCGGGGTCGTCTTCAAGTGAGGGAATCTTCAGGGAGACCCTGTTAACACTAAGCTCTGAATTCATATCAGATGCCAATGCCTTAGCTACGGCATTCCGGTCCCGTACAAGGACACCATAGCCAGTATCGCTGCTGCCGATGTCCAGGTATTCCTTTCAGGAACCTGTGGCCCTTGTTCTGCCCGTCTGATCTCTCGTTGCGGCCAATACGCTTCCCGATAGAATACGTTGTCGCTGTCCCGGAATTGCAGTACCCACTCCAGCACCATCTTGGCCTTGTCCCTGGCGCCCATCCTGGTCAATGCCAGGATAAGCTCAAATGTCTCAGCTACGCATACCGACTGTCTGTCGGCGAAGCATTTGCAACCCCAACCATTTATGACGAAGTCTGGCCATCCTCTTGAGATACGCTCTTCAGCTTGCTTCCCCTTGAGCAGTCCCACCAGGATAGGATAGTACCAGGTCATGGCGTGCCCGCTCTTGTCCTCGCCTAGCCTGTCGAAACGTTCGGGGTGCTCTTTGATTGCTCGACCCAGCTTCTGACATGCCTCAGCCCAGTCAGGCTTATCGACCCCCAGGGTTCTGGCAATCCTTCTGCCACATCTGATGCTGAACCAGGTGCTGCTGCAAGCCGTCAGAATCGCCCCCGGCCAAACTTCGTTGTTCTCGCTTAGCCCCCAGTAAATCTCGCCGCCGGGCTGCTGCAAACTTAAGGCGAAGTCTATGGCCTTCTCCACCGCAGGCCACACATAGCGGAGAAACTCCATGTCCCAGGTGGTGAGGTAGTGAAACCACATCCCGGTTGCTATGTAAGTGCTGAAATTCGTATCTTTGGTCAGGTTCTGAGGCTTATCTTCGAGATAACTGAAATACCAGCTTCCGTCAGCATTCTGGGTGTCACGCATCCACTTGTAGGCCAGGGTGGATTCACGAAAATGGCCGCCCAAGTCCAGGGCTATAGCAGATTCCACATGATCCCAGGGGTCTGTTACGCCGCCTCGGTACCAGGGTATAGCCCCGGAAGGAAGCTGTTGACTGATGATAAAGTCTGCCTGGCTTTGAATCAGCTTTCGAATATCTTCCAGCATTCCCTCAGGTTGCACTCTGCCCGGCTGGCACCTCTGTGCTAACGGCTCTTCTTGGTTTCCTCGATCTCCCTTTCCACCTCTTTCAGTTCCTCTTCCAGGTCTTTCTTATACTCCTCGAGCATGTCCAGATACTCTTTCTTCTCGGGAAAGGGTCTGAATCCATGGAAGTAAAAACCGAAGGGGGGAAGGCCAAAGTAGAATCTCCGGGATCTCCTGCTCCACATCTCTATTTCACCTCCTGAATTGGCCGTCGCTTCGGTACTCCCGGGCGACGGGGGTATTTGCTCGGCGTAGAGTATATTTTATCAATAATTACCAGATAACGCGCATCATCAAATTCATCCAGTTCTACTTTCCTCGTATCGTTCATCTTGCCGCCCAGAGTGACAATGGCTTTTTGCGCACTGTCTAGCTCTTGGACGATGTCCCCTTTCTTTTGAGCGACAAATCTTCCCCCGACCTGGCAAAAGGGCAGAGTTAACTCCACCAGGGTCGGCAACAAGGCTACGGCACGTGAGAGAACCAGAGTAAACTGCTCACGATAAAGCTGTAGATGGGCAGCTTCCTCAGCTCTACCATTCAGCACCTCTACTTTTTCCAGCTCCAGCTTGCGGATGATGTGGTGCAGGAAAGCCGTCTTCTTTGTTGTTGGCTCGATCAGTACCAGCCTGGGCTGGGGAAAAAGAATCTTGAGTGGCACGCCGGGGAAGCCGGCGCCTGTGCCCACATCCGCAATATTGAAATCTGACCTCTTTGTCTCTTCCTCAGGCAAAGCTAGCGCGATCGTCAGACAGTCCAGGAAGTGCTTTGTCTGTACCGAGGAGTAATCTGTGATGGCTGTGAGGTTAATTCCTCTGTTCCATTCCATTAGCTCCTGGTAGTAAAGCTCGAATTGCTGGACCTGTCTGGAATTGAGCTTGATCCCTAGCTTGCCTGCCCCTTCGATAAGCCTGTTCATTGCGATCTGTGCTATCACTTCACAAGTCGTTTGTTGCCCGAATTCTATCGCAATACCGTTCGCAAGTCGACTCTCTACCAGGAGCACTTCGGGTTTGGGGTTTATTCCCCTGCAAGGTTGTCATTTGACAGGATAGTATGAAAAATCATACAATACCGACTTTGCTTATGCAGGAGGTGAGAATGAAACAAAGGGATAGGCGTCTAATAGGCAAGTGTTTTGGCACTGCTGTGCTTGGGCCTCGAGGGCAGCTGGTGGTTCCCGTAGAAGCCCGAAAAGAACTTGGGATGAATGCCGGCAGCAAGCTTCTGGTTTTCGGTCACTTTGAGGGGCAGGGGCTCGTTTTTATCAAGGTTGAGGCAGCGGAGGAATTGCTCAATATCGTGACCAGCAGCCTCGATGAGATTGCCAGGTCTATCAGGAGAAGTAAGACCGCGGGTGCCAAAAAGTGAGGAAGAGACGATCAGGGTCAATGGCGTCGATGGTGCGGTCAGAGCAATGGCACGTTGTCTTTTGTTGGCTGGAATGCAGTTGCTGTTATAATGAGCAGTTCGTTTCAATAGAGAGGTGGTATAGATGAAAGCAAAGAGGAAAATACTAATCGTAGCAATCTGCCTGGCTTGTGTTGGGACAGTGCTTGGTCTGGTGTTCACCAGGGGCGCCGGTACTCAAGCCACGCCAAACACTGTCACTGTTAGCAGGGGCGATATAGTGAGAACCGTGCTAGTGGATGGCAACGTAGTAATGCCCAACAAAGCGTATTTATCGTTTGGCGTTCCAGGGTCGGTCAAGGAGATACTCGTTAACAAGGGGAGTAACGTCACCAAAGGTCAGGTGCTGGCTAAGCTCGATGCCCAGTCCCTGAATTCGAGTGTAAAGATGGCTGAGTTGCAGGTCAAAATCGCACAGGAACAGGTGAATGCAGCCCGAGCACAATATGAAATCGCTTTGATTAACTGGAAGGCGGCTGCCGCCAACACAACGTTGAAGCAGGTGTACCAGGAACAAGTCAACATGGCCGAAGCGAATTGGGAGGCAGCGAAACTGAGCTTGAAAGTGGCAGGGCTTAATCTGGACTCTGCCAAGCTTAACCTGGAAAAGGCGATAATAGAAGCTCCCTTTGATGGCATGGTGGCGGACATCACCATAATCAAAGGTCAAGAACTTTCGGCAACGTCATTGGCCAGCCCGGCAATATCCCTGGTTAATACCAATCTGACAGAGATTCGCGGCTTCATTGATGAGGTGGATGTTGCCCTGGTTCAGCTAGGCTTCGAAGCAGATATCCTGCTGGACGCCTTGCCTGACGAGAAGATAACTGGCAAAGTGAGTTTCATTTCCCCGATCAGCACAATTCGAGCCGGGGTTACGTCTTATGCCACCACCGTAACTCTAGGGAATAACACTGCTGGGCTCAGAGATGGCATGAGTGCCACGGCTGAGGTCATTATCGAGCGTCGCGATGGTGTCTTGTTGATACCCAACAAAGCTGTTCGGGGTAGCCTGGAGAATCCAAAGGTAAGAGTGCTTACGGCAGGACAACAGGAAGAACGGGAAATCACCTTGGGGCTGTCCGATGGAACCAACGTTGAAGTCTTGTCGGGGTTGGAGGAAGGAGAGAAGGTGGTGCTTCCGGCTTCCGGGGAGCAACCAGGCTTCTTCTTTATGAGCTAGCCAATGCTGGAGCTGGAAAACATAACCAAAGTGTATAAAGCGGGGCAGACTGAAGTCCATGCTCTGCGCGGAATCAGCTGCCGCATTGAGTCAGGGGAAATGGTGTCTATCGTGGGACCCTCTGGCTCGGGAAAGTCCACCCTGATGAACATCATCGGCTGCCTGGACAAGCCCACTTCAGGGAATTATCGTTTGGATGGCGTTGAAGTGGACAAGCTTAACGATAACCAATTGGCCGAGATAAGGAATAGGAAGATAGGATTTGTCTTCCAGAGCTTCAACCTGTTATCCAGGACCACAGCCTTGGCCAATGTAGAGCTGCCGCTTGTCTACAGCGGCGTCAGGAACCGACGGCAAAGGGCATTGCAGGGCCTGGAGGCGGTGGGATTGGCCCATCGCATCACCCACAATCCAAGCGAGCTGGCTGGAGGGGAGCAACAAAGAGTGGCCATCGCCCGAGCCTTGGTCAACAACCCCTCTCTTATTCTGGCTGATGAACCCACCGGCAACCTTGACACCCGGACCAGCCAGGAAATCATGCTGATTTTCAAACGGTTGAATGAACAGGGAATGACCATCATTCTGGTCACTCACGAACCGGATATTGCTGCCTATACTCAGCGCACTATCAAGCTTCGCGATGGTCGCATTGAGGCATCCTGATGAAACTGTGGGATTGTTTCGCTACCGCGCTGCGAGCTTTGCTCAATAACAAACTCAGGTCAGTTTTGACCATGCTGGGCATCATGATCGGTGTGGCTGCCGTTATCGCCGTGCTATCTCTGGGCAGAGCCCAGACGTCTGTGGTGGAGCAGGCTTTTGCCACCCTGGGGTCCAACCTGATATACGTGATGCCCAGAGAAGCTGGCGTGGGGGGCATGGTGGGGGAGGCAACACTCACTGTGGAAGATGCCGAGGCGATTGCCCGCCATGCGCCTTCCGTAAGGAAGGTGGCGCCGACGGCGCAGACTTATGCCCAGGTTGTGGCTGGCAGCGAGAGGCTCAACAGCCTGATTGCCGGGATAACTCCCGAAGCAGAATCGGTGAGTAACTACGTGGTGGCACAGGGCAGCTTCATCACCGACTCCAGTTACAGGGCGCGATCGAGGGTGGCTGTGCTGGGGAGTGAGATTGCCAGAACCCTCTTTGGGGAGATGGACCCCACTGGTCAGACCATCAGAATTGGTGGGCGCCAGTTTCAGGTCATCGGTGTATTGGAAAGTCGTGGTATGGGATTCGGAGTCGAAGACCTCAGGGTTTACATTCCTTTATCCACGTTCTATGTCACCGTGGCGGGCGCACAGGTGAGCAGTCGCGGGAATAGCGTTGACATGATCAGCGTACAGGTGAAGAGCAGCAGCGAGTTGCAGTCTGCCAAGCAGGAGATCACTGCTATCCTGCGCAGCACCCATGGTATCAGGGAGGGCGAAAGCAATGACTTTAGAGTGATAAGCGTGGAGTCCGTGGCACGTCAGGTCACCCAGGTGCTGGGGATACTCCAGCTTATCCTTGCTGGCATAGCCGGCATATCCCTGCTTGTCGGTGGTATCGGGATCATGAATATCATGCTCGTTTCGGTGACGGAGCGCATCAGGGAAATTGGCTTGCGCAAGGCAGTAGGAGCTAAGCGTCGGGATATCCTGGTTCAATTCCTCATTGAAGCCGCCACACTGGGTGTTTGCGGTGGAGCTGTGGGGGTGGGACTGGGGTGGGTCATAGTCAAAGTCATGTCTATTGTGGCAACCAGTGCCGGCTTTCCCTTTGTTGCTGTGGTTCCCGGCTATGCCATTGCATTGGCAGCAGGGGTATCAATTTTCATCGGCCTTGTATCCGGGCTATACCCGGCTGTGCGGGCAGCACGGCTCGACCCCATCGAGTCCTTGCGTCACGAATAGACTACCCCTTTTGAATCAAGGACAAAAACTCACTGCGAGTCGCCACCTTGCTGCGGAAGGTTCCCCTCAGAGACGAGGTTACCACAGTTGTTCCGGGCTTCTTTATCCCACGCATAACCATGCATAGATGCTCGGCCTGGACAACCACACCCACCCCGGCGGGTTGAAGTGCCTCAAAGATGGCGTCGGCAATTTGCTGGGTCATCCTTTCCTGGAGCTGGGGGCGCCTGGCGCAGATTTCCACCACCCTGGCCAGCTTGCTCACCCCTACCACCCTGCCGCCGGGGCTGGGGATATAGCCGACATGAGCTACGCCATAGAACGGTAGGAGATGGTGTTCACACATGGAATAAAAGGGAATATCACGTAGAATCACCATCTCTTCATATCCTTCCTCAAAGTCCACCGTAAGTTCAGCCTTAGGGTCGACGTCCAAACCGAAAAAAAGCTCGGCATACATTTCAGCCACCCTCTGTGGCGTGTCCTTTATGCTCTCTCTGAGCGGATCTTCACCAATAGCCTCTATTATGGAAGCTATGGCCCGTTTGATCTTAGTCTGATTAACCATCTAAATCCCCCTCTTGACAAAGCTTATGCTGTTCTTGTCCACGCTGGCATATGAATCCGAACCGAGGTAAAGGAGTGGCCTTGCCTTATCCAGGTCGAGAGCCCCCACCGAAGTAAATGCTTCCTCTAGCACGTGCACAGCGACAATCTCACCGACCACCCATATATGGTCACCGTAAGACTTACCGTCCAGCAGCCTGCATTCATAGGCAGCATAGGCATCCTTCAAGATAGGAGCCGTGGTCTTCAGTGGCTTCTCCTTTTTGATATTCAGCCTCTCAAACTTGTTCGTCTGGTGTCCTGAAGTGCCTCCGATGGCGGCGGCAAGGGAAGCCTTCTCCAACGGGATGAAGTTGACGCCGAACTCCCGGCTTTCTGTGATGAGCTGGTAAGTGAACCGCTTGGTTGTAACAGCCACGCCATAGAGCGGCGGCTTGAAGGAAATTGAGCTATGCCAGGCAGCAGTCATGGCGCCATCCCTGCCCCGGGCGCTGGCAGTTACTATGACTGCGACCTTGGGATAGTGTTGACCAAATTTTCCAATATCCTCACTGACCATCTTGCTCATAGTTCTCATCTCCTTCTCATTGGCTGAGCCGCAAATCCCAATTATGACAAGCCATCTGCCAAAATCCAAGTGTCAAAGCCTGAGTGACCATCGAAATCCAGATGCTTGCACGCTGGAACCACCGTCTTCTGTCATCGGGATTTTGAGCCTTGTCTGGTATTTGAGCTTTGTCATTTGCCATTGTTTAGTATTCGGTGCTTGGGATTCAGGATTTTTCATGTCGGAATTTCAAGACTCCTTCAATGGTCCCCATGTCGGCAGGAAGCTCCACGGGCGCCCGGGCATATCTCGCTGGCACACCGGGGTCCTTTAGCCCGGTTCCGGTGACGATGCATGCCACGCACTTGCGCCGGAAGTCTTTCTTCCTGGCTAGCTTAACAAGCCCGGCCAGGGAAGCTGCTGAGGCTGGCTCGCCGAAGACACCTTCTTTGGTTGCCATCAATCTGTACGCATTGATGATTTCGTCGTCAGTAACAGAATCAATGACGCCTCCCGACTCATCGCGGGCAGCTACTGCCTTCTGCCAGCTGGCAGGGTTGCCAATGCGAATGGCTGTGGCAATAGTCTTGGGTCGCTTGACAACTTTGTCCAGCACTATGGGGGCGGCGCCAGCAGCCTGGAAACCCATCATTTTGGGAGTGTGACTCGCCTTGCCTGCGCGGTGATATTCCAGGAATCCCTTCCAGTAAGCGGTGATGTTGCCCGCATTGCCGACGGGGATGAAGAGATAATCGGGCGCATCTCCCAGGTCATCCACAATCTCAAAAGCGGCCGTCTTCTGACCTTCGATGCGATGAGGATTCAGTGAGTTCACCAGGGTAACGGGGTATTCCTGGGTTAGAGCACGTACTATGTGAAGCGCCTGGTCGAAATTGCCCTTTATGCTGATAATCTGGGCGTCGTAAGCAAGAGCCTGGGCAAGCTTGCCTGTGGCTATCTTGCCTTTGGGAACAATGACAATAGTCTCGAGACCGAATCTGGCACCGTATGCGGCTGCTGAAGCGCTGGTGTTGCCTGTGGAGGCGCAAATAATGCTCTGGCTGCCGCTTTCCAGCGCCTTAGCCACCGCCACCACCATGCCCCGGTCTTTGAAAGAGCCGGTGGGGTTACAGCCTTCCAGCTTGAAATAAAGCTCACCGCAGCCAAGCTCTTTCTCCAGAGTCCGCGATCTTATCAACGGGGTATCGCCTTCTCCCAGTGTAATCAAAGGCGTAGCTGTGCCAACTGGTAGGAAATCACGATATCTTGTCAGAACGCCTTGTCTCATTGTATATGGAAAACTCTAAATCCTGAGCACCAGATGCTTAACAGGTCCGAATATTCAGGTCCAAAACAGTCTTGAATACTTAGATTCCGACATTGCTTACAGTGCTCAGGACCAGGGAGAGCCCCGCTTGCTCAGCTAGGCTGTCCGCCGTAGCGCTCAGGACTTCAGTTACGCCGCTCCCCACCGCTTTCGGGTCAAGCAGCCCTATGCCGACAGCCTTCTTCACTATGGTGTTACCTTTTCTCCAGAACCTTGTTCACCGCCCACGATATCTTGGTTGAGTTCAACAGGTTCTCGATAAGGCTTAACTGCCTCCACATGTCGAACCACTCGTTAGAACGCCTCTCTATCAGCTGCTGCTTCATTTCGTCGCCAACCTCACGCTCGCCTCTTTCCACAACCATAACCATCCAGTAGCCGCCCATGGTTGTGACCGATGTGTCCCTTTCCGGCTGACTGACCGTGTTCAGAGTGAGGTTAAAGGCGACCCGGTCGAAAGCCGTGCTGTTCATAGCGCCACGTCTCAAGCCAACAAGCTGACCGCCTTTGGCCTTACTCTCATGCTGTGAATAGTTTCCGGCCAGAGCGCTGAAGTTCCCACCGGCTAGCAATTGCGCTCGAATCTGATCTGCCTCGGCCTTGCTGCCCAGCAGCATGACCAGCGCATCTATCTTGTCATCCTGCTTGGCGGTGACGTTCATGAGCCAGTAGCCGATACTCTTGATTGCTGTTTCATCATAGATAGGCTGGCTTATGTTGCCGGGGGTAAGGTTGAAAGCAGCCTCGGCAACTAGCATATTCGGCATTAGCTCGGCAGGAAGCCATCCCAGGTCACCTTCGGTCGAAGGGTTGCAAGAGAAGTTTCTGACCAGAGCGGTGAAGTTGCCACCCGCTCTGACTCTGGCTATCACATCATTACCCACGTTCTGGCTTTCGACCAGCATTACCTGTATGCGGGCCTGTGGCATGGTAGCATTCACCCCGGGGCCGAAATATTGCTCACTCAACTTCTGTCCCAGCAGCATCGCCCTTACAATGTCCCTTAATGCCGGATCATAACCCAATAGCTTCACCTTGGCGTCCAGTTCAGCGTCAGAAACTGAAATATTCAGGCTCTCTGCTCCTTGCCTCATCACTTCAGCCTCGATAATCTTGCTGGCGACCATGCCGGCGAAATAATTGCCGTAGGCACGGAGAAATGTGGAGTTAACCTCTCCGGTGAAGGCATCGAGCGCCTTCACGAAGTATTCCATCGTGAAGTTGGCCCTGTTCACCCAGAGGACAATTTCGCGCAATGCTGTGTTCTTGGCTTCGTAGTCCTTGTGGTATCCGTAGCCTACCCAGCTCGAAATGCCGACCAGGAACACAACGGCAGCGACTATCACTATTCGGCGTATCCTCATCTGGCGCTGCCACTTGGAGAGCTGGTGCTTGGTGGGGGTTCGCTCAGGTGTAGCTTTCTTCTGTTTCTTAGCCAAGAGTCAAAACCTGCCTCTCTATTAAGATTTTCCTTGCGGCGGGCACTATGATAACATATTGATAAAAGTTGTGGCGACGGGGTGTAGCGCAGCCTGGTAGCGCACCTGAATGGGGTTCAGGTGGTCGGTGGTTCAAATCCACTCACCCCGATTTTGTTTCCTGGGCGTTGCCGGGCGGATCGGAATGGGGTCAACTGTGTTCTTCTCCGCGTCCCGTCGCGCCCGCATCACGGAAGGCAAGCAGAACATCCCCGGCTGGTGAAGCGCAGGGAGAAAAAGAGAGGCGACCCCATTTTCACCTACACTTAGTCCTGCCCTCTGGATCACCGGGTGTTGGACGGGGCGTATACGGGCAGGTGGCGATCGATTAGCATTTTCCGGTATCGGTTTCTCTCAACACTGATCCTGTATTTCAGCCCAATGGTCCTTCATGTGGTTTGACGAATACTGATACAATCTGATATCGCTGTAGGGAGATCAGATGCTTACTGTCACCGGCGTTTCGAAGTCATATGGCGACCATGAGCTGTTCAGCGGAGTCAGCTTCACCGCTGGCATGGCGGACCGCATCGCTGTGATTGGACGAAATGGCACGGGCAAGACCACCCTTTTCGAGATCATAGCGGGCAACATCGTCCCGGATTCCGGAAGCGTGTCTCTGCGACGGGACACCGCTATCGGTTATCTCCGCCAGGATGTCCAACCATCATCGCAGCAGAGCCTGCAGGAATATGTCTCTGCTTCGTCCGATGTTGTCAGGAACCTCGCACATAAGATTGGGCTGGTACAAGAAGACCTGGCAGAGGAAAGGGACGAGGAAACCGTGAATAGCCTGCTGAGAAAGCTGGGCGAGTTGCAGTCTCTGTATGAAGCGAAGGGGGGCTATAGCTCCGAACACGAGGCAAAGATTGTCCTCTCCGGACTGGGGTTCACCCCATCAGATTTCGGGCGTCCGCTGTGCGAATTCAGCGGCGGCTGGCGAACACGTGTTGAACTGGCCAGGCTCCTTTTCCTCAATCCAGATATCCTGCTGCTTGATGAACCTACAAACTATCTCGACCTGGAGACGCAGCGCTGGTTTGAAACCTATCTGAAACGCTACCACGGTGCCATCCTGGTCACGTCGCACGACCGAGCCTTTCTGAACAATGTCGCAGGCAAAATCATAGCCATCGAGGATGACGGCGTCATCTTCTATCACGGCGATTATGATAGCTACATCCGTGCCCGCGAGAAGGACATCGAGACTCGCCGGGCAGCAGCCCGGCGGCAGGAGCTGGAGATCAGACGGCAGATGCGCTTCATTGAGCGCTTCCGGGCCAAGAACACCAAGGCTTCTCAGGTGCAGAGCCGGGTCAAGCAACTGGACAAGATTGAGCGGATCATAGTTCCCCGGGCAACAAAGAGGATACATTTCAACTTCAGAGAGCCACCCCGGAGCGGTCGCGTCGTAGTTGAGCTCAAGCACATTGCCAAATCCTATGGTCAACATGTCGTATACCAGGATCTTAACCTGACGCTGGAGCGGCGAGATCGCGCCGCCATAGTGGGGATGAATGGGGCTGGCAAGACAACCCTTCTGCGCATACTGGCTGGTGTTCTGCCTTTTGAAAGAGGCGAGCGTGTGCTCGGGCATAACGTGACCACCGCATACTTCGCCCAGTATTACATAGAGTCTCTCAACCCCTGCAACAGCATCATCGAGGAATTGCGGGGTGCAGCACCGGACGAGCCAGAACAACGCTTGCGCGGTCTGGCCGGGGCGTTCCTCTTCAGTGGCGACGACGTGACCAAGAGGATATCGGCGCTCTCGGGCGGGGAAAGGACCCGAGTTGCCATTGCCAGGATGCTGGTAAAGCCGGCCAATTTCCTTCTTCTGGATGAACCTACCAATCATCTGGACATTCCATCCCGCGAAATTCTGACCGATGCCCTGGATGCTTATGAAGGGACTCTGTGTTTCATCACTCACGACCGTACCCTCATCCGCGAGCTGGCCAACAAAATCATTCAGGTGCGTGATGGCCAGGTGACGGTTTTCCCCGGTAGCTACGATGATTATCTGTGGCGGACCAGGTCACCGAACGGTCAAGCGGAGATGACGGAAACCCGGCCTCGGATAAGCCAGCTGCATCAGCCATCAATGGCCGCGAGGAATCGTCAGCGCAAGGCACTGGAGGGCGAGCTGCGTAACGAGTACTACCGCGCCATATCGCCCGTAAGGGCACGCATCGCGGAAATAGAGCAGGAGATGCAGGCGAGCACACAGCGAATCGAGGAAATCGAAGTCATGATGTCCGACCCCTCCCATTACAAGGATTCCCGGAACGTGATTGCTGTGAATCGTGAATATGTGACGTTAAGGGAGAAGGTGGCGAGGTTGACTGCCGAATGGGAGGGCTTGATGGGCGACGCTGAGCGAATAGACCTGGACTACCGCAGGAGACGAGAGGAACTGGCCGGATAGCGGCTGGGCGGGAGGAATGAAAAGCCCTGCAAATCAATCGGCTACCGCAAGCTTGAGCACCTTCCGAAGTGTTATCCCGGGAGGCAGAGACAGAGTGATGCAACAATCCTACACATGGTGACCCCTGAGCTTTGAGGGACGTCTGAGACGCGGCACCGGTGTGCTGCCTGTCTTTCTCCAGTGGAGTAGATTGAAAGGGAGTCTGGCGGAATCCGCAGCCCTGTGTTGCCTATGTGGTCAGTCAGGGGATGGGCTCAGTGGGGGAGCAATTCGCAGATCTTTTGCCTGTCTCTATTCTATGATTACTCCGCTCTTGACCACTTTCGCAACCAGGTTGCCGCCGAACCAGTAGGGCAGCTGTTGATGATTCGGGATGTCGAGAATGATGACGTCGGCCTTCTTCCCGACCTCGATGCTGCCCACCTTGTCACCTCTGTCCAGCGCATAAGCAGCATTGATGGTAGCAGCATTGATGGCTTCGGCAGGCGTCATCTTCAGGTGGCGACAGGCCAGAGCGATTATCATCTGCATCGAAAGCGTGGGACAGCTTCCGGGGTTGAAGTCGGTAGCCAGAGCGATGGGAACTCCGGCTTCAATGAGCTTTCTGGCCGGCGCATACCTGTCGGTCATCAGGTGAAAAGAAACACCGGGCAGGAGAACTCCAATGGTCTTCTTCTCGGCCATGAGCGCCATGCCTCTTTCGGAAATGTAGTCCAGGTGATCGATTGAGGTAGCTCCCAGTTCTGCGCCCAGCTCCGCACCACCTATGTCATTGAATTCCCCGGCGTGCAGCTTCAGCTTCAAGCCCTGTTTCTTTGCCCGCTCCAGGATTGTCCTGGCCTCTGACGGCGAAAACGCTCCCACTTCCACAAAAACGTCGCAGTACTCCGCCAAGCCTTCAGTCTTAACCCGTTCCAGCATGCCCAGCACGAGCTGAATGTAGTCCGCCTTCCTTTCCCTGTATTCTTTGGGAAAGGCGTGAGCGCCCAGAAAGGTGGAGACAATGTCCACCGGCTGGGATTTCTTCAGCCTGGCGATAATCCTGAGCAGGGCGAGTTCTGACTCCATTGACAGACCATAACCCGTCTTTATCTCTGCGGTGGTCGTGCCGAAGGCGAGCATCTTGTCGAGGAAAGCCTCAGCGCGCTTCAGCAGCGCCTGGGGAGCAGCCAGAGCCTCTCTTGTTCTTCTGACGGTGCTGAAAATGCCTCCGTTTCCCTGCATAATGTCCAGATACGACCTGCCCGCTGTCTTCTGGATGAACTCGTCTTCTCTGGAACCGCCAAAAACCACATGTGTATGGCAGTCCACAAACCCCGGCAGGACGATTCTGTCTGTGGCATCAATTACCGTTGCTGCCCGCCTGACAGTGGCCAGGACTTCATCCGTCTCCCCGACGGCGATAATTTCCTTGCCGTCTATAGCCAGCGCTCCGTTCGTGATGATGCCCAGGTCCTGCATGCCTGCCTTCGTCTTTGGGCCGCCCCGGGCATCTCGAGCCGTGACCAGTTCAGCAGCGTTTTTGATCAAGAGGTCAGCTATCACTTTGGGATGTTAACCCCCTTGTGTTTGGCTGTCCTGAGGGCTATTTCATAGCCGGCATCCGCGTATCTGGCAACGCCGATTCCGGGATCTACTGTCAGCACCCTTTCCAGTCTTTTTTCTTTCTCTTTTGTGCCGTCAGCCACAATGACCATTCCGGCATGCAGGGCATAACCTATGCCCACTCCGCCTCCATCATGGAAGGAGACCCAGGAAGCTCCATTGATGGCATTCAAAGCGAAGTTGAGGAGCGGCCAGTCGGCAATGGCATCAGAGCCGTCCATTATGCCCTCGGTTTCGCGATTAGGAGAAGCCACTGAGCCCGTATCCAGATGGTCTCTGCCGATAACAACGGGGGCGCTGACTTTCCCCCGCGCCACCAGGCGATTTATCCTCTTCCCAAACTCGGCCCGGTCGCCATACCCCAGCCAGCAGATCCTGGCTGGCAGTCCAGTGAACGGAACCTTGTCTTGAGCCTGGCGAATCCACTTGTGAAGACGCCTATCTTCGGGAAAGGCTGTCAGGACAGCTTCATCCAGAGTCAGGATATCTTTGGGGTCGCCGGATAAGGCTACCCATCGTGAGGGCCCCTTGCCTTCGCAAAACAAAGGTCTGATGTAAGCCAGCAGGAACCCGGGGTAGAGAAAGTTTCCCTCTGCATCTCTTACTTTGAGCCCGCCGACCTCTGCCTGCTGCCGCAGATTGTTGCCGTAGTCAAAGCAGATTGCGCCCCGCCTTTGCATCGCCAGAATTGCCTCCACGTGCTTAACGATTGATTCATAGGCTCTGCGCTTGTAGGCTGCGGGGCTAGTGCGGCGCAATTCTTCCATTGCGCTCAGTTCGCCTACGGGCACGTAGCTCCAGATATCATGGGCCGGTGTTTGGTCCGTAACGATGTCAGGGGTCACTCCCATTCTGACGAGCTGCGGATGAATCTCGGCAGCATTGCCCACCAGCCCCACGGAAAGCGGCAGTCTCTTTCGCTTCGATTCCTCGATCCAAGCCAGGGCTTCCTTAAGGTCGGCCGTCATCCGGTCGCAGTATCCTTCTGCAATCTTCCTTCTGATCCTTTCAGGTCTGACCTCTACATCGAGGATGACCGCCTCATTCATGGTGGCAGCCATAGGTTGAGCACCGGACATTCCGCCCATTCCGGCGGTAAGAACAAACTTCCCCACCAGAGAATCCTTGCCGAACTCCTTTCTGGCCAGGGCGGCCAGGGTTTCATAGGTTCCCTGCAGAATTCCCTGGGTTCCAATGTAGATCCAGGAGCCTGCGGTCATTTGACCATACATCGTCAGCCCCATTTCGTCGTAGCGATCGAAGTTCTCCTGAGTGGCCCATCTGGGAACGATGTTGGAATTGGCAATCACAACCCGGGGTGCTTCCTTGTGAGTCGGGGCGATATAGACCGGCTTGCCCGATTGAACGCAAAGAGTCTCCTCGTCGGTGAGGCTCTTCAGAGCACTCACAATTCTATGATACTCCCGCCAATTCCGGGCGGCACGTCCCTGACCGCCATAGATAATGAGTTGTTGCCAGTCCAGGGCAACCCGGGGATCCAGATTGTTGCTCAACATGCGCAGGGCTGCCTCTGCGTCCCAGTTCTGGCATTGCAGTCTTCCGCCGGTCTGCGCCTTGATTGCTCTCTTGGGTCTTAACTCTGCGTATATTGGCCTTGGCATTTCCACCTCCCTACGATGTCAGGCTGTCTTGCTTGTACAATACTCGTCAACGGAGACGAGCTTCAACTTCATTTACTATAGTCTCGGCCAGCGAGTCGGGGCGGGAAAATTCCTCCGCCTCTTTCAATACAGCTTGCTTGAAATCTTCATCCCTGATAGAAACCAGATTGACTTCCACGTTTAGCAGAGCTCCCTTTACGGCTGATTCAGCCATCTTGGCTGCTACGCCGATATCAGTGATGACTCTGGGATTACAGGTCTCCAGCAAAGCCGCAGCTAGCTTGAGAACGGCGTAGCTATGTCGTGCCGTTTGCAGGGGAACCTGTGTGGCCTCTCTTAAATCACGGGCGGCGAAAGCTTTGGCGTCCTTGTCAATCAGGTCTGTCAATTTACTCATCAATGTTCGGGCCTGTCCGGAGACGTCTTTGTTTCCGGAGAACTCGGCTGCCATGCACACGAGTCCGGCCGACAATGCTCCGGAAAGGGCGGCCACAGAGCCTCCGCCGGGCGTCGGTTTTCTGGCTGCCAACTCCTCCAGGAATTCCTCGATGGTCAATTCTTGTAGCATACCTATATCTCCCTCATTGACTATCCTGTCAGAATTGAGCCCGTTACCGGGCACCAATCAGATACTCGATGATCTTAGCCCGTGGATTGAACTCCTGAGGCGAATCAAGCTTCAGATTCCTCACTGCCGCTTCAATGAGTTTCTTCTCCGACCTTGCTGCTGGCTGGTAGAATCTGCCTGTCTGCAACATTGCCTCCTTGGGAATCAACCCCACAATCTCGCTGCGGAGAATCCTTGCACCTCCCAGCTCACCGAGCTGTTTTATCTTCTCAAAGACGAGGTGCAGGGGAGCAACCCTGTAGTCTGTAAGGTTCATTGAGACCTCAACGACCCCCGGCTCTCCAGGTGAAATACCGACTGCCTTAACTGATTTGAAAATCCCGGGTATCATGATTTTCCCGCCATCATTTGCAGTTGACAGGCAGCCCGACTCGCGAATAATCCGGGCAATCCTGTGACCAAGCTCCTTATCAGTGGTGCCCAGGTAAACGTTATAGGCGATGAGAAACTCTCTGGCGCCGATAACGGTGGCTCCGCTCTTCTTGTTGAAACTGGCTGGACCGTAGTCCGGCTTCCAGCGGGGGTCTCTCAGTTTTGCTTCCAGGCCCTCATACTCGCCAGACCTGATACTGGCCAGGTCTCTTCTTTCTGGAGCTCTGGCTGCCTCCCCGTACAGAAAGACAGGGATCCGCAGCTTCTCTCCGACTTCGCAGGCAAGCTCGTTTGCCAGAGCGACGCAGTCTGCCATGGTGACATTCTGCACAGGGACAAAAGGACAGACGTCACAGGCTCCCAGTCTTGGGTGCTGCCCTTGATGTCTGGCCATGTCAATGACTTCTATTGCCCTGGCAATGGCCTTGTAGCCTGCTCTCTTGATTGGCTCCGGTCCTCCCACGAAGGTCAACACTGTACGATTGTGATGAGCATCAGGGGCCACATCCAGCAGCTTGACACCGCGAACCCTCTCAACCTCAGCAGCGATCTGCGCAATCTTAGTGGTGTCTCTGCCTTCGCTGAAGTTAGGCACGCACTCAATTATCTTTCTCATAACATCCCGCCTCCTCTGCCAATCTACCACTGTGGACAAGTCCGTAGAGCTCCTCGATGTCTTCAGCCAGGACTCTGCTTTTCTCAAAATGAGTAACGCGACTTCTCACGATCTCATGAATCTTCGCCAGTGTTGACTTCTTGGGTAAGTGTTCGCGGAAGTCCAGAGCCTGAGCAGCGCACAGAATCTCGATGGCTATGACGTACTCCGCGTTCTTGCAGATCTCCCGCGCTTTGCTGACAGCCCAGGCACCCATACTGACGAAGTCTTCTTGTCCGGCTGAGACGGGAATGGAGTCAACAGAAGCGGGGTGAGCCAAGGTCTTGTTTTCGGAAACCAGAGCAGCGGCGGTATATTGAGTGATCATCAAGCCAGTGTTCAATCCCTCGTTCCTGGCTAGAAACAGAGGGAGACCGTTGCCACCGCGACCGACCAACCTATCTATTCTCCTTTCCGAAATGCCCGAGATACTGCAGAGGGCAATCGACAGACTATCGGCTGCCTGAGCCAGAATCTGACCATGGAAATTGCCGCTGCCCTGGCAGATTTCGGCTTTCGCTCCTGTGGTTGAAATCCAGGGATTGCCGCCAAAGGAGTTGATCTCGGTATCTACAACAGCTCTGGCGCGTGCAAGAATGTCCCGAAAAGCGCCGTGGACCTGAGGAATGCATCTCAGGGAATAAGCATCCTGCAATGAACAAGCCGGCTTCTTGCCCCCGCTTGTCTTGGGAAGAAGTTGGTTCAAGTAGCGGGCAGTTGTGATTTGCCCCGTATGAGGTCTCAGTTCTTGAATTGCAGGCACAAATGATTTGCTGCTGCATCCCAGAGCTTCAATGGTCATGGCGGCAGCGATATCGGCTGTTCGGATCAAGTTGTCGGACTGGAAAACCAGGAAGGCCAGACAACTTGTCATGAAGCTCGTGCCGTTAAGCAGTGCGATGGCTTCCCCGATCTGCAGCTTCGCTGGCTCCAGTCCTGCGGCAGGCAAAACTCGCTGCGGATCCTTGCCAATCAAGGCCAGGGCAATGTGAGCCTGAGGGACCAGATCGCCGCTGGCACCCAGAGACCCCTTCGCCGGGACAACCGGAATGACGTTTCTGTTGAACATCTCGACCAGGAGCTCCAGCGTCGGCAATCTTATGCCGGAATATCCTTTCCTCAGATTCAGAATCATGTGAAGCATGATGCCTTTGACTATCTCCGTCTCCAGTGGGGGGCCTATCCCACAGGCGTGGCTCATGATGAGATTATCCTGGAATTCCTCCGTTCTGCCCTTGGGAATGCGCCTGTTCAGGAGGGCACCGACGCCGGTGTTTATTGCATAGTAGGATTTGCGAGGGCTAGACCTCAGAATAGCCTCAAGAGCCATTCTGGAGCGCCTGACTCTTTCCTTGTCTCTTCTTGCTAACTCGATTGTCCTCTGGGCGCGGCACAGATCGACGAATTCGGAATAGTCCAGCTTGTCTTTTGTCATTTATCTCCTCACCAGTAGGATTGCGGCTTCGACAGCAGGAATCGTGTGCCACCATACTGGCTCGCGCGATCTTGTTGCAATCGTATCACGGGGCTGGTTCTTCCTGGCCGCACCAATGGCGTCCCTCTCCAAAATGATAGCGCTGAACGGCACTGCAGGATTCCTGAGAATCGAGTACTGTGTTCCTATCAGCAGACTTCACAGTGACATCTCAAGGTGGCTCCTCTACCCCGCGTTCCTCTGGAACGGCATTACGCGGAGGAGCGCACCACCATCGGTCGCCGCACCTCCAGAACATTATAGTCTCTGGCATCTTGGGTTTCAACACGATTCCGTAGCTCCAGATTCGCAGAAGCAGAGCCATGACAGGAACAGCATTGGATAGCCAGCCTTCCTGCGCAGTAATCCACTTGTTATCCAGGGGCACTTTTCGTCGGGGTGGCATTGCTGACTTGCTGCACCGGGCGTGTCGGTGTAGGCGGCAGCTGACTTGTTTGGCTTCTATCCAGCGGGGTCTTCCCGAAGAGGGAGACGAACGGTTCTCGCCTTTTGTCTAGCTTGCCCTGGAATCATGAGACTGGTGGTTCAAATCCTCTCTGGCTTTTTCCCGATACAAGACTTGCTGGCTTCAGACGGCGTGGGCTATCACCTACGACTGTAGAGTCAATTGTGTTCCTTGACTCCATTCGCGCGAGGCTAAAGCAGAACTCTCTATTTGCCTCTGAAAACCTTCGTCCTTCATGCGGCACTAGGCAGCAAGTCCTGCGGCTTTCAAGATGGCGGGAACCACTTCCTCCCTGCCTATAGCCATGACATGGACTCCGTGGCACATTGAGTCTTTTTTTATGGTGGCAATCATCCTGCCAGCGATCTCTATACCCTTATTGATTGCCTCGCCTTTGGGGGCAGCCGCCAATTCGTCGATCAGGTTTTGGGGCACAATGACGCCCGGGACATTGTCCGTCATATACTTGGCCATCTTGGCTGACACAAGCAAAATGATGCCAGCCAGTATCTTCACCGGGAATTGACGGGCATATTCCATAAACCTGGCGAATCTGTCCAGGTCATAGATGGCTTGAGTCTGAAAGAATTCGGCACCGGCTTCAACCTTCTTTTCAAACTTCATTAACTGAGGCTCAATTGGGTTTGCTTCAGGTGTGACTATGGCTCCGGCGCAGAACTCCACGGTCCCATTGAGCGCATTCCCTCCCAGGTCTTTGCCCGATTCCATCTGCCGGATTGCCTTCAGTAACTGTGTTGAGTCCAGGTCGAAAACACCCTTAGCCCCCTTGTGGTCGCCGACTACAACAGCATCTCCGGTTAGACAGAGAACATTTCTGATGCCTCTGGTATATGCGAAGAGAAGCTCGGCTTGAAGGGCAAGGCGATTACGGTCCCGGCAAGTTATCTGTAAGATGGGCTCTCCACCCCGCTCCTTGATGTCCAGGCAGCCACCAATGGAGGGAAAGCGCATGACGGAACTCTGGTGGTCAGTAACATTCAGCGCGTCGACCTTGTCCTTGAGAAGGTCAATATGGTGGAGCATCTTCTCAATGTTTGTCCCCTTGGGAGGACCGATTTCGCTGGTTATCACAAATTTGCCAGATTTGAGGACTTCCCTAAAACTCGGTGCCATAGCTCCTCCTTCATGTGATCCTGATCGTTCGCGGCCTGGGTGCCACGCTGTAATCTCTTGGAGAATGATGCTTGCGCATCAACTCAAGTCGTCCCTGTTCTTTTAGGCGCTGATATATGACAGCCCAGGCACAGTCCTTTGCCTTGTCCACCTCGCACTTGCCGTTATTGGTGCCTCCACACGGACCGTTCAGCAAACCCTTGTGACATGCCGTCAGAGGACAAATGCCCGCAGTCTCTCCCAGGATGCATTGACCACACTGGGCACAGACTTCCTGGAAACAGCCGGGGCCGACCTCGACACCCATGAAGAGAGTATCCAATGCGGGAATGGCTGGCTTGTCAACATAGGTGCCCAGCTTATGCACGCCTAGAGCACAGGCCATGACCAGGATACAGGCGGCATTCTGGATGGCTCCATTATTCTCCTTAATAGCTACTGCGGTCATCTCATCGCAGGCGGTGGGGATGACTATCCAGCCGGTGACCAGCTTGCCCAGCTCTTGTAGGCGCTTCCCCATCTCCAGGACCTCCTCTTTCCCGCCAGTCCTGGTCATTGTGGAGCATGTGCCGCAACCGGCAACATACACCCGGTCAAACCCCTCTAGCTGTTGCTTGATTTCCTCAAAAGGCTTCTGTTTGGTGATAGATTTCATGTGTAACCTCCGTATGAACTAAATCCCAAGCTCCAAATCCTAGATAAACCCAAATATCCAAATTGGAAGTCCGAGACGTGGCATCTTGGTCATTGGGATTCTGCACTTTGATATTGTCTGGCATTTAGTGCTTGGTGCTTCATTTCTCTAGGTCGCACCTTAAGCATCGCTTAGCCTCCTGTCTCGCCTTCTCTTCAGAGAAGCTCAGCTCTATCTCCTTGAAGCTACCTTTCCTCTCCTGGAGAGGGAGATGAGGTGTTTCTGGCCTGAGTTGTGGTTCCCAGGTTTCCTCTGCCGAGGCTGCTTCCTCGCCAACGTTCCTCGCAGTGACAGGGGACATAACGCTGGGCTTCAGGTCATACATCTCGACCCGTGAGGTATCTCCACGGAGATACTTGTCAATGGCAATGGCTCCTCTCCGGCCAGCCGCAATAGCTTCTATAACCATACCCGGCCCGGAGACGAAGTCTCCCCCGGCAAAGATCCCGGGAACATTGGTGACCAATCTGTTTTCATCAACTGCCAGCCTTTCCCACCGGGTGCGCTCAAGAGCACTACCCGGGGGCAGGAAGGAAAGGTCCGGAGCCTGTCCCACAGCTGCAATGACAGTTTCCGCCGGAGCAAGGAACTCCGAGCCCGAAATTGGGATTGGCCTACGGCGCCCGCCGGCGTCGGCCTCACCCAGCTTCATGCGGACACACTGTAAGCCGGTCACTTTCCAGTCGTTGCTTACTATGCGGGTGGGACTAACAAGAAAACTGACCTGAACGCCTTCAGCCAGAGTCTCATCATACTCCACCTCAGTTACCGGCATCTCCTCACGTGACCGGCGGTAGAAGATGCTGACCTCATCAGCACCAAGGCGAAGAGCGGTGCGAGCCGAGTCCAGGGCTACGTTGCCACCCCCAATAACAGCTACCTTGCGCCCAACCTTGACAGGCTTGCCAATCTTCACATCTCTCAGAAACCTCAGGCCATAGTAGAAGCCTTCGACGTCCTCCAGTTCCCCGGGTATACCAATGTTCTGGCTTCTTTGTGCCCCGGCGGCAATGAACACAGCTTGAAAACCACTGTTTCTGATATCGTCCACGGTAAAATTCACATTGATTGGTGTGTTGTATCTTATCTCCACGCCGCGCTTAGCGACATGATCTATCTCCTTATCGATGACATCCCGCGGCAAGCGGAAGTCGGGTATAGCTACGGAAAGCATGCCACCACCTATGGGGAGGGCTTCGAAGACAGTGACAGGATAGCCCATTTGAGCCAGAAAGTACGCGCAGGACAGCCCGGTAGGTCCCGCTCCCACCACTGCAACTTTCTGGTTGTGAGTCCGTGGAAATGGTTCTGGTTCAGGTGATTCCCTAACGTGGTCAAAATACCAGTCGGCGGCAAATCGCTTAAGCGCCCTGATTGCTACGGATTCATCGAGTTCCCCGCGGCGACATCTCCCCTCGCAGGGGTGATGACAGATGCGGCCGCAAATGGCAGGGAAGGGATTACGCTCCCTGATCGTATCGATGGCCTCCAGGTACTCACCTGCTGAAATGTGAGCGATGTACTTGGGGACGTTTATTCCCACCGGGCAGGTATGCTGGCACGGTGATATCATGAGGGCATCGCACACAGCAGCCGGGCATTTCTTCTCCTTGATATGAGTCTCATATTCATCTCTGAAATAGGCAAGGGTGGTGAGCACGGGGTTGGGGCAAGTCTGTCCCAGACCACAGAGTGAGCACTCCTTAACCGTCTTGGCTATGGTAAGCAGGGTATCCATGTCCTGTTCACGCCCTTTGCCCTGAGTGATTCTGGTCAGTATTTCCAGCATTTGTTTGGTTCCCAGGCGGCAAGGGACACACTTTCCACAGGACTCCGCTTGAGTGAAGCTCAAAAAATACTTGGCCACGTCCACCATACAGGTTGTCTCGTCCAGCACGACCATGCCACCGGAACCCATGATGGAGCCCAATTGAGCCAGCGTTTCATATTCCACCGGCGAGTCGAGAAATCGGGCAGGGATGCAACCACCTGAAGGCCCACCCGTCTGCACCGCCTTGAATCGCTTGCCTCGTGGAATGCCGCCACCGATATCAAATATGATGGCAGATAGGGAAGTGCCCATAGGCACCTCCACCAATCCGCTGTTGGCAATCTTCCCGGTGAGGGCGAACACCGCCGTCCCCTTGCTCTTTTCGGTGCCAATGCTGCTAAACCAATCAGCCCCGCGGTCAATGATTATGGGGATGGAAGCCAGGCTCTTTACATTGTTAATGGTGGTAGGCTGTCCATTCAGGCCTGATTGGGCGGGAAATGGGGGGCGGGGACGAGGCATGCCCCGTCGGCTCTCAATAGAAGCCATCAAGGCTGTTTCCTCGCCACAAACAAAGGCCCCCGCACCTTCCTTGACGTGAACCACAAAATCGAAGCCTGAGCCAAGGATATTCTCTCCCAGGAAAGACATCTGTCGGGCTTGCTCTAAGGCAGTGCGAACCCGTCTTACTGCTAAGGGATACTCGGCGCGGACATAGATGTAGCCCTCGTTGGCACCTATGGCATATCCAGCAATTGTCAGTCCTTCAACAACAGCGTGGGGATCAGCTTCCAATATGGAGCGGTCCATGAAAGCCCCCGGGTCGCCTTCATCCGCATTACAGATAACATATTTCCTTTCCCCATGAGCCCTGCGGCAAAACTCCCACTTGAGGGCAGTGGGAAAACCGGCACCACCCCGCCCGCGGAGACCAGACTTCCTCACCTCCTCAATGACCTGCTCGGGAGTCATCAACAGAGTCTTTTTCAGTGCCCGATAACCTCCACGAGCAATATAATGCGAGATTTTCTCCGGGTTGATTTGTCCGCAGTTACGCAGGATGACACGTTGCTGTTTCCTGTAGAAGTTTATCTCTGAATAACGCGGTACGGCTTCGCCAGTTACAGGGTCATGGTAGAAAAGGCGCTCCACGGGTTTGCCATCTCGAAGATGAGAGGTGGCGATTTGCTGAGCATCCTCGGGCTGCACATGGGTATAGAAAACGCCTTCGGGTTCAACCACTACATTGGGACCCTGCTCACAGAAACCATGGCAACCGGTGAAATCCACCTCGGCATGGCTAATCCTATGTTGTCTTATTGCTTCCCTGATCGCCTCATAGACGGCATCGGAGCCGGTGGAAACACATCCCGTTCCCTGACAGACAAAGACAGTATGATGGTCTTTCATTCTATCTTTCACCCTCCCGCTTCCTGAATAGTTGCTCCACCTTCTTAGGGTTCATGTGACCATGGACGTGGTCACTGACGACTATATTGGGGGCTAGGGCACAAACGCCGATGCAGGCCACAGTTTCCAATGTGTATTCCCAATCAGGGCTGGTCTCCCCCTCTTCTATGCCCAGGTGTTGCTTAACCAATTTCAATATCGTCTTTCCCCCCCGCACATGGCAGGCAGTTCCCCGACACACTCTGACAACCTTTCTGCCGCGTGGCTGCGTATAAAGCTGAGTGTAAAAGCTAATCACTCCCTGCACCTGGCTGGGGAAAAGCCCCAGGCTTTGGGCGATGAGTGGTATAGACTGAGGCGGTATGTAGCCGAACTTGCCCTGGATCTCCTGCAGCAGCGGTATGAGAGCCCACTTTCGCTGACTATGCTCAGCAACAAGGGCTCTTATTCGTTCCATGTCGATCTCTCTAGCTATTTCTGCTCCATCCATCTCCGCTGACTCCTTCGCTTCATTGTGAACAAAGCTCATCTCCTTCAGGCGGTAGGGAGCTTCTCTATCCTCACGCTGCACGCTTTCAGTGACGGTGCTTTTGTGTGACGATCTAGGATAATGTCAAATAGCGCATTGACCGGAGTTTCTGGGAATGAAATCGGCATGAAGAGCATGCCTTCGGGCAGTGTATTGGTGATCCTGACCCTCGCCATCACCTTGCCTACAGGTGACGTTACGTTGACCATCTCGCTGTTGGTGATGGCAAGCTCTCTGGCATCCGGCTCACAAATCTCCACAAAAGCCTGGGGGCAGAATTTCCTTAACCGTGCAGACCGGGAGCTTCTGGAGCCCGTGCCGAAATGATTCAATATCGTCCCGGCGATCAAGGTGAAGGGATAGCCTCTCTTTCCCTCGGCAGGTGGAACATACTCAACCGGACAGAAGCGGGAAAAGCCCGCCGGGAACTGGCCGCCATGTATGCGACCGACTCCTCGGTGGCCACTCGGGTCAGCCCCATACAGGCTCTTTGCTTCTGACTCAATATAACCATTCTCTTCATATGAACTGTAGGCTGGTAGCTGAGAGCAGCTGATTATCTCGTCCATAACTTGCTGGGGAGAGGAATATGGCATTGGAGTCCCCATCTTGTCGGCGAGTCGCAGGATAATCTTCCAATCTGGCAGGCTGTCGCCCATAGGGGGGATTGCCGGCTGCACCTTTTGGATACTTCCTTCGAAGTTAGTGAATGTCCCCTCCTTTTCAGCGAAGCTTGCGGCTGGCAGGACTACGTGAGCCAATTTGGCCGTCTCGGTGAGGAACATATCCTGGACCACGAGGAAATCAACGGAAGCTAGAACCCCTTGAATGAAATTCGACTTTGGAAAGCTCAAGACAGGGTTTTCTCCCACGATATACACAGCTTTGATCTTTTGTTTCTCTATCTGTTCCATGATCTCCAGAGCCGTCAGCCCGGCTTCAGCCGGCAGACTCACTTTCCAACGTTCCTCGAACTTTTTCCTGGCTTGGGCATCCACCACGCTCTGATATCCAGGCAGGAATCCGGGCAATGTTCCCATGTCGCAGGCACCTTGCGCGTTGTTTTCTCTTTGCAGGGCATAGATGCCGCCTCCTCTGCGCCAGATGTTTCCCGTCAGCAACGCCAAATTTGCCAGAGCTTTCACTCCGTCTGTTCCTGTAATGTGCTGTGTGACTCCTGTGCCATAGACGATTGCTGCCTGGTTAGCCTTGGCGTACAGTCGAGCGGCGTCACGAATTGCCTCGCCCGGAACACCGGTGACCTTCTCGACGTACTTCAGGCTGTACCTTTTCAGGCTTCTGTCAAAGGCGTCGAAATTGTCTGTCCTTCTGGTGACGAATTCCTCGTCCAGCAGACTTTCGTCAATAATCACCTTGGCTAAGCCATTTATCAGAGCCAGATCAGTGCCAACTTTGGGTCTTAACCAGAGATGGGCAAACAAGGAGAGCTTTGTCTGCCGGGGGTCTATCAGCAATAATTTGACGCCATGCTGTTTGACAGCACGCTTTATGGCGTAGCCGATGGCGGGGGCTGAGGCATCAGGATCAGCCCCAATGACTAACAGGAGCTCCGATTGCTCTAGATCCCTGAGACAATCTGTTGTGCCCAAAGAACCCAGCGATGACGCTAAACTGATACGACTGGCACAGTTGTACGAGCGACTGCCATTATCAATATTGTTGGTGCCCAGGACAGCTCTGGCGAATCTCTGCAAGAGGTAGTTCTCTTCGTTAGTGCACTTGGAAGAGCCTAAGATGGCCAGGCTGTCGGCGCCATATTCATCTTTCATCCGCCGGAATTGTGTAGCTACCAGTTGCAGGGCTTCATCCCACGATGATTCCTCGAAACCACCCATGTTCCTGACCAGAGGTTTGAGTAACCTATCCGGGCTATGGACAAAATCACAGCCATAGCTTCCCCTCACGCAAAGCGTACTTCTATATACCGAGCCTTGCTTGCCTGGCGTGGCTCGCACTACACGTCCATTCCTAGCTTCCAGGTAGATACTGCAGCCGCAACCACAGAAGGGACAGGTTGTCCGCGCAACACTCTGGGTTGTCCCTCCAAAGATTCTCTCCTTTTCTGTCAATGCGCCTGTAGGGCAGAGTGCCACGCAAGTTCCACAAAAGGTGCACTCGGAGTTTTCCAGCGGCAGGTTGCCCAGCGTCGCCGGTATGGTCGCAAATCCCCGTTGAAAGTAATCAATAGCGCCTTCAACAACCAGATCCTGACAGGCCCGAATACATTTGGCGCACAGTATACACTTGCTCAAATCCCGCTCGAGGAAGGGGTTGACTTCCTCAATGCTGGCCATGTGTGGAATCCTTTGTAGATTCACCAGGCCGATGCTCAGGTCGGCAGCAATCTGTCGTAGCTGACACCGATTACCTTTATCGCATACCAGGCAAGAATCAGGATGGCTGGCGAGCATCAACTCGACTACGGTTTTGCGGCGCTCTATGACTCTGGGGGAATGTGTGTTGATTACCATTCCCGGCGCTATCGGGGCGACACAGGATGCTAGTAGAGCCCCATTCTGTTCATTCTCTACCAGACAGACGCGGCAGGCCCCGACTGATGCGAGCTGAGGGTCATGACAGAGAGCGGGAATGTTTATGCCGGATTCCTTTGCCAGTTCCAGAATGGTCATCCCGGGATAGCCACTCACCTCACGCCCATCGAGAGTAATGGTTATCGCCTGCAAACCAATATCCTCCTTCACAACTCAGCAGATTGGGGTGGGCTTTCTGAGAGATTACTTGGTTCTGCCTAGGCCTTCCGGCCAGTTTGCAGACACGTAGGCAAAGGACGGCGGGAAATATCTTCCTTCGCCTACTGTCCTTATGCCGGTCAAGAGATCAGAACTGGCAGCATTCTTGGCGATGAAGCCGTAAGCCCCAACCTGCTTGGCAACAAACATATTCTCCTCTTCGTCATATTGGGTTAGAATCAGAACTCTGGTGTCGGGGTATTCCGCGGTTATTCGTTTCGTTGCTTCAAGTCCGCTCATCACCGGCATGACTATGTCCATCACCGTTACATTCGGCCTAAGACGTTGCACCTTATCAATGGCGTCTCTCCCGTCAACTGCTTCACCCATTACTTCAATGTCTTTTTGCAGGCTCAGCAGGGCACGAATTCCTTCCCTGACTACAGAGTGGTCGTCTACCACCAGCACCTTGATTCTTCTAAGTGTCTTGTCCAGGAATTTCTCAGCCCAGGCTACTACCGAAGCTAACTCGACTGGCTTGATTAAGTATTGTTCAGCCTCGAGCTTCAAACCTTCATCCATACGCCAGCCCTTGAGCAGATGCTTTTCCGGCGGGGCGTCCACCACGATGAGGGGCACCTGTCTGAAGTCGGGGCTTTGTTTGAACCACTGGTGTAACTGGAAGGCATCGCCACGCGGCATTATAGTGCCCAAAATGATCAGGTCAGGTTTTTCCCGGCGCGCTACCTCCTCCGCCTGTGATTTGTTGCCGGCAGCAAACACCCGCCAATTCTTTGCCACCAATTTGGCTTGCATGTCCGCGACAAAGTCGGGTTCATCATCTACTAGCAGAATTTTGGTACTTCTTTCCATCTTTCACCCCCTTGCCAACTGCTCGTCCTGGCAATCCGTTTGGCCTGCTGTCAACAGTATAGTGCTCGATTTGCTGAAGGACTAGAGGCATTCACCCCAGAAATCATGGAAATGTTACTGTAACTTTCCTGGGGTTGATTACCCATTTATGAGGATCGGGCTTGCCATCGGTCTGGTGGGGGGAGCAAACCGTGACAGCGACGCCGCCAGGCGATAATATCAGACTGCGATAATGCCCTTCTTCAGGGCATATTTGAACAAGTCGAGGCGGTTGTGGATATCCAGTTTCGCCATCAAGTTAGTCTTGTGTCTTTCCACGGTCTTGGGACTGATGATCAGCATTTTGGCTATCTCGTGAGTAGAGTGGCCTTCCGCCAGGAGTTTCAGTATTTCCCTCTCCCGGTTGGTAAGTTGCTGGGACGTGTCCTGGCTTCTTCCTACTCTGGCCATCTGACGATAGTCTTCGACTA
Organism: Chloroflexota bacterium; assembly: GCA_037444365.1. GTDB lineage: Bacteria > Chloroflexota > Dehalococcoidia > GIF9 > AB-539-J10 > RBG-13-51-36. The sequence goes on from JBBIMO010000002.1 coordinate 56,767, forward strand.
AGAGTCTGGCTATGGAAGGAGAGAGGAAGGAATCACCACGGTACACAGACCGGATCGCAGAGGTAAGTTCTGAGGAGGCTGCCATCTTGCTGATGAAACCACTGGCTCCAGCTTCGATTACGGGCAATACGTACTCTCTGTCTTCATATTGAGTCAGTACTATCACCTTTGTCTGCGGGGACTCCTTGTGTATGCGGCGGGTTGATTCCAGTCCGTCCATAAGAGGCATAGCGATATCCATAAGCACCACGTCGGGCGCAAGCCTCTTGACCAGCTCCAGCGCCTCCCTGCCGTTGGTGGCTTCGCCCACTGCTTCTATATCGCCGGTAAGAGCCAGCAAGGCGCAGATACCATCACGCACAATGGCATGATCGTCAGTCACCAGCACTCTTATCTTTCCCATATCTAAGCTCTTGACCTATTGGAATCCTGGCCCAAACCGTGGTTCCCGCTCCAATCTTGGACTCGACGCCACTCGTGCCGCCGAGAAAGCCGATCCTCTCTCTCATGCTGAACAACCCACGGCCTCGCCCAGTTTCCTCTACGTCAGTGAGTCTGGAAACATCAAATCCCTGTCCATCGTCTCGAATAGTCAACGAGAACTCGTCTGGTTGATACGCCAGGACTATGGAGACGTTCTTTGCCTGAGAATGCTTGATAATGTTGCCAACGGAACCCTGAATAACGCGAAAGAGAGCAGCTTCCACATCAGGAGGAAAGCGCATTTCAGTCCCTTTCAGCTCCACTGAAGCGCTAATGTTCAGGGGCTGGAGAGTGTTCTTGACGTGTTGGCGAGCAGCAGCGACTAACCCCAACGTATCCAGGACAGTAGGGTGGAGGTTGGAAATCACCCTGCTTACCTCCTTGTGTACCTGCACTGTCAGCGCCTGGACTTTCTTTAGTCCAGCGATAAGCTGAGTGTCCGGATTGGCGGACTTTGAATAGATTTCTATCAACGCTTCCAGCTGAAGTGCTATGCCGGAAAGCGATTGACTGGTCTCATCGTGTAGCTCACGGGCGATCCTTCGCCGTTCTTCCTCTTCGGCTACAAGGTTCTGTCGCGCAAGCTTGCGTAGTCTTTCCCGCGCTTTTCTCAGCCGCTCGTAGAGCATTGCCTGCTCAATAGCTGTGCCAAGCTGGTCTCCAATCGTGTGCAGGAGATGCACATCTTCTTTGGTGAAGCGATGCGGCACATGGCTGGCAACATTCATCACTCCCAGGACGGTATCTTTGGCTCGCAGGGGGACGCTCACAAACGCCCTTAGACCTTCTGAACCTATCAAGTCAAGCCGGGCGGCAGACGGCTCCGATGAAATGTCCTCCAGCAGCACTGACCTGCCGCTTTGGGCTACCTTTCCCGCAATTCCCTCGCCAAGTTTAAGGTGCATCTCTTCAGCATACTTATCAGACAGACCGTGATAAACTCGATAGGACAGCATCTGACTCGATTCACTCAGCAGCATTATTCCCCCGACAGTCCCATTCATGATATTGAGCACATTGTCGAGGCCGATTTTGAGAATAGTGTCTAAGTCCTGCAGACCGCTGATTGCCGCCGAGACTCGACTCAAAGCCACAAGGTCATTGTAGTGTTTCTCAGCCTTGTTGCCTTGATCAGACAGACTCGTGTCAGGACTAGCTGAATCGGGGGCTTGATTGACTCCCTTGCCATTTTTCATCGTCCTGCCCTCACAGAAGTATCCCCGGACCTTCAGGAGCTAGCGAGGAAACTCACAAAATGCTTCGTCGCTGACAGAGATACTTTACCTTCAGATAAGACTATACAAAATCATCACCTTTTGCAACCTGTCGCGTTTGCTGCGATTAAGCCACACATCACCTTCCCTTCAAGATATGGGCGTCATCTCACCTTGCGATCAGGCTGAGGGTTTCCTGGGGTCACACGAATGGAGCGACTGCGTCATCTTCAGGCATCGCCCAGCGCTTTTCACTACGTTTGTGTGCCACATAGTAAATCTGGCTTGCCGGCCGGAGCCCCGGCGCAGGCTGGCGGAGAGGGTGGGATTCGAACCCACGGTCGAGGTAACCCCGACACACGCTCTCCAGGCGTGCCTGTTAGACCACTCCAGCACCTCTCCGCGGAGAGGGTGGGATTCGAACCCACGCTCCGATATAATCGGAGACCGCTTTTCGAGAGCGGCACCATAATCCTCTCGGTCACCTCTCCTTGATTTGTAGCCAATTATACCACATGGGGTATCTGTGGCTGGCTGGTACTTGGCAGGCTTCCTTTCTACCGAGTATAATTGCGCTACTGTGCTTAATTCTAGGAGCTGCTTTTGATTTGGGTCCAGTTTGCCCTTTGTCTGGGCGCAATCTCATTTGCCGGAACAAAGCTAAGTCTCTATGGTGACGCCATCGCCGAAAAGACTGGATTGGGGCGAATATGGATAGGCCTGGTGCTTATCTCTGCTGTTACCACTATGCCCGAGCTGGTCACTTCAATTAGCTCTGTGGCACTGGTGCGCTCGGCTGATTTGGCTCTGGGCACCGTTCTGGGAAGTTGCCCTTTCAATCTTTCCATCGTAGCTTTGCTGGATGTTCTCCACCGGGCGACTCCGGTTCTGTCTGTGGCGAGCCGGAGGCATGCCATAACAGCCGGTTGGGGAGCATTGCTCATTGCCATCGTTGGCACAGGCATAGTCGCAGGCGACAGGTCTTCTTTCCTCGCCTCAAGCTGGGTGGGCATCCCGAGCATTGCTATTCTCATACTGTTTTTGCTGGGAATGTGGTGGATATTCCGTCAGGAACGCGGTGAGCAATTGAAGGCTGACCTGGCTCTCGGTCCGCAGTATGAAAACCTGAATGCAAGGACAGTGCATCTCAGATTTGCGCTGGCAGCAGCGGTGATAATTGCTGCCGGAATTTGGCTGTCATATATTGGCGATGAAATCAGCCAATCTACCGGTTGGGGAGGAAGCTTTGTCGGAAATCTGTTTTTGGCGATCACTACCTCGGCGCCGGAGTTAGTGGTGGCTATTAGTGCCGTTCGTATAGGTGCCATAGATTTGACAGTGGGCAATATACTGGGCGCCAATATGCTGGATATCGCTGCGATTTTTCCACTTGATCTTGTGGATGGTAGAGGCTCTATTCTCTCCTCGGTTTCCAGAAGTCATCTTATTGTTGTTTTGGTAGCAGTGCTGATGAGTCTTGTGGTTGCTGTTGGGCTCAGGTTCCGGCAAGAGCGCAAAGGTTTCAGAGTGGTTAGCTGGTATGCACCCATTCTGGTTGCGCTCTATATTTTCGGCTCCTATGCCTTGTTTAGGTCGGTCACCGGTTTATGATAGACTATCGAAGATTAAGCGGCCCCTGTAGCTCAGAGGATAGAGCACTGGCCTCCGGAGCCAGGTGCAAGGGTTCGAGTCCCTTCAGGGGCGCTTTGCAATTGGGACTGCTTAGTCAGGTAGCGACAACAGCGTGCAGAATTGAGTGGGAAACCGAAGTTGAGCAGCTTCTCTTCACGATATGGAGGTTTTGAGTCATGAGTGAGCTTCTTGAGATAAGATGGCATGGCCGAGGAGGGCAGGGGGCAGTAACCTCGGCTGAATTAGTAGCTTTGGCTGCTATCGAAGAGGGTAAGTTCGCTCAAGCCTTTCCCAGCTTCGGTCCGGAGAGAAGAGGCGCGCCCGTGCTTGCCTTCAACCGCATCAGTCCAGACCAGCCCATCAGAACTAGAACCACAGTAGAACATCCTGATATTGTTGTTGTGCTGGATACCACCCTGCTCTCTATTGTTGATGTTACCTCTGGCCTCAAGGAAGACGGTACGATCATAGTGAACACCCACAAGGCTGCCGCTGACGCAAAGTCGGAATTAGGCAATCATTGGCGAATAGCTGTGGTCAATGCCACCGCTATTGCTCGGGAGACTCTGGGCGCGCCTATTGTCAATACAACCATGCTGGGCGCTCTTGTCAAAGCCACGAGAGTGGTGGAGATGGAATCTCTTGCCGAACCTATTAAAGAGCGTTTCGGGCTTAGAGCCAAGGTCAACATTGATGCCTGTCGCCGGGCTTATCAGGAAACATCTGTTTTTGAGCGTGAGACTGCAGCAACCAAACGACGCAAGGCATTTCAGGCGGAGAGACTCCTTTCCTGGCGGGAGCTACTTGTGGGGTGCGTTGTCGCCGAGTCGGGCAGCGCCAGCCAGTACCGGACCGGGGACTGGAGATCGCAGCATCCTGTCTGGGATTACGAAAAGTGCAATAGTTGTGGTCTCTGCTACCTCTTTTGCCCTGAGTTTTGTGTTAAGCTGAATAAAGAAGAATGTTTTGAAGCCGACCTCTATTACTGCAAAGGCTGCGGCATATGCAGTCAGGAGTGCCCGAAGCAGGCCATAAGTATGGTTCAGGAGAGCTGAAATGAAAAGAGTTGGTATGGAAGGTTGTTCTGCTGTTGCTGAGGCAGTCAAGTTAGCCAGAGCTGATGTTGTTGCTGCCTACCCCATTACCCCACAGAGCCACATAGCTGAACGTCTGGCTGAAATGGTGGCTAACGGCGAACTGGATGCCGATTATATCCCTGTTGAGTCAGAACACTCAGCTATGAGTGCCTGTCTTGGGTCTTCTGCCGTTGGCTCCAGGACTTTCACTGCTACTGCCGGACAGGGATTGGAACTGATGCACGAAGTCCTTTACGTCGCCTCATCCCTGCGTCTTCCCATAGTTATGGTTGTGACCAATCGAGCTCTCTCAGGACCGCTAAACGTCTGGGGGGACCATTCTGATGTCATGGCTACACGCGACTGCGGCTGGATTCAGGTCTTCGCCGAAAATGTCCAGCAAGCCTTTGACCTTACCTTGTGTGCCTTCCGCATTGGCGAAGACCAGAAAGTCCTCTTTCCGGTAATGGTCCATATTGATGGGTTTCATCTGTCGCATGTTGTTGAATCCCTGTGCCTTGTTGAGCAGGAAAAGGTTGACAAATTCCTTCCCCCTTATCACCATCCCTATGCTCTTAATCCGGACAAGCCGGTGACTATGGGAGCTTATGCAGCGCCCAATTACTACACGGAAGCCAGGAAATCTCAGGATGTGGCTTTGCGAGCTGCTCACACAACAATTCTGAGGGTATGGGAGGAGTTTGGGAAAATTACCGGGCGTTCCTATTCACCGGTGGAAAGCTATGAGAGCCAGGATGCCGAGGTGCTATTGGTAGCCCAGGGCAGCTATAGTGAAACGGCCATGCTAGCCATAGACAAATTGAGAGCGGCCGGTCACAGAGTGGGACTGATCAGGTTACGCCTGTGGCGTCCTTTTCCCCTTAACGAATTGCGGAGATCTGTAGCCAAAGCTCAACTCCTTGTTGTGCTTGACCGAGCTTTCTCCTATGGTGGTCCAGCACCGCTTTGCTCCGAGGTACAGGCGGCTCTCTGTCCTTTGGCTACAAGACCAAAGGTGGTCAGTTTCGTTGGCGGTCTCGGGGGCAGGGATATTTCGACTGAAACCTTTGAAGAGATGATACTTCGTGGCATCGACAGGGGTCGTCAAGGGGAACTTGACGAGCTGGAAGTCATTGGGGTGAGGGAATAATGAAAACTACGAAGAGCGTACCTCGTCGAATCCGTGATCTGATGGCAATTGAGGAGTTCTTTGCGTCTGGACACCGAGCTTGCGTTGGCTGTGGTCAGGCAGTAGCCATCAGACTCGTCTGTAAGGCTCTCGGCCAAGATACAATCATTGTTAACCCTACTGGCTGTACTGAAATCATCTCATCCCTGTTCCCCCAAACCTCGTGGAGAGTACCCTGGATTCATACTCTATTTGATAACACAGGGGCAGTGGCATCAGGAGTAGAAGCTGGCTTGAAAGTTTTGACTCGAAAGGGCAGATACTCCAGGAGCACTAAGGTTGTTGCCATGGCTGGCGATGGTGGCACTGCTGATATTGGCCTGCAAGCACTCTCAGGGGCCCTGGAAAGGGGACATAACTTCATATACGTCTGTTACGATAACGAAGCTTATATGAATACCGGAATTCAAAGGTCAGGCTCCACTCCTTATGGAGCTTCCACTACCACGGCACCTGCCGGCAAACTTAGCATTGGCCAGACTACCTGGAAGAAGAATATGCCAGCTATTGCCGCTGCCCATGATATCCCTTACGTAGCTACCGCTTGTTCCAGTTATCCTTTTGACCTGATGAACAAAGTTAAGAAAGCCAAGGAAATCAATGGTCCTTCATATATCCACATTCTGTCGGTGTGCCCCACCGGCTGGCGGGCGTCTCCTGATTTGGTGGTCAGGCTGGGACGATTGGCTGTGGAAACAGGCATATTTCCACTATACGAGATAGAAGGAGACAAGTACACTCTGAATTACGACTTCCCTCAGCTGCGTCCTGTGCAGGAGTACTTTCAGCTCCAGGGCAGATTCAGGCATCTGTCTGCTGACATGATGGCCCAGATACAAGGCAGAGTGAACAGCGAATTTGCCAAGCTCAAGGAAAAGGCTGCAAGGTAGTCGCTGTTATTGGCAAACACAATATCGTCTCTGGGCGAATAGTATCTATGCCGCAGGATGTCCAGACACAGTGTAGGACAGATTATTCGTAGCTATGGCGATCCATTCAATATCCGCCGCAGTTGCGAGTGGAAATTTCCTTGACCAGCTTGACTTATGTAAGTTATATTCTCCCCGGCGGGGTGTGGCGCAGCGGCTAGCGCGCATGGTTTGGGACCATGAGGTCGGTGGTTCAAATCCACTCACCCCGACCATAGAACTCAAGTCTCCTCACTTGTCAGCGGTTTTTCGTGCCGTTTGATCTCTTCTCAGCTGCACCACTGAAGGCGGAGATGGATCTGCCGCTCAGCATTTGCAGAGGCTCTGAAAGTTGCGAGTGAGCCAGACGGTCTCATGAGGTAACACTCCGCCTCCTTGTTACTTCACATTCCTGGCTTCTGGTAGGTGCTCCGCATTCCTGCGGATTGCTGGAATAGTGAGAGGTCAAAACTTGACATGTGAGCTATACTGTAGGGGAATTGCATCGTAGCTTTGGAGGTGTACGTAATGGGTTACTACAGTGAGAAGATGGAGAAACTGAGAAACCAGCCAAATCGCTATTTCCTGTTGTTCGTCACAGCTAAGGTGCTGGGTGGAATAGGCATAGGTATACTCCTGGCAAATTGGCTGTCCGTGTGGACTTGGTGGGTTTTTGTGGTCATTGCTTGCGTAGTAGCGATTCCCGTTGCTTGGAAGGTTTTTGGCAAGTAACGTTACTCAGGTTTGTTCAACAAAAACCCGGAATGATTGTTTCTACTTGCCGAGCAGTCACGAAGACCCTTTGACCGAAAGCCAAGCCAGTAATAGAATGGCGTGCGCAACAAGCTGGTGATTCCTGTTGGCCCGCAGAGGATTTGGGGACATCAGGCATAGGCCGCGCTTGGGGCGAGTCTGCAAATACAGCCTAAGGAGGATGCCACGAAAACATGAGACTTCAACCGTATCGCAAGAGAATTCTGCCGAAGGTGCTGAGCCTTGTGAATGAAGCTGAGGCAGGATCATACGAATTCATCCCCTATACTGAGCAGAGTCTGGAGGCAGAGTTGAAAAGAGCGAGCCCAGTCCTGCTGGTCGCCGATGACCAGGACCGCGTCGTCGGGCTCGCGTACCTTGGTCGGCAGTGGTATGGTGGCACCATCACGCTTCATGTGCGGCCTGGCGTGGGTCGGTGGGAGGTCGGTGCCCTTCTGCTCTCTTCTATCGAGCCACGGGCTCAAACCCAGGAACTGAGTACATATGTGGATAAGGCCGATCGTGAGCGGCTTGCCTTTTTCCTGGAGAGGGCGTATCGCCCCGAGAGCAGCTTCTACGAGATGATCGCCGCCCTTGATCGAAAGCGACGCCGCGGACGTCTGCCGACGGGCTGCGTGATTGACACTCTAAAGGCGGATGAAGAGGAGGCACTCATAGAACTGGCGAACACCGCCTATGTTGGAGAGCGGCTTCGGCCGGGGATTCTGACCCGGTGGCAAGCAGATGACCCAGATTTCAACACAGATTGGATTCAGGTTGTCCGGTGTGACGGGCAGCTTGTAGCTGCTGTCGTGGCTCGATCGGACCGGGGATACAACGAACATTTTCAAGGCAACCGTGGCTATCTTGGCCCGGCGGCTACCCTCCCAAGCTACCGAGGGAAAGGTCTGAGCCAAGCCCTCACTGCCCAGGCGATGAACTTCCTGCGTGAGCGAGGTATGCGCACAGTCTGCCTGCACACGTGGGAGCGGAATAAGCCCGCCGTAAAGCTCACGACGAACCTGGGATTCCGTGTGGTGCATGAATGGAAGATCCTCAGCAAGAGGGTGGGGCGATGATACTCAAGAAGCCGCATAACCAAAACAAATGACCACTCGCGACTTCGCTTCGACTAATTAGCCAGGTCTTGGTTGAGGCCTTTTCCCAATCTATCTTGGCACCCGAGATGCCCGCCCGGAGGTCGCTGACTTCGGCGAGCCGGTCACGTCAGCTCGTCTTCTCACTTCATCACACAGTCTGGCAAAAAGCTGCGTCCAATTCGAGGGCAAGTCATTACGCCAAAGGGCAGTATTAGGCACCCGAAACGAAGAGAATTCGTGGTACCAGCTGGCCGATCTATGGCATATTGAAGAGGAAGGAAGAGCTGTATCAGGACGATTCAGAAGCATGTCGCGAAGAGATAAGACCCGGAAGGCGATTCGTCGTGGAAAAGCTAAATCAAGGCAAACAGGCATCTGGTCAACCAGAAAGAAGCTGCTGATCGGGCTGTGTGCAGCTACTGGACTGGTTCTCATAGTTGTATTTGTCATCATCCCTGGCTTGAAAGAAGATTCACAATCGCCTAAGAGGTACTCTGCACCACCACCGATGACCATCAATACAAGCAAGCAATACACTGCCACCATTGAAACTGCAAAAGGAGATCTTGTTCTCGATCTCTTCGCCAGCGATGTTCCGATAACAGTGAATAACTTCGTATTCCTTGCCCGCGAGAGGTTCTATGATGGCACAATATTTCACCGGGTCATCCCCGGCTTTGTGGCTCAGGGAGGAGACCCTACCGGCACCGGGACTGGTACTCCCGGCTACAGATTTGATGACGAAATCACCGAGCATACCCATGTTACGGGTGCCCTATCAATGGCTAATTCTGGTCCTAATACCAATGGTTGCCAGTTTTTCATTACCTATGCGCCTCAGCACCACCTCGACGGTAAGCACTCGGTGTTTGGTCAGCTGATAGAGGGAATGGACGTTCTGGAAAGGCTTGAGCCAGGCGATGTCATCATACGAATAAGGATAGATGAGGAATAGTTGACCGCGATGAGACTGCGCTTGCCAGCACTTTGCCTGAAGCTATCTTAGTCGTCATATTGCTGCAGCGCTGGGGCACCAGGCAAAAAACCTCATAGAATAGGGCGTGTTGTCTAGCCCTGGTAACCATTACTTGAAATGTTACTCGGTTGCACAATGACCAAGACTGTTACTCCACCAGTAAGACAAGTTCAACAGTAGTTTGTGTAGAACCTCTCACGCCGGCAAACGGTTACCGGGTTATTCATCCTTCTTGAATGACAGTTCACTGACACTCCGTCGATTTGAAATTCACCTGGCGATGGCGTAATCTATGACTAATAGGAAACATGGATATCCCTTTCTCAAGATGGCACCCAGCAATCAAAGAGCGGAGGTCACGCAGGCAGTTCGACCCAAACCGACCCATAGCACCAGTGGCCCTGTCAGCTCTGGACAAAGTCTGTAACGAGTTCACTCCATTTCCCCACGCACGGTCACGTCTTGTGACTGAATCGGCGGGGAGCGTTTTCAAAGGCATTGTGGGAAGCTACGGCAAGGTCAAGCACGCCTCGGCCTTCATTGCCTTTGTCGGAAATATGGATGACCCATTTGTTCAGGAGGAGGTTGGCTACACGGGAGAGGGAATCATCTTAGAGGCGACAGCTTTGGGGTTGAATACGTGTTGGATTGCCGGCTTTTTCAGGCGGGAGATTGTTGCCTCCCTCGTGAAAGTGAACGACAATGAGCAGGTGCTGGCCGTGACTCCGGTGGGCTATGCGCTGGCGTCCGAGTCATGGGTAGAGAAGATGATGACCGGCTTCGGTCGATCACATCATCGTCTGCCAGTGTCTAGGTTGGTTAGAGGCTTGCCGAGGGAGAAGTGGCCTGACTGGGTGAACGCATGTCTGGAAGCTGCTAGACTCGCTCCCTCTGCTGTGAATCGTCAACCGTGGGGCTTCGACGTACAGGAAGATGGTATCACAGTTTTCGTAAGGACCGGCGGACCAGAGTTCAATGTCTCTAAACGTCTGGATTGCGGTATTGCGATGTTGCACCTAGAAGTGGCTGCTGCAGCCTGTGGTCGCAGGGGGCACTGGGAATTCCTGCCATCTCCACAGGTAGGCAAGTTTAAGCCCTATCCCCAAAGCGTTCTTTCGGCGTTGACGCAGTTTGGTCCATAGTGAGAGCCAGGAATATTATCTGCGACCCGGCATTCCAGCGTCTTGCTGGTTGAGACTTCAGAGCTTTGTTCCGAGGCTGGAGGTCGGCCTGCCTAGTCTTCGGTCTATTGACACAGGCCGCCTGCTGGTTTACATTGCTGGTTGCTGGGACAGAGAAACATGTCCGGGAGGAAACCGTGGAGAAGAAATTCGATGCATATATTGAGGCCAATGCAGGGCGGTTCATAGAGGAACTGAAGGGCTTTTGCCGTCAGCCAAGCATCGCTGCTCAGGGAATCGGATTGGAGGAGATGGCAGCGCTGGTGCACGCCAGACTGAAGAAGCTGGGGGCTAAGACCCGCTTGATGGCGGTGCAGGATGGCCCCCCTGTGGTCTATGGTGAAATGGGCGGTGGGCAGCGTACATTGCTCATCTATGATCACTATGACGTGCAACCACCGGATCCACTTGACCTCTGGAAGTCCAAACCCTTCGATCCTAAGGTTCGAGGGGGCAAGATCTACGCCCGAGGCGTAGCTGACAACAAGGGAAACCTGTTGGCACGGGTGCAGGCAGTGGAAGCCTATTTGGCCACAGTAGGGAGACTGCCCCTCAAGATCAAGTGGGTTGTAGAGGGAGAGGAAGAAGTGGGTAGTCCTCATCTAGAGTCCTTCGCCGCGGAGCATGCTGCACTGCTGGCCGCCGATGGCTGCCTGTGGGAAGCGGGACAGAAGGACGAGAACGAGCGGCCAACCATCTCACTCGGTGTCAAGGGCATCGCGTATCTCGAACTGAGGGCCAGCGGAGCCAGAAGCGATCTGCATTCGTCGCTGGCTACAATAGTACCCAATCCGGCATGGCGTCTTGTATGGGCTCTGTCCACTATTAAGGACGAAAACGACAACATTCTGGTTGATGACCTGATGGATCATGTAGCCAAGCCCACCGCTGCCGATATGCGGATGCTGGCTGCCATCCCCTTTGACGAAGAGAAGATGAAAGCAAGATTCGGCATCCCTCGTTTCATACGCGGCCTGACTGGTATAGAAGCTCTAAGGAAGCACCTCTTTGAGCCTACCTGCACTATCTGTGGTTTCAAGGCCGGTTACCTCGAGGAAGGGGCGAAGACCGTCCTGCCCAGCACGGCTACGGTTAAGCTGGACTTCCGCCTTGTACCGAATCTGGAGCCAGACCTGGTAGTCAAGCTGTTGCGTCGCCACCTCGACAGACGCGGTTTTGCAGATATCGAGATAGTACCCACCCATGGGGGACACTCAGCCAAAACGCCGTCAAATGCCCCCATAGTGCGGGCAGCCATCGCCGCAGTCCGTGCCGCCTACGGCCAGGATCCAGTCGTCTATCCGCTGATGGCTGGCAGCGGTCCGATGTATCCTCTCACGCAAGCATTGGGGACGCCGGCTTTCTCCGCCGGGGTCGGCTACGCTGGCAGCAATGTACATGCTCCCAATGAGAACATCCGTCTCAAGGACTACTTCGAGGGCATACGCTTCGTGGGGGAGCTCATTCGCTGCTTCGGTAGGGAATAGCGCAACGCGGCGGAAACGCTCAACTTGGCACCTTCACTGCCTTGGATTCTCCGCACACTGCAGTGAAAGGCTCAGCGCATGTTCTGGCTACCTGCTCACATATTCGAAGTCACGGGAGTTCGTTTTGTGACCTCTTAACTCTGCAGAGTATCCGGGGCACCGCAGACAAATCATTTGAGCGAATACATATCTTGACAAAAGACATGAGTTATATCACAATTGTTAGACATGTCTAACAATTGCAGGAGTGGGCAATGGTAAAACAAGAGGCGCAAAAAGAGCAGACCGCCAGCATGGAGGATTACCTTGAGGCGATAGCTAAGCTCGGGGAGGAAAAGAAGGTGGTGAAGGTGAAACAGCTCAGCCAAATGCTGGGAGTTAAGATGCCCAGTGTTACTTCTGCCTTGAAGAAACTCTCAGAGCAGGAGCTTGTGGTGCATGAGAGATATGGCCATATAAAGCTCACTCCCGAAGGTGATGAGCTTGCCCGTGATGTGATTTGCCGCCATGAAGCCTTGACGCGCTTTTTTGCGCAAGCTCTAGGCATTGACCGGGAGACCGCGGAAGAAGACGCCTGCAAAATTGAGCACCTCATCAGTCCCTTGAGTATGGAGAGGCTGACAAAGTTTGTGGAGTTTATGGAGGCCTGTCCCCTGGGAGGGGTCAATTTCCCCAGCAGGTATGAATACTATTTGGAGCACGGCGTGCTCCCTCAGGATTGTTCTGGAAGGCGTGTGAGGCAAAGAAAATAGAGACGGCAGGAAATTTGGCGTGTGCAAGTCAGACAGGGCTAGCTTATCGGAGTTAGGGGAGAAGCCATGATGGCAAACAAGGACGAGCAATTAACTCTGGTCGAGATGAAGACCGGGCAGACAGGCACTGTGGTTGAGGTATTGGGGGGACGCGGCTTGATTCGGCGTCTGGATGCTTTGGGCATCAGACCAGGGAAGAAGGTGACCAAGATAAGTGCCACGCTATTCCATGGCCCGGTCACCATCAGGGTGGACAATGCCCAGGTAGCTGTGGGTTTCGGCATGGCCCGGAAGATAATAGTTGAATTAGATAGATGTCTGCCTCGAACTTGCTGAGATGATGCGCATCCTGCTTGTCGGTAACCCCAATGTGGGCAAGAGCGTCCTTTTCTCTCGACTAACCGGCACACGCATTATCGCTTCTAACTATCCCGGCACCAGTGTCGGGTTCACCAAAGGGTATCTGAAGATGGGAGCAGGACAGGCTGAGGTCATTGATGTACCCGGCAGCTATACTCTTGAGCCAAGTTCCAGGGCAGAGGAAGTAGCTGTGGAAATGCTCAAAGAGGGAGACGTCATCATAAATGTCGTTGACGCCACCAATTTGGAGAGAAACCTCAATCTGACCCTGCAGTTGCTGGAACGACAGACTCCAGTAATAGTTGCCCTGAATCTGTGGGATGATACCCGGCACCGGGGCATAAGCATAGATGTTGCCAGATTGGAGGAGCTTCTCGGGGTGCCGGTTGTCCCCACAGCAGCCATTACCGGACAGGGAATCCATGAGTTAGTCATGCGTCTTCCCGAGGCGAGGGTGGCCAAAAACGCTCGCATTTTTCCCGATAGCGGCGAGCGATGGTTGAGAGTAGGCGACATTGTGAGCCAGGTGCAATCGCTGAGCCATCGTCACCATCGCTGGTACGAGCGTTTGGAGGACGCCAGTAGCCATCCGGTAGGTGGGATAATCGTCGCCCTGCTGGTCCTGTTTGCTACCTTCTGGTTTGTCCGGTTCGTTGGCGAGGGAATGATTAGCCATATAGCTGATCCTCTGTTCGAACGGGCATGGACACCGCTGCTAATGAAACTGAGCCTGGCTTTGGGACCAGAGAGTTTCTGGCACACTATCTTGATAGGGAAGCTTATCGGGGGAGAGCTTGACTATCTTCAGTCTTTCGGCTTGCTTAGCACTGGACTTTACATCGAGTTCGCAGTGGTGTTGCCCTATATCATCTCTTTCTATCTGGCGTTAGGCATTCTGGAGGATGTTGGCTACCTGCCGCGACTGGCCGTGTTGATGGATACCATAATGCACCGCCTGGGGATGCATGGTTACGCAGTCATCCCCACTATTCTGGGCTTTGGGTGTAATGTGCCGGGCATCATGGCGACTCGTATCTTGGAGAGCCGTAAACAGAGATTCATTGCCGCGACTCTGATCTCTATCGGCGTTCCCTGTGCCGCCTTGCAGGCCATGGTAATTGGGCTGTTGGGGGAGCAAGGGATAGGATACGTAGCTATGGTGTATGCCAGCCTGTTCATATCCTGGGTTGTCATAGGGCTCATCCTTAATCGCACTGTCAAAGGATTCAACCCGGAACTCCTGGTTGAGATTCCGCCTTATCGCCTGCCGCCATGGCGTGCCGTTGGCGAGAAGCTCTGGCTGCGTGTCTCTGCCTTTATCAAAGAAGCTTTGCCCATAGTGCTAGGTGCCGTGGTGGTGGTGAACATCCTGTATACTGTTGGGGTCTTTGATGCCATTGCCGATGTCGCCGCCCCAGTATTGACCGGGCTGTGGGGGTTGCCTAAGGAGTCAGTGGTTGCCATACTAGTAGGTTTTCTGCGCAAAGACGTGGCTATGGGCATGCTGGCTGCCCTGGACCTGACGGCCAGGCAACTGGTTATCAGCAGCACGGTCCTGGCTATGTCTTTCCCGTGCGTAGCTACCTTGGTGATACTGGCTCGGGAGCTGGGCGTGAGAGACCTGCTTAAGGCTATCGGAGTGATGGTAGCAGCAGTATTGATAATGGGTAGACTGCAGAACCTGATTCTCTAGAGTGGGATTCAGAGGCTCATCTGGCGGGCAACAGCTCTTTCAAAATCCGCGAGACGTCTTTGACAACCAGCTTATCATCCAGGTTTTCCGACTTCACAGCATCGGTGAGCATCGTCAGGCAACTGGGACAGGCGACTGCCAGAGTATCGGCTCCGATTTCGTAGGCTTCTCTGGCTCTGATTCGTGCCGGGCTGTCGGCACTGCCAGCCAGAAGGTCGGTAACGAAATTGCCACTGCCGCCGCCACAGCAAAAAGCATCCTTTCTGCTCCGCTCCATCTCCACCAGCTCAATGCCGGGAATACTCTGCAATATTTGTCTCGGCTCCTCATAGACATTGTTGTAGCGTCCCAAAAAACAGGGGTCGTGGTAAGTAACCTTTGCTTTAGCTCGCGCAGGTCTTATCTTATGCCTCTTGATCAAATCACTAAGGATTTGAGTGTAATGATATACCTTGAAGTTTCCGCCTGACGCCGGGTAAAGGTTCTTCATCGTGTGATAGCCATGTGGGCAGAGAGTTATCACTTTGCTGACGCCAAGCTCTTTGAATTGCCGGTTGTTTTTGTCTGCCAGACTCTGGAACAGTCCCGTTTCACCCAGCATGTATATCTCGTTGCCGCAGCATTCTTCCTCTTTGCCAAGTATTCCGAAGGACACTCCTGAGGCGTTCAAGATATCCACCAGGCTCCTGGCCATTTTCGCTCCGTTTTCGTCATATGAGCCGAGACAGCCAATATACAGGAGGTATTCGTCTCCTGGTGCGTACCTCTTGGTGCTACTTGCCCAGGCGGCCCTGGCGCTCCTGAGCTGCTTGAAAGGGTTTCCATAGCTATTCACAGCTTCAAAAAAGCGGGCCACGCGGGGCGGTATCTTTCCTTTCTCGACCATATCGCTTCTGGCTCCCACAATCCAGTCCACGATATCAGGAGCGAACTTCATGGGACATTGTTCTGTGCAGTTCTTGCAGGTTGTGCAGGCGTAAAGGATTTCAGCGAAATGCTCTGACCATTCGATTTCGCCCTTCAGCCAGGCGTAGATAAGCCAGAGCCGGCCGCCGGTGGAATAGCTATCAAATCTGAACCTCCTGTAGGAGGGACAATTGAAGCTTGAGTAGTCGGTGGGAAACTTGCAGTACCCGCACCTGAAGCACCTATGGATCTGGCTAACGTATTTCTGCATTATCTTACCTCCCAGTTTCCGGGGTTCATGATTCCGTTAGGGTCCAGGAGTTGTCTTATCTTCTTCATAAGGGCCAGCGTATTCGGATCCATCTTGTCCATCAGCAGCCTCTGCTCGTCAATGTCTGCCTTCCAGAGCACTCCTCCTTCCTCCAGAGCGAATTTGCTGCATTCGTCCAGAGCTCGTTTGGCTCTGGCCATCTCATCAGCATTGGCTCTATTGAAGGAGAACGAAAAGGAGAACATCATGCAATGCCCGGGACCGATAAGCCGTGTCGTGGATGCGTAGAAGACATTGTATTTAGCGGCTACCTCCTCCAGTTTCCTCATGAAAGCCGGGAACTTCTCAACGGGGGTGATAGGCCCGGCATATTGGAAGCCGCCACCTTTAGCCACATCGGCAAATCTGGATGTGTCTTTGGAAGGCATTGACATCAGTGGTGCTTTCATGTCTGGCGAAACGCTCAAGAAGCCCACATCCCGGTTTTCAAAGTATTCCCAGAGGGCATCCCAGACCATCTTGCGCTTGAACTCAAGTTCTTCGTCTGAATCACCCGTTATGTAGGTCATTATCCAGAAAGTCCCACGGAATCTCAAAGGCAATGGCTGAGCTGAGACCACCACGTCTTCAATCATCTCGGTGTGGCTCAGCCTCAGCATAATGTCTGAGACCAGTTCAGCCTTATCTGTCAGGAAGAGCATGACCTCTCTCATCTTCTTGCAGGGGTAGAGCTTCAGTCCCAATTTGGTGATTATACCTGTGGTCCCAAACCAGCCCAGGAATAGCCCGGACAAATCGGGCAGTGGCGCTCCCTTTGAGAACCAGTATGAAGATACTGAACACGAACCGATGCAGCAGAGTTCCCCTGTGGGCAGAACAACTTCCAGACCAGAGACCATGTCCGAATTGAAACCGTGCTGCTGAGAGAGCCGCCCCTGTCCGTGTATTACCGCGTTGGCAACTATTGTTGCTACCGGCGGAGCGTCAGGTATGCTGTGCCGCAACTGTGGATGGTGTTTTTGCAGATAACTTTTCAAGGCACCCTGGGTAACGCCGGCTTCGACGACGACATACCTGGCTTTTTTGTTTACCTCCAGGATTCTGTCCATCCGCTTCATGTCCAGGACAATGCCGCCTCGTTGGGGGATAACCAGACCCGTCAATGCTAGACCTGCCCCCACCGGGACTATCGGTATCCTGTCCTTGTTTGCTAGCTTCACTATCTCCTGCACCTCTGCGGGCGTTTTGGGCATGACCACGAAGTCGGGTTCGTGCGGAGGCATGACCCCGCCATCTCTGGCATAGAAGTAGCGCTCCTCTTTGTGGCCGGAGACGAAATCCTTGCCGATTATTTTGACCAGGGAATCATACAAAGCACTGGTGGTCGTCATAGTTCACACCTCCGCTGCTGATTCGGGCAACTTCAGAGCTTGTTCTTCCCCTATAGCAAGCTTGCACAGATCAATCATGTGTATCGGTTTTATGCCCTGCTTGACAACCTTGTGCGCCAGCGAGTCCCAGCAAGCCGGGCAATTGAAAACGCAGTATCGGGCGCCGGACTTCACCATATCGGCTATGTTCCGCTTCTGGACATCCTCAGCCAGGGCTGGCCCCTTCGCCATCCTGAAAACCTCGGCGCAGCACAGAGCACTTTCTCGGTCATGCTTCCGCTTAACTCGCTCTACGCCGAGCAGCCCGAATATGTCGTCCACATAGTGGTCTGTCTCAGGGCATAGACGGGCCGAGCAGTTTCTCTGGTAGGCAGCCTGAACATTGAGCGGTGTTATCTGGTCTTTGATTTCCTGCAACCTGCCGTACAAGTATTCGTAGTAATGAATGGCTTTGAAAGGCATATCAATACCGTAAGCAGAGGTCAGCGAGGTGAACGTACCGTAACATTCGTCGTGGAGACATACAAGCTCTTTGATTCCCTGCTTTTTGATATTTTCGATTGTCCTGGGCAACCTGTCTCTTAGTACTGATGCCTTTGCGTAATGCAGATAAACGGCATTGCAGAAGAACTCCTGCCCGAAGATCACAGACCAGGCTATGCCGTCAAACAGCTTCCCCTTGACCAGTGTATTGAAGTGAGGCAAAAAGCAATACGATAGTGCCTTTTCCTCAACCTTACCCACTATGAACTTGCCTACCGGCTGGCACTGATTAATCCACATTGTGACTGTTGGTCGTGGCGCCGGCAATACACCTCTCCTTTCCTGTTGCTCAACGATCAGGTAGAACGGATGGTTCCCATAGGGGCAGTATTCCTCGCAGGCATAACATGTGGTGCAGGATTGGAGAACTGACGAGTCCTCGCCGTTGATTACTTTCTGCCATGCTTCTTTCGCCTGGGCTTTGTCCTTGAAATCCATGTACTGGCACTTGACGAGGCAACGGATGGTTTTGCACTTGGCGCACTTTGTCCTGTCAAATTGTAGTTCAGGCAACGGCATGTCCCTCCCTTCGCTTGCGCATATATCTGCTGTTGGGAATCAGCCAAGTTTTCGTAGTTCGGCCCTCAGCACCTTGCCCAGAATGTTCCTGGGCAGGGATCGTATGAATTGCACCTTTTTGGGACACTTGAAGGTGGGCAAGCGGTCTTTGCAGAAGGCAATTAGTTCCTCTTCGTTTGCACGTTTGTCCGGCTTTATGACTACGAAAGCCTTGATTTCCTCTCCATATACAGCGTCCGGGATGCCCACTACTCCTGCTTCTGCGACTGCCGGGTGCTGCAGAATGACCTCCTCCACCTCTATAGGCGATACGTTTTCTCCACCTCTGATAATGATGTCTTTCTTGCGACCGGTGATGTAGAAGTAGCCATCCTTGTCCACGTATCCCAGGTCGCCGGTATGAAGCCACCCGTCTTTGATGGTTTTCGCTGTTTCTTCAGGCAGGTTCCAGTAGCCCTTCATCAGTGTGGGTCCCTTGACGACTAGCTCGCCCTGCTGACCCGTGGGAAGCTCGTGGCCTTTCTCATCGAAAACTCTTATGGTGTTGCATTTGAGCAGGCACTTGCCGATGGAGCCGTACTTGGGCGGGAGGTCACCAGGTTGCCCTGTGGTGGTGGCTCCTGATTCGGTTAACCCCCACCCCTCTCGAATATCCACTCCCACCTTTTCCTTCCATTTCAAGGCCACTTCCACGGGCAGTGGGGCAGCCCCACATTGGCAGTCCTCAAGCGAACTCAAGTCATATTTATCCAGGTCGGGATATTGGAGTATCTGGATGTACATAGTAGGAACCGCTGCCATCTGGGTGACTCTGAATGCCTGAATGGCTTTCACTGCCTGTTCGACATTCCACCACCGCAGCAGAATTGTCTTGCCACCAACGAAGTTACTGGTGTTGCTGAAGGCGATGCCGAAGGAGTGTGACAGAGGGAGAACTCCCAGGCTGATCATTGCTCGATTTACGCCGGAAACTCGCTGGCAGACTTCATTCAGCTGAAGTGTTCTGGGATTAAGCGCGCGGCTGTTCAACTGCAGAGTCACGGAACGATGGACCAGAACATATTCGTAGAAGGATATGGCATTGATATAGAGCGAGTAATGCGTATGCATCACACCCTTGGGTGGTCCAGTGGTGCCGGCAGTGTATATTAAAGCAGCGACATCGTCATTATCAGTCTCCGTAATCGTCAACTTGTCGGAACTAGTTGACATAATGCCACGATATGAGACGGTTCCAGAAACGTCATCGTGGTCTGTGAGGATTACGTATTTCAAATTCGGAGTCTGTTTTTGCGCCTCCAGTACCCGTCCTACAAAATCAGAGCTGGTGAGGAGAGCTTTGGCTCCGCAGTCACGATATATATAGGCGGCCTGGTCAGGCCGTAGCAGGGGATTCAAGGGGACGACAACGGCGCCTATCTTGTATATGGCGGGGAAGGCCGAGATCACCTCCGGACTGTTAGGCATCTGCACTGCCACTCGGTCTCCCTTGTCTATGCCGAGTTCTCTGAGTGCATTTCCAAATCGGTTCGCGTTGCGGTTTATCTCGGCGTTTGTGTACCATCTTCCCTCGAAATAAACGCTTTCATATTCGCCAAACCTTTTGACGTTATCCTCTATGCCGCTGCCGATGTTCATTGTTAACTCCTCCTGATTTGGTATTCTACTATATTTTGCTGTCTGGAAATTAACTTCCATTGCCCAGCTGATGATTATGAGAGAATCCTGATTGTCGGTTCTTTTTCAATGGTGGCAGGGTTTGACAGCGTATGGTTTTTGTGCCATATTCTCTTGTTCCAACAAGCCTGAGTCAGGAGGTCAACCAATGGTCGGCATAAAGTCCTATGGAGCTTATATCCCGCGCTATCGAATGGATCACGGCACTCTGTTCATGGCTGTCGCATTTCTGGGATCTTTCCCGGCGCCTGGTGAGAATGCAGTTGCTAGTCATGACGAGGACACTCTCACGATGGCAGTAGCTGCAGGGATCGATTGCTTGAGTGGTGTAAGACGGGAGGTAGTTGATGGACTGTATCTGGCCTCCACCAGCCAGCCCTATATGGTCAGGCAGAATTCAGCCCTTGTAGCTACCGTTCTTGATTTGCAGTCGAGTATCAGGACAGCTGATTTCATAGGCTCCACGAAATCAGGGACCACGGCACTGCTTTCCGCCCTTGATACGGTCAAGGGAGAGACGTCAGGAAATATTCTCGTCTGTGCCTCCGATTGTCGATTGAGCAAACCGGGCAGTCCTCAAGAGTCTCTCTATGGTGATGGCGCTGCATCGCTTCTTGTTGGTCGTGATGAAGTCATCGCTGCTTTTGAAGGTTCATATTCTATTACCTACGATTTTCCTGACCGCTGGAGAGCAAGTGGAGAGAAATTTGAACATGCCTGGGAAGACAGATTCATTCGGGATTCTGGCTATAGTCAATTCATAACGGAGGTCGTTTCCGGACTATTGAAGAAATACGAGCTGAACATCAAGGATTTTGCCAAGATAGTGTTTCCGGGGCTGTATGCACGAGAGCACGGGGCCATAGCTAAGAAGTTAGGTGCCGACCCTGCTCAGCTTCAGGATACGTTACTTAGCACAGTGGGTGATACTGGCTCAGCTTCGCCTTTGATGATGTTGGTGGCAGCACTGGAAGATGCCAAACCCGGCGACAAAATACTGGTGGCCAGCTTTGGCAACGGCGGCGACGCAATGTTTTTCCAGGTCACTGAGAAGATAAAGAATGTGGCTAACAAGAGGGCGGTGAAGAAACACGTCGCTTCCAAAAAAGACCTTGCCAGCTATGAGAAATATCTTGCCTTCAGAAATCTAGCGCCCATGGACCTGGGTATGCGCGGCGAGATAAGCATCAAGACTCCGATGTCGGCCTTGTTCAGGGAGAGGAAAGTGATTCTATCTCTTTGTGGGTCGAAGTGCAGGAGATGCGGCACGCCGCAATATCCATATCAAAGAGTATGTGTGAATCCTGACTGCGGAGCCGTTGACCAGATGGAAAACTACCGCTTTTCGGACAAGAAAGGTGTCGTATTCACTTATACCGGTGACAATCTGGCTGCCAGTATTGACCCACCTTCGATATATGGTCTGGTGGATTTTGATGGTGGCGGCAGGTTCTGGTTTGATTTTGCGGACTGTGACCTGGACTCGGTTGAAGTAGGCATGCCGGTGGAGATGACCTTCCGCAGACGATATGTTGATGAGCCAAGTGGTGTTCACGGTTATTCATGGAAGGCAGCGCCTATACGTGCCTGACTGTGCAGTGAACGACAACAACGGAGGGAGCAAAAAATGGCTGAGGGTATCAAGAACAAAGTTGCTATCATAGGAATGGGCTGCACCAAGTTTGGAGAGCTATGGGATAAGGGTGCTGATGACCTTATGGTGGATGCTTTCAAGGAGTGCATCGAGGACGCAGGTATAGAAAAGAAGGATATCAATGCCGCCTGGTTTGGCGTGCATTTTGAGGAACAGAGTGTAGGGAAAGGGGCTACATCTTTGGCCCTAGCATTGAAGCTACCATTTATTCCGGTCACCAGGACGGAGAATTTCTGCGCCACTGCCACGGAGGCTTTCAGAGGGGCCTGCTACGGTGTCGCCTCGGGAGCCTATGACATTGCTCTGGCTTTGGGCGTAGAGAAGCTTAAGGATACGGGATATGGGGGGCTTCCCGGTGGTCCTGGTCTTATGGGGACAAAGAATGCATTGATTATGCCGAAACTGACGGCTCCCGGAGCCTTCGCCATGATGGCGACCAGATACTTCGCTGTCTATGGTCTTAAGCCGGAGGAAGGCAAAAGAATGCTGGCCAAGGTGTCAGTCAAGAGCCACTACAATGGAGCACGTAACCCCAAGGCACACTTGCGTCGCGAAGTGACTGAGGAGCAGATAATAAGTGCACCCATCATAGCCTGGCCATTGGGGCTTTTCGATTGCTGCGGAGTCAGTGACGGCTCAGCCGCTGCGATTGTAACCAGAGCTGACATGGCCAGGAAATTTCGGCCAGATCCCGTCTATGTCAAGGCACTGCAGGTCGCTTTGAGTTCAGGCGAGGAATTGATGTATACCAGGTGGGACGGAGCTCATGTTGAAACCACGTACCGTGCTGGCAAACTAGCTTATGAGGAAGCTGGCGTGAGGAATCCTCGGGAAGAGATAAGCATGGCTGAGGTGCACGATTGCTTCTCCATAACGGAGGCGGTGACCATGGAGGATCTGCAATTCAGCCCGCGGGGAAAAGTCAATGAAGACATCGAGGCCGGCCGGTTCAACCATGATGGTCCGCAGCCGATTCAGCCTGACGGTGGATTGAAGTGCTTCGGGCATCCTATTGGGGCATCAGGTCTCAGGATGATATATGAGATGTACAAGCAGTTGCAGGGGAAAGTCCAGTTGCCAGAACGACAGATCAAGAACCCCAAGCTGGGGCTAACTCACAATTTGGGCGGCTTTCCACCCATGAACATCGTTAGTATTGCTATCGTAGGATTGTGAAAGGAAATGAATATGGGAGGCTAGCTATGGCTAACAGTAGTCTGATTACAGATGAGATGCGAAAACTGATAGGTGTGACCCTGGACACTATCGTTTTCAAGGTCGAGGAAGGAGCAATACAGAGGTACGCGCAGGCCATAGGTGACCCCAATCCTTTGTACAATGACCCGGACTTTACCAGAAAGACTAAGTACGGACGGTTGATAGCTCCTCCTGGTTTCACCGGGTGGCCAGCCAAGGCTGGGCGCCCTACGGAAAAACTGTTCGCGTTTCTGGTGAAGGCCGGAGCACCACCCAGGATTCTCGATGGAGGTATTGAGTTCGAATTCATCGAACCCATTGGCGCCGGCGATGTATTGACTGCCACCAGCAAGATTGCCAAGATAACCGAACGTGAAACCAGGCTGGGTAAGACTATGTTCACCACAGCGGAGGTCACTTACGTGAATCAGAAGGGCAAGGTGGTGCTCAGAAGCTGGGCTACAATAATCCAGTTTTAGTGCTCGAACTGCTTTGTTTTTCGGAGGAAAAATGGCTAAACAAATCTGCTATGAGGACGTTGAAGTAGGCACTGAGATAACACCTCTGGCGAAGATCGCCACAACTCGTATGTTAGTGCAATGGGCAGGGGCAACGGGTGATTTCAATCCGTTGCATTATGACGAGGATTTCGCTAAAGCCATGGGCGTGGGAGCTCCAATTGTGCATGGGGCATTGAAGCGTGCCTGGTTGGGACAATTGATGACTGATTGGATTGGAGAGCAAGGAAAACTCAAGAAGCTGTCCTGCCAGTACCGTGGTATGGATTATCCACGGAAAATGCAGACGATGGAAGAGCCTCGTGACGGGGAGACTTGGTGGTGCAAAGGCAAGGTGACCAGGAAATATGATGAGGGTGGCGAACATCTCGTTGAGTGCGAGATCTGGGTGGAGAACGCAAAGGGAGAAAAGACAACACCTGGCTCAGCTCTGGTTGCCTTACCCACGCGAAGGAAGTGATAGGTGAGACTAATGGTTTTGACAGCCATCTAGAAGCAGTCATCGAAAATAGTGGGTCGAGTCGGTGTTTTCAGCAAAACTAACTTCAAGGAGGTGAACATGGGAAGACTAGATGGGAAAGTGGCGGTTATCACAGGGGCAGCGCGCGGCATTGGCAGAGCTGATGCTTTGTTGTTTGCCAGAGAAGGCGCCGCGGTTTTTGTGACTGATATTGATGAGGCGCCGCTTATGGAGGTGGTCAGAGAAATCACGGCTGCCGGAGATAAAGCCGATGGATGTGCTGGAGACGTAACGAAGCTGGCGGATTGCCAGAAAGTCATGGACAAAGCGGCGGAGAAGTTCGGCAAGATAGATATTCTGGTCAATAATGCCGGGCTTACCAGGGATGCCTTGATAAACAGGATGTCGGATGCTCAGTGGGATATATGCGTGGACATCAGTCTCAAGGGGACATTCAACTGTATTAGAGCAGCTTCGAAATACATGATGAAGACAGGACACAACGGCAGGATAATCAATGTGGCTTCAGTGGCCGGACTGATGGGTAACATCGGCCAGATTAACTACTCTGCGGCTAAGGCAGGCCTTATTGGGCTGACCAAGACCGTTGCCAGGGAATGGCAGCGATTTGGCATTACCTGCAACGTCATTGCCTACGGCTTTGTAGATACGCGACTGACGAGGGAAAAAGAGATACAGCAGGAACAGGTGGCTGGAGAGGCAGTCGGTATACCAAAGAAAGTAAGAGACTTGATGCTCCTTCAGGTTAAGCCTATGACGCCCGAAGATGCTGCCAAGCCCGTCTTGTTTCTGGCTTCAGACGATGCGGCTTTTATCACAGGGCATGTGCTGAATGTCTCTGCTGGCATCTACATGTAGGTCTCCGGGTTCGGCTTCGTCATGACGGGAGGCTCGCCTAAACGTAGGATACCGGCTACCCGGAAACTAAGATATAGAGAGGCTAGTAATGGCAAAGAGGCTTGCAGGTAGAGTAGCTGTAGTCACTGGTGCCGGACGGGGCATAGGTCGGGGAGAATCTCTGGCTTTGGCTTCGGAAGGTGCCAGAGTAGTGGTAAATGACTTGGGAGCTGCGGTTGACGGCTCTGGGGCAGCAACTTCCCCAGCGGATGCGGTAGTGGCAGAGATCAAGAAACTGGGCGGAGAGGCAGTCGCCAACTACGATTCAGTGGCCACTATGCAAGGCGGCGAGAACATCATAAAGACTGCCATAGACAGCTTTGGCAAGGTTGATATTCTGGTCAATAATGCCGGGATTCTGCGCGACAGAATGCTGTTCAATATGAGCGAGGAAGACTGGGACATAGTGCTCAAGGTCCATTTATACGGTCATTTCCATACTATCAGGGCGGTGAGTCCGTTCTTCCGCCAGCAGAGATATGGACGCATAATAAACACCGCATCCGTGGCGGGTCTCAATGCTACTACCTATGGGCAGGCTAATTATGGTGCTGCCAAAGAGGGAATCGTTGGGTTAACGAGGAAAGTGGCACGTGACATGGGCCGGTGTGGTGTGACGTGTAATTGTATTCGGCCTACCGCAGGTACCCGGCTTACCATTAGCGACGAAATGAGGAAGGCCCGGCCGGAAGCTATTTCGAGGTTCGAGCAAATGAAGCCTGAGGATATTGCTCCTCTGGTGGTATGGCTCGCCTCTGACGACGCCGCTAATGTCAACGGGCGGACATTCTATGTGGAAACAGGACGGATTGGGCTCTATTCAGAGCCCACATTGGAGAAGCAACTGGTCAAAGTTGGCGGATGGACGGTAGATGAGCTATTCATGTTCATGCCGGTGGCAATGACCAAGGATCTGGTGAATTCTGACCCGCCCCAACGCAAGTAATGGCTCAATGCATGTGGTCATCGGTTCTTTGGTTAGTTGTGTGAAAGCCCGGAGGACACAATTATCACCGTGATCAGGTCTATCTGGATGAATGATGTGCTTTGTTGTTTGAATCATTGCTCGCAGTGTGGTGTGGGCAGGACGCCACTTTCGTGTGATTAGTTTTAGGAAAGGCAGAAATGGACTTTAAGCTGGGCGAAAAGGAACTGGCCTTAAAGGAGGAAATTCGCAGGTTTGCGGAAACCGAGTTGCCTCCGAATCTGGTGCGCAGCACTCTGATTGATGGCGAGTTCAGGGATTTTGAGTTCGAAGTATCCATGTCGAGGAAGCTAGCGCAGAGAGGTTGGCTCGTTATGAGCTGGCCGGAAAAATACGGTGGACGCGGTGCATCTGTGTTGGAGCAAACGTTGTACGAAATGGAAGTAGCCTACTGGGGCATACCGGGGGCTTGGATGGGCATAAGCGGGACACAATGGGTAGGACCCGGCTTGATAATGTTCGGCACAGCAGAGCAGAAAGAGAAATACCTGCCGCTAATTGCCTCAGGCGAAAAAGACGGAATCTGGTGCACGTGTTACAGTGAGCCAAATGCTGGCTCAGATTTTGCCAATATTCAGACACGGGCGGTGAAAGATGACGGTGGCTACATCATAAACGGACAAAAGGTGTGGACAAGTGCTGCTCACCGGGCAAGATGGTGCTGGCTGGCTGCCAGAACAGCCACCAATGTTGCCAAGAAACATCATGGAATCAGTATATTCATTGTGGACATGAAGAGCCCGGGTGTCACAGTGAATCCCATTCTGAACTACTATGGGCGGCATCACTTCAATGAAGTGTTTTTTGATAATGTGAAGGTGCCCGCCTCCAACTTGGTGGGAGAGGAAAACAAGGGCTGGTATTACCTTATGCAGTCACTGGCTTTTGAGCGGCGCGGCATAGCGCCTACTACCTACGGCAGTCTGAAGTGGATTCTGGAGGAGCTAGCCAGGTATGCCGAACAAACCGAGTATGAAGGCCAGCCGTTGTCTCACAACCCGGCGGTTCGGGCCAAGCTAGCTGATCTGGCTATTGATCTGGAAGTGCTGAAGATGTTCGCCTTCCAGCTTGCCTGGCGGATAAGTCAGGGTCACATTCCTGTCTATGAGTCATCAAGAAACAAGATAATGGGTGATGATCTAATGAGGCGTGGAGCTGTCACTGGGGCAGAGATCCTGGGAATATACTCTCAGGTTGACCCGGATTCCGGATGGGCTAAACTCAAGGGTGCCATACAGGGTGCATATCTGGGGTTTCCCGGTCAGGCAATCGCCGCGGGCACTGCTGAAATCGAAAAGAGCATCATTGCGCAATTTAGACTGGGATTGCCCAAATCATATTGAGGTTTCTGGAGATGTGGTCAATAGCATGTCCCTGTCGTTGCAACAAGGGTAAGGAATCTAGACCCAAGACTATGTTGAGGGTGCTATAAAGGCAGACTATCTGAAGGGGCTGTCATGGACTTTGGTTTTACAGAAGAGCAGGATATGCTACGGATTTCAGCCAGGGATTTTCTGGCAAAGGAATGTCCCAAGGCTAAGGTCAGAGAGATGTCTAAGGATGAAAGGGGATATGACGCGCAGATGTGGTGCAGTATGGCAAGCCTGGGTTGGCTGGGGCTCATCTTGCCAGAGGAATATGGTGGCACAGGTGCCAGCTTTGTGGATCTGGTCATCTTGATGGAGGAGATGGGAAGGAATATCCTGCCTGGTCCTTTCTTCTCCACCGTCGCCCTTTGTGCGCTGCCTCTACTTGAGTATGGAAGCAGTGAACAGAAGAACAGGTTTTTGTCGCAAATAGCTAAGGGCGAAGCTATCTGGACTTTCGCTTTCGCCGAGTCCTCAGGCAGATACAAAGCTTCTGAGGTAAGACTTCGTGCTGCGTTGAAAGGGACAAACTATGTTCTCCAGGGATGCAAGCTCTTTGTTACTGACGCTCATGTAGCTGACTATATCCTGGTAGTGGGCAGGACCGGAGAGACTGCAAGCCCCGAGGATGGGATAACGCTGTTGATTGTTGATGCCAGGAAACCAAACATACAGATGGAGGAGATCCCGACCATAGGTGGCGACAAGCAATTCAAAGTCACCTTTGATAGTGTGGAAGTGTCCAGGGGCAATGTTCTGGGCAAGGTAGGCGACGGCTGGGATATAGTGGACTTCATACTGCAGCGGGCGGCTGTGCTGAAGTGTGCTGAGATATTGGGAGCGTGTCAGGCTGTTTTGGACATAACCAGTGGCTATGCCAAAGAACGCATTCAGTTTGACCGGCCGATTGGCTCTTTTCAAGCGATACAGCACAAACTAGCTGACATGTTGATTGATGTGGAGGCGGTTCAGTATTTGCTTTATCAGGCAGCATGGGGAATAAGTGTCGGTTCGCCGTCGCTCTGGCAGATTGCTGCAGCCAAGGCTAAAGCCAATGAAGCGTACCAGCGAATCTGCATTGAAGCCATTGCTGCTCATGGGGCTATCGGATATACCGTGGATCATGATGTTGGTCTGTATTACCGTCGTGTCAAGGAGGCGCAATTTGCTGGTGGCGATACTGACTTGCACAGGGAAGTGATAGCCACTGGCCTGGGGCTCTAGTTTTGTCAGCTCGGAAGGTTTCCTGACCGATTGAATACATGTGCCTCCTCTCTGCGAATACCGGTACAGCGTCCGATCGACCAACTAGGTCTTGCATGCGTAGGGTTGGATTCAAGCGTTCGTGCGCGTGCCCCGGCCATGTTGTGCCAGTACGGCGAGTTGAGCCAGAAAGTTGCACAATAAAGACTTGCAAAAATATACCAGCATGTGTTACTATGTTGGTAACTGGGTATTGACAAGATTAGAGGACGCTGTTATAATTAACAGTTTGTATTATGTTCCTGTTCTCTTTTGGTCTCGCTGCCCTAGATTCTTTCAGCTAATGCCTTCAAGATACTGTTTTGAAGAGTCAGAGTCGTTTCTCTTATGCTTAAGCACAAGTTACTGAAGTCTTTCGCCAGATTGCCCGAGGCCTTAGACATACCCGACCTTATTCAAGTTCAGCTTGATTCCTTCCGCTGGTTTCAAGAGGAAGGCTTGCGTGAACTGTTTGAGGAGGTCTCACCAATCCAAGATTATACGGGTAACAGGCTAGAGCTACACTTCGTTGACTATGAGTTCCGGGAATCTTTGCATTCTATCCCCGAGTGTCTTGAGCGAGGCCTGACTTATTCATCTCCTATTCACGTTACTGCACGACTGGTGGTTAAGGAAACAGGGGAGATCAAGCAACAGCAATTGTATTTCAGTGATTTCCCATTAATGACGGATGCCGGTACCTTTATCATTTCCGGGGTGGAGAGGGTGGTGGTAAATCAGTTGACGCGTTTCCCCGGAGTCTATTTCACTTTGGAAAGAGACCCTTCCAGTGGGCGGGAATTATGTGTTGCTAAGCTTGTTGCTGAGCATGGCGCGTGGCTTGACTTCGATACTTCTAATCGAGATGTAATCTCGGTCAAAGTTAGCGGCAAGCGAAAGATACCGGTTACTACTTTGTTGCGTGCCATAGGATTTGAGAGCGATGAGACCCTGTTTTCTCTTTTTCAAGATGTAGATAACTCGCCCGAACACGCTTTCATCCGCTCCACAATAGAGCGAGATCCCTCGATCAAGAGCAAGACTGACGCTCTGTTAGATGTTTATAGGAAACTATCTTCTGGCGAAGCTCCAAGTCTCAGCAGCGCTCAAGCGTTGCTGAACAACTTTCTATTCAATCCTCGCCGTTATAGCCTAGGCAAAGTTGGGCGCTACAAGCTTAATAAGAAGCTGGGCCTCAATGTCCCTGCAAACTGCACCGGCCTGACCCCGGAAGACTTGGTGCAAATAGTCCGCCGTATCATTCAGGTCAACCTGAAGGATGAGGCTCCGGATGACATTGATCACTTAGGCAATCGCAGAGCTCAGGCAGTAGGTTTTCTAATACAGAAGCAATTTCGTATCGGCTTGTTGAGGTTGGAGAGAGCTATTAAAGAGCGGATGAGTATTCTCGGCCCCGAAGCAGCAACTCCCACTGCTTTGATAAACATTCGCCCTGTAGCAGTGGCTGTGAGGGAGTTCTTTGGCCGGTCGCAGTTATCCCAATTCATGGATCAAACTAATCCGCTAGCTGAGCTAACTCATAAACGTCGTCTCTCTGCCATGGGGCCGGGAGGCTTGTCGAGAAAACAAGCTGGGTTTGAGGTCCGCGATGTGCACCATTCTCATTATGGCAGGATTTGTCCTATAGAAACGCCCGAGGGACCAAACATCGGTCTTATTGGCTCTCTCGCTACCTACGCTTCAGTCAATGAATTTGGTTTCATAGAGACCCCATACCTCAAGGTCATCCACGAGGTTCCTAACACTGTGGAGGATTTGGTGAGAAGGACGTTGGGGGAGGACATAAAGAGCAAGGGCAAGTCGGTAGCCAAAGCTGGAACAGTAATCACCAAGACGCTTGCCCAGAGATTGTCTTCTCTTTCAACTCGAAGCATTAAGGTGAATCCTTTTGTTTCCAGCCAAATGGTTTACCTGACAGCCGACGAGGAAGATCAGTACGCCATCGCTCAAGCTAATACGCTTCTCAATGCACGAAATGAGTTTGTCTATGACAAAGTCGAGGTCAAGAGAGGAGACAGATATTTCAAGGAAGCAATAGACAAGGTGAGTTTCATTGATGTTTCACCGAAGCAGCTATTTAGCATTGCTGCTTGCCTTATTCCATTTCTTGAGCACGATGATGCTAATCGTGCCTTGATGGGCTGCAACATGCAGCGGCAAGCGGTGCCGTTACTACGTCCCGAGTGTCCTTTGGTGGCTACCGGCATGGAAAGAGAGGTGGCAAGGTATAGCGGGCAGGTGCTCTTTGCTCCTGATGATGGTGTGGTTACTTCGGCTACTAGCTCGCAAATCGTAATTGAAAACAAGAAGGGCAAGGAGTATGTATTCGATTTGATGAAGTTTGTCAGAACTAATCAAGGAACATGCGTCAATCAGCGTCCTATCGTGAACAAGGGTGACAAGGTTAAGAAGGGACAAGTCTTGGTAGATAGTTTTTCCCTAGATAATGGTGCCCTCGCTTTAGGACAGAATGTCATCTGTGCCTTTATGAGCTGGGAAGGATATAACTTCGAAGATGCCATTGTCATCAGCAAGAGGCTGGTCAAGGATGATGCCTATACTTCCGTTCACATTGAAAAATATGAAATAGAGGAGCGCGATACTAAACTCGGCCCTGAGGAAATCACCAGGGATATACCCAATGTAAGCGAAGAGAGCCTCGCTAACCTTGATGAAATAGGTATTGTGCGTATCGGAGCCGAGGTGAAGCCTAATGACATTCTGGTTGGGAAGATTACCCCCAAGGGTGAAACCGAACCTTCAGCGGAAGAGAAATTGTTAAGGGCTATTTTTGGTGAAAAGACGCGGGAGGTGAAGGATAGCTCTCTGAGAATGCCATCAGGGGAGTGGGGAAGGGTGATCAGGACTATGGTCTTTTCCCGGGAAAACCATGACGAATTGCCTGCTGGAGTGAACAAGCTAATACAGGTGTGGGTTGCTCAGAAGCGCAAAGTATCAGTGGGCGATAAGATGTCAGGGAGGCACGGCAACAAGGGAGTCATTTCCATCGTATTGCCAGAAGAAGACATGCCATTGTTGCCGGATGGTACGCCTGTGGATGTTGTTCTTAATCCTCTCGGTGTTCCCTCCCGTATGAACATTGGACAGGTTCTGGAGGCCCATTTAGGATGGGCTGCGCAGACACTAGGTTTTGAGGCAATTAATCCGATCTTTGACGGCGCTGATGCCCTGACTATCGAGAATGCCTTGGCTAAGACTTGGATAGCATGGAAGGCCGGCGCTGTGAGTTTTGGCCCTGATGACTCTGGAAGTGCCAGGACCGATATGGCAAGAGTTGGAGAATGGCTTTCCGGTCATGGTTTTGATGCCACAGAAATTATGGATGATGGAAATGAAGGCGCGGCAAGGAGAGCCGCCCTCTGTCTGTGGCTTGAGGAACTGGGCATGGATGATGACCACGAGCTTAGAGCTCTTAGCAACAAGGACCTGGATGAGCTGGCGCGAAAAGTCTATAAGGAGCGGAAGCTCTATCCTCCTGTTTTTGGCAAGATGGAGCTTCGAGACGGGAGGACGGGCGAACTGTTCGACAAGCCGGTGACTGTGGGCGGTGTATACATGATGAAACTGATCCATCTCGTCGGTGATAAGGTGCATGCTCGTTCCACCGGTCCATATTCACTCATCACTCAGCAGCCATTGGGAGGGAAAGCTCAGTTTGGTGGTCAGAGGTTCGGAGAGATGGAGGTATGGGCATTAGAAGGACATGGTGCCGCGCATACGCTCCAGGAAATGCTAACTATAAAGTCGGACGATGTGATGGGACGGGCCAAAGCTTACGAGTCTCTGGTTAAGGGCGAAGATATTCAACAACTTGGTATTCCAGAATCGACCAAGGTCTTGTTTATGGAGCTACGTAGTTTGGGTTTTGCTGTCGAACTACTTAGCGAGGGGGAAAATGTCTCAATTTGATGGCATTAAC
>JBBIMO010000003.1:0-74981 GCA_037444365.1 Chloroflexota bacterium
GGGAGAGGGAATCAGGCCCGGCCTTCAATACTGTCGCGTCGAGGGAGAGGAAATCAGACTGGCACACCGATACCTTGCCATCGAGGGAGAGGAAGTCAGGGTCGCAGGTGAAGGCTGACGACGAAATCGCCTGCATGGTAGAGACCGACAGGCAAGCTTACCCTATCTATGTCGGGTATGGTTTGCTGGACAAGCTGGGCGAAAAGATGAAGCAGGCTGGTCTGTCCGGCAGGGCAGCCATAGTTAGCGATGAACACGTCTTCCCTCTCTACGGCAGCAGAGTTGAGGGAATCCTCAAGGACGCTGGCTTTGGGATTAGCTCCTTCACAGTGCCGCCGGGTGAGGAAACCAAAGACATGCACTACGCTGCTAAGATTTATGATTTCCTGGTCGGGCATCGCGCTGAGCGGGACGACATTGTCGTTGCTCTGGGCGGGGGCGTGGTGGGTGACCTGGCAGGGTTTGTTGCCGCTACGTTTCTGCGAGGTATGCCCTGGGTGCAGGTGCCGACCAGCCTGGTGGCCATGGTTGATGCCAGCATCGGGGGCAAGGTCGGGGTTAATCATCGCGAGGCGAAGAACCTTATCGGCGCCTTCTATCAGCCCGAGCTGGTCCTGGCTGACACCGAGACTCTCATAACCCTGCCCCGGCGTGAATTGACGTCTGGCTGGGCTGAAGTCATCAAGCATGGCATGATTCTGGACAAGGGGTATTTTGAGTTCCTGGAGAGCAATGCCGATGCACTGAAAGAGATGGAGCCGGTGTTGCTCACCCGGGCCATTGCGCGCAGCGCTGCTATCAAGGCTCAGGTCGTCAGCCAGGATGAAAGAGATAAGGAAGGGAAGCGCATTATCCTGAACTACGGGCATACGATAGGTCACGGACTGGAGGCAGCAACACAATATAAGCGATTCCTTCACGGTGAAGCGGTAGCCGTCGGCATGATGGGAGAAGCTAAGCTCAGCCAGCGGTTAGGCCTGCTGCCTGCGGCAGCGGTGGAGCGTCAGCAAGCCCTATTGCAGAGATTCGCTTTGCCCACGTTATTGCCAGCTGAAGCTGGAAGCCGTGACCTGGCGGGGCGTGCCAGGAAGCGACACACTCTCAAATTGAACCTTGCCGCCATAACCAGAGCCATGGAACTGGACAAAAAAACCAGAGACAGGGCAATCCGCTGGGTGCTGTTGGAGGACATCGGCAAAGCGGTAATTCGCAGTGATGTGCCTCAGCAAGATGTGTTAGCCGTTGTTCAGGAGCTGGCGCAGTCTTAACCCTGCACCTCGCCGCCCCGACAGGCAGGACAATTCCCGGTCGCTCGTGTATTCGGGGTGTTTGCAGGAAAAGCGATATGGTTCAGAGGGACAATAACAAGACACCAGCGAGGAAACGAGTCCGGGGACACACCTGCGAGGCATATCATGAAGATGCTGAAGGAAGGTGGGTAGCGCGTAGATCAAGCGGCTGGCTTTGCCGCGCATCACTTATCCGGCACGCTGGGGCACTTCGTATGCTTCCCGACTTAAGCCCGGCTGCAGCCTGCAGCCAGCGACCCCTGCCCCGGGTGCGTCTCATTGAGTACCCCCCCGACAGATTCCCGCCCAACTAGATTGAAAGTGGATTCCTTCATACGCTATAATGGACAGTCCACCAGAGGAGAGTAGTTCTTTGCTCAAGAGCCATAATTGTGGGGAGCTGAGGGATAACCATGCTGGACGGAAGGTAACTTTAGCCGGCTGGGTGCACCGTCGCCGTGATCATGGCGGGAAGATATTTATTGACCTGCGTGATCGAGAGGGCATTGTTCAGGTAGTGTTCGATCCGCAGGTAGCACGAGAGGCATATGAGGTAGCTGGCTCACTCCGCAACGAGTATGTAGTTCGGGTCGTGGGAGAAGTTGCCATCCGCCCCGGGGGAACTGAGAATCGCAAACTGGCTACCGGAGACATCGAAGTGAGTGCCAGAGAGACCCTCATTCTTAATCCCTCAAAGACGCCGCCGTTTTACATAAATGAAGATACAGAAGTGGAGGAGACCCTGTGTTTGAAGAACCGCTACCTGTATCTGAGAAGACCGCGATTGCAGGACAATCTCATTCTGCGCCACAGGGTGACGAAGTTTATTCGCGATTTCCTGGATGGCGAAGGATTCGTGGAAATTGAAACACCCATTTTGATTAAGAGCACACCGGAGGGAGCCCGGGATTACCTTGTTCCCAGTCGTATCAATCCCGGCAAGTTCTATGCTTTGCCTCAATCCCCCCAGCAGCTCAAGCAGCTTCTCATGGTAGCGGGGCTTGACAAGTATTTCCAGATAGCTCGCTGCTTCAGAGACGAGGACCTCCGGGCAGACCGACAGCCCGAATTCACCCAGCTTGACCTGGAGATGAGCTTTGTGGAGGCACAGGACATACTGCAGCTCATTGAGAGGCTCTTTACCCCGCTTGTCAAGGCGGTAAAGCCTGATATGCGGTTAGTGGAGCCCTTTCCGCGGCTGTCCTACAAAGAAGCGATGGAAAGATATGGCACAGACAAACCGGATATCAGATTTGGTCTGGAGATAAGGGACTTGTCCGACATCGCTGCCGACACCGCGTTTCAGGTTTTCCGCTCGGCTCTCGACAGCAAAGGGAAGGTGAAAGGAATATGCGTCCCCGGTTGTAGCCATTATACTCGCCATCAACTTGAGGAGCTTATTGACATGGCGAAGGGTTCTGGTGCCCGGGGGCTGGTGACCATCGCCTTCACAGGCAAGGCTATAGCTCTGGACGAGGTGAAATCGGCCGTTGCCAGGTTCTTGACTCCCCGCCAGCTGGAGGAAATAGCCGGTAGATTTGAAGCAAAGCCTGGCGACCTTGTGCTTATCGTCGCCGATAAGTCCCAGATAGTCAACAAGACGCTGGATGAGCTACGCCGTGAAATGGCGCAGCGGCTTAATCTGGCTGATCCCGGCCTGCTGGCTTTTGCCTTTGTGGTCGATTTCCCTTTCCTGGAATGGAATGCGGGCGAGAATCGCTGGGAGCCCATGCACCATCCGTTTACCGCTCCCCGGTGGGAAGACTTAGCCTTGCTTGATACCGAGCCGGCTGGTGTGCGTGGTCAACATTATGACGTGGTTTGTAACGGCTGTGAACTCGGCAGCGGCAGTATCAGGATCCACAATAGACAGCTTCAGGAAAGGATATTTGCTCTCCTTGGCTATACTAAAGAGGAAACGGAAAGCCGATTTGGGGGTTTGCTGGAGGCGCTGGAATGCGGAGCACCGCCCCACGGCGGTATTGCTATCGGCATAGATCGTTTGGTGATGCTGCTGGCCAGGGAGCGGAGCATTAGAGAGGTCATTGCTTTCCCTAAGAATCAGAACGCCGTTGATGTCATGTTGGATAGCCCCTCTTATGTTGACAAGCGGCAGCTGGATGAACTGGACCTGAGGCTGAAGCACGAAATTCTCCACGGAAATAGTAAGAAGGAATGAAGCATGAAGATAAGCGCAGAGGATTTGCAGAATTGCCAGATAGCCCTTAGCATAGAGGCTGAAGCCAGCGAGATGGACAAGTCGCTGTATGACGCCTACCGTCACCTGGTCAAAGAGGTATCCGTACCGGGTTTCCGTAAAGGAAAGACACCGCGGGCTATTCTGGAACAACACGTAGGCAAGCGGCATTTGTTGGAGGAGGCACTGGAGCATCTTATACCACAGCTTTATGAACAGGCGGTCGAATCACAGAAACTTGAACCCATTGCCAGGCCTCAAATAGAAATCACCCGGACTGAGCCCCTGGTTTTCAAAGCTATAGTATCTCTCAAGCCTGAGATCAAGCTGGGCGACTACCATAGCTTGAAACTGGAGCAGCCTCCGCCAGTGGAAATCACCGAAGGAGAGGTTGACGCTGCTCTGACGGAGCTCCGCCGGAGACAGGCTGCATGGGTGCCTGTGGACCGCCCGGCCGAGCTGGGAGACCTGGTTGCTATGAATATTCAGGCTGATGTTGATGGCAAGCCATGGTTAGATCACAAGGACATACTATATGAAATGGACAAGGATTCACGTTCACCCGTGCCAGGATTTGCTTCCAGTCTGCAGGGTATTGAGAAGAACAGGGAGAAGACCTTCACACTGGGTATTCCGGATGACTACCCCGTTACCGGGATACGTGGCAAGAAGGGTGATTTCAGGGTTACTGTTACGGAGATAAAGGAGAGGGAGTTGCCGGAGCTTAACGATGCACTGGCGAAGTGCGCTGGCTGTGACACTCTGGAGGATATGAAGAGGAAAATCGCTGATGAGTTGAAAGCCAAGGCGCAGGCCAGGACTCGCCTGGAGCTAAGGCAGAAGGCACTTGATGCTCTGATGGAAATTAGCGAGGTGAACTACCCCCCTGTCCTTGAGGACGAGGAGATTAGCGAACTGCTTAGAAGCGAGGCACAGCGGCTGGGTTTTAGAGAGCTGACCGATTACCTCAAGAAAGCTAACAGGAAGGAAGAGGAGATCAGAGAAGAGCTACGTCCCGTAGCCAAAAAACGGCTGGCTCAGAGCCTCGTCCTGGGAAAACTGGCTCAAGAGGAAAAGATTGAAATTAGTTCTTCAGAAGTAGATAATAAGGTAGAGGAGATTGTCATTGACGCTCAGGAGAAAGACAAAGCCAGGCAGTTCTTCTCGCTGCCCCAGATTAGGCAATCAATTGAACAATCGCTGCGTACTCAGAAGACGCTGGATCGTCTGTTAGAGATTGCCACGGATAATACGCAGAATACGACAAAGGGGGAATGATGGAAGCAAAATATCAGGTGATAATCCCGACGGTGACCGAGACCAGTGCCCGGGGCGAACGGATCTTCGACATATACTCCCTCCTGTTGAGGGAAAGGATCGTCTTCCTGGGCACACCGATCAATGACCAGATAGCCAATCTCATTATTGCTCAGCTGCTCTACCTGGAGAGGGAAGACCCGGAGAAGGACGTGAACCTCTATATCCATTGTCCCGGGGGCATTATCAGCGCTGGTTTGGCTATCTATGACACCATGCAGATTCTCCGTTGCCCCGTATCTACCATCTGTGTTGGTCTGGCGGCCAGCATGGGTACCGTGCTTCTTTGTGCCGGGACCAAGGGCAAGAGGTATGCTCTGCCCAATTCGACCATACACTTGCATCAGGCGGTTGGCGGGGCTCAGGGGCAGGCGGCTGATATTGAAATTGCCGCCAGAGAAATCATGCGGATGCAGGAAATGATACGTAACATCATAGCCAAGCACACGGGTCAGCCCGTGGAGAAGATTGCCCACGACACCGACAGGGATTTCTATCTAAGTGCCGACCAGGCAATAGAATACGGCATCGTAGACGAGATCCTCAGTAAGCCAGCTAAGAAGTAAGATGCTAACCGGGGTGCCGGTCTGGATTGGGGGAAGTGTGGCAGCTCAGGCGGCGCAGGAAACATTCGGCGGGCTGGGCAGAGCAGGCTTAATCACTATCATAGTTGTTTCCATAGTTGCCATCGTGGCATTTGGCTGGATTTTCCGTGAAACGGGAAGGCGGGACTAGCTAAGTCACGTTAGCTTTAGCGAGCAGCCTCCTTGCTTCAGCAGATTATCTGTGATAGCCGGAATCTCTCTGCCACACTGGCTATCTGCGAACGGCAGGCTTTGACTTACCTCTGGAAGAGGCTCTTTCAAGTGTCGAAGCTATGACTCGGGGCCACAAGAGGAAGACTCGCGAGTATTGCCTGACGGAAAGCGCAGGTGCTTTGCCGCATCAACGATTGGCGGCGGCCATGGTCATATTCCTGGCTATTGGTGTTCCTCCATCCTGTATCCGTGTCCGGGCATCTCCTCGCCGTCCACATATACCGTTCTGCCGTCAATTTCAACACGTCCTTGTGCTATCAAGTCATGAACAGCAAAGGGATAGATTTTCCAATCACCCGATACCTTAAGCGCCTCCTGAAGATTTTTGCATATAATCTCCATCATGCTGAGCAGCTCTCTCCCTGCTTTCCCGGCAAAGTCCTCGTAAGTTCGAATATTATGGGCTGCTGCAAAATCAACGATCTGGTGGAAGCCCTTTGATAGTGCGACCCCACCCCGCAATTCCATCCTGTCAATCGCTTCCAGAATGTTGACAGGTCTGGATTGGACTAGCACTGGTCCTGTGTCCTCGCCTTTGTCAACAAAGAATAGGGTTGACCTTATCCCCTCATCTCCTGCCAGTATAGCCCTGGCTGACGGTATCCAGTGCAGACCAGCGTAGCCTTTTGTAGTATCGCCGGGGTGCACATTGAGGATTTTTGGGTAGTATCTGTCCACTATGAAATCAGAGAGCCATTGGTCGTAGCCGGCAAGGCACACTAGATCTGGTTGACCATCGATTCTGCTTTCTATTAGCGCACAGAGCCTCTGTTCGTATTCCATTCTTTCCGGGCAATTCCGTGGCATATGTTCTGAGCCGTATCTCCGTCTGGCTGCCTCGAGATAGGGCAGGTGATTGAGTTCGATTACCTCATGTTTATTGGCTCTGGCTACTGCGACGCCACCACAGCCTGCCCTGTTGGTGAATACAATGTAATTGTGATTGGGATTCCTGGCAACGATCTCCTTATAGTTTGTGCCGGAACCGGACACAAAACACACAATTGTCATTCTTGTTCCGCGTGTCGCCGGGTCGTAGATTAGCTGTCTCATGAATGCATCATTGCCTTGCCAGGCACCTGTTTCCTGTCCTTGTTCCGCCTTGGTGCGCTTGATGTCCTAATCCTAGCATAGTTGTTTTCGGCAGACTCAGCCCATAATATCATTTGGCTTCGAGGTTTGGAAGACCGAGGAAGCTCCCGAAGTTGTGAGTTTCGCCTAACCAGCGCTGACAGGTTTCTCAAAACACAGGGTGCGCGAAACAATGAAACAGATGTGAAAGTCGGGAAAACCAGGTGGTTCAACCCCCGATGGCGGCGTCGTTGTCGGATGTGGTATTGAGGTGATGAGGATACTGGTTAACGAGGCTGCCTCTGTCAATAAGCAAGAGAGTGAACCCGATAGTCTGCCAGTGGTCACAAGTGGCGTCGAAAAGTGCCGCCGCTTATACGGTTCTTCATCTTGGCCCAGGTGCTGGCAACATGGGTCAAATAGCTGGATTTCCGCCCGAATATTCTGCCTTGAGCCAAGGAACTCAGAAAGTCGGCAGGGCCATTGAATTCGGGCATCTCCACGTAGGCATGTCCAATTTCGCCCAGAGTATGGGCATCGCTGCCGGCGCTGGCGATCTTGCCCTCTTCCCTGGCAAGTCTCTCTGCTTTGGCGATACAGCCGGAAAATGGCGTGCGGGAGTTAAAGGTCTCAATGATATCCACCTGGGACAAGACCTCTGCGGAGGTCAGTGCGCCAGTATTCCAAGGCAGCGACCTGCCGAAAGGGTGAGGAATAACGACCAGACCACCCTGGCTTCGTATTCGGGATATTGCTTCTTGAGGAGACAATCCCTGCCCAATATCCTCAACAAGGAAAAGCCCCATTAATTCACCAGCGGTAGTCAGTATCTCCTGCCCCACGATTACCGTGAATGGTGCAATTTTCCTTAGCTTCAAGGCGCCAGCAATGGTATCGTGGTCAGCTACGGCAACACAACCTATATTCAGTTGAAGGCAGCGCGCAACAATCTTCTCCAGAGGCGTGAGACAATCCACGGAATAACAGGTATGGACGTGCAGATCAGCCTTTATCAACGACGGTACCCAGACCCTAGCTGACTTTCTCCGAATATGCGCCGGTGCGTGTATTGACCTTGATCGTGTCTCCCGTATTAATGAATAGAGGCACCTGAATAGTCACTCCCGTTTCCAGCTTGGCTGGCTTGGTGCCCGCTGTAGCCCTGTCTCCCTTGAAGCCAGGCTCGGTTTGCGTAACTCGAAGCTCGACCGAGGCAGGTAGTTCCACGGACACCGTCTCTCCCTTGCAGGTGAGGATCTCTAACATCAGGTCCTCTTTCAGATACCTGGCGTCATCTCCTACCTGAGCAGGAGTTAGCACAATCTGCTCGTAGGTTTCGCTGTC
This sequence comes from Chloroflexota bacterium, assembly GCA_037444365.1. Lineage (GTDB taxonomy): Bacteria > Chloroflexota > Dehalococcoidia > GIF9 > AB-539-J10 > RBG-13-51-36. The sequence goes on from JBBIMO010000003.1 coordinate 8,037, forward strand.
CATGAAGTAATACAGGTGGCCGTCGTTGTAAAGGTATTGCACGGGACGGTGCTCCAGGAACACCGTAGCAACTTTGTCCCCTGATTGAAAATTCCGCTCAACAAAATTTCCGCTGCGCACACCGCGCAGTTTCAACTTAACCACTGGCTGTCTCTGCTGCATCTTAACGTGCTGGTATTCCAGAATCTGGTATATTTCGCCGCCTAATTCTATGACGACACCTTTTCTCAGTTCTCCGGCATCAATCATTTGACAACCTCCTGGTTAGAAGCTTAGCCCGCTACTGATTGTTGAAAGCTAGCACCTGAAAGCTATTTTCCTGCCGTGGTAAGCACTCTTGCCCTGCCGTTCTCCAGAGCAACCATGTCCTCTATTCTAACACCACCATATCCAGGAAGATAAATCCCGGGTTCGACGGTAAAAACCATGCCATCGGCAAGTGAATCGAGGGATTTGAGGCCAAGCCTGGGGGATTCGTGTACAGCTAGCCCAACACCGTGTCCCAGGCCATGGCCGAAGGCATCTCCGTAGCCAGCTCGCTCAATAACATTTCGAGCTAATCCGTCTGCTTGAGCGGCACCCATGCCTGACCTGATGCCCTCCACAGCGGCGGCTTGTGCCTTGAGGACTATATCATAGATCTTCCCAAAGGGGTGGTTTGGTCCACCCAGGAACAGGGTGCGACTAAGATCGCTGCAGTAGCCACCGATTCTGGCGCCCATATCAATCAGCACGGGCTCTCCAGTACAGATTGCCCTGTCTGTAGGTCGAGCATGCGGCAAGGCGGAGTTTGCACCTGAAGCAACGATGATTTCAAACGGCACTCCTTCGCTACCTCTCTGGCGAAGGCTTTTCTCTATCTCCCAGGCAATCTCCTTCTCGGTCGTCCCAACGCGGAGCATAGTCTTTGCCTCTTCAAGGACTGCATCGGCTAAGCCTACGGCCTCTACAATGAGGTCTAGTTCTTCGGCATCCTTTATAGAGCGGAGCTGTTCTACCATGCCGGTCGTAGGAACAAGCTCAAGATTGGCTTCCTTGCTCCCCGTAGCCTCGCTTAGCTTGTGATGACTATCATAGGAAACATGGCTTGCCTCGAAGCCCAACTTACGCCAACCAAAGTCGGAGATTAACCCGGGAAGCCAATCATGCAGTTCACCCCTTATCTGCGCAATTTCAAAGTCCTGACACTCACTCTTGGCTTGCTCAGTGTAGCGAAAGTCGGTAGCCAGGACAGCATTTCGTTCTGAAATCAGCAGCCATGCGGTAGAGCCTGTAAATCCTGAGAGATAGCGAATACTCTCTCGCTGAGAAACCAGGAAAGCAGGCAACTCCTTCTCAACGACGGCTCTTCGGAGCTTGTGCAGTCGCTCCACTCTCAGGTTTCTCTTCCTGGCCTTGGCAATTCCATTCGACATTTCCAGTCTCCTTCAGTCGCAGCATATCACTTCGACCCCACCAGACTCAGGCGGTAGTTCTGGTCGCACCCTGCCTAGAGAATCGTCAATTATCACACGGACAAACAAAAACCCCACGCCCACCCGGACGTGAGGCAGATATGCCTCAATCGCACACCTTTGCTCAAACAAAGCTACGACCTGCCGCCCTCCACGGTCGAGCTGCGGGCTCACCTGGTCACCGTGTCCCTGGTTACATTCCCGACGGGATTATAGTGCGCCCTCTATTATCATGTCAATCTGAAAAATGATGGTTCCATTAGTTCGTGGGAGCACTTTTCGTATTAATTTCCCAGCATTTCTGGTATAACATTTAGGAGCTTGAATAATCTTCAGGAGAGTAGCAATGACAGGCAAGAAGGTTTTGGTGGTTGATGACGATGCAAAGACTGTAGAATTGGTCAGGCTCTACCTGGCTCGAGAGGGCTATCAGGTTCTGACCGCTTATGATGGTGCTCAGGCCTTGCGTCTGGCACATGAAGGCTACCCCGATCTGATTATCCTTGACCTCATGCTGCCAGACATCGACGGGCTAGATGTGTGCCGCACCCTGAGACGCGAGTCGGATGTGCCGATTATTATGCTTACTGCGCGCACTACTGACCAGGATAAGCTAACAGGCCTGGACTTGGGCGCCGACGACTATGTCATCAAGCCCTTCAGCCCCAAGGAACTGGCAGCTCGAGTGCGCGCGGTCCTCAGACGTCTTCCCGGGGAACGTGGCCCTGAGGAAATTAGAAGCGGGGACCTGACCATGAACTGCACGACACACGAGGCTTGGCTTGCAGATAGACCGCTAAATTTGACCAACGTTGAATTCAAATTGCTGCGAGTTCTCGCCAAAGAGCCGGGCAGAGTCTTCAGCCGGGCAAACCTTATAGAAGAGGCTCTAGGCTATGACTTTGAAGGGTTCGACCGTACCATTGATGTTCATGTACTGAACCTACGCCGAAAGCTGGAGACGGACCCCAGCCATCCCAGATACATAAGAACCGTATATGGAGTTGGCTACAAATTCACGGGAGGGGAATAGTGATATATCGGTTGTGGTTCCGGCTGTGGTTGATTTTCTCAGCGATAATGCTGGTGACCGTGGGCACCATATATCTATTTGTCAGCCACCGCATCTCCGCCGAGATGGAGTATTACAAGACGATAAGTGCGCAATACCGTTCCGATCAAATACGGTCGAGACTATATATCCATTATGTTGTGAAGGGAAGCTGGGAAGACGTCCAGCCCGTAGTTGAGGCGCTGGGAGTTGCCGGGACACGCATCATACTGGTTGCTGCCAACGAGACAGTAATGGCTGATTCAAGAAGGGAACTCCTGGGAGGAAACTACACTGACTCACAAGGAAGTCCTATCGAGCTATTTTTGGACAAGAAGTTTTTGGGAAGAGTCTACATAACCACCGACCCAAGAGCAGAACCATACGTGGCGCCATTCATAAGGCTATCAGCCTCGATAGATCGCTCTCTTCTTCTGGGAGGCGCTCTGGCAATCACCATCGCGTTGATATTGACCTTTGTACTGTCACGGAGAATTACGTCACCCATCGATGCCCTTGCCAACGCAGCCAGACGACTGGGACGAGGAGACCTCTCTCAGAGAGTTCAGCTGCAGGGCGAGGGAGAGGTTACAGCACTGGCTCAAGCCTTCAACTCCATGGCTGTTGACCTGGAGCATGCCGAACAGTTACGACGGAATATGGTTGCCGATGTTGCCCACGAGTTGAGGACTCCTCTATCCAACATCCATGGCTATCTGGAGGCAATTCGTGATGGAGTACTGGAGCCGGATGCTGCTATTATCAGCTCGCTGAATGAAGAGACAGCTTTGCTTTCGCGACTTGTTAACGAACTTCAGGAGCTGAGCCTCGTTGAAGCCGGCGAATTGAAGCTGGTTTATCAAACGGAAGACATCGCGAGCTTGATCAAGCAGGCGGTAACTCCCTGGCAGCCACAATTGGCAGCGAAGGACCTTTCACTGTCCCTTGATTTGCCTGACAATCTGCCGTTGGTCAATATTGACTGGCAGCGTGTTAACCAGGTGCTGCACAATCTTCTGGAAAATGCCGTGGCTCATACTCAGCGGGGAGGCACTATCAGCCTGTGTGCCGAGGCGAAGGACGATTGGGTAGAGGTTAGCGTATCGGACACTGGCGAAGGCATTCCTGCCGAGGACCTACCTCATATCTTTGAGCGCTTCTACAGAGTGGACAAGTCCCGCTCCAGAGCCACCGGAGGTAGTGGGCTGGGGCTTACCATAGCCAAGCGGTTGGTGGAAGCCCATGGCGGAAAAATCACAGTCCAAAGCGTACTGAGAAAGGGAAGCCGTTTTTGCTTCAGCATTCCCGTCGCACAATAGTGTTCACTGTTGATGCCTGTGTGCTGCTCTTCTGGTCAGCATTACACCAAGGCTTGCCTTTTGCCTGGCGCTAGAGTATTATGGCAGCGAGTCGCCCGGCAAGTCCTCTACGATATGAACAAAAAGCTGTTGTTTGGTTTGTTAGCCCTGGGTGTGGCGATGATAGTAGCCGGGTTACTGATAGTGTTCCTGGGCCTACCTTAGATTGGTCTTCCCTGCGGCTCGTTAGTCCTCTGGCGACTCTTGCCGGTTATTCTGTGAGTTCCCGGCAGTATCACTTTGAGAAGTCCACACAACTCGTCACTGTTGAGCGGCTCGGGCGTTGCCGTAGGGGATACAGATCCGTTTGGCTCAGGGACGCGACCTACTAGTCTACCATTGCACAAACATGGGCATGACAACATGAACATAGTTGTCGACGCCTATGGGGCGGATTGTTCCCGGGCTCGAAGGAGTTGTGACTTCCAGAGCGACCTGCTCCTGGGGCAGGACAGATAGAACTTCAGACAGATACTTTACATTAAAGGCGATCTTTGCCTCCTCTCCATCAGTGAGCGCCTCGACTTCGCCGACATTGTCTCCAATTTCTTCAGCCTGAGCGGACAGAGTTACCTTTCCTGGAGAAAGTTCGCTACCCGGAGTGATGACCAGACGAACTATGCCGCTGGCGTCGCGAGCAAATATCGAAGACATCTTGGCAACTCGTAGAAACTCACTAACGTCCACCACAGCCCGAGTGGTATAGCTTTGAGGAATAACCTGTGAATAATTGGGGAATGACCCCTGGATAAGTTGGGACACTATTTCAGCATCCTTAAGACGGAACAGAATCTGGCTCTTCTTGTCATTTACAGTGATTTCCACGGGCTCCTCTTGCTCGCCAAGAAGACGGCTGAGTTCACTTAGGGTTCTTGCCGGGATGATAATGGTGGTTTTATCCTTCACTGGTGAGCTAAGAGTTGTTTTGTGGACAGCCAGCCTGAATCCGTCAGCGGCCACCAGAGTTAAGTGGTCGCCATCGAACTCAGTATTGATTCCGGTCAGCACCGGCCGCGACTCTTCAGTAGCAGCGGCGAAGGCGACCTGCGCAATACCTTCTCTCAGGCTGCCTGCCTCAATAGTGGTGGTTACGCCATCGCTTATCTGAGGGATGGGTGGAAAGTCTGTGGCCTCTACACCATGAAAGCGGGCTTGAAAGTGGCCACTCTTGAGCTCGAGGATGCGGCTGTTGGCGGGAAGATTCATTTCAATCAAGTCATTGGGCAAGGAATTCACAAAGTCGGTGAGCAGGCGAGCAGGGACGGTTATGTCTCCCTTCTGTTTCACCTTAGCACCAATCCAGCAGGTGATAGCCATTTCCAAGTTAGTGGCTGCTAGCCTCACGCGTGATTGTTCAGCGGACAAGAGGATATTCTGGGTGATAGGCAAAGTAGATCTGGTGGCTACGGCTCTCCCAACGATGCTTAGCCCCCTGCTTAGGTTCTCCTGAAGACAGGACGATTTCATGATATACCTCCCCTCTCTGAGTAACGACAGTATACTATCAAGAAGCGTAATAATCAATCATGGTATTTGACATAATAATCAATTTGCCGGAGACATACTTCTCTGCACTGACGCAGGCGACCCGGTCTACTTCCTGGCTGCAAGCCAGCACCTTGCCCTCCTTACTCTCCTGATACAGAACATCCCGCGCCGCTTATCGACCGGCAAGCGCCGTTAATTGCCTCAGTCTCGACTCGACTTCTTTGTTCACCATGTCAGGCGTGAATCGCCATGACCAGTTCCCCACCACTGTACCCGGAATATTCATTCTGGCTGCGCTGCCCAATCCCAGAATATCCTGCATAGGGATGATGGCGGTATTGGGAGGAGACACAAGAGCCAGCCTGATGAAATCCCAATTGATCTCGTGGCCCTCTGTGCCGAGATATGCTAGCGCCACCTGAGTCTCCCTTCTTCTCTCTTCTTGGCTCTGCGTACTATCCTTGACATCATCCCCTTTGAACCAGCCAAGAGTCGTGTTGTTATCATGCGTGCCGGTGTATACCACGCAATTTCGGGGATAATTATGTGGCCTGTACTGGTGAGCCTCAGGGCCACTACCAAAAGAGAATTGCAGGACTCTCATGCCGGGAAACCCAAGTTGGTCTCTCAGGGCATGTACTTCAGGCGTAATCGTTCCGAGGTCTTCAGCAATGATAGGCAGGGTGCCCAATGCCTCCTGTGCCGCGCGAAATAGCTTGGCTCCTGGCCCAGGTACCCATCTGCCATTCGAGGCAGTAGTATTTCCAGCTGGAATCTCCCAGTATTTCTCAAAGCCCCGAAAATGGTCCAATCTGATAATGTCCACCAACTTGCGCGCGGCCCTGAAACGTTCAATCCACCAAGCGTAGCCATCTCTGGCGATTACATCCCACCGATACAGAGGGTTTCCCCATAGCTGGCCTGTCTTGCTGAAGTAGTCAGGCGGAACTCCTGCCACTACGGTTGGTCTGCCGCTATCATCCAGATGAAACATTTCGGGATGCGACCAAACCTCGGCGCTGTCAAGCGCAACAAAGATAGGCATATCGCCGATGATCCTGATTCCGCGCTCCTTGCAGTATTTCCTTAGCTGCAACCACTGCTTGAAAAACTGGTATTGCTGATACTGGTGATAGCATATCTCCCGGCTCAATCTCTTTGCCCAATGTTGCAGAGACTTCGCATGGCGCCTCTTGACATCATTTTCCCATGTATTCCAGGTGCTAAAGCCGTGAGCCTCTTTCAGTGCCATAAACAGCGAGTAGGTATCCAGCCAGGAGGCATTTCGCCGACAGAAGGTTCTGAATCGTTGCCGCTCGCCCCAGGCAGCCCTTCTTTCGAAAACCTCAAAAGACTTCTTCAGCAAGGGCATCTTGAACCTGATGACTAGGTCATAGTCAACTTTGCCATCGGAAAAAGAAGGTGGGTTTTCCAGGTCAGCTGATTCAAGAAACCCGTCTTGAACCAGCCTCTCGAGACTGACGAGCAAAGGATTGCCGGCGAAGACTGAAAGACACTGATATGGAGAATTGCCATAGCCTGTGGGACCCAGCGGCAAAATTTGCCACACATGCTGCCCGGCGCCAGCCACAAAATCTATGAATTGACGCGCCTCGTTTCCCAAATCTCCTATTCCGAATCGGCCCGGAAGTGAGGTTGGATGCAGTAGTATGCCACTTTCCCTGAAGAAGCTCATGATGCCTTATCCTTCATAAGTTCCGTAGGACGGTCGCCAGGACTCGGATGGAGAAGTCACTTAGTTCGCCATGCCTGCGGTTGCCCACAATCGCCGATTATCTTGGAATCTTTGGTCTCATCAGTATACAATATGAAATTAAGAGCAAACAACGCCGGTTGGATGTTGCCCCAAAATAGGCGGCGACCGAAAATGGAGTTTGGCGTACCCAAGGAGGGATCGAAATGCGGGATGATATGAAGCTTCTGACTCTGGGAATCGACCTCGGCGGGAGCAAGATACTGACGGCTGTGGTGGACCCTCAGGGCAAGATGCTTTCGAGTGATGAGACGACAACTCCTGCCACGAAGGAGCGCGAAGTACTAATACAAGCTGTTCTGGACTCGACGCACCGCGCCCTGCATCAGGCAGGTATCACCGTTTCAGCCCTCTGTGCCATAGGGGTTGGCGCGGCTGGCATCTCTAGTCCCGAGGCAGGGATACTGTTTACCTCGCCAAACCTACCAGCGTTGCGCAATGTCCTTTTCAGAGACATCATGCAGGAGAAGCTCGGTCGAAGAACCTTTCTCATCAATGATGCTGACGCCTCTGCCATAGGTGAATTGCATTTTGGTGCCGCCAGGGGTATCCGCAATTTCATCTATGTTACCCTGAGCACCGGTATCGGTGGGGGCATCGTGATTGATGGCGAAATCTTCACGGGAGCCATCGGCGCCGCCGGAGAGGTGGGACACATGACCATTGACCATAACGGCCCCACCTGCAACTGTGGAAATAGAGGGTGCTGGGAAACACTGGCTTCAGGGACAGCCCTGGCTAGGGAGGCAAGGAGACAGATTGAAGCAGGGGTCAGAACATCCATTCTGGAATGCGCCGGGGGGAACACAGAAAAAATTACGGCTCAGGTTATTCATACCGCTGCTCAGCAGGGTGATAACGTGGCCAAGGAGCTAATTGCTCGGACCGGCTACTACGTCGGCGTAGGCCTAGCTAATCTAATAAATATATTCAATCCCGAGCTAATAGTTATCGGGGGTGGTTTGTCAAGCATCGGTGATATGTTGCTCAAGCCGGCCTTCAAAGTGGCCGGAGACCGGGCATTCAAGGAAGCTTTCCAGGCTGTCCGGTTCTGCCCTGCTGGGCTGGGACCAAATTCCGGTGTGCTTGGCGCTGCCGCCTTTGCACTCCAAGAGGTGAGAAGGCTTACTCGTCAGCAAACGTAGCGATGCGGCATATCAACAGGTGACGTAATGAATGTGTCCGTTGGCAAACTGAGAGGACTTCAACAACTGGCCAATTCCAATGGCATGATGACAATGTGTGCTATAGACCACAGAGGGGCCCTCAGGCGAGCTATGAACCAGAATGACCCTGCTGCGGTGAGCTATCAAGATATGGTTAACTTCAAGCTTGACCTTTGTCAGGCGGTAGTACCTTTTGCCAGTGCAATACTGCTTGACCCTGAATACGGAGCCGCTCAAGCTGTAGCTGCTGGCATAATGCCCGGATCCAAGGGGCTCCTTGTCAGCATGGAGAAGACCGGCTATGCCGGAGAAAGGCGGGCCAGAATTACTGAGGTTTTGCCAGGGTGGAACGTAAAGAAGGCTAAGAAGATGGGCGCCTCAGCCGTTAAGCTTCTAGTCTACTTCAGGCCGGACTTGAAAGAGGTCGCCTCAAAACAACTCGATGTTGTAGCCAGATTGGCTGATCAATGTCTAGAAGAGGATGTCGCTTTTCTGGTTGAGCCGGTGAGCTATCCGACCGAAGAAGGCGAGGCATTTTCGAAGGAGTTTGCTGAGATAAAACCCGGACTTGTAGTTGAAACTGCGCGGCAGATTACGGCGTTGCCGATTGACGTATTGAAGGCGGAGTTCCCGGCGGATACCAGGTTTGAACAGGACGAGGGCGAGTTGCTCAGATTGTGCCGGGAATTGAATGAGGCATCCCGGTTGCCCTGGGTGCTGCTTAGCGCCGGAGTCGACTATGAATCGTTCAGGAAGCAGGTTAAGATAGCCTGTCAGGCAGGAGCCTGCGGCTTCCTGGCAGGCCGTGCTCTGTGGCAAGAGGGCGCCCGGATTCGTTCCAGGGAAGAAAGGCTCGATTTCTTTCGCAACACAGCTGCTGCTAGGTTGAAAGAGCTAGCTGGAATGGCTGATAGTTACGGCAGACCATGGTACTCCAAGTTAGAGGCTGACGACAGCAAATCTCCGCCCGTAGCCGAGGACTGGTACAAAAACTATTGAGTTTGCAGCGCCTCCTCTCGAAAGACGGAAACGTTGAGGAGGACGCGTGTCATGATGAAGCACCATATGAAACGCTCGATTTCTTTTCAAAGGCGGACTAAGATAGTATGTACTATCGGTCCAGCTACCAGCTCATCTGCCGCTATTGAGCAACTGATCAGAGCGGGCATGAATGTCGCCAGACTCAATCTATCCCACGGTACCTGCAGCGAACATGCACGTCACATCCGGACCGTCAGGAGGCTATCACACCGTCTGGCAATTCCTGTCGCCATACTCATGGACTTGCCCGGGCCGAAGTATCGTACGGGCAAACTGACGAGCGGCCAAGCGACTCTGAGGAGAGGGGCAGAGGTTATCTTAACCACAAGACAGGTGACGGGAGACGATGAATTAATTCCAGTTGGTTCTTCCGCCTTCGCTCGGGACGCAAAAGTGAGAGATACTGTATTGCTCGACGATGGTGCGATGCAACTCAGGGTGATTGAGAAGCAAGGTACAGAGATCAGATGCAAGGTGGTAGTAGGGGGTATGCTCACCGAGGGACGGGGGGTGGTAGTGCCCGGGATGCGCTTCTCTGGCTCTTTCGTCACGGATGCTATGCTGGAGTGTATTCTCTTCGCTCTCAAACAGCAGCCGGATTATCTGGCTCTATCTTTCGTCAGCGACGCCAGAGATGTGAGCAGTGTCAGAACCATTCTGCACCAGAACGGCACAGATATACCGATCATTGCCAAGATTGAAAGGGGGATAGCAGTCAACAAATTTGACAGTATACTGGTGGCTAGTGACGGCGTGATGGTGGCTCGAGGAGATCTCGGCGTGGACATTCCTCTGGAGAGAGTGCCGGTGGTGCAGAAGGAGATTGTCAGGAAATGTAATCGGGCAGGTAAGCCAGTAATCACCGCCACACAGATGTTGGAGTCAATGGTGCACGCCCTCAGGCCAACACGGGCCGAGGTCACCGACGTGGCTAATGCCATATTTGATGGTACCGACGCCGTAATGCTCTCTGCGGAGACATCCGTCGGGAAGTACCCGGTGCAGACAGTCAAAATGATGTCAAGGATTGCTCGGGAAACAGAAAATAGGTTACCCTACGAGCAGATACTCTCCGAAAGAGGGAGGTGGTTGGAGCAAAAGACGGATGAATTGATAAGCTATAATGCCTGCCATACAGCGCAGACTTTGGGAGCAGCTGCTCTTGTGGCCTTCACACAGTCTGGCAGCACAGCAGGGCGGGTATCAAAATACCGACCCAGGATGCCTATTCTGGCAATCACGCCTGATGCCAAGGTAGCGGGGAGATTAATGCTGAACTGGAGTGTTTACCCCTTTGAGATAGCCAAAGTTTCATCAGTTGATCAATTGTTCGCAACAGCGTCTAAGCTTTGCAGAGAGCTAGGGCTGGCAAAGCCTGGTGACTTGATAGTGATAACCGGTGGCGTTCCTATCGGAACTGCTGGCTCCACAAATCTGCTTAAGGTGGAGAAGATCCAGTGATTCCGACGGATAATTCCCTGCAAGCTCCCCACACAGAGGTCCTGCAGTGTATTGGGGAATAGTTGGCGCGCCTTACCGTGACGGTCTTAGGAATACAGCAGCTAGCGGCGGTGAGGTGATGGTCAAAGTATAGGGACGGCCGTGACAGGGCTTTGGCGCAGCTTCGATCCCACCGAGATTGCCTTGCCCGCTCCCACCATATTCCAGGGCGTCGCTGTTGAGTAGCTCGCTCCAGAATCCTGGTTGCGAGACTCCAATTCTGTAGTTGAAGTGGGTGACAGGGGTGAAGTTACACACCACGACGATAGCGTCATCCCGAGACCGCCCTTTGCGCATGAGAGTAATGACACTGTTCTCTACGTCGTTACAGTCAATCCATTCGAAACCTGCCGAATCAAAATCCACCTGGTAAAGGGCAGGCTGACTCCGATATACGCGGTTCAGGTCGCTTACCCATTGCTGAAGCCCGGAGTGCGGTGAGTACTGAAGCAGGTGCCATTCCAGGCTCTCATCGTGCATCCACTCGCGCCACTGGCCAAGTTCGCCTCCCATAAACAGGAGCTTTTTGCCGGGTTGAGCATACATATACCCCAGAACCAGTCTTAAGTTGGCAAACCGTTGCCATTCGTCTCCCGGCATTTTCCCCAAGAGTGAACCCTTGCCGTGCGTCACCTCATCATGAGAAAGAGGCAGCACGAAGTTCTCAAAAAAGGCGTACAAAAGACGAAAGGTCAGGCTGTTGTGATGATACTTTCGATAGACAGGATCCTTGGTCATGTAGCCCAAGGTATCGTGCATCCACCCCATGTCCCATTTCAGGCCGAATCCGAGACCTCCTAGATAAGTTGGACGAGAAACCCTGGGCCAAGCAGTGGACTCCTCGGCGATGGTTTGCACATCAGGCTTCTCCTGGTAGATAACTTCATTTAATCGTCGTGAGAAGGCAATGGCCTCCAAATTCTCGCGTCCGCCGTAGCGATTGGGTACCCATTCACCCTCTTTGCGACCATAATCCAAATACAGCATGGAAGCCACGGCGTCAACGCGCAAACCATCAACGTGGTATTTGTCGAGCCAGAACAATGCGTTGCTAATGAGAAAGCTTCTCACTTCTTGCCGACCATAATTGAAAATAAGGCTGTTCCAGTCGGGATGGATGCCCTGTCTCGGGTCACGATGTTCGTAGAGATGTGTTCCGTCAAAATATCCCAGACCATGTTCATCATTGGGGAAATGAGAAGGTACCCAATCGAGGATTATGCCGATGTCATACTGGTGTAGATAGTCAACAAGATACATAAAATCCTGGGGGGTGCCATAGCGACTTGTAGGGGCAAAGTAACCTGTCACCTGATAGCCCCAGGAGCCATAGAATGGGTGTTCCATCACCGGCAGAAACTCAACATGGGTGAATCCCAGCTTCTTCACGTATTCAGCCAGTCTGGGAGCCAGTTCCCGGTAGCTGAGGAAGCGATTCCCTTCCCCAGACCCTCGTTGCCAGGAGCCCAGATGAACCTCGTAGATAGAGATGGGAGCATCAAGAGCATTACGAGTGCGTCGCTGCTCCATCCACGCCTGGTCTCCCCAGTTGTAATTCAAATCCCAGACGATGGAAGCTGTCTTGGGCGGTATTTCGTTATAGAAAGCCAGTGGGTCAGCTTTTTCCACACAATAGCCCCGATGATGAGAGACAATGTAATACTTGTAGATTGTACCCTTGGTCACAGAGGGGATGAACCCCTCCCAAACACCCGATTGCCCCTTCGGATGCAATAAATGGCTAAGCTTATGCCAACCATTGAAGTCACCTATGACTGAAACCTGCCTGGCATTTGGGGCCCAGACGGCAAAATTGGTGCCTTCTACTCCGCCCACCCTTGTGGGATGAGCTCCAAGCTTCTCGTAAAGCCGATAGTGTGACCCTTCATTAAACAGAAAAAGGTCGTTATTGCTGAGTATGCTCACATCATAGCGCACTGACTGAGCATTCATCTTATCCGTAGAGGATACCGCGTCACTGCTTCTGTCCCTTTTCTCTGTCATTTGCCGATAGGGTATCCTGTCTGTTATGCATCCAGCGCCTGTAGATAAAGGTCTTCGTATTTCCTAGCCGAGGATTTCCAGGAAAAATCCAGCCGCATATTGTGCCTCAGCAGGTTCTTCCACTCCTCCCGGCGGTAAAAGCAGGCCTCAGCTCTTCTTATCGCCACCAGCATTTCCGAGACAGTGTAGCTTTGAAACACAAAGCCATTCCCATTCCCTTCGCCCACATCCTTGACTGTATCAGCCAGTCCCCCGGTATGTCGCACCACAGGGATGGCACCATAGTGCATGGCGATTAGCTGCCCCAATCCACAGGGCTCGAAGCGAGAAGGCATAAGAAATATATCGCACCCGCCGTAGATAAGACGGGCCAATCGTTCGTCATTACCAATGAATACTGAGAGACGCTCTGGATACTTGAGTGCCGCTTGGGTGAGCAATTCATGATAATGCTCCCGTCCTTCACCAAGAACAACCAGTTGTGTTTTTGTTTGTTCAACAACCTGATCAATAGCCTGCAGCAACAAGTCAATCCCCTTCTGGTCCTCAAGGCGAGACACCATGCCAATCAAAGGGACATCAGGGTTCTGCAACAGGTCACTCCTCTTTTGCAGGGCAAGCTTGTTCCCAATTCTTCTTTCTAGCGCCATCGCATCATAGTTTCTCTCCAGACAGCGATCCGTAGCTGGGTTGTATTCTTCATAATCAATACCATTAACTATGCCATGCAGGTCATCACGACGATAGTTCAATAATGGATCCAAACCTTCGCCATATTGTGGTGTGAGTATCTCCGAGGCGTAAGCAGGGCTGACCGCGGTCACGATGTCTGCCAGAAGAATTCCCTGGCTCATGAAGCTGAGCGATGGTCTGGGAGCACTGACTGGAATGTGCTTCTCCCATACAGAAGAAAGCCCGGAGTCGACGAAAAACTGTTGACCGAAGTGGCCCTGATAAGCAAGGTTATGAATGGTAAACACGCAAGGTAGCTTGATCCCTGCTTTCTTCAGCCACAAAGGTACCAGGGCGCTATGCCAATCATGGCAATGAACAATATCGGGACGAAAATCAAGTTGGGAGAGAATGGCCGGGATGGTCAGCGAAAAAAAGCAGAAGCGCCTTATTTCATCCCGGGTATAGATTTCCTCGGTTCCAAAGTGATGGTCATTGTCCACCAGGTATACCGGTATTCTCTTTCTTAGCCTAACCGTTTTCAGGGATACTGGTTCAGGATGGCCCATGAATTCGACAGCGAAATCACCCCCTCGAATGTCCCGGACGGGAATTCTTATGCTACCGTATCTAGGCAATATCAGACATGGCTCATGCCCTAAGTCACGGAGAGCTACGGCTAAAGAGCTTGTGACATCAGCCAGTCCACCTATTTTGGCCAAAGGGAAAGCCTCAGCGGCTATGAACAGGATTTTCATTGTTGGCGTCAGGCTTTGAGAAGCTCTTTTCCTCCTATGGAACTGCCGCTGGGAATAGACAGGGCAGAGAAATCACTCTCATTTACGCCAGGGTCAATCTTGCAGTTTCGCCCGACTCTCAGTCCCGGGGGCAGCCTTGCCCCCTTGCCTACTACTGTGATGCCACAGTTTAGATGGTCAGGTTCGTCCTTGTTGGGAGTATAGTCATCCCCACAACCAATCCAGCACCCCGGACCAATATTGCATTCCTTGTCGATGATGGAGCGTTCTACAACAGCACCCTGAGCCACTACGGTATCGTGGAAAACTATGGAGTCGATCACGTGGGCTCCTTCTTCGACATAGACATGAGGAGAAAGCACGGAGTTGTGCACACGTCCGTTTATGATACAACCGTTGCTCACAAGGCTCCTACTGATTTGAGCCCTTGGTCCCAGCTTTACCGGTGGCATGTCGACTGAAAGCGTTCTTACCTCCGTCTCAGGGTCGTAGAGATTGAACAGAGGTAAATCAACCACCAGATCCATATTGGCTTGCCAGTATGCTTCGATTGTCCCGACATCACGCCAATAGCCTTGATACGTATAGCCGCAGATACGATAATGCCCTATTGCATCCGGTATTATCTGGCTGCCAAAATCCCGCAAGCCACGGCGGTGGGCATCTTGCAGAACCTTGAAAAGTATGTCCCTGCTAAAAACATAGATGCCCATGGAAGCCAGGTTGCTTTTCGGTTGGGATGGTTTTTCCTCAAAGGCAACCACCTTCCTGTTGTCATCGAGGAGCACAATGCCAAAACGATTTGTCTCATGCCACGGCACCTCAGTCACCCCAATGGTAATGTCGGCTTCCTGCTGCTCATGAAACTTAAGCATGTCTTCATAACGCATGGTGTAAACGTGGTCCCCTGATAGAATGAGGACTTCGTCAACGCGGCTATCTTCTACGAACTCCAGGTTATGGTAAACAGCCTCTGCTGTGCCTTTGTACCAGTGCATCTCTCCGTTGGTGCTCACAAAAGGATAGAGCAAGTTGATTCCTCCGATTACACGGTCGAGGTCCCAGGGTTTGCCCACACCGATATGGCGTGCTAACGAGCGCGGATTGTATTGCGGTATGACAGCTACCGTGTTAATCCCGGAGTTGACGCAATTGCTCAAAACAAAGTCAATTATGCGATATTTGCCACCAAAGGGAACTGCTGGCTTAGCACGCTCGTGGGCTAGCACACTCAGTCTCTTCCCTTCACCGCCGGCAAGGATTACGGCCAATGTCTTTTTCATCTAGGCGTCCTCTGACCTAAGCAGGTTATAACAGGGTCATGACTATTGTAACCATTCGGCAATGCTATGTCTAATACCATTCAATAGGGCTTCGTCCTATGATCAGTCTTACTGGCGGGCGGCCGGTACATACATTCGCTCGATGTATTCTTTCAGCATGCGCCGCGTACAGAAGCGAGGTACAATGGAACTTATCGCCTCTTTGATCATACGCACCCAGCCATGAGGCACGCCATTCCTGTCTCGTTGGTAATAGAGAGGTATAACTTCCTCTTCCAGGAGACAATACAGCGCTGCGGCATCTGACTTATCTTCCCCCCCTGGGTCATATGCTCCGACCTCGGGGCCGATGGACCATCCATTAATGCCGTTATAGCCCTCGTACCACCAGCCATCGCGGACGCTGAGATGCAGAACACCATTCAGTACTGCTTTCATGCCACTGGTGCCGGAAGCTTCCTGAAGGCGACGAGGCGTATTCAACCACACATCTACCCCCTGGACCAGATAGTGAGCCATATGTATGTCGTAATCCTCAACAAAAGCTATTCGGCCCTGAAAAGCAGGATCAGTAGCCTGAGTGTATGCATCGTGGAGCAGTTGTTTTGAAGGAGTGTCTGCGGGGTGAGACTTGCCAGCGAAGATTATCTGAACCGGGTGCCATCTATTAGTGACAATGCGCTTGAGACGCTCTACGTCATGGAAAATTAACTGAGGCCGCTTGTAGGCGGCAAAACGACGGACAAAGCCGATGGTCAGAGCATCCTGGTCCAGCAAAGAACCCATAGCCAGCACCTGCCGGGCATTGCATTCACGTTCAGTGGAGCATTGCCGTGCTCGCTCCACCATGGCGCTGATAAGCTTACGTTTGAGAATTTGATGCACTGCCCAGAGCTCTTCGTCAGGAATACTTAACACAAGGTCTCTAAGATTGGCATCATCATATCTTCTGGATACATCGCGTCCCAGGTACTTTTCATAGAGGCGGCTCATCTCCCGAGCAACCCAGGTAGGCACGTGAATCCCATTAGTAATATGAGAGATAGGTATCTCGTCCTCTTTAACATCAGGCCAGAGGCCATGCCACATTTTTCGGGTGATTCCTCCGTGAACTTGGCTAACTGCATTGCGATGGTCAGCCATTCTTAAGGCAAGCGCGGTCATATTAAAGGCGTCGTCACCGGTGCCATCCTGCCGTCCCAGCTCCAAAAATGCTTCTCTGCTGATTCCCAGAGACTCCCAATAACCGTGAAAGTACTTTTCCACAAGTGAGATAGGGAAGATATCGTGCCCTGCGGCGACTGCGGTATGAGTAGTGAACACAGTAGCCGCGCTCACCCTTCGAAGAGCCTCTGAAAAGGCGACACCCTTTTCCACCTCTTCCCTGACACGTTCTAGCGTCATGAAAGCACAGTGACCTTCGTTGGCATGCCACACCGATGGTTTGATGCCAAGAGATCGTAAGACACGCACACCACCTATTCCCAGCACAATTTCCTGCTGGATGCGCTGCTCCTGGTCAGCAGCGTAAAGACGAGCACAGAGCTGCCGATCCTGAGACACATTGCCCTCAACATCACAACATAGTAAATAGAGGCTCTCTTGGCCTAACCGCACCTGCCACACTCCGATATAAATGGGTCTATCACCTAATTCAAGCTGAATCAACGGGCCGCACCACTTAGAACGAGGGACCGGATTAATTGGCGTGATAGGTGCCTCATCGAAATCCAATTGCTCATAAACTTCCTCTTGCCAGCCATCGGCCGAAATATGCTGGTGGAAATACCCCTGTGGGTACATGAAGCCAAGTCCCACAAGGGGCAGCCCGAGGTCACTCGCCTCCTTGCACATGTCTCCTGCCAGAACCCCCAGTCCACCAGCATATATGGGAAGGGAGTTATGCACAGCAAACTCCATTGAGAAGTAGGCAACGGGACCGCCTAGGGTATTGGGATAGTTGGTAGCAAACCAACTATTCCTATTCGACATCTCGGCATCAAAGGCTGACATCACAGAGTCATATAAGTTGAGAAAAGTGGGGTCAGCGACAGCTGCTGTCAACTTGTCTGTGCTGATCTCCCATAGTTGCTTAACCGGGTTATGCCCGCTTGACCGCCATAGCGAGTAGTCCAGGGCTCGGAACAAGTCGCGCGCCTGTAGGTGCCAGCTCCACCACAGATTGTTAGCCAGCTCCTCCAGGCGGCCTATTCGTTCAGGTATTCCCGGTCTTGAAGACATGTTCTGTAGCTGCTGAGCTACTTGCTCAGCAACAGTGTTTGATCAACCTCGCAGTCCTTTCGACAGATTCTTTCGGTTGATCGGGTATTATAGCAAAACATAGTCTGCGTTATCATGCGCGCATACAGGCCATGTTTTGATGATCTTGAAACTGAGTTACTTCGTATGCTCGCCTATCTGTAACTCCGCCCGGTTCTGACCAATCACCCTTGTGTTATAATGTAGGGTGCCATAGATTTGGGAGGTGTGTGAGCATGTTCAGGAGTTTCAAGATTAGCAAAGAGGAAGCCAGGAGACGTTTAGCGGACGTGCCAGACGATAAACGATTCTGGTGTCACGACGGCAAAATTGTTAGGAACCTCAGGGAGCTTGCCAGGGCTTTGAATGACATGAGTGACGAAACCTTCCGATATCATTTGAGCGGGGGGAGGAACGATTTCAGCAAGTGGATCAGAGAAGTGTTGGGAGATGGCAAGCTGGCAGATGAGTTCAGCAGGGTCAAATCTCGCATGCAGGCAAGCCAGGTAGTTACGAAGAGCATCCTGCTACTCGAGCGCAGGATGTAGAGATATCATCAGGTTTCGTTGGAGATGGATCATATCGGAGACCTAGAACAAGCTGTGGAATGTCGCAATTTGCGTTGTGAAGTCTCGATATGACTATAAAGGCTCAAGAGGACTGGTCTTCCAATATTACTGCGCGAATAGTTTGTCTTCCAGTCTGTTTCTAATGTCCCTAGCAGCGACAGCACGTCGGTAATATTCCCGTTTGGTTTCCTCCGCAACGCCGCTCTTGATGATGGCCCGATAGGCATTAACGACAGTTCGCCACTGGTCCAGTAAGCCCATGTGAATGAGGTTGATGTCCCACATTGGGCGACTGCTGGCCCACCACATCTGGCAACTGTGCTCAGCTCGATCCAAAAGGCCTCGAGCAATCGTGGCAGAGCGTCGGCTTTCCTCATTATCAGCACACTCCAGTGCTTTGTTCACTAGATCAATGCATATACCCAAGTGTTCCCATTGCAGACGGTGGACCTCATTTTTGTTGTCTTGCCACAATGGATAAAAGTTGCCGCTCTCTATGTCATCGGCTGTGCTGCTCCAGGAAGATTGCCTGGGCTCCACCATTGGACCCTGCGGGAAGAGTTCCAGAAGCTGACTGATAGTAACCATCTGGATTCTGGTGGCAGTTTCGCCGTTGGTCAATAGGGAAACGTGTCGTCCAGCCAGCGCCGTAGCTTGTCTGACCTCTCCAGGATACTGTCCAGATGGTTCCAGCTCCTCGTAAACTCTAGCCAGGAATGTCCTTTCCCAACCCTGAATGTGATGCCCATAGGTTTCAGCATCCATAGCTGTGACCACATAGATATTCCTCCTTTCGCCCTGCCACTGCTCCAGGTGAGCAATGAATTCCCTGGGTCCTAGAGCTTGAAAGCTTATCCTGTTGCTGAGCACGTCGTCGCGGAAGAAAACCGCTATCTCCTGCCCATCAGATTTCGCCCTATAGATAAGGTCCACAGGCCAGGCTGCCCGGCAAGCAATACCGCTGAGAATAGTCCAGCGACAACCTGACTCGATTATAGGCTGCAAAATGCCTTGACTGTAACATAATTCAGGGGGGAAGAACCCCTGAGGAGCGTAGGCTCTACCGAAAAAGCGTCGATTGGTCTGCGCGTTCAGGTTTATCTGCCTTTTCACTTCTTCTCTGGGTATCAACGGAAGAATAGGATGGTATTTCCCTGTTCCTGTGAATTCAATCTGGCCCATTTCAGCCAGACTTCTGAAGCCTTCGACTATGTCTTTGTGTCCGCAGTCCATCAGCATATCAGTCAGGACGCCATTGAAATTCACGGCTAATCTGGCATTGGGATACTCCTCAAAAACATGGAGTAGAGGGCGATAGGACTCATTGCATATCTTTCTGAGTACCTGCGGCGTTTGCGTCGGTGGCTGGTAGAAATGCAGCAGCTGCGCCCAGTAAATCATCTATACCTCCAGACGACAATGTTACCCAGGTGGCCCACAGAGGCTGGCAAATCCTGCCTATTCTAGCACAAGTTCAGGTTACAAACGGATGTTTCTATCTGAGCCTGAAGCCTATCGAACGAACTCCGGAAACACAACCAAGTTACTACGTTCTCGAACGGCTTCAAACCGCCAAGGCAACAGATTTGCCAGGCCGGTGAAGTCAGGAGTGCTGGCTTATCCTGCCAAATTCCTTCTCCAGTTGATGGGCACTCACATGAATCATCGTTGGCCGGCCATGCGGACAGGTACGCGGTTGTTTCGTCATTTCTAGCTGCTTTATTAGCTCTCGTATCTCTTCGCCGCTCAGTTGCTGGCCAGCTCTGACAGCACCGTGGCAGGCCAGAGACTCTGCTATCTTCTCTTCCAAATGTTTGGGATTCTCCTTGCCGGCTAGGGTATCAAGCAGCCCGGTTATCATCTCAATTACATTGGCTCTGGCCATCAGAGCCGGCACGGTCCGTATTAGATAACTTCTGTTTCCGAAGGGCTCGATAGTGAAACCAAAGGCAGCAAGGAACTCTTTGCTAGCCATCAGGCTCTCTTCTTCTCTGGGGCTAAACTGAATAGTCAGCGGCTGTAGTAATCCCTGAACGTCAACCGTCCTCTGTGACCACTGGGTCAAAATCCGATCATACAGTATGCGCTCATGAGCAGCATGCTGGTCAATGAGATACAATCCATCGGGTCCCTCAGCGATAACATAGGTATTGGCCAGTTGCCCGAGCACCCGCAAGAGTGGCAGTTCCAGCGTGGGCAACTGTGAAACAACAAATGCCGGCTCGTTGTCCATTATCATTCTGGGCTTCTGCCACTGCTCTGAGCTGGCCGAGAAAGACACGGTCTTCTGGTTAGCTATAGGACTCTTGCCCAACGCCTCTTCTACAGCTTGCCTTACACAGCGAAAGACAGCCTGCTCCTGACGAAATCTGATCTCAGCTTTGGCGGGATGGACATTGACATCTAACTCCTGAGCCGGCAGGGAAATATTGACTACCGCAAGAGGATGCTGCCCATCCATAAGCAAACCACGATAGGCTTCTTCGGTAGCCCGAATCAGCAAGGGACTGTGTACCCACCTGCGATTGACGAAGAAGCTGAGATACTTGCGATTGGAGCGAGACGAGGAAGGCGGGCTTGTTAAGCCGCTGACTTCAGCCAGCACATCGTTCTGTTCCACCTTCAGCATCGTCTCGGCTAGCTCGGAACCATACAACTCCCTTATCACCCCGCGTAGATCTCCATTACCTGTTGTGTGCAGGCTCTGGCGTTTATCAAGAACCAGAGTAAACCTAACCCCTGGAAAGGCTAGGGCGTACTGACTCACCAGATGGGCGATATGGCTGTTTTCAGTACCAGCTGACTTCAGAAACTTGAGCCGCGCCGGAAAGTAGCGAAACAATCTGCGCACGGTCATGGTAGTGCCCTGAGGCCTCGCCCGGCTCTCCTTGAGCACCGCCTCGCCATTCCTCAAATGCAGATAGTTACCAGCAGACTCCGACGTTGCTTTAGTGAGGACTTCGACCTCGGCCACTGCGGCAATGCTGGGCAAGGCTTCGCCCCGAAACCCCAGGCTGGAAATCCTGTCCAAATCGTCCAAACTGCCAATCTTGCTTGTGGCATACCTGTGAAACGCAAGTTCCAACTCCGATGCCGGAATACCTGTTCCATTATCGCTCACTCTGATCAGCTCGATCCCACCACCTTGAGCTTCTACTGTAATTACAGTGGCTCCCGCATCCAGGGAGTTCTCTATCAGCTCCTTGACCACCGAGGCCGGCCTCTCAACCACCTCCCCAGCGGCAATTTTGGAGATAACCTCTGGCTGCAAAATCCTGATCATCATCTATAGTAGAGTTTACACGGTTTCGTGTATCATGTCAACAGGTTATGAGGCAAGATCGACGTCTTTCTCGATTTTTTCCAGAGGCGCCAGGCTGGCCAGGAGCTTCTTGACACCGGCGACCTCAAAGACCACGGTCAGCTCATGGTCATCTCTGGTAGGACTGCAATTCATCACTATGCCAGAGCCAAACTTGCTATGACGGACATGGTCGCCAACTTTCAGCGTTACAGCGCTCAACAATCCATCTGAGGGCTGCAGGCTCTGTCGGAAATCCGAGCTAGCTGCGGGAGATGCGATGTCCTCCCATAATCCTCTGGGAGTTATCAGATGGGGTGAAATGTCCTTGAGAAAGCGAGACGGTGGATTTGCCGTGCTCCCACCGAACAGGCTCCGACGGTAGCTTCGTAAGAGATAAAGACGCTTCTTCGCCCTGGTTATCCCCACGTAGCAGAGACGGCGCTCCTCTTCCATTTGTTCCGGGTCGTCGAAGGATCTTCGGTGTGGGAGAATCCCTTCCTCCAGACCAATAATAAAAACGACTGCAAACTCCAGGCCTTTGGCTTGATGCAAGGTGATCAGGGTCACAGCATCAGCTTCATCTTCCAGTTCATCTGTATCCGATACCAGGCTGACGTTTTGCAGGAACGTAGCCAAAGCATCTTTCGGAGCCAGTTCGTTGTATTCGCTGGCAACATTGCGTAGCTCCGTTACGTTCTCCCACCTCTCCTCGCCATCCTCCTTAGCCACAATATATTCTCTATATTTGGTGTCCTCCAGTATCTCATCCACTAGACCAGCAAGGCTCAGCTCATGGCTCCGGGCTGTGAGTCTAGCCATAAGACCACCGAATCCAGCGAGAGCCTGAACAGCGCGCGAGGGACGAGATTGCTTCGCGTCGCTGGCAATGACATCGTGACTCGCCTGTTTTATGGCCTCAAAAAGGGAAGTATTGTTAGCTCTTGCCCAAAATTGAAGCGTGTCAACGGTCTTTTGTCCAATGCCTCGGCCGGGCACATTTATGATTCGATTCAGGCTGACGTTGTCCTGCGGATTATGGATAACTCTGAGGTAGGCAATGACATCTTTAACCTCTTGCCTCTGGTAGAAACGGGTGCCTCCAACAAGTCTATATGGCACCCCATAGCGCATGAAGGTTTCCTCCAAAGCTCGTGATTGAGCATTAACCCGATACATTACGGCGCAATCCTTGAGTGATATTTGCTCCTGACTAATCAGCCTCTCAATCTCGTTGACTACTGATTGCGCCTCTTCCTCTGCACTATAACTTTCAACAACCGATACCGGAACTCCGTCTTCGTTATCCGTCCACAGCTTTTTGGGCTTGCGTAGTACATTCGCTGAGATGACGTCTGAGGCCGCCTCTAGAATCGTCTTGGTGGAGCGATAATTTTGCTCCAAAAACACGACTTTAGCTTCGGGGTAATCCCTTTCAAAGCTCAGGATATTGCGTAGGTCAGCGAATCGCCAGGAATAAATGGACTGGTCAGGATCACCGACCACACACAAATTCCGATATCTTCCTCCAAGCTGCTTCATAAGTTCATACTGGGCTATGTTGGTGTCCTGAAATTCGTCAACCAAAATGTGGACATACCTCGACTGGTATTTGGTGAGGATTTGAGGATGGTCACGGAACAACCGCACGGTTTTCATCAACAGGTCGTCGAAATCCGCTGCCCGAGCCTGGTCGAGCAACTGCTGATACCGCTGGTAGACTCTATGAACCACCTCATCAAAATAGCTGCTCACCCAGTGGCCATAATCTCCGGGGCTAGTGAGACGACTCTTTGCGGCGCTGATAGCTGAGCGTAGCGCCTGAGGGGCATACTGCTTGGCATCGAGGTTCAATTCCTCCAGGGTCTGTTTCATCAACCTTGACTGGTCCTCCTCATCGTAGATAACAAAGCTTGACTCAAGTCCGATAGTCTTGCCATCACGACGGAGAATTCGAGCACAGATCGCATGAAAGGTGCCCAAAGTCAAAGCCTCCACAGCCTGACCCAGAAGCTGGTCCAGCCTCTCTCTCATCTCTCGTGCGGCCTTGTTCGTGAATGTAACTGCCATAATGTGGTGGGGACTGACTCTGCAGAGCTTAACCAGATAAGCGACCCGATGGGTGATCACTCGGGTCTTGCCACTCCCCGGTCCTGCCAGAATAAGTACAGGCCCTTCGATGGCTTCCACAGCTTGTCTCTGAGCAGGATTGAGAGTGGCTAAGATATCCATGGGGATTTGCTTGCCATTATAGCATTAGCAGGGGAAGACCCCAATATCAATTGTTCGGGCAACGAATTCGTGACCCATGATTGCCACAACGCAATTCGAACAGATATAATCTCACTGTAAGTTCTGCAAATTGCCTGGTGAATCAGCGCAAAACGTCTGACCGTCTGCCCAAACGCAGGAAAAGGGGGTAACGATGAGTAAGTTCAGTGACTATGACAAATATGATGGCCTTGGTCTGGCGGAGCTGGTGCGCAGGAAGGAAATCAAGCCAGGCGAACTGGTCGGAGAGGCAATAAGCCGCATCGAAAGACTCAATCCCCAGCTTAATGCAGTAATCTACAAGATGTATGATCTGGCTCGCAAAGCTGCAGACGCAGACCTGCCGGATGGCCCCTTCAAAGGTGTTCCATTTCTAATGAAGGATATCCTGATGGCTTATGCTGGAGTTCCCCTGACCAACGGCAGCAGATTCTTCAGGAATCTTATACCCGGCCATGATAGCGAGCTTGTCAAGCGCTTCAAGGCAGCCGGAGTTATCGTCGTTGGAAAAACCAACCTGCCAGAGTTTGGACTGGCGCCAGTAACCGAGCCAGAGTTGTTTGGTCCAACCAACAACCCTTGGGACCTGATGCGCACGCCAGGCGGCTCCAGCGGCGGCTCGGCTGCCGCGGTAGCCGCACGAATGGTGCCCCTGGCTCATGCCAGCGATGGTGGCGGTTCCATTCGAATGCCAGCGTCTTGTTGTGGTGTGTTCGGTTTGAAGCCAACCCGGGGTCGCAATCCCATAGGCCCCGATTTTGGTGAAGCGTGGCGTGGGTTACACTGCGATCACGTACTAACTCGGTCGGTTCGTGACAGCGCTGCCATGCTGGATGCCACCGCCGGCCCGGACATCGGAGCTCCTTACTATGCCGCGCCACCTGCTCAGCCATTTCTGAACGAGGTTGGCACTGCGCCCGGTAAGCTACGGATTGCCTTCACTTCGAGGCCTTTTCTTAGTGCCGCTGTTCACACGGATTGTGTGAAAGGCCTGGAGGCGACGGCTCGACTATGCCGTGACCTCGGCCATGAGGTCGTAGAAGCAACACCTCAGATAGACAGTCAAGCCTTTGCTAGAGCCTTCCTGACAATAGTCTGTGTGGAGACAAGAGTCGCAATTGATGAGGCTGAGGTGTTACTAGATCGCAAAGCTTCGTTCACGGACTTTGAGCCCAGCACATGGGCAGTCGGCTTGCTGGGCAGGCAGTGCCGGGCGGCTGAGTTCTCCAAGTCTCTCAATATGGTGCAACGGACAGCACGGGACGTTGGCGGGTTCTTTGAAAAGTACGATGTTCTGCTGACGCCAACGCTGCCCATGCCGCCTATAGCCAGAGGCACCCTCCAGCCGAAAGGGACACAAGCTGTCGCTATGAAGTTGCTTGGTAGTCTCAATGCCGGCTGGTTGATCAACAGGTTCAGTGGAATGGATGTTCTTGCCCAGCACGTCTTCGAACATATGCCCTACACGCCTTTGTTCAATGTCACAGGCCAGCCAGCAATGTCAGTCCCACTCTACTGGAACCACGAGGGGCTGCCAATTGGCATGCAGTTTGTTGGCAGATACGGTGACGAAGCCACCTTGTTTCGTCTGGCCGGTCAACTCGAAATGGCAAGGCCGTGGGTTGAGCGCATTCCTCCAATCTGTGCCACCGTTAACTAGCAGCTATGTTGGCCGTTTGGAGTCCAGGATGCCTGGCTACGGGATGCTGACAATTCCGGGATCAACCCCGTCGGGTTGTGACACAATTGTTCACCCAGAACTATGGCAATTTGGCGGTCAATTGCTTGAGCTAGCTAACGCTTGTTGTTATACTTAATCCTGACAATGACTGATTGGAACGGTTGCCAGAAGAACCTAGGAATATCTTTCCGCCAGGAGTCTTTGCTGGAACAAGCGTTCGTGCATTCGTCTTATTGTAACGAGAATCCCGACTTTGCCTGGCCAAGTAACGAGCGTTTGGAATTCCTCGGCGATGCCGTGCTTAACTTCATTGTTACAGAAAGGTTATACGAAGAGTATCTTTGCCTGCCCGAAGGAGAACTCAGTGAGATTCGTGCTTATCTGGTTTGCCGGGATACGCTGTCTCACCTTGCCTCTTCGCTCAAGCTTGGTGACTGGCTGTTGCTGGGACGAGGTGAGGAGGCAAGCGGGGGTAGAACAAAGGCCAGCAACCTAGCTAACGCTATCGAAGCGCTGATCGGTGCCTTGTATTTAGACCAGGGAGTAGATGAGGCCCGGAGATTTGTTCTCAGGCAGCTCAAGCCAGAATTGGAAAAGACAAAGGCAGGCAAGATGACCCCAAACTACAAGGCATTGGTGCAGGAGTTCGTCCAGGGACAGAAACGACCAACGCCAGTCTACCATTTGGTAGAAGCTACTGGGCCTGACCACTGCAGGCAGTTTACCGCCGAAATCTTGGTCGAGGGCGAGTCACTGGGCAAGGGGACGGGAAAGAGCAGAAAAATTGCTGAAAGCCAAGCTGCAAGAGCAGCCTGGGAAAAACTGAGGAGTAGCCATGGGTAGACGAGACTACAGAAAGCGAGAGCCAAAGAAGCCAAAGAAGGGGGCGCAGAAAGCCAAACCGATTTCGGTACTTGTGCCACAGGTGGAGGTAGAGGTAATAAAGAAGAAGAGGAAGCCCTCTGAGGAATTCGAGGAATAGACTAGGTTGGCAGTTTGCCTGGGGCTTTGCCGCAGCGGCAAGCTCAAGCAACGGGTAGATGCCTCTGTTTCCTTGTTGGGGAAGTGCTGCCTATGTCCTCACGGTTGTGGTCTGAATAGGCTGGCTGGCGATGCCGGCAAGTGCTGCACTTATCGTCAAGCAGCGGTGTCCAGGTATGGACATCACCCCGGTGAGGAAGCTCCATTAGTTGGCAGAGATGGTTCGGGCTCTGTATTCTTTGCTGATTGCAACCTTTCATGTCTCTTCTGTCGGAATCATCACATCAGCCACTTAGGCGAAGGCCACAAAGTGACCAAACAGGAGCTAGTTTACATAATGCTTTGGCTCCAGGTTAGAGGATGCCACAACATTAAGTTGGCATCCCCAACCCGAGTATTTCCTCAGATCCTGGAAACACTGCAGTTATTGGCAAAGCAATTTCCCGTAACACGTACGTCAATATCATGACTCAATACCATCCATGCCACGTGGCTCTGCAAATTGCAGGTGTATGGCGGCGGATCTCGTGCGCCGAACTTCGTGAAGCACTATCCTTAGCTCAGGGAGCAGGGCTAAGTCGGCTTGATAGAATCCGGTTTGTACATACGTTTCGCAGCCGCTGAAAATGACAGGGAACGGCTCAAAATTGTGACACTAGCTGAGAGTGACGAAGGTAATTCAAAGTAACGAAATAGCCGACGTGGCACGTCTTTCTGCCAAGGTCTATGGACGGGTGCAGGGCGTCTCCTTTCGTTACTTCGTTAGGGGCGAGGCGAAAAGGCTGGGGCTCACAGGCTATGTCCGCAACCTTGCTACCGGCGACGCCGTAGAGGTTCAGGCGGAAGGTGAGAAGTCGCAACTGAACAAACTACTGGAACAGCTTGAAGTAGGCCCTCCGACAGCTCGCGTCGACAGGGTGGAGGCAAGTTGGGCCGACTATTCGGGGCAGTTCGAAGACTTCACTATAAGATGCTAGAGAGGATCCTAATCACCAAAGCTTGAATTCAAAACAATATCAGAATCCCGAAGACCAAATGGTCTTGAATTCAGAAATCTGAATTAGCCCGCAGTTTAGACTAAGAATCCAGGTTAGCCAGGAGACCTATCTAGTCCTCAAGTTGCACTCTGCCCTCGCTAATCAGTTTCAGGTGCTCGCAGTTGATTTCGGCGATTTGAGAAGCCCTGAGATCGATTTCATGAGGTTCACCAATCAAAACCTTCCCGTAATCCTCCGCCTCTCCTTTTGTAGGGTCATCAGCATAACAGAACTTCTGACGGGCCTCGATGATGCCCAAATCGAAAGGCAAAGTGAAGTAGAGGTCGGCAAGGACCCTTTCTATGCCCAATTCATACAGAGCCGCCCAGCCCACACGCCTACCTCTCTTATACTTGCTCACCGGCAGAAGACTCAAAAGGTTTGCTATACTGAAGTGGCCAAGGCGACCACTAACCTTGAAAGGGGTGACGCTGATCAGGAAGTCACTGCGCAGCACCACGTTGGGCACCCAGAAGCTTTCCACAGCATGAAATTCAGCCAGGGGATTCTCCACCTCGATGAAAATTGAATCCCTAATATCGAGCATAAGGACGTGATGGAAGTTGTACCCTAGAGCTTGATATATCGGGTAAATCGACTCACCGCTAGGAGTCCCGTCTGCAATGAGGATATCGGCATTGCTAATTTTTCTGATGCCTCTGATAACAGCATTCAGTAGCTTTGGACTTGTGGTTACGGGATACGGCAAAGGGTAGCCGGCGCAGGGTTTAATCAAAACTCGCCTTGCCCAGGCAAGCTGCGGAGGAGGGACAAACACGAAATCCGAATCCTTGACAATCATTGTCTTCATAATGACAACCAGATTTCAATATTTACAAAGCCGACTGCAATAGCACAACCTCGCCGGTAGCGGATAGTTTGTCGCGCTCGAACTCAACCTCACTACTCCTCACTCTTCTGACGTTGTTCTTGCCCTTGAGGAAATCCTCAACGCTGGCCAAGGGATAGCCACACTTTGGAGTCTTAAAGTGCATAGGGATAACCACCTTCGGTTTTAGTTGATCACATACCTGACTGGCTACAGGAGCATCAATGGTAAAGAAGCCACCAACAGGCAGAAACAGTATGTCCACGGCACCGATTTCGGTGACCTGTTCGGGACTGAGCGCGTGCCCTAGATCACCCAGGTGACAGAGCCTTATTCCGTCTACGGTGAAACAGAAAACAGTATTAGGTCCCCTTTGTTGGCCCTGAGAAGCATCGTGATAGGTAGCAACACCTTTCAACAGAACTTCCTTCACGCTTCTTTTGCCGCTGCCCTTAACTACTTCAAATCTCCCTTGTACGCTAGACACGTTGCTGTGGTCGCCATGGTCATGGCTCACCAAAACAACATCAGCAGCTTCCTTGATAGGGGAATAGTTAATACCCCCACCTACAGCATAAGGGTCGGTGATTACCCTCACGCCAGTTCCTGAGGTTATCAAGAAACAGGCATGCCCCAACCACTTCACTTTCATATCGCATCCTCCTTTCTTGCCCTGCTTGAAGCCAACTCGACCAGAGTCCTAACGCCGAATCCGGTGGCTCCTTTGACATTGTATCCACTCTCCTTGCTGGACAGACGCGGGCCAGCTATATCGACGTGAACCCAGGGCCTACCATCAACGAACTCCGCCAGGAAAAGCGCAGCGGTGATAGCCCCGCCATACCTGTTGCCAGTATTCCTGATATAGGCAACGTCGCTCTTGATCTGCTCCTTGTACTCGTCAGCCAGAGGCATTGGCCACATCTTCTCGCCGACTCTAGCCGCAGCCTTCAGAACCTCGTCTATCCAGTCTTGGTCATTTCCGAATACGCCACCGTAGAGGAGACCTAAAGCAACACGACAAGCGCCGGTCAAAGTAGCCAAGTCTACTAGAGGAGACAACCCTTGCTTCAAGGCATAACCCAAGGCATCTGCCAAGATAAGCCTGCCTTCAGCATCAGTGCTTATTACTTCTATTGTCTTGCCATTCATGGCCTTGAGTATGTCTCCCGGCTTCAAGGCGGACCCACTAGGCAAGTTCTCAGTAGCGGGAATAACCGCAGTGACGTTAATTCTGAGTTTCAATTGAGCAATAGCCCCTATCGCTGTCATCACAGCAGCAGCACCAGCCATATCACCCTTCATCTCCTCCATTCCCTCTGATGGCTTGATCGAGATTCCTCCGGAATCGAAGGTTATGCCCTTGCCCAGAAAACCGAGAGTTCTCTCCGAACCGCCGTCTCCTTTGTAGCTAAGAATCATTAACTTGGGGGGCTGGTTGCTGCCGGCCGCCACGCCCAGCAGCGCCCCCATGCCCATCATCTCCATGTCCTTCCGGTCAAACACCTTGAACTCCAAACCATACCTGCCAGCTATTTCCCTAGCTACTTCAACCATCTGGCTGGGTGTCATATAGTTAGCCGGCTCATTAACCATATCCCGCGCCAAGTTGGTTGCTTCAGCCACTATCCTGGCTTTGCGAATGGCCAGCTCCAGGTGCGGGACTTTCCCCTCTTCTCTTGCCACTATCAGCATCTCTTCGATATCCTGATACTCCGGCTTCTTGTATTTCGCGAAGTTGTAAAGGCCAAGAAGAGCGCCCTCAGCTATGGCTTCAGCCGAAGCTCCAGGATCAATACCACCTGTTCCAGCACCATGCAGGATTGTAGCTATCCTGCGGCAATTCGCCTTACGCAACGTTCGACAGACCTCTCCCATCACCGCCCGAACTTTGTCCACGTTGAAGTCCTCACGCCTGCCCAACCCAGCAATAGCTACTATCCCTGCCCCGACAGGCCGGGCTTTTCCGAAGGTATGGACAATAGTGACTTCACCAAACTTACCCTTGATCTCACCTCGACTGATGAGAGAAGTGATAGCCCCGTCCAAAGCATTATCCACAGCAGCAGTAGCACCGCCCGGTTGTGCCACACCTTCGAAAAGGTTCACCACCACGGCATCAGCTTCAGCTTGAGATATGTCTCCAACTATGACTCTAATGTCCACAGCTATCCCTGAAAAACACACCCATTTCGGAAGATTCATTTTACTTCATTTAGGTAAAGATTTGAAGAGGTCAAACGAGGGGAGCTTCCCACTTATCTCTTTGTTGCCCGCGCTATCTTATCGATTGCCGCATTAATGTCGCGCGATATGTCAACAACAAGATGGTTGCCTGAAACCTTTTGCCTCCGCGACTTCATCTTGCTGTATACTTCCCACCCTGGTTCTGAGTCATCATCCATAGGTGCATTTTCCGTGCCAGAAGGTGGTGCCGCGCGGCCGCGGAGATAGCTTCAACCCGCACGGGAATGAGTCTTGCTCCAGCCCTCTGTGCAGGGCGGTAGAGATACTATCGGTGGCGCTCCAGCGAGTTAACACCATCAAAGATGACGGGAATTCCCCTTCCCAACAGTTCCCCAATGGGCACGTGGCAGACAGGGGAGAGGTGCTTGGTTTCGTCTTCATTGGTCTGCGGACAGGGAAACAAGGTTTTTCGTAGTCTGTCGCCGGCCAGGATGAAAAGAAGGCGTCTTTCCGCTAGATTGCGAAGGAAAAAGGGACTTCACAGTGCCCGGCGAACCATTGACCAGTGTGAATGGAGGCTCTATCTGCGTCTCAGGTAAGCGATCAAGACTTCGTCCTAACTTCTGTACGTCTTCATTAAGACTGTCTGCCACATATCACAATTCTGGTGACGAATCAGCTTGCAAATTGAAATGGTTTCCTTTTCGGTTTTTCGGCATCAATGGCGGGCAGATCTGCGATATTTGAACCTACGGCTTCGTTAACCCGACAGTGTTAAGGAATGCAGCCACCACAACTGGATCGAACTGACTCCCAGCACAACGCTTGATTTCCTCTACAATGTCCGTGATGGACATTGCTGACCGATACGGTCGGTCGGACATCATAGCATCAAAAGCATCGGCTAAAGACAGAATTCTGGCACCCATTGGTATGTCATCCCCCATGATGGTTTGATTCAGTCCTCTACCGTCATAACGGTCATGGTGGTGCTCAACCATCTCAACTATTCTCGCATTAACCACCGGCCGCACAATATCGGCACCCACCTGCACATGAGTCATAATGTGCTCGTATTCCTCGTGTGTTAGCTTACCAGGCTTGTTCTGCACACTTGGGTCAACCGCGATCTTACCTATATCGTGTAGCAGGCTCGCCCAGCGTAAATCGTCCATACTCTGCGCAGGCAGGCCAAGCTCATTGCCCAGAGCCAACGCTATTTCAGTCACGCGGCGAGAATGTCCGCCGGTGTACTTGTCCTTAGCCTCCAATGCAGATACCAACGCTTCGATCGCACCCCAGAAGAGCTCCTTGATCTCTCTTGTCTGCTCTTCAATCCTCTCCTCCAAGTATTGCTGATACTCCCTTATCTCAAGCTGCAGGTGCCTTCTTTCCAGCGCTCTCTTGACTGCTAGAGAAAGCTCCTCCAGGTTGAAAGGCTTGCAGATATAGTCATCGGCGCCCTGCTTCAGACACTCAACGGCAACGTTAATCTCACTAATAGCCGTAACCATAATAACGGCCGTGTCAGGGTACCCGCACTTTATTTCGGGGAGGAGTTCAGTTCCTGACTTGCCAGGCATCTTAATATCCAGAACAACCACGGCAATCGCATTGGTCTCCAGCGTATTCAGGGCTTGTTCAGCATTGCCTACTTCTTCACACTGGTAGCCTTCTGCTGTCAGCCTCTGCCGAATAAGCCTCCTGATTGGGGCTTCGTCATCTACGATGAGCAGCATTTCTGGACGGTTAGCCATACCCCCGTTCCTTCCTAGCCAATCTACCTTCGCCAACTGTTCTAGCTCACTTTCGTCTTTGCCCATTATGACACCTTCCTGTCGCCGCTAACCTGTCCTTCTGTACACGTTATCTGGGGTCGGCTGACGTAAGTAGGCAATTCCACAATAATAGTGGCTCCTTTGCCGGGCCGGCTCACGGCGTATATATGCCCCCCGTGCTCGGTCACTATGCCGTGGCAGATACTCAACCCGAGCCCGGTTCCTTTGCCCGCCTCTTTAGTGGTGAAAAAGGGATCAAATATCCGCCGGACATTCTCCGGCGGAATACCCGGCCCATCATCAGCAAAGGAAATCACCACTGCATCGTTCTGTTTTCTGGTGGTGATATTCAGGACTCCTTTGTCATGTGCCTTGATCATGAAGTATTCGGCGTTGATGATGATGTTCATGCAAACCTGCTGCATCTGGAAATGATCCACCATGATTTCAGGCAGGTCCGGAGCAAGATGTGTCTGGATTTCGATACCATTAACCTTGTGTTCATAAGCACGCAATTTCAGCACATCCTCAATGATGCCATTCATCTGGCTCAGTCGCTTCACAGGTGCCTGCTTCCGGGCAAACGTAAGAAGATTATTGGTGACACTGGCTGCACGCTGAGCCTGGCTGTTGATAAGCCTCAGGTCCTCACGGATATCGTCGGGGAGTTCCTTCTGCATAAGCAATTGTGAGAAACCGATAATGCTCGTCAGCGGATTGTTGAGTTCGTGGGCGGCGCCTGCTGCCAACTCGCCAACACAGGCCAGCCGCTCAGTCAGCATAAGCCGCTCGTTTTGCCGCTTCTGCTCAGTAATATCGATAAAAGAAACCAGGCCCGCTAATCTGCCCTCATGCACAATCCTCACACCTGTCACACTCACCCACATTTCCCTCCCACCTCTGGTCACCACTCGCAACTCCAGAGCCCGCCGCAAGTCTTGTTCAACCAGCCCCTTTGACATAAGCTCACGAACCTTCTCCCGGTCCTCAGGAGAGAAGAAATCGAGCGGATTTGCACCAATGACCTCCTCTGTGGAACTAAATCCAAGAGTTTTGGCAGCGGCTTGATTAGCCATCACTACTCTGAGAGCTTCGATGTCAACAACGACCGTGCCAGTGACCGTACTGTCAAACAAAGCTCTATACTTCTCCTCGCTTTGTCGCAATGCCACCTCCATCGTCCTGCGGTCGGTGACATCGCGTCCAACGCCTCGGAACCCGATGATCTGCCCCTTCTCATTTCGCAGCGGAGAGACGGATGCTTCCACAAACCCGCGAGTCCCATCTTTGTGGATGACTCTCCAGGGAAACCCTTTGTTTGGTATGCCAGTCTTGTACACTTTGTTAAAGACTTCATATACTGATTGGGCATCATCCACAGCCGTGATTTTTTTGTAGCTCATGCCCACCAACTCTTCCCTGGAGTATCCCAGGTTGCGACACACGGCACTATTGAAGAAGGCAAAGTGTCCGCCGACATCAACCTCAAAATAGCTATCTTCCATCTCCTCCAGAATAGTGCGATACCTCTCTTCAGACTGCCTCAGCGCCTCTTCAATCTGCCTACGCTCAGTGACATCCATAGTAATCACATAGACGACCTCTTTGCCTGAAGTCTTCGCGGGTACCACTACGTGGTGGAAGTGTCTTCCCGCTCTTTCGTCCTCGAAAACCTGGGCTTGCCATTCATCCAAGACCTTTCTCACATTTGCCAGTCGGCGCTGCGCAATCTCCTGAGGCGTCACCTCGAACAACGTCTTGCCAATCACTTCTTCCAAAGGAATCCCAAGGCTTCTGGCAACTGCAGGATTCGCAGCAAGGTGTCTTCCCTCTCTATCCAGTTGTGCGATGCAATCCGGGGAAGTCTCAAATAGCAGGCGGTACTTGTGTTCAGACTCTTCCAGATTTTCCTCTAACTGCATCCTCCCGGTGACTTCCATGTAATTCCCCAGAATTGCTGGCCTTCCACGGTACCGGACGGATTTGACCGCGGCCATGACCCAAACGATTGTGCCGTCCTTGCAGGTCACCCTGAATTGATAGGGCGAAAGCAGCTTTCCCTTCAACATCCTTATCGTATTTTCTCTGACCATCCTTCTATGTTGAGGCACCACAAAATCCAGAGCATCCTTACCTATCAGTTCATCCGCCGTGTAGCCCACGGCGATTGGGAAGGCGGAATTGACATAGCAGAATGTTCCATCCTGGATGATACAGACACCTGCCGGCATTTCCTCGCTGAAGGTTCTGAGCATTCCGTCCTCGTTCGCGGACCTGACCACAGATCTTGCTGATTTCATTCGTTAGCCCTTCTAGTTCCTCCCGGTCACAGCAGAAACGCAGCTGGTTCTTGTCTTGATAGCCTCCACTTGAGCAAGGCTGAATAGCCGCCATCCTCGCCAGTCCCGGTACTCAACATCAGACACTTTGCCTTCCTTCAGCCATTTGAACAGGGTGTTTCTGCTGATGCCAACCATCCGGCAGACCTCGGCCGTCCGGTAATATATTTGGCCATCAATCACAATAGACATGGCTTTTTCCAATGAGAATACTCAACTATGCCAGAACATACTATGACGCACATGTAGGTGAGTGTCAATCACCCATTTGTACCGGTTACTCTGTTACTTTGGTCCTAGCCTGTTCAGAGACTCCCCGGTTGGTTTGATATCTGATATCTGATATGGGGCACTGGCCTTGTTTCCTCAACCTTCTGTTCAGGCTGCCCACAAGTGGAGATGCTTCTTCGCATTCCAGACAAAGAGACTGTAATACCGTAATAATGGTAACGGCTCGCCAAATCACCCCGTTTCTGCCTTGATCGCCTCGCATGTGCCCTGCAGGGCGGCTGTAATTGCACCATTCCCTGCTGGGCTGCCTCTTTCCGATGGAAAGAAATCCGGAAATAACCTTTTGTCTGACCCCGCCTAGAGGAACATAGGGCTTACCAAGATACTGAGAGCAACTTGACAGCACAGCAGATATATGCTAGATGTATATAGGTGCAGCTAAGACGAAGGGGACTAACGTGACAAAGCATAATAATGATGGTGATAAGGGAACGGAGGGCCTTGGATCACCTAGAGAGATGCCCAGGGATTTCCTGACGCCATGGTTGTTGCTGCTCCTGCATAACTGGAATATGCACGGCTACCAGCTCATGCAGATGATGACAATCTCTGGATTGGCATCCTTCGACCCAACTACCGTGTACAGGGCACTGCGGCGACTTGAGGAAGAAGGGCTGGTAATCTCAGGTTGGGAGACGGGCGACAGTGGCCCAGCCAAACGCGTCTATTCTATTACAGAAGCGGGAGAGAAACTCCTAGGAACCTGGACCTCAGCGCTGAAGGAATACCAGGGCATACTCGATAGATTTTTTGAGCTTTATGCGGAGGCAAAGCAGGCTCGCCGTCCAAAGAAGCCAAGAAAGCCCTCGGGCCAGTCTACCATTAATGATCAAGCAAAAGGAGGCAAGGACAATGAATGGTGAACAGGTACCCAAGCAGCTCCTGGGGATGTGGAAAGGTTCCTGGGAGACCTACGTCAAGACACTAAAAGCCGCAGGGGAGCAGAGCGACCGCATGTTGGACATCATGCTACAGCAAAGTGAGGCCCTTCAGGAAGAGACGAAGAAGCTGATCAAGGAGTGGGCTAGTAACTACAGAAAGATTAGCAGAAGCTACCTGGATGCTGTTGAGCAGAACGTTAGCAAGATCGTAGAGACGCTGGAGCCAAAGGAGAAACCAAAGGAAAGAAAGGGCTAGGCACTGAATCAAGTCGCTTGTTGCTGATAGCGCAAAGACATAGCCAGGAGTGCCGACCGAAGGTACGCCAGCAGAAATGCAGCCAGCAGACTCGCGTTTACTGAAGTGGTGGGGAGAGTTGCTCATTGGTTGTGCCGCGAATCTTGAAGTACTGAAGCGACTCACTGGGACCGGGGTGGGGACTGAGCAATGGTATGACCTCTGGAAGTCTGTCCCCGGGGTTCCGGAGCCACCCCTTCCTATTGAGGACGTTGACGAGGCACAACGGATGTGGCTGGCAATATTCGGTGCCGTGCCTCGCCGTGATTATGACAATCTTAAGGGACGGCTGGCTGTGGTCGAAGAGGAATGTGAGAAGTTAAGGAGCGCTTTGAACCAGGTTACGCAGGCTATGACGGGTTTGAAGAACCTTCCGGAGACAATGGCTCCTTGGCTCCAACTCGCCCAGATGACGATCAACAATCATATGGACTGGCTGAGTGAGTTGGGGAAGAGCTGGCAAGCAGACAAAGATAGCCGCCCGGCAAGCGAGGACACAGACTGTTCCTGATAAGAAGTGATGTGCCGGGCCTCTGAACTTGTGGCTTGATTGTTGTACGAAACCACCTGTATCTTTCCTAGCACTGCATAGCAAATAAATAGAAGGATGTGAATCATTGGAAAAACAGACACAACAACCGATAGACGTTGCATCATTGTGGTTCGAGTGGCAGCGTAACCTCTGGGAAAATTGGATAACTGCCACCGTCAAAGGAACAGAGTCAGCCCAGTCGATGTGGCAAGGGCGCGCTGCCTTGGACATGCTTACCGCGTGGCAACAGACCTGGTCGAAATCACTCCCGGCGGTATTTCTCGGGAAAGAGCCACCTGACGGCCTTGGAGCCACTGTCTACAAGCGGTTGTTGGATGCCTCCAATGTCTATACCAATCTGCTGGCTTTCTGGGCCAGGTCTTCTATGCTGTTCGCACAGCTGACACCAGGCACCACACCGACCACGGAAAAACTGAAGGAGATCTATGACGAGTGGGTTAAGGAATATGAAACTGCTATGAGTTCACTCTGGGGCGCTTATTTTCCCAGGGATGCTGAAGAAACGGTCAAGGCTTATCAGAGTGCTACTTCTGCTTCCGCTGAATCCGCCTGGATCTTCATGGAACCGTTGCTACGAAACTTGGAACGGCTTCCTGCGATACTAACCAAAATAGCCAAAGGAGATCCTGGAGCCAGTATCGAACTGACAGGACTGTGGCGGAAGAACTACGAGCTTACACTTGGCAAGGCGCTACGGGCCCCCTCAATGGGCTCTTTCCGCGAGTTCGCCGAGAAGGTGA
The DNA here is from genome assembly GCA_037444365.1 of Chloroflexota bacterium. Taxonomy (GTDB): domain Bacteria; phylum Chloroflexota; class Dehalococcoidia; order GIF9; family AB-539-J10; genus RBG-13-51-36. Next base: position 45,578 of record JBBIMO010000003.1, read on the forward strand.
ACCAGACTGCGGATGCTTATGTTCATTACAACGTAGCTCTCGCTCAGTATTTTGGGCTCTTCTACCAGAGTGCAATGGGCGCTGCGGAGAAGGTATTCCAGCGCCTCAGTGAGCTGAAGACCCAGGAGGTCACCCCTGAGACCCTGCGCGAGTCCTACCGCACTTGGTGGACAATCAACGAAGACGTATTCAATCAGATGTTCAGGTCTGAGGAGTTTACTAGGCTACTTGGAGAAACACTGCGGCAGGGACTCCTCTTCAAGAAGCAGCTGGATGACCTCTCAGATGAGATTACGAAGTTCACCAACCTGCCCACTAAGCAAGATATGGATGAGATATATAGGACCATCTACGAGCTGAGAAAAGAGGTTCGCTGGCAAAGACGTGCAGTGAGAGACCTGGAACGGCGCCTGGGAACCGTTGGCGCCAAAGCCGAGTCGGGCAACAAGGTAAGCAGGACGTCTATACGTCGTTCCAAGAGAGAATAGTGCGTGGTCAAGGAGAGTTCGATATGAGCGACAATGTCATAGAGGTAATGGCTAAGGAATCAGCAAGAGTGCAGCAGAAGCTCTTGAAGGGACTGCAGAACGTGTTGCAAGTCAAGGATGTGGAGACCGGTGCAACGCCCAAGGAGACAGTGTACCAGGAGGACAAGGTCAAGCTCTACCACTACAGGCCGGCGGGAAAGAGCATCGTTCCGGTGCCGCTGTTGGTGGTCTATGCTCTGGTCAATCGTCAGTATATGATGGATCTCCAGCAAGACCGATCCCTGTTCAGAAAGCTACTTGAGGCTGGCATCGACCTCTATGTAATTGACTGGGGTTATCCGTCAAAGATGGACAAATACCTGACAATGGAAGACTATATTCTGGGCTATCTCGACAATATCGTCAACTTTGTGCGTGAGCGGACAGGCAACGATAAAATAAACGTTATGGGCGTTTGCCAAGGCGGGACATTCGCATTCATATACTCTGCGCTTCTTCCCCAGAAGGTGAGAAATCTGGTGCTGATGGTTGCACCCATAGATTTTGATACTCGTGATGGACTACTCAACGTCTGGTCCAAAGTCATGGATGCTGACCTGATGGTAGATGTCATGGGGAACATACCGGGCGAATTCATGAACCTGGGATTCCTGTGGCTTAAGCCTTTCCAGCTCATTCTCGACAAGTATGTGGGGCTACTGGACAACATTGATGACCCTGATGTTGTACAGAACTTCCTCCGCATGGAAAAGTGGATATTTGACTCTCCGGACCAAGCTGGGGAAACAATCCGAAAGTTCGTCAAAGATCTCTATCAGGAAAACAAATTGATCAAGGGTGAACTGATCCTGGGTGGTCGCAGAGTCGATCCTAGGAAGATTACTATGCCCATACTGAACATCTATGGAGAGCAGGATCATTTGGTGCCACCACACTGCTCCTGCTGCGTCGAAAAAGTGGTCGGAAGTAAGGACGTAACCACCAAGGCTTTCCCTCTGGGGCACATCGGAATGTACGTGAGCTCCAGGTCGCAGAATGATATAGCACCTACAGTCTCGCGATGGCTGACTGCAAAGTCAGCTGTCGCTCCAGAGGCTGGAAAAGCAATCAGACCCCAACGCATCGTTTCGCGAACAAGGCCGCAGACCGCAGGAAAAGGAACAACCAGAGGCACGAAGCAGAAGAGCCGGAGAAGAGCGACGGCTTTTGAAGCTTCGCCCTCGGAGGAGTAATGGCGGAGCACTCTAGGGACAGGCAAATGCTTCGCTACTACGGGACTTGATACAGAACTGGCGAGACCGAGGAGACATACAATTATGAAAGGCAAGACAATCCATGAGATCAAGGTGGGTGACGCCGCTGAGCTCACTAAAACCGTCACCGACGCGGACGTGGTGCTTTTTGCCGGGATCACAGGTGACTTCAACCCGGCTCATGTGAATCAGGTCTGGGCTGCCAGCACGCGCTTTCGCGGGAGAATTGCCCACGGGATGTTGTCGGGCGGAATGATCTCTGCAGTTTTAGGCATGTACCTGCCCGGACCAGGTACAATCTATCTGTCACAGGAATTGCGATTTCTCGCCCCGGTTCATATCGGCGACACGATTACCGCACGAGTGGAAGTACAGGAATTGATTAAGGAAAAGAATCGAGTGCGCCTACGAACTACCTGCCAGAATCAGGATGGCGTCATCGCGGTTGACGGCACGGCTATTGTCTTAGCACCGGCCACGACTTGAGAATACGTAGCGTGTAAACGGACACCCTTCCTCAAGAGCCATTGGGCGGCAGTTGGCAGATGAGCACGGATTCTGAGTGCACCTTGCACCAAGAGGTAGTATGAACTGCTGAGGAGACTTCGCTGTTGTTCCAGGCTGTTCTGCCTATACCCCAGAAGGCCAAGATGCACAGAACCACAGTGCAGCCGGAGATTCCCTCCTTGAGGCAGCGGGAAGCGTTGCGGTGGCAGCCACGATCTCATGGCGAAATCAGTTCCTCATCTTTTCTTAGTTCGATTATGCGGTCGCGAATCATGGCGGCTTTCTCAAACTCCAGATTCCTGGCTGCTGCTTTCATCTGGGATTCCAGTTGTTTGATAAGTTGAGCTATCTCCTCCTTGGGAACAGGAGCAGCCAAATAAGGCACCCTTGTCTCAGCTACTGCTTGGACTCTCTCAGCTATGTCCTTGATTGCCTTTCTGATTCCCTGGGGAGTTATGCCGTGTTCCCTGTTATAGGCTTCCTGAACCTGGCGCCGCCGCCACGTCTCATCAATTGCCCTTTGCATTGACCGGGTAATGTTATCGGCATACATAATTACATGGGCATTTATGTGTCTGGCAGCACGTCCCATAGTCTGAATAAGCGCCTCCTCAGACCTGAGATACCCTTCCTTGTCGGCATCCAGTATGGCTACCAGACTCACCTCGGGCAAGTCCAGGCCCTCACGGAGAAGATTGATTCCCACCACCACATCATAGACGCCAAGACGGAGGTCGCGCAGAATCTCCACTCGCTCCAGGGTCTCTACCTCCGAATGCAGGTAATGAGTCTTAATCTCCATCTCTCTCAAGTAGTCGCTCAATTCCTCTGCCATTCGCTTCGTCAAGGTAGTCACCAAACAACGCTCGCCTTTAGCGACTCTGTTTCTTATCTGATGGATCAAATCATCAATCTGTCCCTTAACCGGCTTGACTTCCACCGTAGGCTCCAGTAGCCCAGTGGGCCGGACTAACTGCTCCACTACCTGCTGGCTGCGCTCATATTCATAGGGCTTGGGTGTAGCAGAGACATAGATAACCTTATTGATGTGCTTGCCAAACTCCTCAAAATTCAGTGGGCGGTTATCCAAGGCTGAGGGGAGGCGAAAGCCGTAGTCAACCAGTGTTTGCTTGCGGGCAATATCACCGTGGTACATACCCCTTATTTGCGGCAGGGTCATATGTGACTCATCGATGAACAACAGGAAGTCATCAGGAAAGTAATCGAGCAAAGTCCAGGGAGTGCTTCCCCGTGCCCGCCGCTGGAGATGTCGGGAGTAGTTCTCCACTCCGCTGCAGTATCCCACCTCCTGAAGCATTTCGATATCGTAGTTGGTTCGCGCTTCAAGCCTCTGAGCTTCCAGTAGCTTTCCCTGCCTTCTTAACTCCTTCAGCCTTTCCTCCAGCTCGACCTTAATATCCCCGATGGCTGCCAGCAGTTTTTCGCGAGAGGTGACAAAGTGCTTGGCAGGGTAAATATCCACCTGTTCGCGCTCAGCCAGCACTTCACCGGTTAGAGTGTCAACCTCCACGATACACTCTACCCTGTCTCCCCAGAATTCGATCCTGAGTGCTGTCTCCTGATAGGCAGGCTGAATCTCCAGGGAATCGCCCCTGATTCGGAACTTCCCTCTCGTGAAATCATAGTCATTCCTCTCATACTGCATATCCACCAAGCGGCGCAGCAGCTTGTCTCGCTTGTAGTGTTTGTCCCTTTCCATAGTAAGAGCAAAGCCATGATACTCCTCAGGGGCACCCAAGCTATAAATACAGGAGACCGAAGCTACAATGACCACATCCCGGCGAGTGAAAAGCGACATAGTAGCGGAGTGTCGCAGTTTGTCAATCTCCTCATTTATGTCAGTTTCCTTTTCAATATACAGATCCGTGCTGGGGATATAGGCCTCAGGCTGATAGTAATCATAGTAGCTGACAAAATACTCCACGGCATTCTCGGGAAGAAATTCCTTGAACTCCGTTGCTAGCTGAGCAGCCAGAGTCTTGTTGTGACAAATAACCAAGGTTGGCCTCTGTATCCTCTCAATGACGTTAGTCATGGTGAAAGTCTTGCCACTGCCCGTGACTCCCAGCAACGTCTGTTCTCGGTAGCCTTTGTTCAAGCCCTCGACCAGTTTGTCTACCGCTTGAGGCTGGTCGCCGGTAAGATGAAAATCGGAGACTATTCTAAACCGGGGCATCGCGTTCACTCACCTTTCACAAAAGCAACAACTATCAATATATAGGAAACTGGAGAATCTTGCACAACCGAAAGAAGGACATCTTTACAGAAGTCGTTTCAGATCGGGATATTGCTTCAGATGTCAAGCTATGCTATAATTGTGCATAGTCAATATGCAATACGAATGAAAGGAAACCGACTACATGAAGTCCTACGAGGAACTTGTTAGAGAGCAGGGGAAGAGAGAAGGTAGTTTCTTGTCCGATGTGGGGGAGTTGTCTGATTTTGAGAACAACCTGGGTCAGAGGCGAGACGAAATCCTGTTCAAGATAACCACTGAGATGGAAGATACCAGGAATGCCCTTAGTCAGGTTGAGCAACTCGCTCAGAGGCTCAGGAAGTATCTTGACCGGCTAAAGAACATATATCAGACTCTCTCTAAGTAAGGTAAGGTCACGCAAAATACAGTGTAATGCAATCTGAGTCGGAAACATCGGTTAGAGTCCGTTTTGCCCCGAGTCCCACAGGGTATCCACATTTAGGTAACATCAGGACAGCTCTATTCAACTGGCTTTTTGCTCGCCACCACGGCGGCACGTTCATCCTAAGAATTGAAGATACAGACATTGCGCGTAAAGTGGAGGATGCGGTGGAAGTGATTCTGGGTAGCTTGCGGTGGCTGGGATTAGACTGGGATGAAGGGCCTTACCTCCAATCACAACGCTTGCTCACCTATCGTGAATTTGCCCACAAATTGCTTGATGAGGGGCATGCATATTCATGCTACTGCTCCCCAGAGCGATTGGAGACCATGCGTCAAGAACAGGTGCAACGTAAGCAGCCACCGAAATATGATCGCCACTGTCGAGATCTGACACAACATGAAAGAACAAAGGTAGAGGCATCAGGTATTACCCCAGTAGTCCGATTCAAAACTCCTCTCGAAGGTGAAACTACTTTCTATGACCTAATCTACGGACAGGTGACTTTCAAGCACGATACCTTAGACGACTTCGTTCTGCTCAAGTCCGATGGTTATCCCACGTACCACCTAGCTAATGTAGTGGATGACCACTTGATGGCTATCTCACACGTGCTAAGAGCCGAGGAGTGGCTCTCGAGCACTCCTCGCCATGTCTTGCTTTATCGGGCCCTAGACTGGCAACCTCCGCATTTTGCTCACCTGCCTATGATACTAGGACCTGACCGGGCCAAGCTATCCAAGAGACACGGGGCCACCAGTATTCAGGAATACCAGACACAAGGTTATCTCCCGGAGGCTATGGTCAACTTCCTGGCGCTTCTGGGCTGGTCTCTTGACGATCGAACCGAGCTAATATCTCGAGAAGAACTGACAAAACACTTCTCTCTGGAAAGGGTAGGGAAAACAGCGGCTATCTTCAACAAAGACAAGCTGGAATGGATGAATGGGGTTTATTTGCGGAAGCTGAGCGCGGCGGAATTTGTCCGCCATGCCATGCCGTTTATGGATAGAGCTCTGCCAAAGTTGACGGCGTGTCCATTGGATCAGAATTACGTCAGCCAGGCTCTGTCGCTCATTCAAGAACGAGCCAGAACCCTAGCTGAGGTTCCTGAGCTTGCCAGTTTTTTCTTTTCCGACGAGCTGCAATATGATAGAGGCTTGCTTCTGAAGGGGAGGATGGATGTCAAATCGGCAGCTACGGCTGTCACAATTGCTGCACAGAAGCTGCGAGATATAGCGACCTGGGATGCTACCACGCTTGAAGGCATGTTGCGCCCCTTGGCTGCAGAGCTAGACTTGAAAACAGGGAACTTCTTCGGACTGTTAAGGGTAGCTGTTACAGGACGTACTGCGGCGCCACCACTATTTGAGACGATGGCAGTACTGGGAAAAGGAAGATGCCTGAGACGACTTGACTTGGCGTTGGAGTTGCTATCAACTTGTTTCAACTAGAATGCCAAGTCTAGCTTAGCAGCTGTTTTCCTGGAGGTCTTGTGTAGCTTACCAGAGTGCTCGGAACCGACAATCTCCTGTTCAGAAAGCGTAAAGGGTATTGACAAAGCTTTGTCCTTATAGTAACAATATAGGTGGAGCGAAATCAAAAAGGAGGGCACAATGGCAACAGCTTATTGCATGAAGTGCAGGAAGAAGAGGGAGATAGCCAGCCCAAGGCGGGTTATGCTCAAGAATCGCAGACCAGCCACCCAAGGTGTATGCCCTGTCTGCGGCACAAAGGTATTCAGAATAGAGAAGCGCTAAGCATCTGCATCACCCTGCTCTCTGAGGAGTCGTGCTCTTCTGGTGATGTCACCGGTGGTTGCGTGAACTCCACAGGACAGATGGGCTAGCCCTCTGGGGTATTGTTACCCTGAGGATAGTTGTCCTAGTTTTGAGCAATAGCTCCTGGAAGCGGAGAATGCCGGGGTGCTGTTGTCTCTTACAGTCTACGGTCTTGTCAGTTGTCGCCCGGATCTCCTGCATCCCATATCCTTTGCAACACTTTTCAGGCTTCCCGCCAGGACTTTTCTGATACCTTTATGACGATACGCCAGCAGACACATTGCCACTCGGAGGCGCGTGATTGTGGTTGGATGTCCTGAGATCGGGCTCAATGTTGCCTATTGCAATCGCCCCTCCAGAGTTCTTCTCTCGTTTCCTGGTTCCTGTGGGCCGGTCTATGTTCATATCTCTGCCATCTCCCGGATTCCGTCTCGATCCTGCAACCACAGACAAGAGCTTTTCATTCACCGTGACTTAGGGTAAACTTTAGCGAATATGGCTCAGACATACGACCCCCGTGAAATCGAGAGTAGATGGCAACAGAGATGGGCAGCCGACCACATCTATAAGGTACAGGATGATGATAATCGTCCCAAATTCTATGCCCTAACCATGTTTCCTTATACTTCGGGAGACCTCCACATCGGCCATTGGTACGCCATGGCACCAGCGGACGCCTATGCTAGGTTCAAGAGGATGCAGGGCTATAATGTGCTGCATCCTATGGGCTTCGACGCCTTCGGATTACCTGCGGAGAATACCGCCATCAGCCGAGGCATTCACCCATACGACTGGACAATGAAGAACATTGAGAATATGCGTCGACAACTCAAGAGTATGGGGACAATATACGACTGGAGCCGCGAAGTAATCACTTGCCTGCCGGAGTACTACAAGTGGACGCAGTGGTTCTTCCTCAAGTTTCATCAGGCTGGTCTGGCCTATCGGGCTAAAGCGCCGGTTAACTGGTGCCCCAAATGCCAGACGGTTCTGGCTAATGAACAAGTGGTTGGAGAAGGCTCCTGCGAAAGGTGTGGCACGCCTGTGACCAAGAGAGAGCTCGAGCAATGGTTCTTCAGAATTACTAGATATGCCGAGAGACTCCTCGATCACAGTCGTCTGAATTGGCCAGAACGAATAAAGACAATGCAGAAGAACTGGGTGGGAAAGAGCGAGGGCGCGGAGATTTCCTTCCCTCTCGAGCATGCAGGCATAGAACAGAAGGAGATACGGGTATTCACCACCCGACCCGATACTATTTTTGGCGTGACTTTCTTTCTCCTCGCTCCGGAGCATCCCTTAGTGCCTCAACTGACCAGTCCTGAACGCAAAACCGAAGTATCTGAATATGTTGCGTGGTGTCGTCGCCAAGCCGAATACGAGCGCGTAGCACTGGGCAGAGAGAAAACAGGTGTCTTTCTTGGTAGCTACGTTGTTAATCCAGTCAACAGAGAGAGGCTGCCTGTCTGGATTGCCGATTATGTATTGCCGACTTATGGCACCGGAGCAGTGATGGCAGTGCCGGCTCACGATGAAAGAGACCTGGCATTTGCCCGGAAGTCCAAACTACCAGTGCGAACAGTAATTGCTCCCCCGGGGTCCGCAGGTGAGGCACTGGCAGAGGCATACACCGGTTCGGGTACAATGGTGAACTCTGGGGCGTTCAGCGGTCTATCGAGTGAACAAGGATATGAGGCAATCTGTACACTGCTGGAGGAAAAGGGTTGGGGCAGGCGCACGGTTGTTTATCGCCTCCGCGACTGGCTTGTTTCGAGGCAGAGATACTGGGGAGCGCCTATCCCCATAATCTACTGCGATAAATGTGGCACAGTCCCCGTACCTGAGGAAGACTTGCCTGTTATGCTTCCTCCTGATGCGGAATTCAAACCGACCGGGGAATCTCCACTGAAGTATTGCCACTCATTCGTCAATACCACGTGTCCCAGATGCTCCAGGCGTGCACAAAGGGAAACTGATACCATGGATACCTTCATGTGCTCCTCCTGGTATTTTCTGAGGTATGCAAGCCCTAGGACCAGGGTAGCTCCCTTCAGTGACGCCAAGGTCAAGTATTGGCTGCCAGTCGATTCGTATACTGGAGGTGCTGAGCACGCGGTCATGCATCTTTTCTATGCGCGTTTCTTTGTAAAGGCACTAAAGGACATGGGACTGGTTGACTTTGATGAGCCGTTTACTCACCTATTCAATCAAGGGACCATAATCTACCGCGGAGATAAGATGAGTAAGTCTAGAGGCAACGTAATAGCTCCTGACGAGTATGTGGTCAAGTTAGGGGCTGACGCAGTTCGTGCATACTTCATGTTCATTGGACCATGGGAGTTGGGAGGGGAGTGGAATGATAAGGGTATTGTTGGCATCAGCCGATGGCTCAAGCGAGTTTGGGACATGGTGACGGGAAGTTATACCAGCCAATTCATTGATCCTCAGGTTGAAAAGGAACTACGTCATCTCATCCATAAGACAATCAAGGTGGTAACTGCCGACCTCGAAAACTTCCGCTTCAACACCATGCTTTCTAGCCTCATGGAGTTTAGCAACTACCTGTCCAGGGTTAAAGGGAGCGGACTCGTGTCAAGTTCCCTGTGGGGAGAAGCCATTAGCTGTTTTCTGCTTCTCCTCGCTCCCGCCGCTCCACATCTTGCCGAGGAGTTATGGAGCAGGACAGGGTATTCATACAGCATTCATAATCAAACATGGCCCAAATATGAGGAGGGACTAGCCCAAGAAGAGGAGATTACGTTGGTCATTCAGGTGAATGGCAAGCTTCGCGACAGGGTTCTTGTACCTGCTTCCATAGGTGAAGTCGAGGCAAGGGAGCTAGCGCTGAGTCGAGACCGGGTGAAGTCCTGTATTCATAACAAGAAGCTCACCAAGGTCATTTATGTTCCCAGGCGAGTGGTGAACATTGTTGTAGCGTCATGATGAAAAGAAGGAGACTAAGGATAGCATCTATGGTCGCAAAGCTATCGGGGAGCGATAATCAAACGCCTTTTGACAAATAAGGTGGCTGTGCCGCAAGATGTGATGATTGGTGATATCAATCCGATGAGGCGCAAGTCATCGAGCAGGGAGTATAGAGTTAGCGTTCCGGCTGATAACACAAAGGCGACGGCGAAAGTCGGCTTGATTGTTTTAGCAGTTAGGCCTCAGGGCTCACGTCAGGTTATGGAAGATGCAAATGATTTGGCGCCCAGGCAGCTAGTATTGTCCGCAGTAGCTGGTGCTAGTCTATCCAATTTGTGTGAAGGCCTGAACCATCCCTGTGTGGTTCGAGCCGTGCCTAACCTGCCAGCCCAAATTGGGGAAGGAATGACTGTGTGGACAGCAACCCCGCAGACTAATCAAGGGCAAAAAGAACTGGCTCAGGCTGCGCTGGCAGCTTTGAGCATCTGATAAGATGGATTCACTTTTCGAATACCGTAACTGTCCCAATTGTGGACAAGATGGTTTTGAGGTGCTCTTTGAGTCCAGTATGAAGACGGATGATTTCAACGTGCTTTTTGATTATACGATGGAAGGGCATGAGTCTCAAGGAGGCACGGAAGGTTACCTTGTGCCCGGGAAGGAATGGGGAAGACATGTCAAGTGCAGACATTGCAATCTCATATATATGAATCCAATAGAGAAAGTAAGCAAGACCAATGAATACTACCACAAGGCAAAAAACACCCATGCCCCTACTATACGAGAAAGTTACTTGAAGACTGCCGAATCTCAGGTAAGTATAGTTCAAAAGTATGCGACCGGCAAAAGAATCCTTGACATAGGTTGCGCACAGGGATTCTTTCTGTATAATGCCTCTAAAGCGGGGTATACTACTAAGGGAATTGAAATATCCCAAGATGCAGCAACATATGCCGTAAAGGAATTTGGCTTGGACATAGAAGCGAAGTCCTTTGAAGAGATCCGATTTCCCGAGAACTATTTTGACGCAGTTACCTTGTGGCAAGTTCTGGAGCACGTGCCATATCCGCTCACAGTTCTCAGAGAAGCCCATAGGATTCTCAAGCCCGAAGGTCTGCTAGTAGTATCAACTCCCAACATTGAAGGAATACCAGCCAAGATCTTAAGAAGGAAGTGGTGGGACATAAAGAGGCTGCATGTCAACCAGTTTAGTACGAGGACCCTTGGAGATACCATCCAGAATGCGGGTTTCAGAAATACACGCTCGGTCTCGTATAAAGGATTCGTGAGCTTGTCTATATTACTCACAATGATGCTAAAATACTTGAATGCATATGAGCCGCTGAAATTTCTGTTCAATCCCGACCATATCCTGGGCAAGGCACTGAATAAGATAATGCTAATATATCCTTCAAATCTAAACCACAGTGTCGTTCTCGGCTTTAAGTAACAGATGGAGGTTACTACTGTTTAATGGCACATCTTTCCTTGTTACAAGGGACTAAGCTTGCCGGAGGGGCAATACGGAACTACATCACTAAGCGTCCCATAGTGGTCTCGTTTGAGGTAACGCTCTCCTGCAACTGCAATTGCCTCCACTGCGACCTGGGCGGAATAGTCAAGGATGAGAAGCAAATTGCCCCACAAGAGTACAAGGAGATAACTCAACGCTTGAAGCCGCTGGCAGCGCAAATATCCGGGGGCGAGCCACTTTTGCGCAAGGACATATTAGCTATAGTTGAAGCTATCAAACAGGGGGGAGCACAATACGCAATACTTGTCACCAATGGAGTTTTGCTGAATGAGTCCAATTATCTGCAGCTACGGGAAGCGGGGGTGAGTCAATTCTCCGTATCACTTGACTTCCCTGATGAGCGTCATGATGAATTCCGACGACGACCAGGTCTCTACAAACGTCTGGAACGCACTCTGCCACAACTGGCAAAGCTTGGCTTCCGTGATATCATCCTGAACACGGCTATAACCAGAGCCAATGTGAGGGAAATACTACCTCTGGCGAGAAAGGCCATTGAGTGGGGGATAGACATATCGTATAGTGCGTATACTGCACTGCGGACGGGGAATGGCGATTATTGCCTCAACAACGGGGATGATTTGAAGACTCTGCGCCAGGCCATTGGCGAGCTGATAGTGCTGAGAAAACAAGGCATACACTTAACCAATCCAGAACTGACGCTGCGAGATACCCTGAGATTCTTTGAACAAGGACATATGCCGAATTGTAAGGCAGGCGAAAGATTCCTGGTCGTAATGCCTGATGGAAGCCTAGTCCCCTGTTCACTGCACCGCTGCAAATATGCCACTCGCGAAGAGATGATGAAGGATTTCTCCAGAACCAACCCCTGCGACAATTGCTACGTCGCCATAAGGTCCTACAGTGAGATGTCACTTTCCAGCCACGTGAAGAACCTCCCCGCGTACCTCCGGCAAATGGTTTTCCACTGAGATATATGTTATCAGCGCGTGGCGAGAGTTGTCCGAACCACTAGACACACTAAACAGCAAGCTGGCCCACCATGCGGCACGCCTGGAGCGAGCAGCTTGCCAAACGAGCACTTTTCAGTGCAATATCTGGTGAGTTCCAGCTTAAGTCGCAGCCGGAGTCTTACCAGGATGTAACTTGCGCCACTTGTTTAAGGATTGCTCGCGTGTTTCCTTGTGAGCGGGGTCAGGAACGCAACACTCCACAGGGCAAACCTCAACACACTTCTGTGTCTCGAACCAGCCGACACACTCAGTGCATTTGCCAGGGTCAATAACATAGATTTCCTTTCCCTCGGTTATGGCCTCATTCTTGCATTCTGGTTCGCAGGCACCACAGCTAATGCACTCTTCAGTAATCTTGTATGCCATCTTTCTGTTACCTCCTTAGGTTTTTGGCTGCTAATTCTACATCCTAGTTCTGCGAGTAGCAAGCTCTCTAGGCACAGAAAACTTCTCTCTGAGAGCGGCAGCCACGTGGTCAGGGACCATACCCTCAAGACAGCCGCCCAGCTTAGCCACTTCCTTAATCAGAGAGGAACTAAGAAACTGATATTGAGAGCTAGTCATCAAGCAAAGCAGCTCAATGTCCGGCGCCAGCTTCCTGTTCATCAGCGCCATTTCGAATTCCCGCTCAAAGTCAGAATTCGCCCTCAAGCCACGAATCATGACTCTTCCCCCAATCTGGCGTATGAAATCTACAGTCAGCCCCTTGAAAGCTTTGACATGGACGTTGGAGGAGCCACCTACCGCTTCTTTCACTAGTTCTACCCTCTGATCCAGAGGAAATAACGGCTGCTTAGAGGGATTCTCATAGATGCCGACAACTAACTTGCCAAACAAGCCTGCTGCCCTCTCAATGATGTCCATATGCCCATACGTGAGTGGGTCAAAGGTACCTGGATAAACTGCTACTACCATAGCTAAACCTCCTTCTGATATATGAAAACAAAAGTGTCACCGTAGCGGCGTTGCTTAACAAGATGAAGTCCCTCATAGGCGGAATCCAAGGGAAACCGGTTTCCGTGACAAAGAACAAGTGCAGAGTTTTGCCCGAGCAATTTCGACTTAGCCAAATTCGCTAGTAAATCATCGGCGGAGGGGTCAGAGTAGGGCGGATCCGCAAAAATGATGTCATAAGTACTGTCAAGAAAAGAGACTGCTCTGTTAACACTACAACAGTAGACGTGTGCCCGCTGTGATTCCCCTATTCTCCCTAAGTTGGTTCTGATAATGTCACAACAACCTCTTCTGTGGTCAACAAAGTCCACCCATTCAGCCCCGTGGCTCAAAGCCTCAATACCCAACGCACCAGTCCCAGCGTATAAGTCAAGAACCCTGCGCCAATTTACCCCAGTGCTCTCCAGAAGAGAGAATATGGCTCGCTTTGCCACGCCGGTTGTGGGTCTAATTGAGCGCCCTGGCAAAGTCCTCAGATGAGTCCCCTTTACTTTTCCCCCAGTAACGCGCATTCTTGTTGACCCGCGGCGGTGACCTTTTAGCACTATAGTATATTACCATTTCGCCGTTCAGTTCAAGTATGCTGACCTTGTTGACTGAAAGGGTGGTATGTTCTATACTTGAGTCCAAAATTACGAACGAGGCTGATATGAGCACTGGATTCGAAAGGTTTTCCGAAGGAGCTCGCAGAGTATTGACGCGGGCGCAAGGAGAAGCGCAGCGTCTGGGCCACAATTACATTGACACTGAGCATATATTGTTGGGGGTAGCCGGTGAGGAGTTAGGGACTGCGGCTAAAGTCTTAGCTAACTTCGGTGTCTCAATGAGCAAGATTCAGGCGGCTGTGGAATTTGTAATTGGCAAGGGAGAGCGCCGAGCTACCAAAGGGGAGGTTGACCTTGCTCCTCGAGCAAAGAGGGCAATTGAGTTTGCCGTGGATGAGGCGCGTCGTCTCAATTCCAGCTACATAGGTGTCGAGCATCTGTTGCTGGGACTATTGCGCGAAAGCGAAGGGGTAGCTTTCAGCGTTTTGGAGAGTTTCGGTATTACCTTGGAACGCACGCGTGATGAAGTAAGTCGAGTTGCCAAGCAGGAAACCACGCGAGCCCGCACCGCAGGTCGCGTAGCCACGCGGACACCGACTCTGGATCAGCTTGGAACCGACCTAACCGCCCTAGCGAGGGCGGACAAACTTGATCCCATTATTGGGCGTCACAAAGAGATTGAGCGCATGATTCAAATACTGAGTCGACGTACCAAGAACAATCCCGCGCTCATAGGCGAAGCCGGTGTGGGCAAGACAGCCATTGTTGAAGGGTTGGCCCAACGCATAATAGCTGGGGAGGTTCCTGAGGTCCTGCAGGGAAAGAGGATAATAGCCCTGGACATCGGGGCCCTGGTAGCAGGAACAAAATACCGTGGTGAATTTGAGGAGAGGCTGAAGAAGGTTATTGAAGAGGAAAAGGCTGCCGGTAATTGCATCTTATTCGTTGATGAAATGCAGACTATTGTGGGGGCCGGGGCTGCAGAAGGGGCAGTTGACGCGTCTAATCTCCTGAAGCCCGCGTTGTCACGCGGCGAGATTCAGTGTATCGGTGCTACTACGCTGGACGACTACCGCAAATATGTGGAGAAGGATCCGGCTCTGGAGCGGCGTTTCCAACCTATCTTGGTAGCGGAACCTACTATGGAGGAAACTCTGGAGATATTGCGCGGCATCAAACACAGATATGAAGAGTTTCACCAATTGGATATAAGCGATGAGGCCATTCAGACTGCGGCTACACTAGCTACCAGATACATAGCTGATCGCTTTCTACCCGATAAGGCTATCGACCTGGTGGATGAAGCCGGCTCTCGGGTACGAATCAAGCGCGGTAGTGCTCCTATTGGATTAACTGAGGCAAGGCGGGCTCTAGAAAGCGTCCGCAAAGAGAAAGAGTCGGCTATCGCAGCTCAGCAGTATGAGTATTCCGCCGAGCTGCGCGCTCGTGAGGTGCAGCTGATAGAGAAGATTGAGACTATGGAGAAGGAGTGGCGGACTAAGCGGGAACAGGGTCGACCTGTGGTTACCTCAGAGGATATTGCCGAGGTAGCTAGTATGTGGACAGGCATACCTGTAGTGAAGCTGACGATCGACGAGACGACCCGTCTCTTACAGATGGAGGAGGCTCTGCACCGCCGCATCATAGGCCAGGACGAAGCCATAAACACCGTGGCTAAGGCGGTAAGAAGGGCTAGAGCCGGGCTGAAGGACCCGAAGCGTCCCATTGGCGTCTTCATATTCCTGGGCCCAACTGGAGTAGGGAAGACTGAATTAGTAAGAGCTTTGGCCGAATTCATGTTTGGTAGCGAAGACGCTCTGGTCAGGCTTGATATGTCGGAATTCATGGAACGTCACACCGTGGCCCGCCTGGTCGGAGCGCCACCCGGCTATATTGGCTACGAGGAGGGTGGGCAGCTGACTGAGGCAGTAAGGCGAAAGTCCTACTGCGCTATTCTTCTCGATGAAATCGAGAAAGCACATTATGATGTGTTTAATATCCTGCTCCAGATTTTCGATGATGGTCACTTGACCGATGCCAAAGGGCGCAGGGTCGATTTTCGTAACAGCATCATCGTCATGACCAGCAATGCCGGCGCTGAGCTTATCAGGCGTGATATGAGCATCGGTTTCTCCTCTCATATTGAAGGAGAGGGAAAGCAACACATAGAGTACGAAAAGATGAAGGACAAGGTGCTTGGCGAGATGAAGAAAATCTTTCGGCCTGAGTTCCTTAACCGCATTGACGCCACTGTAGTGTTTCACGCTCTAGACAAAGTACATATCCGCCAGATTGTTGATCTGATGCTCAACCAGGTTGTTGCTTCCCTTAGTGAGAAGAACGTCACTCTGGAAGTGACCGACGCAGCGAAAGATTTCATAGGCAGCAAGGGTTACGACCCGGTCTTTGGAGCCCGTCCTCTACGCCGCACTATTCAAAATTTGGTCGAAGATCAGCTATCCGAGGCTTTGCTGCGTGGTGAATTCCTGCCTGGTGACACTGTGATGGTGGATTGCGTGGAGGAGAAAATTGTAATGAAACTACTGGTTAAGGAGAGAGTATAAATATGCCTAGAGAAACAATCGAAGCGCCACTACCGGGAAAGATAGTCCGGGTTGAGGTCACTGTGGGAAACACGGTGCAGGAGGGCGGCGTGATTTGCACGATAGAAGCCATGAAAATGGAGAATCCTATACTATCTCCGGCAAAGGCGTCAGTTGTAGAGATAGCGGTGTCACCCGGCCAGACAGTCAAGACCGGAGCAAAGCTAGCCGTTATCGACTACTGAATATCTTGACCAGGGGACTTGAAATCTAGCAGTCAGGACAAATCCAAGCTCAGAAATGTATTCGTTTGTCAACAATGCGGCAAGGAAAGCCCTAAGTGGTTGGGGCGTTGTCCTGATTGCCAAGCATGGAATAGCTTCGTAGAATCCAAGATCACCACTTCCCGTGAGCCCAGACGGGTCTACTCAACAGGCAATACACCCCAGGAGCTTTCCCAGGTAGAGAAGGCCGACTTTCCCCGTTTTCGCCTTGGTTTCGAGGAAGTGAATCGAGTTCTGGGCGGTGGCTTAGTACCAGGGTCTCTGGTCCTGGTTGGCGGCGAGCCGGGAATAGGCAAGTCAACACTTCTGCTCCAGGTTTCGGCAATGATGGCAGCAAGCGGTAAGGTCGTTGTCTATGTCTCAGGTGAGGAATCTATTAATCAGGTCAAGCTGAGAAGCGAGCGTCTCAATATAACAGGCAAGGGCATTTACTTTCTCTCTGAGGCCGATGTGTCTGCAGTACTAGAATGTCTGGAGCAAGTGTCCCCTGGTCTGGCCATCATTGACTCTATCCAGACTATGTATCTGGAGGATGTCGCAGGTACGCCAGGCAGCATTTCCCAGGTGCGCGAATGTACGTGGGCTTTGCAGCGATGGGCCAAGCAGCACGACGTGCCTCTTGTAATAACGGGTCACGTGACGAAGGAAGGGGCTATCGCTGGTCCAGGAACGCTCGAACATATCGTTGACGTGGTGCTGTACTTCGAAGGCGAACCATTTAGTAGCTATCGTGTGTTGCGCAGCGTGAAGAATCGTTTTGGTTCCACCCACGAAGTGGGGATATTTGAGATGAGCGATAGAGGACTGATAGAAGTAGACAACCCCTCTCGAGTCTTCCTGTCGGCATATAAGGATGGGAGCATGGGCTCAGTCGTCGTGCCTGCTCTTCAAGGAAACCGCCCGTTACTGGTCGAGATTCAGGCTTTAACGACTCCTAATAGTTTCACTCCACCAAGGCGCACCGCAAATGGCGTTGATTTCAATCGACTACTGATGATAATTGCCGTGCTTACCAAGCGCGCCGGATTGAAGCTCTTCAACCAGGACATTATAGTTAATGTTACTGGTGGCCTAAGGATCGACGAACCAGCAGTTGACCTAGGAATCGCCTTGGCCATTGCCTCCAGTTTGCGCGATGTTAAGCCAGTTTCAAACTTGGTTGCCCTGGGTGAGGTGGGACTGAACGGAGAACTGAGAGGGGTGTCACAACTGGAAAGGAGAGTTGCCGAGGCCATTCGCTTAGGTTTTGAGTCTTGCCTCATGCCCAGGTTGAAATCGAAACCAACACTCGACTTAGCCGGCATTCAGTTGCTTCAGGCTGGCTCGGTCTCCGAAGCACTAAGGCTGGGACTCACAAAGGAAGGGAAAATGCAGAAGGCAAGAGGCGAAGATGCAGAGCAGGAATAGAGATTTCTGCACTTTCAACTGTCAGTCTAGTTTCTTTGTCCTTGGTTTTTGACCTTCAGAAGCGGACTTCGGAGGTTTGAAGTTGGAGTCTAACAAGATCGGTGCAGTCATAGTCGCTGCCGGAGCTAGCAAACGGATGGCCGGCATAAACAAGCTCTTTGCTCCTCTAGGTGGAAAGCCTCTATTGACATGGTCGGTGGATACCTGTCACAGATGTCGCCTGGTTGAGCAGATAGTCCTGGTGTTGAATGACGAGGATTTGGCCCGGGGGCGAAAACTGGGAATGGAGAGAGGCTGGTTCAAAGTCACGTTGTGTCCGGGTGGCGCCCGGCGGCAGGACTCAGTAGGGGAAGGGCTCAAGAGAATAGAGGATTGCGATTGGGTCATGATTCAAGATGGTGCTAGGCCGTTCTTGACTCTAGACTTGATCGAAAACGGGCTGAAGGCAGCAAGAGAAAGTGGCGCGGCCATACCTGCGGTTCCAGTCAAGGACACTATCAAGCTTGCCGATAGAAGGAACTTGATCAAGAGAACGCTTAATCGTGACAGGTTATGGATGGCGCAGACTCCGCAGATATTCAGCTTTGATATGATAATAAGGGCCCATGGGAGGCTCGACGTGGAGGTCACCGATGATGCCGCTATCGTGGAACGTTTGGGACACAAAGTGAAGCTCTATATGGGCGATTACAGAAACATAAAGGTAACCACGCCTGAGGATTTGGCATTGGCACGTATCATCGCAAGAGAATGGAAAGAGAAGAGTTAAGAGTCGGTATTGGCTGGGACAGCCACCCACTGGTCTCGGGTCGCAGGCTTGTTCTGGGAGGTGTGGACATACCTCATGACAAAGGCCTGTCCGGGTGGAGCGATGCTGACGTGGGGATACACGCCATAATAGATGCGTTGTGCGGTGCCGCCGATTTAGGCGACATCGGCACCCTATTCCCCGCCGGTGAACCAGAATACAAAGATATTTCGAGCCTGGTCCTGTTGCGCAAGACCAGCGAGATGCTTGGAGCCAAAGGACTCAGGATAGTTAACATTGACGTTACCATCATGGCTCAAAACCCCAAGCTGACACCATTCATCTCTGAAATGAGAAGGCGCATTAGTCAGGCCTTGGGCATGGATTCAACACGGGTGACGGTCAAGGCCACTACTACCAATTGCCTGGGCTTCATCGGCAAAGGAGAGGGAATGGCTGCTCAAGCCGTGGCTCTGGTGAGGGGAACCGGCAAGTAGATTGCCTGTGTCTTGCAAAGGCACAACCATTACAACAACGGAGTGCAATCAAGAGACAAAAGTAGGCAGCGAAATGATTATTGTTGGTCTAACAGGAAGTGTGGGAAGCGGCAAAACGACGGTAGCAAATTTCCTCAAAGAACTTGGTGCCTATATAGTTGATTGGGATGAACTGGCCCGGCAGGTCACCCGTCCGCACTCCAAGGTTTGGAAAGAAATAGTAGAGTATTTTGGGAAAGGCATTATGAATGACGACCTGACCATCAATCGCCAGAAGCTGGCGGAGATAGTATTCTCTGACAAAGAGAAGGTGGAAAAACTGAATCAGATCGTTCACCCCGAGGTGTTCGACGAAGATGAGCGTATCACAAATGAGATCAAGAGTCGTGACCCGAATGCCCTGATTGTTAAGGACATTCCGTTGTTGTTTGAAGTCACCCGTCCCATACCTGTGGACAAGATAATTGTTGTCTCTGCTAGTGAACAGACTCAATTGAGACGATTACAGGAAAAGGGCATGAGCATAGAAGACGCCCGGAACAGGATAAAGTCCCAACTTCCTCTTGACAGAAAGATCAAGGCTGCCGATTTCGTTGTGGATAATGACGGTACGCCAGAAGAGACAAGGAAACAGATCAAGGTGATATACTCTCTGTTAAGGGGAAAATAATCCACAGAGAGTACCGGCAGGAGGTGATTTGGTGAATCAGATCGAGCCAAGACTAGAGAAAGCGTTGAGGAAGGTGCTTGTCCCCGGGATAAGCCGCAGCCTGATGCAGATGAACCTGGTTCGAGTTGCTGAAATCAACGACGGCAAGGCGAAGCTAGCCCTGGCCTCGACTGCTATCCCTGTTCAATATCACGACCTGTTGAAAGACCAGGCGACAGCAGCGGTCAGCAAACTTTCAGGGGTGAAAGAGGTAGAGGTTGAATTTGTCCAGGTCAAACCCAAAGAGCTTAACCGGATCGAGAAGATAATAGCGGTCATGAGTGGCAAAGGAGGAGTCGGCAAATCTCTGGTGGCTAGCCTCCTGGCTACTTCTTTTGCCCGCGACGGCAAGGAAGTGGGCATACTGGACGCTGACATCACTGGCCCCAGTATTCCCAAGATGTTTGGACTGAATGCTCGCCCTGCTGGCAATGAGACAGGCATTTTGCCCATATTGTCGAGGTCGGGAATTGAGATCATGTCCATGAACCTGCTCCTGCCTGATGAAAATGAAGCGGTTATCTGGAGAGGTCCTCTCATGTCCAGAGCCATCACACAGTTCTGGGAGGAAGTTCTGTGGGGCACGCTAGACCTCCTAATAATAGATTTGCCTCCTGGTACCGGGGATGCGCCGTTGACAGTGCTACAGGCAATACCAATCTTCGGGGTAATTGATGTTTTTACCCCTCAGGAGTTGACTGAGATGATAGTCAAGAAGGCAATAAGGATGGCACAGAAGATGAACATCCGAGTGTTGGGAGTAGTGGAGAACATGAGTTATCTGATATTGGCCGAGACAGGTAAGAGGCTGGAGGTCTTCGGCAAGAGCAAAGGGGAGGAAATGGCCAGGGCTTCCGGGTCTCCCCTCTTAGGCAGACTGCCCATCGACCCGGAGTTAGCCAAATTGTGCGATGAGGGCAAAATCGAGAAATACAGTTCAGATGCAGTGTCTGAGCTTGCCGCTAACGTGGCCAAAGCCCTAGATGGAAAGCACCAGGGATAGCTATGCAGATGAGAGCCGTCGGGCTGATGATGAGACCGTCTCTGCGGAGGGCGTAGAAAATGACCGAGATGTTTGACAATGCGTTCGCTGAGCTTGAGCGATCCATCATGGAGGACATGAGAAAGACCCACTCCGAGAAAACAATCGATCACTTTCTGAACCCCCGAAATCTGGGCAGCATTCCCACTCCCGATGGATTTGCCAGCATCACTGGTTTGCATGGTAATGCTATGGAAATATATCTCAAGGTGAAGAATAACAGGATCACGAACGCGTCTTTCTGGACGGATGGCTGCGGGTGCAGCATTGCCTCGGGCAGCATGGTTACCGAGTTAGCCAAGGGGAAAAGCGTCGTGGAGGCCCTGAAGATCACTCAACAAGATATCCTGGATGCCCTGGGGGGCCTCCCGGAACATGACCTCCACTGCGCTGCTCAGGCAGCTAATGCGCTTAAGGCGGCGCTCAGAGATTACCTGGCTGTCAACAAGGAACCCTGGAAACGGGTCTACCGAGGCGGCCACGGTCACAGGTAAGCGACATGGTCAAAGCAACGACAACTTGGTCAGTGAAACCTGAGCCATGAGAAAAAGGCAAAGCCTGGAACTCCAGCCCATCGGGATCATTCATTCTCCTTACCAGAATACAGGGAAGGTCCCCTGCCAAGGCCGTAGAAGCAGGAAGATATGCCAGATCGAGTTATTCAAGGAGTATGAGCAGGGCTTACAGGATATCGAAGGATTTTCTCACATCATCATAATCTATTGGTTTCACAAGTCCCAGGGCTTCCATCTGTTGGTTGAGACGCCCTGGGACGACATTCCACACGGTTTGTTCGCCACGAGATCTCCGCATAGACCCTGTCCCCTGGGATTGACCGTAGTGGAGCTAGTGGCCAGGGAAGCGAACATCCTCAGTGTGAGAGGCCTGGATGCCGTAGATGGGACACCGCTATTAGACATCAAGCCACACATCCCTGGACTGGAAAAAGGGTCGGTTGTCAAAACTGGCTGGCTGGAAGGCAAGCTTGGAAAAAAGAGATGCTGACAGTAACTCACATTATCATACTGCTGGCGACAGGGGCAGGTGCTGGCTTCGCCAGCGGACTGCTCGGGATCGGTGGCGGCGCTATCATGGTTCCCATCAGCTATTGGGTTATCCTCGCTATGGGTATCTCTCCGGACATTGCTATACGAATAGCCTTCGGGACAAGTCTGCTGGTGATTTTGCCCACAGCCATAAGTGGCAGCTGGAGCCATAATAAAAGGAGTGCAGTTCGTTGGAAGACAGCCTTGGTTCTAGGCTCATGTGCCCTGGTTGGGGCTCTGGTCGGAGCTACTCTGGCTGCCCGCCTCCCTGGCGAAATACTGAAGATAGGTTTTGGAGGATTCGTTCTGGCAGTCGCCTTATGGATGGGGCTGGGAATATTGCCCAGGTTGAGCAGAGAGAACGAACAACCACGGGAGAATCTCTGGCTTGTGGCGGCTTGTGGCTTCCCGATAGGGATGGTGACAGGACTGACGGGGCTTGGTGGCGGGGTGTTGATAGTCCCTATGCTGGTGTTAGCATTGAGCTTCCCCATGCACCTCGCCGTGGGAACATCGGTGGCTTCCATAATACTTGCCAGCCTTGGCGGTATTGCTGGCTATATCGTAAATGGACTTGGAGTAGCTGGCCTGCCGGGTTATTGCCTGGGATACGTAAGCCTGCCCATATGGCTATGTCTGGCAGCCACCAGCATACCCCTGGCCCAGCTTGGAGCCCGAGCAGCGCACACCATCCCAGCCAAACCACTGAAGTACATCTTCGTTGCTTTTATGGTCTACACGGGCTTAAGAATGATTGGTGTACTTTAGCTTTGCAGGCGTTTTTGAGCCTGAAGGACGCACGAAACCGATGATGAGGGCAGACTCACTGGTCTATCGCAGTACACTGCACAGAGGCTGTAGAAACGCGAACCGAGCGGCGTAAAGGCAAACGAGGAGCAACATCCCCAGAACTATCAGTATTGTGCCACCCACCGGTCTGGTATACCTTGCGTATCGCTCTCCCAGGCTTGAGCTCGCAGCCAAAGCCGCTGTACCGAAGATAATAGTATCGTCAATCATGAAGAAGACATCATATACCAAGATGTAGGCATAACGTTGAAACGTAGTCAGGCTGGCTTGGGACAGTGCCCCAGTGAAAGTCGTGGGGACCACCCAGGAGCAAGCAAATTCGACGGAATTTACCACAAATGCCAGGGCTATAATTCCCACTATCGTTCCCAGGGTTATCGGGGAGGACACAATCTTCTGTGCCCTGGTCATGGTCTTTGCTCGAGAGTCCTGGTCGGTAACTTTGCAGACAATCGCCCCTTTTGTCTGGACAAATTCCTTCATCTGCAGTATTCCTCCACCTAGAGCTACCAGCCCAATGACAATTGTCACTGGCTTGACGTAACCAAGGAGTCTGCCAACCAGCTGAAACCCGGTAAGCTGCGCTGCCATGAATACAAAGTACAGGATTCCCGAAGCCAGAACAAAAGAGCCAACAATCAGCCATATTCTCCTTCTATCCCTCAAAGTCGCCACCAGGGATATGAGGTAAACAAGCACCCACATGGCACAGGGGTTGAAGCCGTCCACAAGCCCCAGAACTACCGCCAGACCCAGAAGCGAGTAACCTGCAGGGTCTATTTTCCCTATTATGGGCAGATTGACTTCGCCTCCGTTATCTCCGCCCGTATCGCCTGCTGGTTCCGGGCAGTTCCCAGCCAGACATTGCTGTAGAGCCTCCTCAATGGCTCTGCCAGTTGTCTGCTCGGATTCCCAACCACCAAACACTTGATTCCCGAAGATTGTTATGGGAAAGGCTGGCTCGTCTTCTACACCGCGCTCCGCAAGCATTTGAGACAATAGGGAGTATGCTTGAGGCACAGTGCAGTCGTGACGTGTAATGTTGATTGAGTACTTAGCTTCTAACTTCTTGTTAAATGGCTCTTGTTCCTCACAGTGTGAGCAGCCGGGGAGGTAGAAGAAATTGATGTCACCTATATCTGACATTCCCCGGCTCGTGAATCCTGCGACTATTCCCACGACGATCAGTGATATGATCAGATATCTCTTGAAGCGGTCCCGGAAGGTTGTTCTGAAGAAAGTGGTCACCCTGTTGGACATTGATTAATACAACCTCAGCTGTTTAGGATATGCCGTGTGAACGGCACAAAACATACGGATCTTCGCTGGGGAGCCTATCTCTCTAGCTAGCACCGCCATCTATCCTGCGCAGCCGGGGAAAGTGCATGAGTTGCAGCTAACCACCTCCAGAATGACGTTCATAGCCCCCCTATTACCAGCACTATCAGACACCGTCACCGTGACTGTAACTTCGTCGGACGTATTCGGGGCGGTCCAGGTAATCATAGAGCCCCCTCCAGAAACCTCGCCATCCTCCCATGACCATTCGTAAGATACCTCACCACTCGTGTTTGCAACGACGCACTCAATATCGTACTTCTTCCCCTGCCCGACCTTATATCCCCACGAGTATGCCTTCAGAAAGCAATGCCCATAACGATCCTTTGTGACGCGCAGGGCTTCGATGATCGGTGGTTGCTCCAGCGCTACACTAATGGGCAATGTTCTGGTGACCGATCCGCCATGGCCGTCGCTGACGACAACTGTGATATTGTATGTGCCCACCGTCTGGGGGGCAGACCAGGTCACTTTACTTCCGGTGCCAGAAACATCACCTCCGTCGGCTGACCATTCATAGCTCAATTTATCTCCATCAGCGTCTGAGGCATTGCAGGTCACATTAAGACTGACCGCAGGTAAGGTCCAGTTCGCGCTGGCTACCAGACTGCTGATGGTAGGCACATTGTTGCGTTTAACTGTAATAGTGACATTAGCAGTGACTGCGCCACCGCGGCTATCCAGCGCGATGACGGTGACATTGTAGGAGCCAGCAGAGCCAGGAGCAGTCCAGGTAACCACGGGTCCTTTGCCACTTATCGTGCCTCCACCAGCTGACCAGCCATAACTTAGCTCGTCGTCATCGGGGTCTGTAGCATTACACACAATCTGGCAGGTTCCCCGGGGAGGAACTCTATCCGGCTCAGCTTTCAGGCTGATGATAGCCGGGCGATGATTCTCCAGCGCGGCAGAAAACAGCATTGTGAGCAACACTGTTGCCGCCACAACTCCCACGACTATCAGGTACATTCTCTTATTCATCAGTTTCTCCCTCGTTAGGCCTGGTCATTCAAGCCGCTGTCCAAAGCTCATATATTATCACTTTCAAAAGGTGATGAAAACTAGCGTCTGAGGAACCCGTCGGGCTATCTTTCATATAAAAGAGTGCCATGCAACCACTGTAAGGTCATACTTGCTTCTGTTGAAGATTCCATCAATCTCGCGGACTCATCAAAATTCACATTCTGAGCAGGTCACCACTTCCAGGATCACATTCTTCCTAATCCAATTGCCCACGCCATCGAACACTTTCGCAGTGACTGTCACCGTGCATACCATATCTGGAGCAGTCCAGGTAATCAAGGAGCCATTGCCGGAAATACTGCCGCCTGTACACGACCATTCGTAGGCTAGTTCTGGCGTCCCTGAGGCAATGCACTCAATGCTATAATTGTATGCTTTGGCGACCTTATACCCGAGACGACTCTCCTTCAAGTACTTGTGCGCGGCAGTAACGTTCAAAGTTTCAATCACTGGCGGAGGACCGTTTGACGCAACGACAGTTATCAATCCTGTTGCGTTCCTGCCCTGACTATCGTTGACGACAACGCTGACATCGTACATGCCAACTGCCTGGGGAGCCGTCCAATTTACAACTGCACCCGCGCCAGCAATACTACCGCCACTGGCTGACCATTGATAGCTCAAATCATCACCCTCGCGGTCTGAAGCATTACAAATCACCTGGAGACTACTTAAGGGAGCAGTCCAGTAGTTTGGCTTAGCTTCCAGGCTGTTAATAACTGGCGCGAAGTTGCCAGCGCAAGACGAAGCCAGGAGCAACACTCCCACCACCGCAATTACCATGGTTGCAAGGCTTCTTCTATTCATCAGCTTCTCTTGTCGAACCCTATACCTGGCTCAACATACACCATTCTACCACTGTTACACCTGTCTTGCTAAGAGGAATTGTACCACCCGTCGTACGCCGACCTAAAAGACCTCCGCCGCCCTGCGACTACGCCGTTGGAATCACCTTTATTTCGTCTCCCACTATTGCGCCCAGAAAGTCACAGGCGCTTCCGTCCCTGAGAGATACCTCAAGGTAGCCGCTGCTGCCCATGATAGCCATTATCCCCTCTCCCTGTGCATAGTAGTGGCTAATACCTTGAATAGAGCAACCAGCCACCTCAATCCTGACATCTTTTCCAGACAGAGCATTGCTCTTGACATTGCTGATCAACGTGCCAAAGTGGTCAATATGTATGACTCGACCAACCAGAGCACCCTCTAAATCAACTGACGGTTTGGGAATAGGAAGTATATGCAGGGAGTTGATTTTCTCCCCGAATTCATAAGGAGAAATGCCTAAGGAAAGGCCTGCAGCCACCGGAGCAAAAATGTCCCTTCCATGGAAGGTAGGGCTGACCGGATGCCGCCAGAACCGAGGGTCAGTAATAGCTGCAGCTTCAAGACCTTTCTTGAACACTACCTCCTGAAGGTCGTGACTCTGCTCGGTCGGTGAGCGACTTTCCACGGAGAACAGATCATCGATTACGTAGCTAAGGATGCCATTGTCCGGGCCGACAAACACGGCCACAGGCGTCTTCAGTATTACCCCCCGGCGCTCACTACCCACGCCAGGATCAACAATAGCCACATGCACTGCTTGCTTGGGGAAGTAACGGTAGGCGACGCTCAGCACAAAAGCAGCCTGCAGGATATTCTGTGGCTTAATAGAATGACTGATGTCTATGATATTAGCTTCAGGATTGATGCTCAAAACGGCACCTTTCACAGCAGCGACATAAGCATCGTCATAACCGAAGTCGGTGGTCAGAGTTACTATGGAACCCATCTAAAGACACTAAGCCTGGGTAGCAATTAGGGTAGCAAGGACAACAAGCGCGACAGCTAAGATGATAGTCAGCTTGAAAAGGGTGCTTTCTATGCCACGCCGTGTGCGATACACCGAGTCAGCCTGCCCACCCCCTATGCCCCCACCCCGCAGTTGAAATAGCACAGCAGCAACTAAGGCTATTGATATCAGCATCTGAGCAACCATAAGATAAGTCGGCGGCACTTCATTTACCTCCTAGTTCCTTGATAATAATCTCTCGTACCATGCCCGGATTGGCCCTTCCCTCCGTGGCTTTCATTACCTGCCCTATGATAAACGTCAAAGCTCGTTGTTTCCCAGCGGCATAGTCTGCCACTGCCTCGCTACTATTGGCCAGCACCTGCTTGACCACTCCTCTTATTTCAGCGGCATCGCCAATCTGGCTGAGCCTCTTCTCCATCACAATCTCGCTGGCGCTCTTACCGGTGTGGAACATCTCCTCCAGCACTACTTTGGCTACAGGTCCGCTTATAGCCCCGCTATCCACCATGCCCAGCATTTGCGCTAGATGGTGCGGCTTCATTCTAACATTTTCAACCTCAGTATTGGTAGCGTTAAGCAACCGGCTGAAATCCCCCAGAAGCCAGTTGCTAACAGACTTCGCCTTGCTGGAATCCATCAGCTTAACACACTTTTCAAAGTAATCCGCCATCGGCTTTGAGTTGGTCAAAAGACTCGCATCGTACAAGGGCAAGCCATACTCAGCCATGAATCGGTCTCTGCGTGCCTCGGGCAGTTCAGGGAGCCTGGCTCTGATTTTCTCTATCCAGTCTCGATCCAGAACCAGTGGAGGCAAATCGGGTTCGGGAAAATACCGGTAATCCTGAGCATACTCTTTGGTTCTCTGGAGCACCGTTACGCCTGTCTCCTCTGCCCACCCTCTGGTCTCCTGTGTCAGTTCTTGTCCTTCGTCAAGCATTTTGGCCTGTCGTCTCGCCTCGTACTCCAGGGCCTGGTAAACAGCCTTGAAGCTGTTCATATTCTTGACTTCCACCTTGGGCAGAAGTTTCCTGCTATTCGACGGACGCAGGCTGATATTGGCATCGCATCTGAAGCTTCCCTCCTCCATATTAGCGGTGGACACTCCCAGATAACGCAGGATGTTGTGCAACCTGACAAGATAATCCCTCGCCTCGTCAGGAGAGCTTATCTCTGGCTCACCGACAATCTCCATCAGAGGCACGCCGGAGCGGTTCACATCTATCAGACTGTGATCTCCCCTGTGCAGCAATTTGGCTGTATCTTCTTCAAGATGCACCCTGGTGATGTTGATCCTCTTCCTGTTACCGTTGCTATCAATGGTCAGCCAGCCTCCTTTCCCGATAGGGGCATCATACTGCGAGATCTGATAACCCTTCATCAGGTCAGGATAGAAGTAGTTCTTGCGGTCAAATTTGGTGTACTCAGGGATTGCGCAATTCAAAGCCAAAGCAGTCATTACTGTGTATTCTATTGCTCGCTCGTTGATCACAGGGAGAACACCGGGCATGCCCAGGCAGACGGGGCAGACGTGGGTGTTAGGCGCAGCGCTGGCATAGTCAGCGCTACAGCTACAGAACATCTTGCTCTTGGTTAGTAGCTGGGTATGAACCTCCAGGCCAATGACTATTTCATAGGTCATAGCTTGCGCCCAGTATACCAGTGTCGCCTCATAGAGGCAAGAATCCAGCCGAATTGATTTTGACTCGGGGTATTGCTAGAATTGAATTCGGGGATATAGCTCAGCTGGGAGAGCACTGCGTTCGCATCGCAGGGGTCGGGGGTTCGAATCCCCCTATCTCCACCATGAAACTCGGGAAAGCCAGCTGTCCCGCCCTTCGGGAACTGTCACCTTTCATACCAGATCCGAGTGCTCTTTGACAGCTCGATGTATTTCATGCCGAAGCTGGGCATCGTCAGGATAGCCAAACAATCCCCCCAGTCGCTGTTTTGAGATTGTTCTTCTCTGATGCGCCATTACAATAGACTTTGGACGCCGCCCCGCCATCAACCTATCCTCCGAGCAGTTTCGGCGTCTGCAGTTCGAAAGGCAGCCTCGACATCGTCAATGTCCTTGAGCAACAAAGTGTCTCTGGCCCCGCCTTGCCATAGCCTTTGCCCTGCCTGTCTCTGCAGTTTCCTCAACTCCCTGCTCAACGCTTGCTCAACCAGAGCATTCCTGCTGGGTGCCATCCCTTGAGCCATCATCTCATCTAAGGCTGCCGACACGTCAGTATGCAGGTTAAATGTAGCTTTCTTTGTTTTTCCTCGCACATACCTGCCACACTCTTTTATCTAACGCATCCTTCCATAATGGGCAACCAGTACTTGGAAGTACATCTGTTGAGAGTCTCTAAATGCATCACGGGTTAACAAACGCCGCAAAGCAACCATGAGACTCCGGGGCACAGAGTGGAATTTCAGCCTTTGACTTAAAGTTTCGTACAGTCTACAATGGAAAAGTAGCGTGCCCCTGTAGCTCAGAAGGATAGAGCAGCGGTTTCCTAAACCGCGTGTCGGGCGTTCGAGTCGCCCCAGGGG
>JBBIMO010000004.1:0-74743 GCA_037444365.1 Chloroflexota bacterium
GGGGCAGAAGTAGGTGCCGCGGCTGCGCACCACGCACCGCTCGATGATATTGCCGCAAACCGGGCAGGGTTCGCCTCCTCTATGAGCAACCTTGAAATCAGAATGGGCTGTGCCAAGCTCGCCCCCGGGCCTAACGTAGGTGTCCACGCTGGCGCCCTTGCTGCCGATGGCTTTCCGAAGGATTTGGCGGATAATGTTATGTAAAGTTCGCACCTCTTTGCCCGATAACTCGTCGGCTTTTCTTCGAGGGTGAATGCGAGCGGCAAAGAGGGCTTCGTCAGCATACATATTGCCGACTCCTGCGATGATGTGCTGGTCGAGAAGCGCCGCCTTTATGGGGATGTGATGCCGACTTAATCTCTCTTGAAGAGCGTCCGGCGTGAAGCCCTCGTCGAAAGGTTCAGGACCCAGTTTGCCGACCGCACAATGAGCATCCTCCACCAGCCACATCTTTCCCAGCCGACGCCTGTCCCTGAAAGCAACACGGCATCTATTTGACAGGTGGAACAGCGCCCGCACATAGCAGTCGACATCTTCTGGGTCTACCAGCAGGCTACCAGTCATCCTTAGATGAATAATCAGCGACCTGCCATCCGATAGGCGAAAGATGAGATACTTTCCGCGGCGTCCCAGGCTTTCTACCTTCCGCCCGAGTAATCCTAGGCGGACTTCTTCAGCAGAACCACCGCACACGACTTTGGCGTCGAGAATCGTGACTTTCGTGAAGCTTTGTCCCACAACCCAGGGCGAAAGTTCGTTCTTAATTGTCTCTACTTCAGGCAGTTCAGGCATTTCATCCCATCTCGGCCCAGTTTCTGCCCAGCTTTATGTCTATCTTCATAGGAACACGAAGTGAGAAAGCCTTGGGCATGAGGTCACCAACCAGGGATTTCATTTCCTCCACCTCCGCCTCGGGCACTTCAAAGAGCAACTCGTCGTGTATTTGCAACAGCATCTTGCTCTTGAGATTCCGTCTCTCCATCTCCCGGTATAGATCTATCATGGCGATTTTGATGATATCGGCGGAACTGCCCTGCACCGGGGCATTGATAGCCATGCGCTCGGCAGCCTCCCTGACCATCCGGTTGGCTGAGTTGATTTCGGGCAGGAAGCGCCTCCTCCCCAGCACTGTTTGCACGTAGCCCAGCTTGCGCGCCTGCTCCTTGGTGGTTTCCAGGTATTCCTTCACCTTGGGATATTTGTCGAAGTACCGGGCGATAAACTGGGCGGCTTCCTCCCGGCTGAGACCGGTGGCTTGTTCTAATCCATAATCGCTCATGCCATAGATGACTCCGAAATTGACAGTCTTGGCGTTGCGGCGCATTTCAGGAGTCACCTCGCCAACTGGGATGCCGAAGATCTTGGAGGCGGTCGTAGCATGGATATCCTCGTTCTCGGCGAAGGCGGAGATGAGACTCGGGTCCTGGGAAAGGTGCGCCAGAGCTCGCAGGTCAATCTGCGAATAGTCAGCGCTCAAGAGGTATGCCCCGGGCGGAGCTACGATGGCCTTCCTTATCTTGTTCCCCATCTCGGTCCTTATAGGTATATTCTGAAGGTTGGGGTCGCTGGAGGAGAGCCTGCCAGTGGTCGTGCCCGTCTGATTGAGGGTGGTATGCACCCTTCCCGTCTTACGGTTAATGAGCGCGGGCAGGGCATCAACATAGGTTGACTTGAGCTTACTGAGCTGGCGATACTGCAGTATGAGTTCCACTACGGGATGAACGCCCCTCAGAGCTTCCATTACCGAGGCTTCGGTGGAATAGCCCGTCTTCGTCCTGCGAGACTGGGGCAAGCGGAGGTCCTCAAAGAGTACCTTACCCAATTGCTGGGGCGAGTTGATGTTGAACTGGTGCCCGACGCTGCCATAGATTTCCTTTTCCAGTCTCACCAAATCCTTTCCCAATTCCTGCGACATCTCATGGAGCAGCTCGGTGTTCAGAAGGATTCCGTTTTTCTCCATAGCCACCAGAACCGGAATCAAAGCCATCTCAACTTCGGTGAAAAGCTGCCACAGTCCCTGCTTCTGCAGGTCGGTTTCCAGACTCTCTTTCAGACCCCAAAGAGTGTTCACAGCGACACAGGCGTGGTCACCAACTCGGCCCGCATCCAGCAGGGACAGGGAGCTTTGTTTCTTGCCGGCGCCAGTCAATTCAGCAATAGTTGTAATCTCTATGCCCAGCTTGTTGAAGGCGAGCGCTTTGAGCCCCAGGCTTTTTTCCCCAAGGAGATAGGCAGCGAGCATGGGGTCGAAATTCAAATTCCCAATCTTAACCCCGCAACCAGCCAGCACCGCCATAACATGCTTGCCGTCATAAGCAATCTTGCCTGTGCTGGCGTTTTCTAGAACTGGCTTGAGTCGGCTTATGACCTGGGTTAGCGACAACTGCGGCGGCTGACTTAAGCCCTGGTGCGCCAGAGGGATATAGAATGCCTTCCCGCGGCTTGGAGATATGGCTATGCCTACCAAGTCCGCAGTGATAGCCTTCTCCACGGTCGTTTCAACTTCGATAGCGAGGTCCTGCGCTGCTTCCAACTCACCCATAAGCTGTCCCAGGCTCGTTTCGCTGTTCACTATGTGAGACCTGACTGCTGAGGGCTGATAGCTCTCGCCCTTCACCTGGGGCAATCGTGGTAGCAGATTGATGAACTCAAGCTCCTGGAAAAGCTTTGCCACGCTGTTACGGTCATAGTGGCTGACCTGACAGGTCTTCAGGTCTAGCTTCACAGGGACATCTTTGACTATTGTGGACAGCTCTTTGCTCCGAAGAGCCTGAGCCCGATATTCGCGTAGCGTGTCCTGCAACTTCCTGGGCGTTATCTCTGCGATGTGGTCGTAAATTCCCTGAAGGCTGCCGTACTGCTGAAGCAACTTGGCGGCTGTCTTCTCACCGATGCCCGGCACGCCGCGTATGTTGTCCGAGACATCGCCAGCCAGTGCCTTCAGGTCAGCGAGTTGTTCGGGCTTGATGCCATATTTCTGCTTCACTGCTTCTTCATCGTAGAGGACAGTATCTGCGAAGCCCCGCCGGGGGGCCAGGGCTTTCACTCGAGGCAAGACAGCTTGCAGCATGTCATTGTCCCCCGTAACAATGATGGTCTCAATGCCCTGCTCATCAGCCTGCCTGCTCAACGTGCCCAGGACGTCGTCGGCTTCGAAGCCGTCAATTTCAAAAACAGGAATGTGGAAGGCTTCCACCAGCTGGCGCACTTTCTTAAGCTGGCTTTTCAATTCCTCGGGCGTGGCAGGACGCTGGGCTTTGTATTCCTCGAACATTTCATGCCTGAAGGTGGGAGTCGGGCGGTCAAAGGCGATAGCCCAGTAGGTTGGCTTAAAGTCGGCAACCACCTTGAGCAACGTGCTGGCAAAGCCATAGACGGCGTTGACCATCTCTCCCGTCCTTGATTGAGTCAGCGGAGGCAAGGCGTGAAAAGCGCGGTGCACCAGAGCATTGCCGTCAAAGAGCAGCAGAAGCTGCCTCTCTTCTTTCGCCACAATCCTATTATACTACGATTACATCGAAATCCTGGAAACTCCTGAGCGCGAGACAATAATGACCGAAACATGATAGAATCCTGCCCGAAAGGCCTACGGATGGCGGATACCACTCAGACCAGCACAATCAAGCGTAGCCGTTTCTGGGAGATAGACCTCCTACGCACCAACGCCATAGCAGTCATGATAGCCTACCACACGCTCCTTCTAATAGACTACTTCGGCATCCGCCAGACCGCCCAGTATCTGTATCCCAGGTTCTGGGTGTGGTTCACCTTTGGCGGCGGCACCTTCATCTTCCTGGCCGGAGTTTCGCTCACAATCGCTCACTCCAGGTCAAGGAGAATCAAGCCGTTTATGATCAGGGGCCTGCAGATATTCGCCATGGGCATGGGGATTACTCTGGCTACATGGCTGATCCCGGGGACAGACTATGTTCGCTTCGGCGTGCTCCACTTCTTCGGGCTTGCGTTCATACTCGCCCCTTTCTTTTTGAGATTCCGTTTCGTCAACCTGATTCTGGGCATCGCCTTGATGGTACTCGGTTTCTACCTCCGGGACATACGCTTCGATTTCCCGTGGCTGCTCTGGCTGGGGCTCATGCCCCACGGCTTTGGGGGAATAATGGACTACATGCCGATGCTGCCATGGTTCGGTCTCTTCCTGGCCGGGATGTTCTTCGGCAGAATTCTCTACCCGCAAGGAAACAGAAGATTCGACATTCCCGACTTCAACAACCGGGTTGTCTCGGCTTTGACTCTGCCGGGAAGACATCCGCTCGGGATATACCTTGCTCAGTGGCCAGCAATTGTCGGCGTCCTGCTGGCACTATTCCCCGCCAATGTGCTCCCCTACTTCCCCTAAATGGGGTCAACTCTGTTTTTCCCGCAATCTGTGACTACCCCGACTCTCAGGACAGATATCTATCGTGCATTTCCCAAATGCAGGGTGGCGGCTTGTTTCCAACCGAGGAAGTGTAATGCTGAGCCGAACCGAAAAATGAAGTTGACCCCTTCTTAGTCAGTTCACAAAAGAGGCCATCATTATGTACATGCCGAAGTGTATGACGAAGCAAGGCAGAAACGACCTCGTCTTGAATGCGATGTAGCCGAAAGCAAAGCCCCCTGGAATGCAGGCCAGCGTCTCTAGAAAGGGCTTCCCGAAATGAAGCAGTACAAAGGGAATGATCTGCACAAAGATGGCACTGCCGCCTATTGATCTTTCCAGGCCAAACAGCATGTATCCACGAAACATGAATTCCCAGGCAAACATATATAGGGCAGTGTCGAGCAGCAACTCGGGCCAGTCTATAAGATCCTTGTGATAGTAAGAGCGAAACTCGGGTATCTTGCTGGCAGCGTAGAGAATCAGCGCCATGGCAGCAAGGCAGATCGGAACGAGAATTAACGCCGATTTCCAGCGCCCGATGCGGACACCGTAATCGGAAGGCTTGTGCCGGAAGAGCAACCAGCCCGATGCCAGAGGCATCAGCAACCAATAAATGAGCTCCGTCGCCCGAGGAAAGTCTATGTCTAGAGGGTGATAATGCTCGAGAACCAAGCCCAGCGTGGATATGCCAACCACAGCCGCAAAGTTCAGGTCGTAGCCCCCTACTATCCTGTTTTTGATGTACGTTTGCATTTCAATTGCGACAGACTACACCTCTTTTTTTATACCTGATTCCCGAGTGCCAACCAGCAAAGTAAGTGTACCACAAACGACGGTCGGAACAGTCTGTTTGTGCCACAATCATGCGCAGCAAGCGCAGTCCGTGTCAGATACCTGGATAACAAGGGTATAATAGGAGAGAGGGAGGACGGGAGCAAGTACATGAGAAACTGCGACATAGCTAAGGTATTCCAGGACATTGCCGACCTGCTGGAGCTTAAGGGGGAGAATGTCTTCAAGATCCGCGCCTATCAGAATGCAGCCCGAGCCATCGAGCATTACCCCAGAGAACTGGAGGTTATGGTTGAGGAAGGGGAGGACCTGCAGAGTATTCCCGGCGTGGGTGAGGCAATAGCTAAGAAGACCACCGAGCTGACAAAGACGGGCAGGCTGGGTTACTACGAAAATTTGAAGGCGGAGTTTCCCCAGGGGATAACCAGTCTTCTGGCTATACCCGGAATCGGACCCAAGACGGCTAACAAGCTCTCCGAGGAACTGGCGATAACCTCGGTAGATGAACTGGAGAGGGCAATCAACGATGGGCGGGTGGCTCAACTATCAGGCCTTGGCGAAAAGACCGCTGACAACATCCTCCACCAAATTCAAGCGTTGCGGCGCAAGGACCGGCGCACTCCCATCGGCGTGGCCTTACCAGCCGCTGAGGAAATAATGGATGCTCTCCGCTCTATTCGCGATGTGGGCAATCTCACTCCCGCTGGCAACTTACGGCGCTTTCGGGAAACAGTGGGCGATATTGACCTCATGGGCACAGCCGATAACCCCGAGAACGTCATAGATGCTTTTGTCACACTGCCCCAGGTTAGGCAGGTGTTGGCCCGAAGGTCAACCAAAGCCAGCGTTATTGTCAGTGGCGCCTTACAGGTTGACCTGAGGATGGTGGAGCGCGACTCCTTTGGTTCTTTGCTTCAGTACTTCACCGGGAGCAACCAACACAACATCTCCTTGAGAGAAAGAGGACATAAGCAGGGACTGAAGCTAAGCGAGTATGGGATAACCGTCATAGCGACAGACAAGCTGGAGAGATTTGCGTCAGAGGAGGCATTCTACAATCGGCTGGGGCTCCAGTACATTCCACCAGAACTCAGAGAGGCTCAGGGTGAAATAGAAAGAGCTGAGCGAGGAGCTCTACCCAGGCTCGTGGAGTTATCCGACATGAAGGGAGACCTTCATACGCATACTGAATGGAGCGACGGGCGTGATTCCATGGAACAACTAGCGCTGGCGGCCCGGGACATGGGCTATCAGTACATTGCAATCACGGAACATTCCGCCGGACGAGGTATCGCTCATGGCCTGAATATGGAGAGGCTGAGACAACAGGTTGCTGAAATCAAAGCCCTTAACCAGCGTCTGAGTGGAATCCGTGTGCTCGCGGGCATCGAGGTTGATATCCGAGCAGACGGCAGACTGGACCTGCCACACGAGATTCTATCTGAACTGGACATAGTGATTGCCGCAGTGCACTCGGCCATGAACCAGAGCGCAGACAAGATGACTCAGAGGGTAATAGCAGCCATAGAGGATCCCGATGTGGACATGATTGCCCACCCCACCTGCCGCCTTATAGGAGAGCGTGAGCCGGTAGCCATAGACTTGGAGGCTGTCTTCAAGGCAGCGGCCAAACATAACAAGATTATGGAGATTAGCTCCATGCCTGACCGCCTCGACCTGAAGGACGTCCATGCTTTTCGTGCCCGGGAATTGGGGGTGAAGCTCGCCATCGGGACCGATGCCCACAGCATTGCTCATCTCGGCTCTATGAGATTCGGGGTCGGAGTCGCCCGGCGGGCCTGGTGTGAGCCGCAGCATATACTGAATACCTTGCCTCTAGACAGATTACTTGGCTTCTTGAATCGGAAGAGCTGATTATTGCTGTAGACCTTCTCAACTCAGGCGGCGCCTTCGCCTGTTCGGGCTCGATGACAGTGACTCAATGCTTCGCATGCGGCTCATACCCTGTCTTTCGTGGAGAAGACAGACCTGTTTCCAAGGGGGAAACAAGAACATCAAAGCCTGCTTTGGTATGCTGGATTAGCCAGCCAAATGCTATAATCAGAACAAATATCAGAAGGAGGAAACACGATGTTCAAGACACGCATAACCGAGCTCCTAGGCATCAAGTACCCTATCACCCAGGGTGGAATGATGTGGCTTTCCCGGGCGGAGCTGGTAGCCGCGGTGTCCAACGCCGGGGCTCTCGGCATCCTCACCGCATTTACTTTTCCAACACCCGCGGAACTGGCTGCTGAAATCAAGAAGACCAGAACTCTCACCAACAAACCTTTCGGAGTGAACATAACACTGCTGCCAACCCTTCGCCCCATTGATATTGACGGTTACATCAGCGCAGCTATCGATTCGGGGGTGAAGGTTGTGGAGACAGCTGGCAGAAGCCCCGAGCAGTACATGGGGCGGCTTAAGGCAGCGGGAGTGAAGGTGATACACAAGTGTACGGCAGTCCGCTTCGCCCGCACCGCTCAGCGAATAGGCTGCGATGCCGTCAGCATTGACGGCTTTGAGTGCGCCGGAGCCCCGGGCGAGGAAGATGTTACCTCTCTCGTCTTGATTCCGTTGACTGTTGATGCTGTGGATATCCCGGTTATTGCCTCTGGTGGCTTTGGCGATGGGCGTGGCCTTGTGGCTGCCCTGGCGCTGGGAGCAAGCGGAATCAATATGGGCACTCGATTTATGGCAACACAAGAATGTGCTATCCATCCCAAGGTGAAAGAATGGTTGGTACAGTCATCAGAACGGGATACCATGCTAGTAATGCGTTCTCTACGTAACACTGAGAGAGTATTGAGAAATGCTACGGCCGAGAAGGTGGTAGAGATGGAAAAACGCAATGCCAGCCTGGAGGAACTAGCCTCACTGCTCAGCGGTAAGAGAGGGCTCGAGGTCTACGAAACAGGTGCCCTTGACCGAGGATTGGTAGCTTGTGGACAGGTAGTGGGCCTTATTCGCGACATACCCACAGTCAAGGAGGTGATAGACAGGACAATCAAGGAAGCTGAGGAGGTCGTCTCCAAGTTAACCGCCCGCGGCACTTTTCAGCCGCTGCGCAAACCTACTGAGGCGACAAAACAGTAAGCCCTGCCTATTACAAATAGGTTCATGACAGCAAGGAACCCCGCTTGGTCACGAACGAGAGGCCGCCTGGAGTCATCGGGCTGATAAAGCTACAAGCTGATTTTGGGGAATCATTGTGGAGGTAGCTGGAGTGTCTACTCGAGATACTCAGGCAATCCAAGGACTGAGAAGCGCTATTGGTGAAGGCAGAGACTGGTATGTATCCCTGCTTGAAGCCGTGCGTCTATGGACAAGTCCCGAAGAGGACTATGCCGGGCGACATTACCAGTATCTTATTGACGACGAGGCTTTCGATTGGTTGGTTCTGGCCGAGAGGTTATGTGAAGATCTCGATGGACTTATCCCTGAGCAGGAGCTGATTAACCTTCTCTTCTTCGACAGGCCGCCGAGAGAATTATCTAAGGAAGAGCTCAAAAACCTCATCGGCACCTCGAAGTACCAGGCTTATCTAAACTATCTTTATGGCATTCTTGTGGAAGGATTCCTCATCCTGGCTGTGACTGAAGAGATACGAAAACACAAGAGAACTTTGGGTTTGAACACCGATGACGGAGTGGTTGACGAGGCCTACCGGCGTATTTATGGCGCTACTCAATCTGCCCTGTTGAAGCAGTTCAGAAAAGAAAGACACCACCCACAGCTTAAATCCATTAGACTGAGCGAGCTTAATGAATTTACCTATTGGCTATTCAAGTATCGCATTAGGATGCGCGATAAGTCCTGCGTGGCTAGCGACACCAAGAAAGCCCTGACGAAACTACATGAGATCTTAGCCCTCAAAGGCAAGCCAGTCCGCTCTTCGCATGAGTTAGATTCTGAATCCTAGTTTCTGAGCTTTAACAGAACCTCTTTCCGAGATTTCAAACTCCAAATCCTGAACAAATCCAGAATACCAAGTCCCAATACCAGGCTGGCCTTGTGGGTAGAGTTCTGTCTGGGAGTTCCAGATGCTAGTCTTTTTACGTTGCGGATTCCCGCCTTAGCCATCAGCCGATGCTGAGCCAAGTTGAGATAGCTCCTGGTGTAACCTCTTCAACTTATCTTCAAGCATAGCGAGCTTCTGTCTCTGTTTTTCCACAATCTCAACTGGCGCTCTGTTCAAAAAGGCGCTGTCCCGAAGCCTGACATTGAGCCGAGCAATTCTCTCCTCGATTTCCTTGCTTTCCCTTGCCAGTCGCTGTTCTTCGGCGAGGACATCCACCATGCCTGCCAGAGGCACAACTACTTCAGCTTCCTTCAAAACTAGAACAAGGTCAGTGTCCTTGACAGACGGCCGTCCCTGACGATCGCGTACGCTCAAGGGGCGAGCTTTGGCCAGCGCTTCTATCACACTTGCCTCAGCGCTAAGATTTGAAAGAAGTTCATCAGTATAAACGTGAGCTTCAACATACTTGCTTGGGCCTACCTTATATTGAGCTCGAACATTGCGGATGGAGTGCACAATCTCTATCACGGAATCCATCACCCTCTCCGCCTCGGGAGCGAAGGCCGTATTATCAGCAATGGGATAAGGAGCTATCATTATAGAAGCAGCCATTTGGTCCCCAGTGCCCAGGCGCTGCTTCACCATCTGCCACAATTCCTCGGTAACAAAAGGCATGAACGGATGCAGAAGACGCAGCGACTTTTCCAATGTATCAACCAGCACGGGCACAGGCGAAGCGGCTGATCGGCTGCGGAGTCTTATCTTGACAATCTCAATGTACCAATCACAGAACTTGGACCAGATGAAATCGTAAATCTGCTGCTCGGCTTCACCAAACTGAAAACTCTCCATCAGTTCCGTGACACTTTTGATAAGGCGATTCAACTGACTGTTGATCCAGAGGTCCTCCATACTTCGTGGTTGTGGCTCCGCGGCCTTACTCTGTGATCCGTCAGTGTCCAGTGTTTGAAGAATAAACCTGCTGGCATTCCACAGCTTGTTGACGAAATTGCGACCGGACTCCAGTTTGGGTTTGCCCACATTTGTATCATTTCCCGCCGAAGTCCCAGAGGTGAGAGCAAAACGAAGAGCATCAACGCCATACTTGCCTATTGCTTCGGAGGGATCCGTGACATTCCCCCGCACCTTGCTCATCTTTTCCCCGCTTTCATCCCTAATCAGACCATGAAGGTATACTGAGTGGAACGGTATTTCACCCATATTCTCCAACCCCATCATGATCATCCTCGCTACCCAGAAGAACAGGATATCGTAGCCCGTCTCCATAACCGAGCCCGGATAGAAATAGCGAAGGTCATCAGTGTCCTCGGGCCAGCCCAATGTAGAATGGGTCCACAGCCCTGAGCTAAACCAGGTGTCGAGGACATCGGGGTCCTGAATGATTTGTTTGGAACCGCAGTGAACGCATGCCCTCGGTTCATCCACTGAGCATGTTACTTCAGAGCAGTCCTGACAGTACCAGACCGGGATGCGGTGTCCCCACCATAGTTGCCGACTGATGCACCAATCCTTGATATTTCCCATCCAGTCGAAATATATCTTGGTGAAGCGTTCCGGGATTATCCTGATTCTGCCATCTCTGACAGCCTCAATAGCAGGTTCCGCCAATGACTGTGTTCGTACAAACCATTGCAGGCTCACTCTGGGTTCAATCATCGTCTGACAGCGGTCACAATGTCCTACCGAATGGGAATAAGGCTCGGTCTTTTCCAGAAGTCCCTTGTCCTGCAGGTCAGTTAATACCTTGCCTCGACAAGCAAACCTTTCCAGTCCCTGGTAGGGACCGGCATTCTCGTTCATGGTGGCATCAGGGTTCATAACGTCCACCAGGGGCAGAATGTGTCTTTGGGCCACCTCGAAATCTGTGGCGTCATGAGCCGGAGTTATCTTCAATGCTCCGGTGCCGAAAGAAGTATCAACAGCATCATCGGCGATTACGGGGATCTGCCTATTAATAACAGGAAGCACGACAATCTTACCTATGAGCTTCCTGTAACGCTTGTCTGTGGGATTCACAGCCACAGCCGTGTCGCCCAGGAAAGTCTCCGGTCGAGTAGTGGCTACAGTGACGAAGCCCTTGCCCTGAGCCAGAGGATAGCGAATATAGTAAAGACTACCCGCAATGTCCTTGTGCTCTACCTCGAGGTCGGAGAGGGCGGTTTGACACCGCGGACACCAGTTAATGATTCGTTCTCGCCGATAGATCAGGTCCCTATTGAACAGGCGGACAAAGGCAGTTCGTACCGCCCTGGTCGGGCCCTCGTCTAATGTAAACCTCTCTCTGGCCCAATCACAAGAAGCGCCCAAGAGCTGATGTTGCCGCCTGATATGCTCCCGGCTTTTGTTAGCCCATTCCCAGGTTACCCTAGTGAACTGGTCTCTACCTATCTGCTCCTTAGTGAGTCCCTCTTTGGCCAGTTGTCGCTCCACAACCACCTGCGTGGCGATGCCAGCATGATCGGTTCCCGGCAGCCATAGAGTGGGCTCTCCTTTCATTCTGTGCCACCTGGCCATGATGTCCTCTAATGTGGCAGTCAAAGCATGGCCCAGGTGGAGTTCCCCAGTAACATTGGGGGGCGGCATGATAATGACAAAAGGCTTCTTACTCTGGTCTTTCTTAGGACAAAAGTAGCCCTGCTTGAGCCAGAAATCATACCACTTCTTTTCTATCTTGCCTGGCTTGTAGGCTTTAGGTATCTCAGACATTAGCTCCGAACCTATCTCAGCTGTTAGGTGTCAGCGGAAGGAAATTTCAAGGTACAGACCAATTCAAAGCTTGTTTAGCCGCCGGCGTTTTGGTTTGGGAAGAAGCGCCGCCACCTTGTCCATGACCTTCTCGGCTACCTCCCGTTTGGGCAGGAGGGGTAAGTCATCAACTTCGCCTTTGCGGTCGATGATGATTACTCGATTGGTGTCGGCGTCAAATCCACTGTCGCTAGCTGTAATGTCGTTAGCTACAATGAGGTCAAGCCCCTTCTGGAGCAGCTTTCGTTTGGCATTGGCTAACAGATTACTGCTTTCAGCAGCGAAGCCTATCTTGATAAGATCTCCCTCAATAGTGCCCAGAATATCAGTGGTGCACTCCAACTCCAAGGTCAGTCCGGCCTTCCCTTTCTTAATCTTGTCCTTAGCTGTCTTTTTTGGGCGATAGTCTGCTACGGCGGCAGCCATAACTAGCGCGTCGGCTCGGAGAGTCACATTCCCCACTGCTTGTCGCATTTCTTCGGCTGTGCTGACTCGAATGACATCAACCCCTACGGGTTGTGGTAACGAGGTCGGGGCTGTAACCAGTGTTACATTGGCTCCACGGTCACGCGCTGCCTCAGCCAGAGCATAGCCCATCTTACCGGACGAGCGGTTGCTGATGTAGCGAACGGGGTCAATAGGCTCTTGAGTACCGCCGGCGGTGACCACGATGTGCCTGCCAGCCAGGTCACCAGCCCTACCCAGCACCTGGCAAATGCTGCCAACAATATCCTTATTATCTGCTAGCCGTCCCAGTCCCTCTTTGCCCGAGGCTAACCAGCCTACGGCTGGACCAACAACCACGAAGCCACGAGCTTTGAGCCTAGACAGATTGTCTTGGGTTACCTGGTTGCTGTACATGTTAGTCTCCATGGCTGGGGCGATGAGCACCGGCGCCTTGGTAGCAAGCACTGTGCAGCAGAGCATATCGTCGGCGATGCCAGCAGCCAGCTTGGCAATGATATTGGCTGTAGCGGGGACAATGACTATTATGTCGGCGGCTCTGGCCAGAGAAACATGCTCAATACTGAATTCAGAGGCCAAGTCAAACATTTCGGTCACGACGGGCCTCCCCGTAAGTGCCCTGAAGGTAACAGGCGATACAAACTGGATGGCCTCTTCAGTCATAATTACATTCACCTTGGCCCCTGCTTGAGTTAACTGGCTGGCAATTTCGGCTGCCTTGTAGGCAGCAATACCTCCCGTTATTCCCAGAACTACGGTCTTGTTTCTAAGCATTACTGCTCCTTATTCATTTCATAGATGAGGCGCAATCCAACCAAAGTTAAGTCAGGGTCTACCACCTCTATTGCCGGTACTTCCTGAGCTAAGAGTTGAGCCTGCCCTCCAGTAGCTATCACCTTCGTCTTCCTTCCCAATTCCTGCTCTATCCGCCGAATCATGCCCTCAACAAGCCCAACATAGCCGAATACTATGCCCGATTGCATAGCCGAGAGAGTGTTCTTGCCGATCACTTGCTCCGGGCGGCTTAGTCTGATTCGGGGGAGCGCGGCCGTACGAGCATACAAGGCTTCGGTGGCTATAACAATTCCCGGGGCAATAGCCCCGCCAAGATAGTCACCTTCCTGGGAAACAACGTCAAAGGTGGTAGCAGTGCCGAAGTCAATGACGATCACCGGCCTTCCGTAGAGGTTCTGGGCAGCCACAGCATCCACAACACGATCGGGGCCAACCTCCCTGGGATTATCCAGGCGAATGCGCATGCCTGTCTTGACACCAGCTTCGACGACGAGTGGCTTAGTATTCAAATATTTCCGACACAATTCCACAAACGCGGGCAACAGCGGCGGCACGACACTGCACAATGCTACTCCGGTCACTTTCGAAGGCGAGAGCCTTTTGCCTTCCATAAGGTTAAGCAATATCACGCCGTACTCGTCTGAAGTGCGGTGAATGCCAGTGGCCAAGTTCCAGGTGGCTTTCAACTCATCACCGTCAAAGATACCAATCTTAACATTGGTGTTACCTATATCAATTGCTAGTAACATAGAGGTATGCCTTCGTCCTCCTGACATTATGTTCTGAGTATAGCACTACTATTCAATCCGTGTCACTACGAGACTTTGCCAAAACGGGCATCAAGTGGAAGCTTGGCTTTTGCCAGCATCCTCTTGATAGTCTTGTAACCTCTTGCTCATGGCCTGCCAGTGTGTGCCCGGCCAGTAGATGCGATGACAGGTAGGACATTGTGTATATCGAGCTTGAGTTTCAAACACGTGGGCGGGAACCAGGTTCTTCACTTCTTCCTTATCCCGAGCTACTAATGCTCGATTGCATTCCAGACAAAGCGAGAACGCCTTGAAATGATAGTCTAGCTTCAAGGTCCTCACGACTTCTTGCACCTGGAGCCTAGGGTCGTCATGCTTGACGTGCACAGTTCTCACTTTGCCATCTGTAACCAGGCGCCTTCTCATAAACTGAGCGTCTTTCGTCAGAATTACCCTATCTTCGCTGAGAGCTATCCTGATCATTTGACCGTCGTCTTTTTGCTTGAACAGCAGGGTATCATAGCCAATCAGTCTTAACCATCGAGCCAGCTTGCCCACATTGTTATCGGCAATGAATCTGGTTCCCATAGCTGGTCAAGCAATTCAGGGTGATTTCGCCGGAGGGATTAGAGGTATTTCCGACGGCGCATGTAGACGAATATGATGCCCGCTGTAACTGCCATAA
The DNA here is from genome assembly GCA_037444365.1 of Chloroflexota bacterium. Lineage (GTDB taxonomy): Bacteria > Chloroflexota > Dehalococcoidia > GIF9 > AB-539-J10 > RBG-13-51-36. The sequence goes on from JBBIMO010000004.1 coordinate 14,658, forward strand.
GGGCCAGCAGGATGCCAAAAGTCAGGAAGCTACCCGAATTCACGCTACCAGGTAGCGCAATATTCATACCGTAGATGCTAGCTATCAACGTAGGCAGTGCCAGAATTCCCATTATGATGGTCAGTATCCGCATTATCTCTTGGATTCGATGTGAGGTTAACCAATTACTGGTATCAGAAAGACCATCCACGACTTCCTTACAATCCTCCAGCCCATCCCAGATCTTGCGGATATGGTCAGCGATATCACCAAAATAGACTTCCTGGTCCTCTTTCAAGAAAGGATAATCCTCCTTCTCAAGAGTCTCAATGACCGCAATCTGAGGATGAATGACGCGGCGGAAAGAAATCAGGTCCCGGCGAATCAGGGAAATCTCGCGCACAGTCTCCGGAACAGGCTTGGTGAGGATAACATCTTCCATCTCATCGATGTTCTGAGTGACTTTGTCCAGTATGGGAAAGCAGGAGTTAACCAATCTGTCGAGAATATGATAGAGAAGAAATCCTGAGCTTCGCCCCAGGTATCGCTCGCGGCTCGCTTTGTCAGTCTCGCATTCCTGGAAAAATCTTGCCAGTGGCTTGAGATCGCCAGCGCAATTGATGGTCACCAGGTAGCTTTCACCAATAAAGATGTTTATTTCACCGGGCCTGGTTATACGATTCTCTTTGTCAAATACCGGGAAATGGAGCACCATAAACAAGTAATCATCGTATTCGTCAATCTTGGGACGCTGTATGCGGCTGAGGATATCATCCAGGTCAAGAGGATGGAAGTGGAAACGCTGAGCCAGAAATTGAACTTCATTAGAAGTAGGTCTTTCGATATAGAACCAGGTCAGCTTGCCATTGGCAATTGAACTCACCTTCCACGCATCTTGTCTAATAGACGACATATGGCCCTCTATGCAGTGATTTCTGGCTATTCTAGCACTAATTCCGCGGGGCAGATAGTCATACTCACATCATCCCTAAAATCAATCATATCAAATTCACTCGATCTGTTTATTGACAAGAGGCGAATTTTCCCGTATCATCCTTCGGTTGCAAAATCCTTCAAGGAGGTCGGAAAATGCCGGTTAATATGATTGTTTGTTGCAAGCAAGTGCCTGATCCTGAAGCACCGCCTTCGGTGTTTAAGGTCGTAGACAACAAAATGACCTTGCCACCCGAGGTGAAACCCGTGATCGGACAATACGAGGAGTTTGCTCTGGAAGCTGCGCTGAAAATCAAGGACACTGCGGGAGGCAAGATTACTGCGCTCAGTCTGGGTAATAACTTCGTTCGTGATGTGATTAAGAAAGCGCTAGCCGTAGGAGCCGATGAACTCATCCTCCTCGAGGATAAAGCCTTCGAAGATGGCGACAGTTGGGCGACTGCCAATGCCCTCGCCGCAGCAATAAAGAAGATAGGGACATATGACATCATCTTCTGCGGCAGACAATCCTCCGACTGGGATGCTGGACAAGTGGGGCTTGGCATTGCTGAGCTTCTGGGAATCCCGGCGGTCACGTTAGCCCGCAAGGTAGAAGTCGGCGGTGGGAAGGCGAAGGTCGAGCGCGTCATTCCGGACGGCTATCAGGTTACTGAAGTGACACTTCCTGCCGTAATTGTGGTGACCAGTGGGATAGGAGCGCTTCGCTATGCTACCTTGAAAGGCATCATGGCTGCAGCCAAGAAGCAGCCCTTAGTCTGGAAGCCAGCCGATATTGGGCTTGAGCCTTCAAAACTCGGCGCTGCCGGAAGGCGTACTCGTCTAGACAAGCTCTTCCAGCCGATCAAGGAATCCAAATGTGAAATCATCGCAGGAGAGACCGTTGCGGAAGCTGGCGCCAAATTGGCCGTGAGGCTCAGGGAAGCCAAACTACTCTAGAGTTAAGGAGGAAACAATGGCTGAATACAAAGGCATATTGGTCTGTGGTGAGCTAGCTGACGGGAAGCTAGCTTCCATCACCACTGAATTACTGGGATGTGGTCGGAAGCTTGCTGACGAGTCAAAGGAGGACTTGTCTTGCCTGCTGGCCAGCGATGCAGTCGCTGGAGCTTCGAAAGAAGCAATCGCGTTCGGAGCAGACAAGGTTCATGCAGTGGAACACCCCGCCCTCAAAGAATACCAAGCCGATTCCTATATGCAAGTCGTGGAGAAAGTGGCCAGGGACAGTGCCCCTCGCGTGATACTCATAGGACAAACAGCCATGGGTAGAGATATGGCTCCCCGCCTGGCGTTCAGGCTGGGCACCAGCCTGACGACGGATTGCCTCGATTTACGCATAGACTTGACAACAAAACGGCTGATGCAAACCCGTCCCGTTTATGGCGGCAACGCTCAAGCTGTATTCACCAGCGAGTCAATGCCTCAAATGGTAACGGTGAGAGCCAAGACAATGTCACCGCTGGAGCGTGACCCTTCAAGAAAAGGGGAGGTCAAACCCACCAAGATTGACATAGACATGTCCAAAGTGCGCACAAGGATATTAGAGACTGTTAAGGAACAGGCGGTCGGAATTAAGCTCGAGGATGCCCCAGTGATTGTCTCCGGAGGGAGGGGAATGGGTGGTCCTCAGCCCTTCCAAACTATACTGAAGGAGCTAGCTGATCTGCTGCATGGTGCAGTAGGAGCTTCACGCCCTCCTGCTGATAACGGCTGGGTGTCTGAGCATCTGCATATTGGTCTCACCGGCAAGATTGTTGCCCCTGATGTTTATATCGCCGTGGCTATTTCTGGTGCCAGTCAACATACTGCGGGATGTTCAGGCTCCAAGCACATCATCGCCATCAACAAGGACCCTGAGGCGAACATATTCAGGGAGGCGGAATTTGGTGTCGTTGGCAAATACGAGGAAGTACTCCCGGCTTTCATAGGTAAGCTAAAAGAGTTATTGGCCGGCTAGGGAAGGCTGAGGCAAAAGCTCTTGTCTGCTGACCAAGCAAACGCAATGGCTGTCAGTTGATAGCTAGTGGCTACCCCGCCTTCTTCCTTTCAGCGATGACCTTCTGACTGAGGTGGGCAGGCACTTCTTCGTAGTGGCCAAATTCCATGACAAAGCTACCGCGCCCCTGAGTCAGTGATCTCAGATTCAGTGCATAACGAAGTAGCTCTGCGTAAGGCGCCTGAGCTTCAATGACATTGATGCCATTACCTGGATTCATTCCCAACACACGCCCCCTCTTAGTATTAAGGTCGCTGGTAATATCCCCGGTGTACATCTCAGGCACGGTTATTGTGAGCTTCATTATGGGCTCAACCAATACCGGCTGTCCCTGAGATAATCCCTTCTTTAAGGCTTGTGCTCCCGCAATCTTGAAAGCAATATCTGAGGAATCTACGGGATGAAAGCTACCATCGTAAAGGCTTGCCTTTACGTCAACTACAGGATACCCTGCCAGAACTCCCTCCTGCTTGGCTTCATTGACTCCCTTCTCCACAGAGGGAATGTAGTTCTGGGGTATTGCGCCGCCCACAATTTTCTCGGCAAACTCAAAACCACTGCCGCGAGGCATAGGTTCGAGTTCCAAGAGAACATGCCCATATTGACCATGCCCTCCAGTCTGCTTCTTGTGCTTATACTCGGCCTTGGTGGACACGGTAATAGTTTCCTTGTAAGGAATCTTCGGCGGATCCAACCTCACCTCTACTCCAAACTTGCGGCGTATCTTCTCCCTGGTTATCTCCAGATGGTTATCACCAACTCCCGAAATAATGAACTCGTTGGTATCGGCCTCCCGACGCATCTGGAGAGAGGGGTCCTCTTCACAGATCCTGGGCAAGACAGTGCTCATTTTGTCCAAATCGCTCTTCGCTTGAGGCTGTATCGCCATGCTGAAATTCGCTCTGGGAAACTCGATACCCGGCAGTATCACAGGGTGCTCGCGGGCACAGAGGGTATCTCCAGTAGTGGTTAGACTCAACCTAGCAACTGCCCCAATATCCCCAGCGGCGACCTGTGGCACTGTCTGTTGGTTTTTGCCCAGCATGGTGAAAAGTTGACCAATCCGTTCCATGCCATTCTTGTTGGCGTTCCACACCTGGGAATTGCTGGAAATAACGCCCGAATAGACCCGAAAATAGCTGAGCTTGCCCACATAAGGGTCTGCGGCAGTTTTGAAAACAAGACCAGCTAAAGGGGATGCAGAATCAGGCTTCATCTCCTCCTGATCACCAGTGGACACATTTCTGGCCACAGTGGCGCCCTTTTCCTCTGGCGAAGGCAGGTAGGAGCAAATACCATCCAGAATCTGCCGTGGGCCAATGCCCTTCAAAGCGGAGCCAACGAAGACGGGCGCCAACTTGCCAGCAACAGTGGATTTTCGTATGGCAGCCAAAATTTCCTCGTTGCTTATGGCTTCGCCCTCCAGATACTTGTTAATGAGGTCGTCATCAATTTCGACAGCAGCCTCTACTAGCTTCTCACGGCTGGCTCTTGCCTGTTCCTGGAGTGTTGGGGGTATTTCGGCTGCTTGGGCGTCTGCGCCAATGTAAGCCTTCATGGTCACCAAATCTATGATGCCTTGAAAATCCTTCTGTGAACCTATGGGCAGTTGAAGAGGCAAGCATTCTGATGACAACCTGGCCTGAATCCCCTTCAAAGTAGAGAAGAAATCAGCATTATCACGGTCCATCTTGTTAACAAATACTAACCGCGGCAGATTCGCTTTGGTAGCGTCGCTCCACATCTGCTCTGTGCCTACCTCCACCCCTGAAGCGGCGCATATCACGATTATTGCTCCTTCGGCCACCCGCAATCCTGATCTTGCCTCACCAACAAAATCAGCATATCCCGGCGTATCAATGATATTTAGCTTCATCCCCTGCCACTGAATTGGCAACAAGGAGAGGTTGATGCCCATGCGACGTTCGACCTCAAGAGGGTCATAATCTGAGGTAGTGGTGCCGTCAGCAACGCTACCTAAACGCTGAATGGCACCCGAAGCGAAGAGCATAAACTCTGCAAGTGAAGTCTTTCCGGCTCCCTGATGTGATAACAAGACAACGTTTCGAATTTGCATGGCCATCCATTATAATCCTTGACCCCAATGATAAGCAACTTCTGCGATATTACGAAGTGTAATGTTATAATGTAGTAGTCAACCTCAGATGAAACTCAGTTACGAACAGGTGAAGCACATTGCTTGGCTTGCTCGCTTAGGCTTAAGCGAGGAGGAGGTGGAGAAGTTCAGCCTCCAGCTGTCCGGTATTCTGGAGACATTCGAGATACTGAGACAAGTAGATACAGCCAACGTGCCACCGGCAACGCATACCATCCCACTACAAAACGTCTTTAGAAAGGATGAGGTGGCCGATTCATATTCTCAAGCTGAGATTCTGTCAAACGCACCAAAGCAACAGGGAGACTGTTTTCAAGTTCAGGCAATTATTGAGTGAGCCTGTCAGACCGATGATTAACAGCATCGTAATCGCCATCATAATTGGCTATTTCTTCGGCTCCTTTCCTGCATCAGATCTTACCGTCCGTCTGAGAAAAGGGATAGACCTCCGAGAGGTCGGCGGCAAGATTATCCGCGCCATGACTGTCCTTCACGAGGTCGGGCGTATGGAGGCCTTTCGGGTAACGCCGGCTGACCTGGGCAAGGCCGTAGGAGCAATTCCTTTGGTGCACCGGCCGTCAGACGTTACGTTCACAACGTCCTTTGACATCATACGGGATGGCATTACCGGGACAGCTGCCGTAGCAGGCCATATCTTCCCCGTTTTCCCCAGATTCCATAGCGGCAAAGGGGCATCCCCTGCAACCAAGATTCCTGTGTTCCTGATGCCTGGGGCAGCTCCCCTTCTCTTTGTTGTTTTCCTCGTAGCTCTGCTCTTCACTGATAATCCCACTTTTGATTGCAGCCTGCTTCTTGTCGCTCTCCCATCTGTGGCGGGCTTTGTTTCCCGCAACCGCTGCGGCGAGCCTCTAGCTTCAGTGTTCTACCCCATAGGCGTGGGGGTATTTCCGGGTATACAATACAGCCCGAGGCTTAAAGAGATGCACAACAAGACCAGCGGTGATTGGCGCAGATTCGTCAGGCGTCGCAATCTCCGGGAAAGGTACTAGACATGGCAGCTAATGAACTACACCAGCTAACCATTCATGAAGCACACAAGCTTCTGAAACAGAGGAAAATCTCCTCAACAGAACTGACGAAATCCGTACTGAGGCGCATCGCAGAGGTAGAGGGCAAGATCCACTCCTGTGTCACCGTGGTTGAAGACATCGCCCTGAAAGAGGCACAAGAAGTCGATAATCACATCAAGGCCCACGGTGCAATTGCCCCGCTCACTGGCGTGCCTACCATGATAAAGGACATCATATGCACCAAGGGCATAAGGACTACCTGCAGTTCGAGAATGCTGGAGAACTTCGTCCCCCCCTATGATGCGACGGTCATAGAGAAACTGAAGGCACAGAAGGCGGTCATAGTCGGCAAAACGAATGTGGATGAGTTTGCCATGGGTTCTTCTACAGAGCACTCGGCCTTTTTTGTCAGCCGCAACCCCTGGGATTTGAGCCGTGTTCCAGGAGGTAGCAGCGGTGGCTCAGCGGCTGCTGTAGCTGCTGATGAAAGTGTCTATGCTCTGGGCTCCGACACTGGGGGAAGCATCCGTCAGCCAGCCGCACTTTGCAGCGTGGTGGGATTCAAACCTACATATGGGCTGGTGAGTCGCTTCGGTTTGGTCGCTTTTGCCAGCTCTCTCGACCAAATTGGACCACTGACCAAGGACGTCACTGACTGTGCCCTGGTGATGAATGCCATTGCCGGCCACGACCCCAAAGACGCAACCTCAGTACGTTATCCTGTCCCAGACTACACCCGGCAACTAATTCCAGACATCAAAGGAGTCAGAATTGGCATTCCCAGGGAATATTTTGTCGAGGGTATGCAAAACCAGGTGCGAGCCGCTTTGCAGGCCGCCATAGACAAGCTTCGGGAACTCGGTGCAGAAATAGATTGGGATATCTCCCTGCCTCATACCAAATACGCTCTGTCTATCTACTACATAATTGCTCCTTCCGAAGCGTCAGCGAATCTGGCTCGCTACGACGGCGTGAAATACGGTTTTTCCGAGCGAGACGCCAGTAATGTAATCGAGACAACGGAGAGGACGCGGCAATTTGGCTTCGGGGCTGAGGTCAAAAGGCGCATAATGTTGGGTACCTATGCTTTGTCCGCAGGTTACTACGACGCCTACTATGTCAAGGCACAGAAGGTGCGCACACTGATAAAACGCGAATTTGACCAGGCATTCGAAAAATACGATGCCCTGGTCACACCAACCTCGCCCATAGTGCCTTTCAAGCTGGGTGAAAAGTTAGAAGACCCCCTGCAGATGTATCTAAGCGATATATGCACTCTGCCGGTGAACATAGCTGGAATCCCGGCTATCTCCGTACCTGTTGGTTTCGTTGAAGATGCTTCTCCTTCAGTTCATGCAGGATCAGGACAAGGCCTACCCGTAGGTATGCAAATCATAGGCAAGCCCTTCAGCGAGGAATTGCTGTTACGCATCGCCTTTGCCTACGAGCAAGCAACGGACTGGCACAAGAGAAAACCGCCACTGTCGTGAGACACTAGGAGTCACCCCTGTTTTGCCGGATCGGCAAACAGGGGTGAGGACTGGAGAAAAGTAGAGTTGACCCGATTCCTTGCGAAGGCGGACTCTCTCAATTCACATCTTGAGACTCATACCAACGGCATAGACACTGTTGTGATCTCAATGACCATTGGACCCGTTTTTGGCCATTGTCTCTGGCGAAGATGTCAAGGAAGCACTATTTCACGGGCGTCAGGATAACGGCTATGCTCTGATAGTAGATGGCGGTAAGCCCCTCAAATCCGGAATCCGTGCCTACCAGCAACCACAGCTCGCCATCCGGGCTGGCGGTGATGGTGTAGTTATGCATGTGGCTGCGTCTCACGGAAACGTAGGGGCGATTCTCCCAATCAACTATCTCGTCCGCACGAAGACGGTTGGCGATATGCCCCATTACCGATGCTGCTGTCCCATCCCTGCTGTTGCCCAGTCCCTTTTCCACATTCATAACGTAATAGCCGCTGTCAGAATGGCCGGTATCAGAGTCAAGGTACACCTCGGGCTCCACGGCGGACCCGCCGGCTTTGAGAAACACAGACTCGCCGGGAGCGCCACCGATGCCAACAGCACCGCTGGGTTCATTTGAAGCAATGACAATAGCGAATTTTATGCGGTACTTATGGCCGGGCACCACTCCGTCATCACTCCCTAGCCGGCGCTTGAGGAACATAAAGAGGTCATCCGCGCGGTTCATCCCTTGCAAGTAGTAGCCAGTGCCCTCGATTTTCAGTTCAGGTGGCAAGGGCTTTATACCTGCCTCAAGCCTCATATCCCCCATCTCAGGGGAGTATTCAGCGAAGCCAGCTTGCCAGCCCTGCGCACCATGACGAAAATCGAATTCCAGGCGAATCGAAGAGGATGTTGCCGCAATGACTGCGTAGATACTCAAGACAACTGCCACCACCCCCATGACCGCAACAATCATTCCCCTTTTCATTTCCTGCCGCCTCTCGATATGTCAACCTGCTTAACCAGGAATTCCAATTTGATTTCGGGCATGCAAATCCCCTTAAAGCAAGTAATGTCCCACACCGTCAATGGTTGCGTTTCATAGGGAGCTTGTTCAATGGCGTCGGTCCCTCATTTTAAGCCCTTGGCTTGCTGATCATTCCAAGAGGAGAGAAGAACTTTCCCAGACTCCTCATCGGCCTGCTGTATCCGGACTCACAAGAGTGCCAACCTTCAGTAAGTCATTTGCGGAGCTGACTAGGCAATATACCCATCTCTGATAAGCAGTTCGGCAACAAGAACTGCCCCCTTGGCTGCTCCCATTTTGGTGTTGTGGGATACCAGAAGGTACTTGATGCCGTCTTCCAGGGCGTTGTCCTTCCTGATTCTACCAACCACAGTCGCCATGCCGTCCTCGGCGTCACGGTCGAGTCGCGGCTGAGGCCTAAACGGGTCTTCGTGGACTATTATCATGTGCTTGGGGGCTGAAGGCAGCCCGGCTTCGTCAGCCAAGCCTCGGTATTCTCTCATCGCCCTGACAACGTCGTCTACATCACACGCTTTTTGTGTGGAGACGAACACTGATTCCGTGTGTCCTTCCCGTACATCAACACGGGTGCAGGTGCAGCTTACATTGAACTTGGCCGGGCTAATAGAACTACCCCTGAATCTCCCCAGGAGCTTCTGGGTTTCACGCTGCACCTTCTCCTCCTCCCCGACAATAAAGGGAATGATATTGTCCAGGATGTCGAGACCTATTACCCCCGGACTCCTGCCTGCTCCTGACAGAGCCTGCATGGAAGTCATTATCACTGCGTTCACCCCGAACGATTCGTAAATCGGCTTTAGCGTTATCGCCAGACCAGTGGTGGTGCAATTGGGAATGGGAGTAATGAAACCTTTCCACCCTCTGACCTTTCTCTGAACATTGATCAATTTGGCATGCTCGGAGTTAACGCCCGGGATTAGCATGGGCACATCTTCATCGTAGCGAAAGGCTGAGGCTGCGCTGATGACCGCTTTGTCTCTGGCAAATTTCGGCTCCAGAATCTTAGCCTGATCGGACTCCACAGCAGAGAAGATGACATCCAGCTTGGAGATATCCATTTCCAGAGCATTCTGGACAGGCATATCCATAGCCTCTTCTACCGGAGGTTCCTGACAGAACCAGCGCAGAGCCCCCGACTGCACATCGGTTATGGCTTCTTTGTAACTCCGCCCTGCTGACCTCTCGGAGGCAGCCAGGGCAGCAATTCGAATCCAGGGATGCCCCTTCAGGGCAACGAGAAATTGCTGGCCAACTATGCCCGTGGCTCCAACGATTCCGGCTTTCATCATGGCCTTCCTCCGCTGAGTTTTCATTCCTCAGATTAGGTATGTGTAGCCTGTACTGCCCACTTACTAAGCCAATCGGGGCGAGAGGACTTGAACCTCCGACCTCAGCGTCCCGAACGCTGCGCGCTACCAGCTGCGCTACGCCCCGTCGTCTATGCTATTATATGATGTTTAACTATGGGGGACAAGCATGAAGTACTGCGTCTTAATCATTGACGGAGCAGCCGATTGGCCATTGGCTGCACATGGCGGGAAGACCTGCCTGGAGCTGGCCCGTACCCCCAATATGGATGCCATGACACAAGCGGGCGTTGTCGGACTAGTCCGCACCGTGCCACCAGGTATGGAGCCCAGCAGCGCCTGTGCCTGTATGTCCGTGTTAGGCTATGACGCTCGGATATACTACCGGGGGCGAAGCGCCATTGAGGCTCATGGCATGGGCGTGCCTGTTGAAGAAGGAGACGCCGTTTTTCGCTGCAATCTGGTAGCCGTGCGCGACGGGAGGATGTGGAGCTATAGTTGTGGACATATCAGTACCGGCGAGGGACAGGTTCTTGTCAGCAGCTTGAATGAAAAGCTTGGCAACGATGGACTGCGTTTTCATCCGGGCGTGGGCTATAGACACTTATGTAAGATAAAGGGGAGGGAAGACACCCTACTGGCTAGTTGCACCCCACCGCACGACATCCCTGATAAGCCCATTGCTGAGTTTCTTCCCAAGGGCCCCGGGAGCGAGTTTTTGCGGGACCTCATGGAGCGCTCCGAGCTTGTGTTGCGTGACCACCCAATAAACTTGGAGCGCAGAGCACGCGGCAAGATTCCCGCTACTATGATCTGGCTTTTCTGGGGTAGCAGTAAGATACCCAATATGCCGCCTTTCAAGCAGGCTTATGGGCTTGACGCTGCAGCGATATCTGGAGTCGATATTGTGCGAGGCTTGGCGCGGATGACAGGAATTGCAGTGCTGGATATTCCTGGTGTGACTGGTGACATGAACAACGACTACATCGCTCAAGCCATGGGCGCCTTGCAAGCACTTGAGGAATATGACCTGGTGGCTATCCACGTGGAAGCAACGGATGAGGCATCTCACGCCGGTCTGGCTAAGGACAAGATAGAAGCTATTGAGAAGGTAGACAGGGAAATTGTGAGTCGGCTTCGTTCGTGGAACAAGGGTGCCCTCAGGCTGCTAGTTGTGCCTGACCACGCCACGCCGATCGAGGTTCAGACCCATGTTGCCGACCCCGTTCCATTTCTACTCTGGGGGCCCGGATTCACCGCCAGCGGGGCTAAGAGATTTACCGAAGCAGAAGCCAAACACACAGGCATCTTGATTGACGAAGGTTATGATATTATGGGCAAGCTAACAAGGTGAGATAGAGGTACAGAGATGGCTCTGATAGTTCAAAAGTATGGTGGCAGCTCGGTAGCCGATGCCGAGAAAATCAGGAACGTTGCTAGGCGTGTCGCTAAAGCCAAAGACGAAGGAAATCAAGTGGTGGTGGTTGTTTCAGCCATGGGAGACACCACCGATGACTTGATTAGGCTGGCTTACCAGATCAGCGAGCAGCCAAGTGACAGGGAACTGGATGTCCTTTTGTCCACAGGTGAGATAGTTTCCAGCACCCTTTTGGCGATGGCCCTAGGGAATCTGGGCTACAAGGCAGTTAGCCTTACAGGTGCTCAGGCGGGCATACAGACCGATTCCAGTTACAGCCAAGCCCGGATCCTCCGGGTAGACCCAAAGCGAGTGGTCAGTGAGTTGAAGAGGGAAAACATTGTCATTGTAGCCGGATTTCAAGGAGTGACCGGGAAGAGGGACATTACAACTTTAGGTCGCGGCGGCTCTGATACGACGGCGGTTGCTCTGGCTGCCAGTCTGGGTGCTGAGATTTGCCAGATATACACCGACGTTGAAGGCGTTTATACCGCCGACCCTCGTCTTGTCCCGCAAGCAAGGAAGTTGAAGGACATTAGCTATGAGGAGATGTTAGAGCTGGCGACCTACGGGGCGAAGGTAATGCACAATCGAGCAGTAGAGCTGGGCTGGCTACACAACGTGCCCATCCTGGTTGCTTCTAGCTTCAGCGACAGCCCGGGCACTATCATTCGTAAGGAGGCTTCGATGGAAGTAAGAAATAAAGTCAGTGGTATTGCTCTCGACACCAATGTGGCTAAAATCACCCTCGTTGGGGTACCCGACCATCCGGGTGTTGCTGCATCAATCTTCGAACCCCTGGCAAGAGCTAATATAAGTGTAGATACAATTGTCCAGAATGCCAGCACTAATAAGATTACCGATCTCACATTTACAGTGGCAAGAGGTGATTTGCTGAAAGCGATGTCCATTGTGGAGCCAGTCGTCAAATCTATCGGAGGTAAGCAATGTGCTTCCGATTCCACGTTGGCCAAGGTCAGTATTGTAGGTACTGGCATGCAAAATGCACCGGGCTATGCTGCCAGAATGTTTCGCGCTCTTTATGAGCATGGTATCAACATTCAGTTGATTACTACTTCCGAGATAAGGATCACCTGTATCATTTCTGAAGATCGAGTCAAGGACGCAGCCCGGGCGCTGCATCAAGCCTTCGAACTAGAGAAGGAGACTTGACAATATTGGCCTGACACCCTATATAAGATAAGCCTATGGACATGTACATAGCCTCGTACCAACAGGAAGAAGAGGAAAAGGCCCGATTAAGACAGCGACTGAGCAAGGAAGCCATTGATCTAGCCCTGCAAGGGAAGTGGGAGGAAGCTGGAGCGATAAACAGGGATATCATCGAAAGGTTCCCCTCCGACGTCGAGGCCTATAATCGCCTTGGTAGGGCTTTGACAGAATTAGGGGATTTCGTTGGAGCTAAGGACGCATATCATAAGGCTCTGGAGCTTGCCCCTGAGAATGCCATCGCCAAGAAGAATCTCGCTCGTTTAATCAGCCTGTCACAGTCCATGGCGACCTTGAAGAGCAGCCCCCGGAAAGCTCCGTCCCCGAAAGCTCAGACCAGAAGAGTGGCTGTTGACCTCTTCATAACTGAGATAGGCAAGGCGGGGATAGTGGATCTTCACAATGTGGCGCCAGCCAGCGTTTTGGCTAAGATGGGATTCGGTGACCAGGTGTATTTGAAAGCAAAGAAGCAAAACCTGACCGTGACGAATGAGAGGGGAAAATACTTGGGAGAGGTAGAGCCGAGACAAGGATTGCGCCTCATTAAACTCATGCGCGGCGGCAATAAATACGATGCGGCAATGCTTAGTGTAGAAGGTGACAAAGTGCAGGTCCTGATCAAAGAGGTATACCAACATCCCAGCCAGGCGGGACGTCCTTCGTTTCCTGTCAAAGCTACGGAGCATCTGCGTACGCGCATCAAAGAGGGCCTTCTCCGGCGAGGAATCATTGGTGACGAAGGTGAGCCCGTGTCTGAGGCTGACTATCTAGAAGAAGAGGAGGAGCTTGGCCCCGAAGAAGAGCCTTTGCCCGAAGGTTTCACCGTCGTTGGTGAAGACGGCGAAAGAGGAATTGAGATTTGATGGAAGCTGCAATAGTAAAACCCGTGAATATCGAAGAGGAGATGAAGGGCTCCTACCTGGACTATGCCATGAGTGTCATCATCTCCCGAGCCCTGCCTGATGTCCGTGATGGCCTGAAGCCAGTTCAGCGACGTGTATTGTATGCCATGGACAACCTGGGGTTGCGATACAACAGCCCCTTCAAGAAGAGTGCCCGCATCGTCGGTGAAGTCCTGGGGAAGTATCACCCCCACTCAGATGCTCCGGTATACGAAGCTATGGTCCGCATGGCTCAGGACTTCTCTCTAAGATATCCGCTGGTTGATGGCCAGGGCAACTTTGGCAGCGTTGACAATGACCCGCCAGCGGCAATGAGATATACCGAAGCTCGTTTTTCCAGAATTGCCGAGGAAATGCTAGTTGACATCGAGAAGAATACCGTCGACTTCGTTCCCAACTTCGATGGCTCTCTGCAGGAACCTTCCGTGCTGTCTGCTAGGTTGCCTAACTTACTAGTCAACGGTTCCTCAGGCATAGCGGTGGGAATGGCGACTAACATCCCTCCTCATAACCTGAGTGAGATATGTGATGCCATCGTCTATCTCATCGAGAATCCCCAAGCTACCGTAGAGGAACTGCTGGGGTTCGTCAAAGGCCCCGATTTTCCCACTGGCGGAATAATCTGGGGGAAAGAAGGCGTAGCTAACGCCTATACTACGGGACAGGGGAGAATTGTGCTGCGAGCCAAAGCCAGAGAATTCACCACCAAGACAGGGAAGAAACAGGTGCTTGTCACCGAGCTTCCCTATCAGGTGAACAAGGCAGCTTTGGTAGAGAAGATAGCAGAGCTGGCTAAAGTGAAGAGGATTTCAGGGATAGCCGAGGTCCGTGATGAGTCGGACAGGGAAGGCATGCGTGTTGTCATCGAACTCAAGAAAGAAGCACAACCTCGACAGGTACTTAATAGCCTCTATAAGTATACCACGATGCAATCTGCCTTTCACATCAACATGGTTGCATTGGTTGACGGACAACCCAAAGTAATCAACCTCAAAGAGGCACTAACGTCTTACATTGACTTTCGCTTCCAGGTCATCACCAGGAGGTCTCAGTTTGAACTTGACAAGGCAAAGGATAGGGCTCACATACTCGAGGGTTTCAGGATTGCCCTGAACAATCTGGAGCAGGTAATCAAGATTATTCGACAGTCTCAAACGGTAGAGGCCGCTCGTGCCAATCTAATGTCGGCATTTACCATGTCACAAATCCAAGCGCAGGCTATCCTCGACATGCCGCTTCGTAGATTGGCTAAGCTAGAGCAGGACAAGATCACTGAGGAATACGCCGCTGTGATAAAGAACATCTCTTATCTTGAGGATTTGTTGGCGAATCCTCGTAAGATATTCTCACTTGTTGCTCAGGACGCTGAAGAGCTTAAGTCCAACTATGGCGATGATCGGCGAACCGTAGTCAAATCAGAGGAAATCGAAGAGTTTCGTACGGAAGACCTTGTCCCTCATGAATCCATGGTGGTTACATTGACTAACAAGGGCTTCATTAAGAGGATTCCTGCCGACACTTATCGGCTGCAGCACCGCGGCGGAAAAGGCATCATAGGAATGGTAACCCGGGGTGGCGATACAGTCAACCACATCCTGGTAACTGACACCCATGACAATCTGCTTTTCTTCACCAGCACTGGCAAGGTTTACTGTCTCAAATGCTACGAGGTTCCCGAAGATGCCTCCCGCACCGCCAAGGGGATAGCCCTGGTCAATTTGCTACCTATCAACCTGGAAGATGAAGTAACTGTGTTACTATCCATGGCAGGCTTTCCTGCCGGCAAGTTCCTATTAATGGCTACTGAGGCTGGTGTGATAAAAAAGACTAACCTGGGTGCGTTTGCCTCAATAAGGAAGAATGGCATTATTGCCATGGGGCTCAGAAACAAGGATAAGCTGACCTCAGCGGGCGTAGTTGCCGATGAAGACGAGGTCATCTTGGTGAGTCGGAACGGGAGGGCCATCAGATTTCAGGTCAAAGGCCTGAGGATTGCGTCTCGAACCAGTGGCGGTGTTCGTGGCATACGGCTGGTTGACGATCATGTAGTTGGCATGGGCATTGTCTTCCCCGATGCCTATGTTCTCACAGTGACCGAAAGGGGATTTGGCAAGCTGACCCCCATAAAGAATTACCCCGTTCACAATAGGGGCAGCAAGGGAGTGAGGACTTACAGGGTTAACCCAAAAACGGGCAATCTAGCTTTGTCCAAGCTTGTCTCTCCGCAGGGCTCCCTGGTCATGCTGTCAACTAAGGGCAACGTGGTAAATATACCGATGGAGCAGGTCCCTATTCAGAGCAGGAATGGCAGGGGAGCCAGGCTAATGACCTTAGCCGAAGATGATACCGTGGCCTCGGCCACCTGGGTTCTGCGACAGAACTAGACCTGCCAAATCTGCTTTAGTGCCTTAAGGAAATGAGAGCAATCAACCATAAACCCAAAGCCAATCTGAAGGCAATTGCAAGAGCCCTTATGGCTTTCCTACGCCGTAGTCCTGTCCCGCTCGTCTGCTGGAGCTATACGGAGAGCAGATTTAGGGAGAGGAAGTCTGTGCAAGATTACACCCAAGCCTGTAAGGCTGGAATTGGGAGAATAGGACTTCAGATAAGATGGTAGGCATTATTCAACAATTAGCTTTGACTTTCGTCCCCCTCTTCGTCGCCATGGACGCCGTGGGAAATTTGCCCATCTTTCTGGCCTTGACACAAGAGGGAACAGCTACACACCGTAAGAAGACTGCGAATTTGGCCGCGCTCACTGCTTTCGGTGTAGGCCTGCTATTTGTCGCTGTCGGCAAAGCCATCTTCTCGCTTCTGGGCATCGAGGTCACCGATTTCCTAATGGCAGGTGGCATCATCTTGCTGATTCTGGCGGTCAGGTATTTAATCACCGGCAAGGCTGTAGAAGTCGGAGATGTATCAGCCTCCCAAACGATAGGTGTTGTACCTCTAGGCACTCCTCTGGTTGTCGGACCGGCTGTGCTTGCCGCTCTCCTGTTGCTGATGGGCCGATATCATATCGCAATTGTGCTCTTTTCGTTGATCCTCAATCTGGTGATACAGTGGGTGCTCTTCCGTCAAGCCAGTCGAATCGTGGCCTTTCTGGGACGTACTGGCGTGGATGCTATATCGAAGGTAATCATGCTGCTCTTAGCTGCCATCGCCATCAAGATGATTCGCGAGGGCATTTTGACCATCTTGGGCTGAAATCCGTCGCGACAAGCTACCCCTCAATTCGAACTTCATTGAAGCCTGGCATATTCTTGGCAGCAACGCGGACACTAGATAACGTTTCGACTAAACGAAGGGAGGAATCTGGGCTCTGCGCTAAATAGACGAAAAACCTTAGGGACTATTGACACATTCTCATACCCGATGTAGATTTAGTCCCGGGAGGTGAATGTGTTCTGCTCTAAGTGTGGTGCCGAAAATGCCGAGACGGCTAGGTTTTGCTTCAAGTGTGGCGCCAAGCTAGGTGCGACGGAAACTCCAGCACCATCTGAAGGCGCACCCAAGCCCGAATCAGAGAGTAGCACAGGTCTATCAGCCAACGTGGCTGGGCTCCTTTGCTACGTGCTCGGTTGGGTAACGGGAATAGTATTCGTGGTCCTTGAGAAGAAGAGCGGCTTCGTCAAGTTCCACGCCTGGCAGTCCATCATGACATTTGGAGTGCTGACACAAGTGCAGCTTTTCTTGTTGCTAATGGGTGGCATCGCAGGAGCCACCTTTGCGCCCGGTTTGTGGTCATTCGCATTGGTCCTGACCCTGATTGTCGGCATCCTGATGTTCGTCTTGTGGATCATCCTGATAGTCCAGGCGGGAACAGGCAAGATGTGGAGGGTGCCCATCGCAGGCGACTGGGCTGAGAAGCAAGCCAGCAAATAAGGTCTTCGAGGCGTTGATGGCCGGATCCTGATAGAGCAGGTAATTACCGGTCGTTCCCCTGACCCTAAGCCATAGGCAATCGCATAATCTCGTCTGCAATCGTGCCCTCTCCCTCTAACTCCTCCCACGAGAGGGAGGAGTACTGCAGGAGACCCTGCAATCGACCATAACGGCTGCGGCAGTGAGAAATCGCCGTGTTACCTGTGATCTGGCGCAAAACCTCCTTTGGGGATTATGCGGAGAGGTGTATAATAATGGCGTATGGCTTCCGAGGTTTTCTACCGCAAGTGGCGGCCTCAGACCTTAAGCGAGGTGGTGGGGCAAGAGCCTGTGACTCAGACTCTGCGCCATGCTGTGGAGAGTGGGAAGATAGCTCATGCTTACCTTTTTTGCGGTCCACGAGGTACAGGTAAGACCAGCACGGCACGCATTTTGGCCAAAGCCGTCAACTGTCCTGAGCGAAAGGATGGCGAGCCGTGCAACTCCTGCGACATGTGCCGTTCCATCGCCGAAGGCAGGGCTCTGGATGTAATAGAGATAGATGCCGCCAGCAACCGTGGCATTGATGAAATTCGCAGCCTGCGAGAGAAGGCAAACTACTCCCCCAGCCTGGCTCGCTACAAGGTATATATCATCGACGAAGTCCACATGCTGACCGAGGCAGCCTGCAACGCGCTGTTGAAGACATTAGAGGAGCCACCACCTCATATAATCTTTGTTTTGGCTACCACGGAAGCACACAAGGTGATAACTACCATAGTATCAAGATGTCAGCGGTTTAATTTCCACCGCCTGAGACAGACGGAGATAGTGGACAAACTCAAGCTAATATGCAAGAAGGAGAAGATACACATCGATCTCACTTCCTTAGAGCTTATTGCCCGGGCCGCCACGGGGAGCCTGCGAGATGCTGAGAATATCTTGCAGCAGATGATTGCTTACTATGGCAATCGAATAGGGCTTGAGCAGATTCAAGCGGAGCTGGGCATCAGCCGGGATTCACGAGTCAGAGAACTGGCAAGATGTGTCATCAGCAGGGATGTGGCGGCCGGACTAAGAATCGTAAATAGCCTCAACAGCGACGGTGTTGATCTGCGCCAGTTTAACATGGGATTGATAGAATACCTTCGAGGATTGCTGCTAACCAAATCCGGATGCGAAGAGGCGCTGGACGTTACCACTGAAGACTTAGCTGAAATGAGAAGCCTGGCACTCAATGTTCCTGTGAGTTATTTGCTTGAGGCAGTCAAGTCTTTCTCCAGCACGGATCTTCGCAGTGACAACTGCTCCGCTTTGTCCCTGGAAATGGCTTTGCTGAGCTGTGCCCTGTCGGCGGTAACGACACAAGAGCAGCCAGTTGCAGCCGACTCCTCCCACCTGCAGAAATCTTCTGCGCCGGGTAAGCTGAGAACAACTGGTGCTCACAGGGCCAAAACTCAAACAAGTGAGCCTTCGGGAGAAGTCAGGAGCTGTGTGTCAGGAGATAGCTCGGAGGTGCTCACCGAGGCTCCTGTGGCACGGCTGCCCGAGCAGGTCGCGCCTGAAATTCCTGACGAGGCTCCTGCAGTAGCGGGCACATCTCAGATTACGGGCAAAGAGACTTCGCAGGACATTGATTACGTACGTAGCCGCTGGAGAGAGTTCATCAAGTCCTTGCGAGGTGAAGGTTCCGGTGGTAACCTGGACGCTTTCTTGCGCAGCGCCTGTGACCCCATGGATCTTGAGGATGATACGCTGGTGCTGGGTTTCCGTTATCCCTTCCATAAAGAGAAAGTCGAAGACGGCAAATATCGGCATCTCGTGGAGAAAAAGCTTCAGGAGGTCTTTGGTCGGCCCTACAAGGTACGGTGTGTTCTGATTGATTCCAAAAGAGAGAGCCCGCCCCGGGCAAGAACACAAAACCCGGTAATCAAAGCCGCGCTGGAGATGGGCGCCAGGATTACTGAGCAATAGCTGCAATCCTGAACAAAGCCTAGAGAAAGGTAATTAAATGGACAAATCAATACTGCGTCAAGCCCAGCAACTTCAGGCCAAGCTAGCTAAAGCCCAGGAGGAACTGGGTAGCATGACGGTGGAGGCTAGCAGTGGAGGTGGCGCCGTCAAAGTGGTGATGGACGGACACCAAAAGCTGCATTCGGTGAAGATATCCCCCGAGGCGATAACCGCAGGAGATGTCGAGTTGTTGCAAGACTTAGTCATAACTGCTGTTAACGAAGCTGTGGGCAAGTCACAGGAACTTGTGAGCAAGCATCTAAGTAGCTTGACCGGTGGTTTCAATATACCGGGGTTACTCTAGTGAGCTGTCAGCTGTCAAACACTCCAGAAGTCTTTCCGCGATGATCCAGACAGCGATAGGGTAAAGTGCCAGAGATGATGAGAGCAGTTGCCGAGCCTATATCCAGGTTGATTGAAGAGTTGAATAGGCTGCCAGGAATAGGGCCCAAAAGTGCCAAACGGCTGGCTTACCATCTACTGCGCAGTCCTGATGAGGAAGCCAGGGCTTTGGCCGAGGCTATTCTGACGCTCAAGGAAAAGATCAAGCTTTGCTCAGTTTGTCTTAACAGCACGGATTGCGACCCATGCCGCATCTGTCAGGATAAGGAGCGTGACCATTCCAAGATCTGTGTTGTGGAGAGACCTTCGGACATTCTTCCTCTGGAGCAGACTGGAAAATACGACGGCGTTTATCATGTGCTACACGGAACTATCATCCCGACACAGGGTGTAGGACCTGAGGACCTGAAAGTAAGAGAGCTTCTGGCTCGTCTCAAAGACGGCTCAGTAACCGAGGTGATTGTGGCAACCAATCCGAATGTCGAGAGCGAGACCATGGCCATGTATCTGCAGCGCCTCATCACGCCACTGGGCGTTCGTGTCACCCGTCTGGCTCGTGGTCTGCCTTTTGGTGCTGAGCTGGAATATGCTGATGACCTGACCCTGGGGCAAGCGCTGGAAAACAGGCGAGAATTCTGACAAGGTGCCCAGGGCGTCACCTCGAAGATAAAACAGACATCCTGCATAGAGATAATCTTTCCCAGAAGTGCTTGACCGTGCGCAAAATGTGATACAATGACAAAGGAGAGGCTCCTGGGAAATTCGATCTATGGCGTTGATTATCCTATACGCTGATCAGGAGATGAGGTGCGACGGTGACAGAATGGCGGGGAAGAGAGACTGCAGGGAGTAATGAGAGGGCGACCTTAGCTGGTCGCAGCGTAACTGGTGACAGAACCGACCTTCAAAAGGTCGGTTCTGTGTTTTTCGGGGATGGGGCTGCTTGTCGCACTGAAGGTTGCACAACAGACAAGCCCCGGGGTCTCTGGTTGAGGAGCCATAGGGCAACAAAGAAGCAATAGAAGGAGGAAGAAGTGAAAAGGCTACTTAGTATTGCGTTTGTCTTGGCGCTGGTGGTGAGCCTGGGACTGGTGACAACAGTGCCGGCCTCGGCAGCTAACACGATTCGTGTACCCGTTGACTATCCCACTATCCAGGCAGCCATCAATGCTGCCTCGGACGGCGACACTATCATAGTAGCGGCGGGGTCGTACAAGGAGAATGTTGTCATCAACAAGTCGTTGACCTTACAGGGTACCAGGGCCGGGGTTGATGCCCGCAACCGCAGCGGTGCAGAAACGATTATTAACCCAGGCGGGGGAACTGGGATCAAGATAAGCACCGCCAACCGTACTCCTAATACCTGTGTCGTCGTGATCGATGGCTTGACGGTGCAGAACGTCCAGCATGGAATCACAACTCCAGACCCGATAATGGCGGCCGAGATTACAGTCAAAAATGTACGCGTGTTGAACTCCAATAACTATAGCATTAGCCTTACCTTCACCCTCAAAGCAACGGTTGAGTATTGCTACGTAGCAGGTGCGGATGTAGCCATCAACGCGGGTGCTCTCGACCCGTTCCCTCCCACTGTGGCGACCTTCAGGAACAATGAGGCCGTAAATGCAGCCTTTGGCATCACTGGCTATCTCAAGGAGTCCCTCATCGAAGGCAACCTGATAAGGGACTACACTAAGGCCGGCTCAGGCATCAGCGGCACCCTGCTGAACACCCACGTGAGAAACAACACAGTAAGAGGCTACACAAAGGGCGCGGGCATAAGTTTCGGGGGGCACTATGCCCGGCCTCTCTCCCAGAATGTGACTGTGGCACACAACAATTTCACGCAGAATAACCTCGGTGTCTATGCCTTTCCTTCGCAGACAACGATTAGCGGAATCACCGTGAATTTCAACAACATCGCTGGGAATTCCTGGCATGGCGTCCTGAATGAAGGTGGCCAGACGTTGGACGCCACCAAGAACTGGTGGGGCAGCGCCAGCGGGCCCAGTGGTATAGGACCGGGCGGCGGCGATGCTATCTCGACGAAGGTACTCTACTTACCCTGGCTGGGCGCCCGGTTCGGCACCAAGCCGATGACCTGGGGCGTGAATCCTACCGGTTCTATCCAAGACGCCATTGATGCCGCAGACCCTGGCGACATCATCGTAGCAGCGGCGGGAACATACCAACAGAACCTGAATATTGATAAGTCTCTAACCCTGAATTCAGCAGGCGGCTATGAAGTGACCACCATTATCGGCACTGTCAACATGGAATTGCACGCTGAGACAGCCTTGTTGGGCGGGAACCGCACTGGATTCACCATCGATGCTGATGGCGGTGACTTTGCCATACGACTTTCCAGCGACAGCGGCAGCAGCGTCACCATCACTCATAATATCCTAACAAATGCCAAAGCTGGCATAACAACGCGTAACAACCCGGTGAACAATAGCAACGTCACCATTAAGGATAACAAAATCCACAAGAACGACTACGGCATCTACTTGGAATCCGTTGCCGGCGCCAGTACTGTCCTCATCAGCCGCAACAGCCTCGCTCAAAACGACGACTACGGGCTCTATGTCAGAAACAGCACCATTGCCATCGATGCCACCTACAACTGGTGGGGCCATGCCAGCGGACCCGGCGGGAACGTGACCGACCCTGTGACCAGACGGGTTGCCAACGGCACAGGGGTCGCTATTCTCGGAAATGTCCGCTTTGACCCCTGGCTGACGGCTTATCAATATACACTCACAATCTCCAGCACCGGTGGGGGATCGGTAATCAGACCTGGCCAGGGGACCTTTAGCTATGACGCGGGAACGACGGTCGAGCTGATAGCAATGCCAAGAGCCTTTTTCTACAGCTTCGACAAGTGGACCGGAGATGTGCGCAACATCGCTGATGTCACTAATCCGGCGACCAATATCACTATGAACGGCGATTACTCCATCGCCGCCAATTTCAAAGGTTTCTGGGAGTGCTTCATCGCCACCGCAGCCTATGGCACCGACACAGCACAGCAAATAGGGATCTTGAGAGAGTTTAGGGATACGATCCTACTGCGCAATTGCCTGGGCGCTCAGTTTGTGTTCTTCTACTACAAGACCAGCCCTCCCGTTGCCAGCCTTATCGCCAGACACGAGGTTGTGAGAACAGCAGTCAGAGTGGGCTTTGTTGACCCAATTGTGCAAATATTGACTTGGACCCACACTTTATGGTCAAAGAGCGATTCATGAGCTTAACAGTAATCCCGGTCACTCACTAAGCGCCAGAGAGTAAAAACGAGGAGGACATCAGAACAAAGGTATCGAAAACTCGCCGACTTTCTCCAACCTTAACAGCATCTTAACAGCTGAATGCTACTATGTCTGTTGTGAATGTGACAGGATTTTGGAAGAATTAGATTATCGGTTGTCATATGTGGTGACCGAGCAGTGAGGATCAGAAGTGACAGAATGGCAGGGAAGAGAAACTACGGGAGGCTATGAGGAGGCGCCCATAGCTGACTACGGGGTAGACGACGATAGAACCGACCTTCACAGGGTCGGCTTCGTGTTTTTGAGGACGGTGATGCTTATGATGATAGTGAAACTCGTGCGATAGACAAGCCGTTAGTCCCCTGGTCGAGGGGCGACAAGACAGCAAGAAAGTGATGAAAGGAGAGAGGAAATGAAGAAGATATTTGGCATCCTGTCTGCCCTGGTGCTGGTGGCGAGCCTGGGGCTGGTGACGGCGGCGCCAGTTCTGGCAGACCCCTTGGGCACCATTAGACATGTGCCGAGTGTGTATCGCACTATCCAAGACGCCATAGATGCATCAGGCCCTGGCGATGCCATTATGGTGGCAGCGGGGAACTACAGCGCCTTTCAAGTGATAGAAAAGACCAATATACGAATAATCGGCGCTGCGGGGACAACCGTCAATACCGCAGCCTTCTTTGCAACCAATGGCACGCCAATACATAACCCATGGGTCATGGCTGCGGTGTATAGGTCAGCAAACATCACTATCGAGGGTATCAACTTCGATGGAATAGGTGTCACCGGAAAGAACGTGACCGTCGGTATCGCCTACGTTGACAGCACAGGGAAAATTGCTGACCTGACCGTGAAAAACATGAGTGGCAACTCATCAGGGGTGGGGGTGGCTATCATAGGTTACGCAAGCAGCTCTGCCGTAGAGATGAAAGGGGCTGCCATTTCTAACAACCATATAGGCGTATTCGCCAGCGGTAATTCTGCCCTGCAAGCTCGTTTCAACAAGATCGTTGGCAACAGTTATTTTGGTGCCTGGAACTATGGAGGTGGCACGCTGAACGCTACCTACAACTGGTGGGGACATGCCAGCGGGCCATATCACCCAATAGCTACCCCTAGCGGCACGGGCGACGCCGTCAGCGATAACGTGGATTTCAATCCCTGGCTGGAGGGCATAGTACAGACTGTAACCGATGGCATCGTTAATGCCAAGACCACGGCTAACACCGAGGTTGTGGTAAACGGCACAGCTACGGTAACTGTTTTTCGATACGGTGTTAACCCCGGCGGCAACCCTCCAACCGGCATCCAGGCACTGGGTAAATGGGTCGATGTCTATGTTCCCGATACTTCGCAAGTCACTCAGATTGAGATAAGGCTTTACTATACCGCTGCTGAAGTAGCTGGCATCGACGAATCGTCGCTGCGGCTTCGCTATTGGAACGGCACCACATGGATGCTGTGTTCAGACCGCGGAGTCAATACCACTGACGCTGGTGGCTACAGTGGTTACATGTGGGCAAAGATAAGAGCAAATACTAGTCCATCACTGGCCGACTTGCGAGGAGAGGAATTTGGCGGGTACCATCCAGAATACCCTCCAACTGGAGGTTGTTTTATCGCTACGGCAGCCTATGGTACTGATGCAGCCAAGCAACTGGATTTGCTGAGAGAGTTCAGGGACACAGTTCTCCTGCCCAACAGCCTGGGCGCCAGGTTTTTGTCCTTATACTATAGAACCAGTCCTCCCATAGCCAATTCCATTGCTCGGCATGACCTTCTGAGAACAGCAGTCAGGGTGGGCTTCGTGGACCCGATTGTGAGAATACTAACCTGGACCCACGATTTATGGTCGGCCAGGGACTCATGAGCTCAACAGCACTCTAGGGCACTAGGTAAGCATCAGGAGGAGTGAAGGGAACGGTGTAAGAGCCGAGGCTTCGCCTCGACCCTTGCTTTGTGCCCCTCTTGACTTAGCCATCGTGGCAGCCTGGATTGCTATGGCGGCGTCATCATAGTTGGAACAAGCCGCTTTCTTGAGACAGGGCTCACCACATCCACCCGGGTATGGCAAAATGCTGAGCTACTTGTCAGGAAAGGAGTCCTAATGCGACGGCGCTCACCCCTATCCCGTGATTCACTGGTTTTCCTGTCAATGAAAAAGGGCTTGGGAATTTGCCTGTCGGTGTGGCGTGAGCTATACTATGCACCACAATTGTCCCCGAATAACTGGACCATCAAATCTTCACTCATCACCAAGCGAGGAGGCAAGAATGAGAACAAAGAAGCAGTACATACAGGGTCTGGCAAAAATGAAGCGAAACGTTTACTACGACGGCGCACTGATCGACCGCACAGACGAGCTACAGATGGACTGCATAAACACCATCGGCACGACATTTGACGAGGCTCTCAAGCCGGAGAACCACGACCTATGTACCGCTATCTCTCATCTCACCGGCGAGCGCGTCAGCCGCTTCACTCATATCCACCAGAACACTGACGACCTGCACAAGAAGCAGGACATGACCCGTATGCTCTGTCAGAAGGTGGCTGGCTGCATTCAGCGGTGCATGGGCGTTGACGCCACAAATGCTGCCTACAACGTTTCCTACGAAGCGGACAAGATGAACAAAGGTGCCACACAGTACCACGAGAACTTCAAGAAATGGCTGATCCGGTTCCAGACCGAAGACTTGGTGGGCTGCGCTGCCCAGACAGACGTCAAGGGCGATAGAATGCTGCGGCCGGCTGAGCAGCCAAACCCAGATGCCTACGTGCGCATCAAGGAGAGACTCAGCGACGGCATTGTGGTCAGCGGCTGCAAGCTGCACATCTCCGAGGCGTCAGTTGCTGATGAGGTACTGGTAGTACCAACACGCGCGCTGCGTCCGGAAGACAAGGATTACGCCGTGGCCTTCGCCATTCCGGCCGACTGGGACGGACTGAAGCAGGTTGTGACCATTCACAACCTCAGACCCAGAGAACACTTCAAGCGTGGCTTCCTGCCCGGAGCTACAGATTCCTATATGATATTTGACGACTGCTTCGTGCCCTGGGAAAGGGTCTTTCTAGCCGGCGAATGGCAGCATGGTGGCGTCCTAGCCCTCCTCTTCGCCTTGTTCCACCGCCATTCTTATTCTGGCTGCAAACCAGCTCTTGGTGACGTACTTCTGGGAACTGCAGCACTGGCTGCCGAGGTCAACAACATTCACAAGACACCCGGTGTTCGGAAGAAGCTGGCTGACATCATCATGGTCACCGAACTGGGTTACGCGGCAGGCTACACGGCTTCCGACCTGGGCAGGCCAGAGGTCTACATCCCTGGGATAGGATTCGTTCCCTATGGCCCTGGCTCCTATATACCCAATTCGATTTACTGCAACGTCGGCCGCTGCCTGACTGGTGAGGCGGTCTACCATGAGGCAGAGATGCTCTGTGATATCACGGGCGGCGTCGTAGCCACCTTCCCACACGAGAAAGATTTCCTGAACCCGGAGACACGTGGCTTGCTCCTGAAATACACAAAGCGCAATCCAGACATGCCCGTGGAGGACCAGGCACAGCTATGGCGTTATCTGGGTGACGTGCTCTGTTCAGCAAGCGGAGGTATACACAATGTGGGCAGTTACCACGGTGGTGGCTCACCTATCATGGAACAGATTGCCATCACTACCCAGTACGACATCGAGTCCAGGAAGAAGCTGGTCAGGCATATTGCCGGAATGAGCGGTGGCGACCGTGAAGCCCTGAGCAAGAAGATGACCTCTCCAGGCAAAGCACCTGCCAAGACAGCTAAGCGGTGAAGGGTGAGCCTCTTCCGGAGATCCTAAGGGCTTGCTGGCTCACCAGCCTGTGCAGGTGGTCTCAGGAGTCGCTGCCGATATGTGTCGGCGGCTCTGTGCTGTCGAAGTCATGTGCCCTGCGGTATCACCTGAAGCCTCGATTCATGCTTTCCGGCTGTGAAGCGTCCCGTCCACTCAACTCCGGCCCAGCCGGTGAGATACTCTGTCCTCCGTAATCCCCAGTCTGGCAGCAATCTCCTTCTTATCCAGCCCCTGTCTCTCTAGCCTGAACACATCCGCTGTCTGCCTAGCCTTCTCCTTCTTTCTGCTGGCTATTTCCTTCATGTAAGACAGGTCTGCTATGTCTCGTGTTTCTATGAGCTGATTCTTCTCCATGCCAGCAAAGACCTTTTGGCCCTCGTCAGTCCTGATTATTACCGTGGACCACCTGCCTGGCGAGCTCACACTTCCGACGGCGACATCGGCCAGCTCAGCAGCAAAATCCTGGCAGACCAAGCAATGCCTGGGGACACAGCTCTTGACCTCGGTTATAGGCAAGGACAGCTTCTTCCCACCGGCATAGACATTGAACTCGTCTGAGACGTCCAGCTTATCTACATGCTTGATGTCCAATCCCCTTGATCTGACCCTCTCCGCTAGGCAGGTGTATTCGTAGTTCTCGCGACAGAACACTCCCAGCATTAGTTTAACCGACGATGCCAGAGGCAAGCTTTTGTACTTCAAGTACCTCACCGATTGTATGTGGCACGGAGAACCCACAACGCAGATTCGGCTCAGCCCGCGGTCAACAACAGCAGCTCGCAATTCTTTCAGCACCGGCACCACACCGTATTTGCTGCCGGCTGCCAGTACAATCTCGTCCCTGGTCTTAGCAACACAGGCTACCGGTGCCCAGCTATCCCTACCCACTACCAGTGCCCCGTCTATGACGCCACTATCCAAAGCATACAAGAGCAGCGTGGTTACAATTCCGCCATCCTGGCAGGCTTTCACAAGCTCTATGTCTTTTGTTCTTGCCACCAGAACACGCCTGTACAACCCTATGCTCTCCTTCTTCCCTGAGCCGATGATGCCGGCCTCTATCTCCCTCATCAAGCTATGCCTGAGCATATAGCAGGCATCATAACAGATGTGACAACCCACGCAATCCATGGTACGCTTGGGCCGCTTGGGCTTGTTTCCAATAAACTTGATGTGAGAGTCGGGACAGGCTGTGATGCATGCCCCGCACACCGTGCATTCCTCTGTGTCTATTATCTTAGCCTCTAGATCCTCATAGCTCGGCATATTTTCATCCCGCTCACTGAACAAAAACCAGACTATTCTATCAGACATAGTCTAGGGATGTCAGATTCGCCCAGGATCAAATGTGCGGAATAAGAGCTTGACAAGCCGTATCTATACCTTCGCCCAGTACACACGAATCTTGAGGGTCCATAACCAAGCGAGGTTGCAAGGGCGAGCCTGGCACGCTGCGGATCGGAAGACTATCGGCGCTACTTCAGTTCCCCGCTGGCTTTCATTTTGGTTGTCTCTTCTTCCCTCAACTGCCTCTTGAATAGCTTCAGGGTAACGGTAACCGGTAGCTCTGTCCTGAACTCAATGAATTTGGGCACAGCGTGAGCTGGCAACTTTTGCCGGCAGTGGGCGATTATCTCTTCGGCTGTCACTTTGCCTCGGAACTCCTCTTTCAACCTGACGAAAGCTTTTATTCTTTCGCTGCCTGGACGCTCCGGGTCGGGAATACCAATCGCCACTGCATCACCCACCGCGGGGTGCTCATACAGAGCATCATCAACCAACCTGGTATAGACCTTGAGCCCAGAGATATTGGCCATGTCCTTGATGCGGTCCGTGATATAGAAATAGCCATCCTCTTCCATCTTAACCACATCGCCAGTAGGTAACCAGCCGTCAACAAGCCCTTTGCCCACCTCAGGCCAGTAGCCAATCATAATCTGCGGCCCACGAACCCACAGCTCACCCTCTTTCCCCAGGGCAGTCTCCTGACCAGTGTCCAGGTTCATGACTTTCACATCCGTGTCTGGCAGGGGTATTCCTATCGAGCCGAATTTCTCGAAAGGCATGAAGCCCGTGATCCTGGAGAAGGATGAGAGGTTTATGTGTGTACCGCCGCCAGTCTCCGTAAGACCATAGGCCTCGGTTATGGGAACGCCGGTTTCCTTCCTGAACTTCTGGGCAATTTCGGGTGCCAGAGCTGCAGTCGTGGACACAAACATCGTGTTGATCCTCCCCAGCCCGGCCGCCACCAGCCGGGAGTATTGAGTCGGCACACAGGCACAGAAGAAGGGACGATACTTCGTGAGCATCTGCACCAGCGTATCAATATCCCTGGGATCAGGAAGCAGATATTCTTTGAGCCCCCAGTAAACACCAAACTGCATTATCAAGTGGCCATAGGCATGAAAGAGAGGAATCGGTATCATGGTCGAAACCTTTCCCCTGATTCCAACTCGCAAGGGCTCATACGCCCAGGCCACCTGCATGACCGCCACAACGCGATTGTAATGCGTTAGCATCACCCCCTTGGGTATACCGGTGGCACCGCCGGTGAACGGCAACACAGCCAGATCCTTCATCGGGTCGATATCAACATCGGGAGGCCTGGGCTCATGGCTTGCTATCAGATCACGAAACTGGTAGGCACCCGGCAACCGTTCCAACGTCGGTTCCTCAGAGGAATAGTCCTTCACGGAGGTAACTACTAGATTCCTTATCCTGGTCTTGTCCTTAATCGCCTTTACCGTCTCCAAAGACATTTCGGCGCAGATGACCGTCTCAGCACCCGACTCGCCTATCTCGTATGTCAGATCAGCTGCCTTATGCATGACGCTGCAGGGAACATGAACTGCGCCCGCTTTCATAATCCCAAAGTCGCTTATCATAAACTGCGGGCAATTTGGCAGAACGGTGGCCACCCTGTCGCCTTTCTTGACTCCCAGGTCAGCCAGTGCCGCAGCCAACCTGTCGCTGAGCAACTGCAACTCGCCATATAGGATTTCTTTCCCCAGATAGAAGCAGGCGGCTTTGTCAGGAAACTCGGCCGCAGTGGCATCGAGAAGGCTGTGAACAGTCACTTTAGGATAGGGCTCCTTCGTGTGTGGAAGCTTATACGGCCCCATCTTGTATTGCTTCAGCCAGGGTTTTTCAGCCATAGCAAACATGATCCCGTCACTCATATCTTATCGATTACATAATTCAGATTCAGATCCCTCAGCTTCTGTGGCGTTGGCTTTCCGGTTCCTTTGTCCCAGCCACGGAATTCATAGTAGGCATCCAATGATTGGTCCAGTTTCTTCACACTATGTCCCTGGGCAGCACCCTCGGGCAATGGCTCTTCAAGCAATCGCTTGGGCAGGGTATCATCCGCCCTGGTCAGCCCGTCCCTGACACTGAACGCCCTCGCCAGGTTATAAACCCTTTCCCCGACTTTTCTGAAATCGCTAACGCTAAACTCCCAGCCGACGCAGTTGACTATCATATCAACCCAGTCTTGGGTAGCCAGTGCCATACCCATGAATTTGCATGTCCCTGCGCAATCGAAGACAGTGAGGGTATCCTCGAGATCCTTGACCACCTTAGCCTCGGCGGGATTTTCTACTATCCAATCTTCGATCCTGCTATCCTCAACACACGGGAAAGGAATGTCCACAAAGGCTGGTCCTTCAACATAAGCCGTGATATGGTCGCCGCCCCGGTTGGCAGTGGCAAATGCCAGACCGCATATCTTGGCCGCCCTAGGGTCATAGGCCGGCAACTCTAGGCCTTTGACGTGCATGGCAAATCTTTCCGCGCCTTTGCCCAGCTTCGCCGCTGCTCTCTTAGTTCCCTCAGCCAGCAGGTCACCAATGCCTTCCCTTCTGGCTATCTTGTGTATGAGCTGAATGACAACGCCTGGCTCACCGAATTTCAGTTCCAGCCCACCGGTATCAGCCTTGGTCAGTATCCCTTTTTCATAACACTCCAAGGCAAAGGCTATAGTACTCCCTGTGGAGATTACATCCAGCCCGTAGTCATCGCACAGGTTATGTGCCAGTGTCACTGCCTCAAGGTTCTCCAGCGCACACATGGCACCAAAGGCGCCGATGGTTTCAAACTCGGGCCCCTCCCCCTTACAAGCATAAGGACCGCTTTTCACCACGCTTACTCTGCCACAGCTAATCGGACAGGCGTAGCAATGCTTCCTATCCACCAGCAGCGTGCTTGCCAGCGTGACTCCGCTTATCTTATCTACATCCGGGAAAACGCCGGTCTGCCAGTTCCTAGTAGGAAACCCGCCCCTGACGTTGACCAGATCGGTAACCATGGCTGTCCCATAGGTCTCGAGGGTAATCTTCAGCAGGCTTTCATTTATCAGGTCATAGTTCCTCTTTGAGATTTGACTGAAGACATCATTGTTAGCTACCTTGATTTCCTGTGTCCCCCTGGCAGCCACTGCCTTAAGACGCTTGGACCCCATCACTGTCCCCACGCCACATCTGCCAGCAGGTCTGTGAATATCGTTGAAAATACCGGCGTATTTGACCAGGTTCTCGCCGGCTATTCCAACGCAGGCAACGTTGAAGTCCTCACCCAGTTCTCCTCTAGTCAGCCTCGTGGTTTCACCCACACCTTTGCCCCAGAGGTGCCTGGCATCTTTGAGTTCGGCCTTTCCGTCATCTATCACCAGATAGACCGGTCTGTGGGATATGCCTTCAAAGATAATCCCATCGAAACCCGAGTTCTTCAGATAGACTCCCCAGCTACCCCCCGAGTTCGCCTCTCCCCAGAGACCGGTCAAAGGCGACTTGGTAACCACGCAATACCTTCCGGCACTCGGTGATTCAGTGCCGGTCAGTGGCCCAGTCATGAAAATCAGCTTGTTGGCAGGTCCGAGCGGGTCAGTGCCTTTGGGCACTTCGTCGAAAAGGTACTTCGTGGCCAGTCCACTTCCTCCCAAGAACATCCTGCAATCCTCTTCTCTGAGAGCCTCTGGTGAAACCTCACCCTTTGTCAGGTTAACCCTGAGTATCCGTCCCATATAACCGAACATATTTGCTTCTCCTTTCGCTTGCTCGCACGTGCCCATGAAGCCAGCTTTAGCGCTTCCCGAATTTTGCCTCCACAGCGTCCATTCGCCGCACACGGTGGATTGTCTCAAACGGCGCCTGCGTCAGCTGTAGGACTCTTTTCAACACCTTCTCACCGGGTGCTTCCCATTCACAGAAGTTTGTATCTGCAGCGAAATCACAGTAACTACATCTCCAGGAGACACCTTTCGGCAGGAAATTGGGGCGGCCTTGGCGCCCGCAATCAATTCCTCCTCGGTGAATGCTGCCTTGTGAACGACTATAGAACGTGGCATTTCTCACGTCCCTATGGTTCCTTCTCGGATTCTTTTAAGACCAGCACGGTGGCTCCAGCAAAGTTAGAAGTCTATGCTCTTTCCTTCGTATGTGTAGTTGAAAAACCTCTCCGTCTCAGCGGCATTAGGTATCCTGGCAGAAACAATCAGCGAGCCGTCAGACATCACATTGTCTATTAGCTTCGCCATCGCCTTCCTGAAAACATCCGGTGGAATGCCGGCTTCCTTGATGCTTAGCGGTTGATTGATGTTATGAGCTAGCTTTCGTATAGCTTGCGCCAAAACTGTGGCCGCCCTTTTTCCTTTGGGTACTTCAGATTTGATAGCGTAAGCTATATCCGCCCACAGTTCTTCACGAGCCTCACCGATGAACTCTATGGTGTAAGGTAGAAACAGCCCTACTGCCCTACCATGAGGAACATGGAACAGGGCACCCAGGGAATGACCGGCAGCATGTGCCATAGATGATAGTGCGTTGATGAACCCGATGCCTGCGATACAGGCGGCATTATGCATTTTTTCCCGCGCCTCCATATCATTGCCATCTTTCACCGCCCTGGGAAGATACTGGAAGACAAGCTGCATAGCTTTGATGCACAACCCATCAGTGAAGTCGTTCCTCCAGGTGCAGGTGTATCCCTCGATTGCATGAGTCAGAGCGTCCATCCCTGTGTCAGCGGTTATTTGAGGCGGCATTGCCCGCGCCAGTTCTGGATCAACGATGGCAATATCTGGCACAATTTCCCGATTAATAAGGCTCAGCTTTCTTTGGTCGGCTGTATCGGTCAGCACTATGGCAAAAGTCGCCTCGGCACCGGTGCCCGAAGTCGTAGCAATGCAGACAAGCCTGCATTTGGCGCCCAGACCCAAGTCCGAAATGAAGGGGTTTATCTCCTCGGGCTTTATGTCTGGCCTCTCGTATTGAACTCTCATTGCCTTAGCCGCGTCCATAACTGAGCCCCCACCCACAGCAACAACCAAATCCGGTCCGCATTGATTCATCAAAGCCACACCTTTCTGTACTGTCTGTAGCGATGGGTCAGGCTCAACCTCATCAAAGACGCTGGCATGTATCCCCGCCTGGGAAAGTTGTTCCTTGACTTTGTCAATGAAACCAAGTTTCACCATGTTCTTGTCGGTAACGATGAACGCAGATGTGCCTTTCAATTCAGTCAAGTGGCTCAGTGCATCCTGTCCGAAAACTACCTTGGGCACCACGAAGTACCACATAACTATCTCCTCGCCACAAGTTCGCAGGTCGTCACGGCAGCTTCAGGCAAGCCACCAGACGACATCTGCTGTCAGTCCACCTGCGGCTTTGCATCGTATGGATATCTAACTAGGGAATACGGTCTCAAATGCGGTCATGCCGTTGACCAGTTCCACGGCTGCCCTTGGCATCTTCATGATTTGAGCCATATCACCTTTCACTTTGATCTTGCCGGTCATCATAGACTGAACCGGGTCAACTTTCTTGTCTAGTATTGCCTTCATGTTGGTGAAGGGGCCAAATATGCGATACTTCGGAGACTTCTCATTCTCGTCTGTGACCACTCGTGCTTCACGGCACGCGCCATGCCACAGATCAAGATACAAGACGTGCCTGTGTTTATACGCTGCGTCAGGTTCCACGATAATGTACAGATCCCCCTCCCAGTTCTTAGCTGCCTCCTTGTACGCCTGGCTGGTCTCCAGTGCCTTCTTCAGCGCATCCACCCACTCTTGTGACCCAAACAAAATAGCCATCTTGACCTCCTCCTGATGAATTTCATATGCCAATTATACCATCTTAGCGTCGTCAGCAGGTGCTACGCAGACACTGCCACCTTGCCCCTGACGAAAGCTGGCTTACATCCAGCAATCACTGACAATACACACTGCTCTACTTCAGAACCATTATCTTGGAGATCTTGAGCAATAACAGAAGATTGCCACCAGACTTCAGCTTGCCAGTGAGCATAGCCACTATTGGATTCAGTTGGCCCGAACTGATGTGAGCCAGATTCTCAAACCCCGCTTCCATGTACGCCGTCGGCTTGGCTATGGCGTCGTTCTGCAACTCAAATCGGCCCCGATCAAGATGAAGCGTAACAGCTACGCCCGACGTCGATTCTTTGATGACCACGTTTCCCTTCGCTCTCTCAACGCTCTTACGCTTCTTAGGGTTCTTGAGGTTTGTATCCATGATTTCCTTGAGCATTGCACCCAGACCGTTGAGCTCTTGCCCTGCTTTTACCTCAACTTCAGTCATCTTCAATTCACCTCCCTTCAAAGATATGTCGTGCAAATCCTCCTCACCAATTTATCTTCTTGCAATCTATTATATTATAATTGTCGCACTACTTGTGAAGGCATTTCCGTGGAAAGCAACACAGACGATAAAGACACCCGCCGGTACATCGCCAAATCAGCGGAATCATACGTTGCGCCGGATGGCAAGACCTATCTTGTGATCAGTTTGAAGACTACAGCTTCAATTGCAGATTCGCAACGAACATCACCCAAAGAAGTGGAGATAGCAGCGCTGCAACAGGGTATCATTCCCTGTCGCTATCTCCGAAATATCGGCACAATTGGTCTGGAGGGGCAGATCAAGTTGTTGCAGTCAACCGCGGCAGTGGTAGGTGCGGGAGGATTAGGTAATACCGTTATCGAGTTATTAGCCAGACAAGGAATCGGGCATTTGATTATTGTCGATGACGACCACTTCACAGAGCAGAACCTAAACAGGCAGATCATGTCCACAGAGGAAAATCTGGGCGAATTCAAAGCCGTCGCCGCCGCAAGAAGAGTCAAGGAGATAAATTCCGCAACCAGTCTCACCACATCTCGAATACGGCTGACCGGAGACAATGCTCATAGCGTCCTTAACGGCGCCCATGTAGCAGTTGACGGACTTGACAACCTGTCATCACGACTGGTAGTCGAGCACGCTTGCCGCCAACTGGCAATACCCTATGTTTGCGCCTCAATCGCCGGCTTCAGCGGGCAACTCATGACTATTTTCCCCGAGGACGTGGGCCTTTCTTCGCTTTACGGGTCATCCCACAGTTGCATGCCCGAGCAGGGCATAGAAACCAGAATCGGTAACCCCCCATCCACGGTAGCCATGATTGGCGCACTGCAGGTTCAGGAGGTAGTCAAAATCATCACCGGAGTCGGTACGCCTGTACGTAACCAGATCCTCCTGGTGGACGCCAGGGAATGTACTATTGAAAGAATCAAACTCAGAAGGTAAAGACATGGCCTTAATTACAGTGCGCTTCTACGGTCTCTGGCGCTCTTATCTCGGCATAGATAGCGCCACTTTGCAGGCTGACCATATTAATGGCGCACTAACTCAGCTCGAAGAGAAGTTCGGCAATCGCCTCCGAGAGAAACTCGAGAGGGCCGGGGTACGTCTGGAGGGGAAGATGCAGGACTATTCGCTCATTCTGCTGAACGGTATCGCCTTGCGCAACTTGAGTAGCACTGATTTGAAACAGGGGGACGTGCTACATGTCTTTCCGCCTGCCATCGGCGGATAGCCGCTTAGGAAATGCGGGAACAGACTCTACCACTACCTTGACCCGACGATGAAGCCTGCCTCTTGACGAAACGCAGGTGACGTCCCGGTCTGCCGGCGGTTTCAAGACATCAAACCATTCCTACAGGGTCAACATCTATTGTCCAGGCCCGCGGCAAAGTAAGCTTGGATAATATCCGGGCTACGTCAGAACCGCGAAGGAAAAGTTGCCAGCGGTACTTGCCCCTGGCTCTGTAGGCAAAAGTAGGCACAGGACCAATTACATTCAACTCAATGACCTCCCCTCTTGCCTTTTCGTCAAGAATCAAACGATGCACCCTCTCTGCCTCACGACGGCACGACTCCTCATTGGTGTGGCTATAAACAAGGCGAGCTAATTGGCTAAAGGGGGGATAGCTATATCGGCGGCGATAATCTATTTCCTTGTGGAAAAACCCCAGATAATCGTGCTTGGCTGCTGCCGCAATGACGTAGTTATCGGGGGAGTAGGTTTGGATGATGACTTTTCCAGCTCTAACCCCACGCCCCGCCCTACCAGCTACCTGACACAGGTGTTGAAAGGTGCGCTCGCCGCTTCGGAAATCAGGAAAGTTGAGGCCGCTATCAGCACTGATAATCCCGGCCAGAGTCACTTGTGGCAGGTCCAAACCTTTGGCTATCATCTGGGTGCCAATAAGTATGTCTGCCTCGCGGTCCCGAAATTTATTCAACAATTCCTCGTGAGCATATCTCCTGGTAATCATGTCCTTGTCCCAACGAAGCGGCCTGGCTTCTGGGAAGAAATGCCTTACCTCCTCTTCCACCCTCTGCGTGCCTATGCCCAAAAATCTGAGACTGCGTCGAGAACAGCGGGGACAGTTTCCAGATACCGCAATATGGTAGCGGCAGCGATGACAAGCCAGTCGCTTCTCCGTTGAATGGTAAGCAAGTGCTATGGAGCAGCGAGGGCAACGGAATACAAAGCCACAGTTACGGCATCGAACAAAAGTAGCTGTACCACGACGATTAAGGAAAAGAATTATCTGCTCGCCCTGAGCCAGAGCCTCTTTCATGGCAGCTAACAGGGAACGGCTAAGCAGGCTCGTATTTCCTGCTTTGAGTTCCTCCCTTAGATCCACGACGCTTACTTCGGGTAGAGGAGAATAACCGCGAGAAGTAATTCTCTCCTTAAGCTCTACAAGGGAATACCCGCCTTGCTGCGCCTTATAGAAACTGCCGACGTCGGGGGTGGCACTGCCCAGGATGACAACAGCATCACTCAATTGAGCCAATCTAATGGCAACGTCGCGGGCATGATAGCGGGGCGCTTTGTCTTCTTGCTTGTACGTCCACTCATGCTCTTCATCGATGATGATAAGACCGAGGTTGGGCAGAGGTGCAAATAGGGCGCTTCTCGGCCCAATGACGACATCGCAGTTTCCTTCCATTATCCAGTGCCATTCGTCGAAGTGCTCTCCCAAGGAAAGGCCGCTATGCAGTACTGCCACACGCCCGGGGAAGCGATTGGCGAATCTTTCTACTGTCTGTTGGGTCAAGGCGATTTCCGGAATGAGGCAAACGCCTTTCCTGCCTGCGGCAATCGTCTGAGCTAAGGCTCGCAGATAAATCTCGGTCTTGCCACTCCCGGTAACGCCAAAAAGGAGGAAGATCGGCGGTTTGCCAGATTGCCTCTCCTTTTGCCAAATGACATCTTGGACGGCTTCGCAGGCAGCCTGCTGAGCCGGAGTAAGCACCGGAGGTGGTGAACTTGTGAGGCTGAGGCGAGATAAGGGATCACGTCTCACTGCGAGTCTTTCCACGGAGACCAAACCGCGGCTCTCCAAAGCCCTGATGTTGGAAAGAGAGCAATTCAGACGCTTCTTCAATTCGTTGATTGAAACACGTCGAGCCTGGGCCGCCAGGAATTCCAGAAGCTCCGCCTGTTTGTGAGCCCTAGACCTATTCAGCTCGATTCTCACCTTGTCAATCTTCTCTCCGTCAGCCGTTAGCCTGACATAAGGAACCGTTTTGGGCTTCACCCTTGCTTCTTCTAAGTCCAGAGTTGGTGTGATTAGCCGCCGATCTACTAACTGACTGGTCATCTGCCTGGCTTTTGTTTTGCCAAGTTCTTTCTCCAGCTCAGCCAATTTTGTCTTCCGCTTGCCGATAAGTTGAAGGACTTGCTTCTGTTCCGGTGTCAGGGACAAATCTACCTGTGAATCCGTTAACTGGAAGCACATATCGGCCTGCCTCTCGAACCCGGGAGGCAGCATCAAAGCCAGTGAGTCGAAGAGGGGAGCAAGGTAGTATTCGCTTATCCACTTGGCGAGGCTTATCTGTACCGAGGAAAGCAAGGGGGCATCAGTCACGATGCTCACTATTTCCTTAGTCTCTTCAACCGATGGTTCGTCTGATAGTCGGAGCACAACCCCCTGAACAACACGAGAGCCAAAAGGCACCCATACTGATTGCCCAACACTAATGTCGAACGTTGGCGGGATGGCGTAGCAGAAAGTTGACCGGCTTCCCGGCGAATTGACTGCCACCTCGGCGTACTTCATTCAGAAGGCTGTTGCTCTTGAAGAGGTTCTTCCGCTTGAGGCACGGCTTGTTCCAGCACTCGCTCCCGTCTTTCCTTGAGCCGAGCCTGTTTGACGCTGAGCCTGCGCATATAATAGAGCTTGGCTCTACGTACATGTCCATGCCTGAGCACTACTACACTTTGTACAGACGGGGATTGGAATGGAAAAGTACGTTCCACGCCGATGCCGTAAGATACCCTCCTCACCGTGAAGCTTCCGCCAGCAACGCCCTTCCTTATCTTGATCACCATACCCTGGAAGTGTTGCAGGCGCTCTCTATCCCCTTCCATAGCCTTCAAACTAACCTTGACTGTATCGCCAGGCAAGATTTGAGGAATGTTGGGATTTACTTTGGGTCTGACAAATTCTCTAACATCCATTTCCTTTCCTCATCGCAAATATTACCCTTCTCTAAGAGTTCAGGGCGTCGTTTAGCCGTTCGCAGGATAGCCTGACGGCGTCGCCATTGAGCGATTTCTCCGTGATTTCCCGAGAGCAAAACTGAGGGTACTGACCAATCCCGATATATCTGAGGTCTGGTATATTGGGGATACTCCAGAAGCCCATTGCTATGGGAGTCAGAGCTGGCCGATTCCTCTGAGCCCAGTACTCCCGGTATAAGCCTAACGGTAGCATCCACTACAACCAAAGCAGCTATTTCCCCCGCACTAAGTACATAATCACCGATACTGATTTCATCAGTAGCCAGATACTCACACACTCTCTCGTCGAAACCTTCGTAATGGCCACAAACTAACATCAGATGAGGGTGGAGAGCCAGCTCCTGAGCCACAGACTGAGAAAACAGCCTGCCCTGAGGGGTAAGTAGTATGATAGGCACCTCAGTTGCACCGAGCTGCTGTTTTACCACCTCTGCTGTTTCAAAAATAGGCTCGGGTTTGAGCACCATGCCAGGTCCACCACCGTACGGGCAATCATCCACAGTATGATGCCTGTCATGGGTGCAATCACGTATGTTATGAATCACGATGTTCACCAACCCCTGCTCCCGAGCACGCTTGATGATGCTCTGGTTAAACGGAGAGACAAACGTTTCAGGGAACAGACACAAAACATCAATACGCATGGAATCCTTCAGCGGAAACCTCCAAAATCTGTATCTTACCATGTGGCCAGCAGTAAAGGAAAGTCTGGAATCTCCCGCGACTTTGGCGCCTAGCCAATTTCCCCGGTTTGCGCTTCGCACCGCCGCACTCTCAACCTCTAGGACAAAAATCATTCGAAAATTTCAAAAAAGACGCCGAAAGGTATTGACAAAGTAGAGATTGAGTCTATAATTAGGATTGTGGGGAAAAGTGGGGAAAAGGGGTAAACAACCACATGGTTGGTAAGGTGAATGGTGCCGGACTCGGGGGTTCCGTGGGGAACAGAGGAGACTGAGATGTTCATTGGAGAGTATCAATATAAGGTTGACGAAAAGGGGCGAGTCCCTCTGCCCCCGAAGTTCAGAAGAGAACTGAAGGAAGGCGTCATATTGGCCAAGGGCATGGGGGAAAAATGCATCGCTGTTTACACAACGAGAGAATGGAAGAGGGTATCCGACAAGCTTGCCGAGAAAGCGTTGACTGGAGCTAATCTGAGAAGGCTGACCCGTGCTATCCATGGCTCCGCCTTCAGCGCCTCATTTGATGGGCAAGGACGGGTCAAATTGCCAGAAACTCTGCGCCTTTACGCTGGTATTGGTGATACAGCGATTGTTGTCGGCGCTAATGCTCGCGTTGAACTCTGGAGCGAAGAAGCATGGAAGGCCGAACAAGTGGCCGCCGAAGAGCAAGCCTCACAGATAATTGAGAGTCTGGAGCACAGTGCATGAGCGTGACCACGTCTCTACCCGTCCACATACCCGTTCTACTCAACGAAGTTGTATCAGGATTACAGCCTCGCCAAGGAGATTACTTCGTTGACTGCACAGTAGGCTTGGGTGGACATGCAGCAGCTATACTGGAGAAAACTTCACCTTCAGGAAAACTCCTGGGTATTGACGCTGATCCTGAAGCTATCAAATTAAGTCAGGATGGACTGAGTGACTATGGCAAAGCAGTCATCCTGGTTAATGATAATTTTGTTAACCTTGAGGCAATCTGCGAAAGGTACCATTTTCATCCAGTTGACGGTATCCTTTTCGACCTCGGTGTTTCCTCTCTGCAACTGGATACAGCCGAACGTGGCTTCAGCTTCCACCTCGATGCTCCGCTGGATATGAGGTTCGATCCGGGGCAAGGGTTAACCGCGTCGGACATCGTTAACCGCTTCTCTGAGCAAGAGTTGGCTAAGCTCATCGAGAGGTACGGTGAAGAGCGCCACAGCCGGCGCATAGCGCGGCACATTGTCCAGAATCGCCCCGTTGCTACCACCGTGGAACTTGCCGGCTTGATAGAGCAGGCTTTGGGTGGCAAGCGAGCGAAAATTCACCCTGCCACAAGAACCTTCATGGCTCTGCGCATCGCGGTCAACAGTGAACTACAGAATCTGGAGCTGGCTCTCAGACAGACCCCCAACCTCCTTCGTCCCGGGGGCAGACTAACAGTCATCAGTTATCATTCTCTGGAAGACCGTATAGTCAAGCAGTTCATGCGCTACGCAGCTAGTAGCTGCCTATGTCCTCCGGGGACGATGATGTGTCGTTGCGGGCATGTGCCCACATTGAAACTCATTTCACGGAAGGTTATCAGACCTACCTCGTTGGAGACAGAATCCAACCCACGCAGCCGCAGCGCTAAACTAAGGATAGCTGAGCGACTCAACTAGGCAGCATTCCCAGCAAAAAGGAGGTGAAAATGGCAAAGAAAATCATTTCAGCTATTGATGTGGGCACAACCAAAGTAGC
Organism: Chloroflexota bacterium; assembly: GCA_037444365.1. Lineage (GTDB taxonomy): Bacteria > Chloroflexota > Dehalococcoidia > GIF9 > AB-539-J10 > RBG-13-51-36. The sequence goes on from JBBIMO010000004.1 coordinate 55,695, forward strand.
CACGCTCGTGGCTAATGTCAAAGCAGAAGATGACATTGAAGTTTTGGGGGTGGGAGTCGTTCCCTCCCATGGCCTACATAAAGGCATCGTCGTTAATATGGATGAAGCCAAACAATCCATCGCCACATCGATAAAGGAAGCTCAAAGAGTTAGTGGCATACGAATAGATTCTGCCTATGTTGGGGTTACCGGCAGACACATAAGTAGTCTGAATAACCGGGGTGTGATAGCTATTCCTCGAGACGACCGATTGGTGCGCACGCAGGACCTTAAGCGGGCGCTGTCCGCGGCTCGTAATGTCAACGTCGCCGAAGGCAAGAAGGTGCTCCACGCTATTCCTCGATACTACGCTCTGGATGGACAGGACGGCGTGAAACAGCCGGTAGGCATGCACGCTTCCAGGCTGGACGTAGAGACCCATATCATCACCGCTTCAGTGACTTCAGTACAGAACCTCGCCAAGTGTGTCCGCAGTATCGGTGTTGACGTTGAGGACCTCATCCTTGAGCCTTTGGCTAGTGGAGAAGCAGTGTTGACTTCGGAGGAAAGAGAGACGGGGGTTATCATGGCTGACATTGGAGGCGGGACCACTGATATAGCGGTATTCAAGAATGGCAGCATCTATCACACCGCTATCATTCCAGTGGCCGGTTACCAGGTGAGCAGCGACATCTCTATCGGCTTGGGCCTGCCCTTCAATATCGCAGAAAAGCTGAAGAAGAGGTATGGCAACGTCACCCCCACCCTGGAGTTCGATGAGACGGCCCAAGTGGGCGTCGAAAACGGCCACAGTGCGTCTTACAAAGACCTGTGCAATATCATCCGGGCTCGGACGGAGGAGTTGCTTCAACTCATACTAATGGAGATGCCCACCAGCGATTACCATACCCTGGCGCCTTGTGGTTTGGTGCTTACCGGTGGCTCGTCCAACCTGCCTGGGATTGACGAGTTAGGAGGATCACTCCTGCGAATCCCTGTACGCAGAGGCCGACCCCTGAGCGCTGGCATTTATGGCATTTCCGATATCCTGCATGACCCATCTTATGCTACCACACTGGGCTTGATCCTATGGCCGGTGCGAGGCAAAGAAGGCTCGGCTTTGCAGGTAAAGAGATCTGGTGTCCTTGGCAACTTTGTAGGTTTCTTCAGAAGGCTGTTCCGTGCCTGATTGTGAAAGGAGGTTAGAATGGCAAAACAGATTTTTACTCCAAGTCCAGCAAGAATCAAAGCTATAGGCATTGGTGGCGGCGGCTCCAATGCCATTACTCGCATGGTTCGTGAAGGCATCAAGGGCGTTGACTTCATAACCATGAATACCGACGGCCAAGCATTGGCTCTAGCCGAGGCTCCCACCAGAATCCAACTGGGTGAGAAATTGACCAGAGGTTTGGGAGCTGGTGGTGACCATAAGGTCGGAGCCAAGGCAGCGGAAGAAAGCATCGACATAATTGAAGAGATCGTTAGTGGTGCTGATATGGTGTTTATTGCCGCTGGCATGGGCGGCGGCACAGGCACAGGTGGCATCCCTGTGGTAGCCGACGTAGCCAAAAAGAGTGGCGCTCTGACCATCGCAGTGGTGACTAAACCTTTCACGTTCGAGGGCATGCACAGGACGCAAGTAGCCGAAGAAGGGTTGCTCGAGCTAACCAACAAGGTTGATACACTTATCATCATACCCAATGACCGACTGCTCAGCCTTTGTGATGCCAAGACGACTGTGGACAACGCCTTCAGGCTGGCTGATGATGCTCTTCGTTTGGGGGTTCAGGCTATCTCCGAAGTAGTTACCGTCCCCGGGCTGATCAACCTAGACTTCGCTGATATCAGATCGGTAATGAAAGATGCCGGCCCAGCCTGGATGTCTGTAGGCAAGGCGGGCGGACAAAGCCGCGCTGCTGAAGCAGCTAAGGCTGCTATGGCCAGTCCCTTGCTCGATGTATCCATAAGCGGCGCCACAGGAGTGCTGTTCAATATTACCGGTGGCCCGAGCCTCACCCTGTTCGAGTGTAATGAGGCTGCCCAGGTAATTGGCCAGGCAGTAGACCCCGATGCCAACATAATCTTTGGTGTGGTGTTCGATCCCAAGATGGATAGCGAACTTCGTATCACTGTTATCGCCACAGGGTTCGCTAAGTCACCCGGCGGGGCAATACGCAGCGCCGACGAGCTTCGTCGCCTAATACGAGGCGGCAGCGATGCTCTCGACATGCCGTCTTTCATGCGGCGGGCTAACCGTTTTCCAGCTTCGCGTCTGGACAGCAAGGCTCAAACCCCTGCCCCGGTCGCCCCACATCCAGCCAAAATCTCTCGACAGTAAACCTAAGCCTCATACTGGGGAAGAGGGTAGCGGCTGCTACTCTCTTCCCCCCATGGCCGTAATGAGTCGCTCTTCGGACGACTGAGAGGGGCAGTGAGGGCGCTTCTCATCATAATTCTCACCGTTCAGTAATTGACAGTAGCCAAAACCGAACAAAAGTTGCATTTTTCCCACAACTATGGCATAATATCTATTCAGACCTTTAAATCAGTCCAGCGAGGCTGGTAAGGGGAAAAATGCTCAAGCACGCCGCAGTAGAAACGCCAAGTAAGACCTCTTGCCAGTTTGATGGCAGGAGGTCTTTTGATGTCTGAGAAGGTTCTCCTCGCCTCCAGGGAGATAGAGCGAGCGTTAGCTCGTATTGCTCACGAGATTGTCGAGAGGAATAAGGGCGCGGAGGATGTTGTGCTCGTAGGCATGCGAACTCGAGGAGTGCCGTTAGCTAGGCGGATAGCTGCAATCATCCAGGGCTTCGAAGGCATCTCTATCCCCGTGGGCACCCTGGACATCGGCCTTTACCGGGATGACATTGCCCCTTCAGAACCAAAGTCTATGAAACAGAGCCACACTGACATCCCTATCAGTGTAACTGATAGACGAGTAATCCTGGTTGATGATGTGATCTACACTGGGCGGAGCATTCGTGCGGCTATGGATGCCCTGATGGACCTGGGGCGTCCCAGGTCCATTCAACTAGCCGTGCTCATTGACCGTGGCCATCGAGAGCTCCCCATTCGGGCTGACTATGTTGGCAAGAACATACCAAGCTCCAGGGATGAAGAGATCCAAGTTCAACTTGAAGAAGTTGATGGTGTTGATAAGGTGGTAATCGAGAGTCTGGCCAACAGGCAGCCAGTGAAGAAGCTCAGTGGGTGGAGATACGATGAATCTGGCAAATAGAAGCCTGGTCAGCATAGACGATTTGTCCAACGGGGAAATCGAAGCGCTGTTTTCCCTGGCAGATGAGATGGGAAACTCTCTGTATGAACAAAGCCAAATATGCCAGGGGAAGATTATGGCTAGCTTGTTTTTTGAGCCAAGCACCAGGACACGGTTATCCTTTGAGACTGCCATGCTGAGACTCGGAGGTCGCGTCATAACTGCTGTGGACGTCGGCGCCACTTCTCTGGCCAAAGGCGAAAGCATTGCTGATATGGCGAAGGTGGTCGGGAGTTATGCCGATATTATTGTGATCAGGCACCCCTGGGAAGGAGCTGCCAAAGTGGTGGCTGACTACGCTGGCGTCCCCGTGATAAATGCCGGTGATGGGACTCACGAGCATCCCACACAAACCCTGTGCGACCTATACACCATTAGAAGAGAAAGACAGACTATCAAGGGGCTCAGAATTGCTTTGTGGGGAGACTTGAAACATGGGCGAACAGTGCATTCCTTGATCTATGCCCTAGCTAGATTTGGAGCCACCATACTCTTCTGCCCTGGATCAGGGTTAGAGATGCCGGAGCATGTTCTGAGGAGGCTAAGCACAGAATACAAAGGGGAGTTAAAGAGATGCAAGAATCTGAACCATGAGCCAGAAGGAAAAGTCTTCCCTGTAGACGCCATATACTTGACCCCCACCAGCCCACACCAACTTGCCATGTTACCTGACCTAAGCATCCGTCTGGAATTGAAGACGGGGGTTGATGCCCTTTATGTCACCAGGCTTCAGAAGGAAAGGCAAGCGCCCGTGCTGGAGAAACAGGGGTTGGGAAAGGACTACCCTGTGGTAGACAAGAAGCTCCTCAAAGGAAAGGGGTTTGAGAAGACGCTTGTTATGCATCCGCTCCCCCGCGTTGATGAATTGGCACAGGAGATGGATACCGACCCCAGGAGTATGTATTTCAAGCAGGCAGCATACGGGGTGCCCGTGAGAATGGCGCTTCTGTCCCTCTTACTAGGTGTCAAGGAAGTCACAATCTCTGAAAAAAAGGACTCCTTTGTCCAGACGGTGGATTATCACATCTATGGGCGAGACTCTGGTATCAAGTGTCTCAATACAAACTGTGTCTCAAACCAGCAAACAGAGGTAAGGTACATAAAGCCCAAATTCAGAGTAGTGAGCCGCCGACCTTTGGTATTGCGGTGTGTATATTGCGACCATGAGCTTCATCCCCAATATGTCGCCAGTTCAGAATGGCACGAGGGGAGGCTGGAAAGTAAGAGATACCACAGTGCCGATAGCCACTTTGCTCGCAAGATTCGACCCGAGAATCTGATTGTCTTTGCTTCGGAGGAAGATGCCCGGGCGCAACAATTCAAGCCCAGTAGGTACGTCAGAAGATGAACAAGGGACCCCGCTCTCTGATTATACGTGGTGGGCATGTAGTTGACCCCAGCCAGGACATAGACCAGGTTGGCGACCTGCTCATTGCCGATGGCAAGATTGTGCATATAACAGACTCTACCACGCTGAGCCGAAGCCCTGAGCATGGCGACGAGATAGCGCAGATTCTGGATGTCGCAGGGCAAATTGCTTGCCCCGGCTTCATAGACCTCCACTGCCACCTGCGTGAGCTGTATTTTGAGTATAAGGAGACAATCGCCACAGGGACACGGGCTGCCGCCATAGGCGGTTTTACCACTGTCTGTTGCATGGCAAATACCGAACCCCCTTTGGATGACCCGGCTGCTGTAGAGTGGCTGAAGCGAAAAGCAAGCCAGGATGGCTCAGTTGCTGTTCTTCCCGTAGGCTGTATCACCAACGACAGGCGAGGTGAGGAACTAACTGATATGGCCATGCTGGCCCGAGCTGGGGTGGTTGGCTTCAGCGATGATGGCGACTCGGTAGCAAGCTCATTGCTTATGCGTCGCGCCATGGAATATAGCCGGGACCTGGGCTTGCCGATTATCGACCATTGTGAGGATAAGACGCTGAGCAACAACGGCATCATGCACGAAGGTCAGGTGTCCGCCAGGTTGGGGCTAAAAGGGATTCCCGCCGCCGCTGAAGAGGTCATGGTAGCCCGGGACCTGATTCTGGCAAAGTTGACAGGGGCCAAGCTTCATATTGCCCATGTCAGCACCAAAGGCTCTGTCGAGCTCGTTCAGCGCGCCAAGGCAGATGGGGTTCTGGTAACCGCCGAGGTCACGCCACATCACCTGACGTTGACCGAGGAAAGAATCGCAGGCAAGTCCCCCAGCAAACCCTTTGATACCAATGCCAAAGTAAACCCGCCCCTGCGCACCGAAGAGGATGTCCAGGCTCTAATCAGAGGGCTTAACGACGGGGTAATCGATGCTATCGCCACTGACCACGCCCCACATACCCAGGCGGACAAAGATTGCCGTGTGGATCTCGCGGCGTTTGGCATCAGCGGACTGGAAACCGCTCTGGGCTGTCTCATGAGCTTAGTTCACCGCGGTGAGATAAGCCTTACCAAGCTGATTTCCAAGCTAACTTGTGAGCCCGCCAAAGTCATTGGTCGAAGTGGTGAGATGGGCACTCTCAGGGAAGGCGCCTCAGCCAATATCACCATATTCGACACTGACCGGGAATGGGTAGTGGATAGACTCAATTTTGCCTCCAAAGGCAAAAACACTCCTTACGATGGGTACAAGTTTAAGGGCAAGATAACGGCGACCATAGCCAATGGCAAGATAGTCTATATGGATGACTCCTTGGTATCCGTTGTCCCCCCAGAATGAAGAGGATGCAGATGACGGCGAAAGGCGAAGCAGGAAGTAACAGATTCACTGAAGACTTGCAGAATTTGCGAGGTGTAGTCTCATGTCAAAGAAAGCGTTTCTAGTCCTCGAAGATGGCTCGGTTTATGAAGGCGAAGGCTTCGGCGCCAGTGGCACTACCCATGGTGAGGTGGTTTTCGACACCAGCATGGCCGGCTATCAGGAAATGCTCACTGACCCCTCATTTGCCGGCCAAATTCTGGTCCCCACGTATCCTTTGATTGGCAACTACGGCACCAACGAGGCTGATTTTGAATCCAAGCAGATTCAGGTCAGAGGTCTAGCTGTCCGGGAGCATTGCCCTCGCCCCAGCCACTGGCAAAGCACCCGGACTTTGCACGAATTCCTGCTGGCTTACGGCATCCCTGGCATCAGCGGTATAGATACCCGTGCCTTGACTCGCCGCCTGAGGTTAAGCGGAGTGATGATGGGAATTATTACAACGGAATTGGCTGCTGAGGCGGCGTCCGAAAAACTGAAAACCTTACCCAGATATGATTCTGTTGATTTTGTCCATCAAGTGAGCACCGAGAAGGCATACAAGTGGCAATCCAGTGCGCCAGCCACTGCGAATTTGATCTCCTCTCTCTTGAAGGGAGAGGAAAAGGGTAAGGATGAAGCGAAGCAATCTCTGAGAATTCTGGTCATTGACTGCGGCTTGAAATACAACATATTGCGTATCTTGAGCCAGCTTGGCTGCCGGGCAACTGCCGTACCGTGCACTGCTTCAGCAAAGGACGTTCTGGATTTAGATCCCGATGGCATCCTCCTCTCGCCAGGCCCAAGCAATCCTGCTCTCCTCGACGACATCGCAGAAACAGTGAGAAAGCTTATCGGCAAAAAGCCGATGATGGGCATATGCCTAGGACATCAGCTCATAGGCAAAGCTTTAGGAGCTAAGACCTTCAAGCTGAAGTTCGGGCACCGCGGCGGCAACCACCCGGTGAAGGATTTGTCTACCGGCAGGGTCTATATCACTGCCCAGAACCATGGCTATGCCGTAGACGCCAGTACCTTGAAAGGAGGACTCGAAGTTAGCCACATAAACTTAAACGATGGCACGGTGGAAGGACTTCGCCACCGGGACTTGCCCATCCTGTCCATTCAATACCACTCCGAAGCCTCCCCGGGCCCATGGGACAGCATGTATCTATTTAAGCGATTCCTGGAGATGGTGAGAGTGTAGAACAATGTCCAAACTATCTAGTCCCCTGGTCATCAGCTCAGAGCCAGCAATCATCGGGCAGGTGGCAGAGTTCGATTATGCCGGAACAGACTAGGAAGGATATATGACGACTAAGGCGAGAATACCGAAATGCATGAGCACACAACACCCCGATAACGTGCACTCCCCGTTCTTTGCAGAGAACACTGAGCTTGGTGGGGAGGACGAGATACAGGAAGCATACTATGCATTCTCTCATTTGGGCTGTGATGAGCAGATGTGGGATTGTGAGGGCAAGGAAGTTGACAACTACGTAGTCAAGAAACTACTGACAAAACACGAACCATTCTTCAGGGATAATAGATTAGGCAAGGATGTGTTTGTAACTTTGCGGGTCCCCAACCCTGCTATAGAAAAGGCGGAAGCAAAGATTCTGTTGGAAACATTGGAAAGCATACCCCGGTCGTTTGATGCCGCTAATCTATTCTACGGAGACGAGTTACCACCGATATTCGAGGTTATCCTGCCCATGACCGCTTCCCACAAGTGTATTGATCGGATTTACTCATATTATCGCGATTTCATTGTGGCGAGCCAGAATAAGGCGTTTGGAAAAGGCGACATAACCATCGCTGAATGGATTGGGGAATTCAAGCCTGAAAAAATCAATGTCATCCCTCTCTTCGAGGACATGCCACACATGCTTGAAGCCCACAACATAACAAGGGCCTATCTACACGACAAAGGTCTGAAACATCAGCGCGTCTTCCTGGGAAGGTCAGATCCGGCCATGAATTACGGACTTGTCAGTGCAGTTCTCTTGAACAAGATAGCCCTTCAAAGGCTGCGGAAACTATCTAAGGAAATTGGTGTGAGAATTTTCCCGATTTTGGGTGTGGGTTCAGTTCCCTTTCGGGGCAACCTCAACCCGCATACAGTAGAAAGGGTGACAAAGGAGTATCCAAGTGTTCATACGTTTACCATCCAATCCGCATTCAAATATGATAATCCTCCCGACGAAGTCAGAGAGGCTATAAAGAGACTGCAAGAAAGAGAATGTGGTCCGCCTCAGGAGGTAGCTGAGGAGAGATGCCTGGAAATGGTTGGGAAATATTCTCAAGAATACCAAAGGCAAATAGAGACATTAGCACCACTGATCAATGAGGTTGCCAAGTATGTCCCGCGTAGAAGAAAAAGGAAACTACACATAGGGCTATTCGGATACGCACGTAGTATGAGGGGAATCACTCTGCCGAGGGTAATAGCGTTTACCGCTGCTCTCTATTCAGTAGGTTTGCCACCGGAAGTCCTTGGTCTGAATGCCTTGGATAGAGACGACATTCAATTCATTAAGCAGGTTTATGTAAACTTCGAAGACGACTTGAGGGATTCCCTCAGGTACCTTAACCCAGATACGGGTTTTTTGCCAAAAGAACTTGAAGCAAGAGTTAGGGATTTCCCAGCGCGCTTTGAAGTTGACGAGGAACACAAAGAAATAACGGACTATATTGCATGTTCATTGAAGGAAGATAGAACTGAAGACATGGGGGAATATGCTCTAAGAGCGGCAGCTTTGAGAAGATTCCTGGGATAGAGCCAAGGAGCAGAGTCCTTGCTGGCTTATGCTTACTGGCACAGCAGCAGCTAGAAGAATGTCGGAGAAAAGAGACGAAAAGGGATGATAGGCAAGTTCAAGATGATGAATAGTAAGAAGAATCATCATAGTAGTGGCCATCATTCTCGGGACATAGTTACTGCTGTTCACCAAGATACAGGAGTTATGACCATGTCCGCTGGAGAACAGCCCTTATATGCAGTGACTGTAGGGAAGGTTTAGGGAATGAAGCGCGACCAGTTTGATTATCCCTTGATGACAATAGGAATAATTGGCGGTGGGCAGTTAGGAAAAATGATGGCCCAAAAAGCCAGAAAGATGGGCTTCAATATCGTGGTTCTGGATCCGACCCCTGATTGTCCTGCGGCTCAGGTTGCCAGTAAACAGATTGTGGGAGATTTCGGGGATGAGACCAAGTTAAGAGAGCTTGTAGAACAGAGCGATGTTGCAACATACGACATTGAACATGTGGAAACCAAAGTTTTGAAGACGCTGTCTCATGGAGGACACAGAATCTATCCCTCACCATACCTGCTGGACATCATTCAAGACAAATTGATACAAAGAGATGTGCTACACAAAGCTGGCATTCCTGTCCCAAGATATACAAAGGTAGCATCAGTCAGTTGTCTGGAAAAATTCGGTTTTCCCGCAGTTCAAAAGGCCAGAAAAGGCGGCTATGATGGTAGAGGAGTATTTGTGCTTAGGGAAAAAGATGATCTGAAGAGAGCAATTAAGGTTGACTCTTTGGTTGAGGAACTCGTTGAGTTCGACAAGGAATTGGCAGTTATGGTTGCCAGAAGTATTGAAGGTGAAGTCAAGTGCTACCCCGTTGTAGAGATGATTTTCGATGAGAGAGCAAGTATATGCGATATGGTGATTGCTCCAGCAAGGATCAAAAAGGCACTGGCGGCGCAGGCGCAGGAAATAGCGACGAAGTCTGTAGTAGCACTGGACGGAGTAGGTATTTTCGGAGTCGAGATGTTCCTAGTTAACAGTAAGGTCCTGGTGAACGAAATCGCCCCCAGACCTCATAATTCCGGACATTACACGATAGAGGCTTGTTCGACCTGTCAATTTGAGCAACACATCAGGGCCATAACAGGCTTACCCCTTGGTTCGACCAGGTTACTATCGCCTGCAGTTATGGTGAATCTTCTGGGCGAAGGGGGACGCGAGGGAAAGCCTGTCATCCAAGGCTTGGGTAGAGCACTGTCTATCCCCGGGCTGTCCTTTCACTTCTACGGCAAGAAGCGAGCCCGACCATTCAGAAAGATGGGACATGTAACGATACTGGATGAAGACGTGGAAAGGGCAATTGACAAAGCACAGGAAGTCAAATCTTTTCTCAAAGTGAAAGCGAGGTGAATATGCAGAAACCATTGGTGGGAATTATTATGGGCAGTGATTCGGACCTGCCGGTGCTAAAGGAGGCTGCGAAGGTTCTCGAAGACTTTGGCATAGAGTATGAAATTACCATAGTTTCTGCACATAGGACGCCAGACAGAATGTTCAAATACGCCAAAGAGGCCGGGGAAAGAGGGCTTGAGGTAATAATCGCCGGAGCTGGAGGTGCCGCACACTTGCCAGGAATGGTAGCCTCACTCACCCCATTGCCTGTAATAGGAGTCCCAGTCAAAACTGCGTCGCTCCAAGGCGTCGATTCCCTTTTGTCCATCGTGCAAATGCCAGAGGGAGTGCCTGTGGCTACCGTGGCGATAAACAATGCCAGGAATGCTGCTATCCTGGCGGCAGAGATTCTGGGGGTGAAATATCCTGAGGTAAGGGAAAGGGTCAGAGATTACAAGGAGGAATTGAAGGCCAAGGTGAAGAAGATGGCGCAGGCGGTTGAGGAAGGCAAGACCACTTGATAACTGGGCTTAAGATGCGGGCAATTTGAGATGTGAGCAGCGTGGATAACAGTGCATTGTAGGTAAAGGGCTGAGAAGGCTTGTGGCAAGCCTGATGAACTTCGAAATACGGAGGATGCAGAATGACAGCTCAGAGTGAAAGATTGATGACCCTACCCTACTATCGAGTAAATACTGCTCGCTATACAAAGGTAGCCCGGGTAGTTGAGGACCCGGCGGAATGGGCACATTTCATCAAGAAGGCGAAAAGGCCACTTTTCGTGATAGGTCCGCGGGCCCTGGAACACAAAGTTGGCGAAAGGCTGCATCTGGAGTATTGCCTGGAAATTGCAAAAGGAGCAAATATCCCTATATGCGCTACCGCTCATACGAAAAAGAAAATTCTGGAACTGGGAGTTACACCGGAAAGTTCGTACGATACCGTTGAGATAATAAACGTCCTGAAGGATCCGGGATGGCAAGGGGTAAGGCGAGAAGGAAATCACGACCTGGTAGTGTTTTCGGGGGTCAGATGTGACCTCGCGGAGCGTGGGCTTGCCACCCTCAAACACTTTGCGCCTCACCTGAAGACCATGGCACTCTGCCGCTTCAGCCATCCCAATGCGAATTATGCTCTTCCCATCACCCTGGATGATAAGAGGTGGCAGGAGTTTCTTGACGGTTTAGTAGCGGCGCTAGAGGAGCAGTGAGCAGGTAACTGTATGTCCGAACCTGCCGGGAAACTGATGCTTGTTTCGCAGATTGGCTTCGATGATGGAGCAGGGGAAGGAAAGTCTGGCATTTAGACTGCCGAAGGCATTGAGATTCCGCTTGCTATGCCAAGGGGCATGTTGAATTTGCAGCAGGGGTTCGTCAATTGTTTGGTTTTGTGAAAACTTGAAAACATCAAGAAAGCAGAGAGAAGACTGCAGGGGATGGTGGGGAGACGATGCAAAATGGGTAGTGTAAAAGATTTGGTCGTCCTGAAAGAACCCGAGTCTAATAAGACCGGGATAGCATGTTTCACCTTTTCTGATCGCTATTCGGTGTTTGACTGGGGAGAGATGCCCGATCATATTACAAACAAGGGTAAGGCTCTTTGTATCATCGGTGCATACTTTTTTGAAAAAGCCGAAGAGATGGGCATACAAACCCATTACTTGGGGGTAACGAAAGACGACAAATCAAAACGGTTGTCTGAACTCAAGGAGCCTACCAATTCCCTGAAGATAAGACTACTGCGAGTGATGAAGCCGGACAGCAAAGGAAGTGTTTACGATTACTCAGTCTATCAAAGAGAAGCATCGAATTTCCTGATACCTCTTGAAGTAATCTACCGCAACTATCTGCCGGAAAGCTCAAGCGTTTTCAAGAGACTAAGAGAGGGCAGCCTGAAACTTAAGGATATCGGCCTGGATAAAATGCCTGCGCCAGGGCAGAAACTCGAGAAGCCTATCTTGGATGTATCTACGAAACTGGAGGCAAGCGACAGATATATAACCTGGGAAGAGGCAACGAATGTTGCCGGACTGACCCATCGTGAGACCGGACAGATTGAGAGAGTGGCGATGCTAGTCAACGGACTCATCACAAAAGAGGTTGCAAGATTAGGCCTCGTCCATGAGGATGGTAAAGTCGAGTTTGGATTAGACGACAACCGAAACCTTCTGCTGGTGGACGTCCTTGGCACACCAGATGAATGTAGGTTCACTTTTCAAGGGATACCTGTGAGCAAGGAAGTTGCCAGAATATTCTATCGCAACACCCCTTGGTTCAAGGAAGTAGAAGAGGCGAAACAAAAGGATAGGGTGAAATGGAGACAACTTGTGAAGTCCACACCTCCCCCACTGCCACCCAAGCTTTTTGAGTGCATTTCTCTCCTTTACCAAGCCTTCTGCAATGAAGTAACGGGACGGGCCTGGTTTGAGACGCCATCTCTGGAGGAAATACTGTCAGAAACAAAAGGGAGCCTTAGCTTATGAACCTGGTTGCTCCTACACCGCAAGCTATAAAGAAAGCGGCTACCATCATACGGAAAGGCGGTCTGGTAGCATTCCCGACCGAAACCGTATATGGACTCGGTGCAGACGCACTGAACGCACTGGCGGTTGCCCGGATATTTGACGTGAAAGACCGACCACGATTTGATCCATTGATAGTGCACATAGCCGATCCTGCCTCAACCACGGCGCTATGTTCAGCTATAGATAGGACAGCCACAAGACTCATAGAGCGATTCTGGCCAGGTCCTCTTACATTGGTGCTCCCCAGAACACAAGTTATACCAGACATTGTAACAGCGGGCCTTCCCTCAGTCGCCATCCGGATGCCATCGCACCCTGTAGCCTTGGAACTCATCAGAGAAGCAGGAGTACCAATAGCTGCTCCCAGCGCCAATCCCTTTGGATACCTGAGTCCAACCACGGCAGAGCACGTGAGAGAGCAATTAGGGAACAAGGTGGACTTGATACTGGACGGGGGGAGATGCCCCATTGGGATAGAGTCCACAGTGATAGACCTTGCGGGACAAGAGCCCGTTATCTTAAGACTGGGTGGATTGACCACTGAAGTGATTGAGGAGGTAATAGGAAAGGTAAGAATATCCAAGAGCAATCCGGAAAGACCACTCTCGCCAGGGCAGTTGCCCCGCCACTATTCCCCTCGAACTCCTGTAAGAATCTTCAGAGATAAGAGCTTCGCAGTCCCGAAGGGGAAGAAGGCGGGGCTTCTCGCATTTCAATCGCCCAAGACCGACGTCCCATACCAGGCGGTGGAGGTCCTTTCTCCCAAGGGAGATCTAAGGGAGGCAGCAGCGAATTTTTTCTCCTGTCTCCACAGATTGGACAGAGCAGAACTAGACATTATCTATGCCGAGTCTACGCCGGAAATTGGGCTGGGAAGAGCAATTATGGATAGGCTGCATAAAGCAGAGGGCAAACGAGATGAGTAACACAATCCAGCAAGGAATTGGAGGAATTCAAATGTCCAAACTATCTAAAGTCTTGGTGATTGGCTCGGGACCGATAATCATCGGGCAGGCGGCGGAGTTCGATTATTCCGGAACTCAGGCCTGCCGCTCGCTGAGGGAAGAGGGTGTGACCACGGTCCTGGTGAACTCAAACCCAGCCACAATTATGACTGATGAAGAGATTGCGGACATTGTCTATATTGAGCCACTCACCATGGAAGTTCTCACCCGCGTAATTGAAAGGGAACGGCCGGATGGTCTACTACCTACTCTTGGGGGGCAGACGGGGCTTAACTTAGCGGTGCAATTGGCTGATGCTGGCATACTCGATAAGTACAATGTGCGTTCTCTGGGCACACCCATAGACACCATAAAGACGGCCGAGGAAAGGTCTCTATTCAAGCAGCTTCTCCTTGACATTGGCGAGCCTGTGCCCGCAAGCAAAACTGTGAAATCGGTCAAGGAAGCCATGGAACTGGTCAAATCCATCGGCTTACCCCTTATTGTCCGTCCTTCGTACACCCTGGGTGGGACCGGTGGTGGTATCGCCTACACTGTGAATGAGCTTGAGCAGATTGTTGCCAATGGATTGGAAAGCAGCATGAGCCGTGAAGTCCTGGTAGAACAGTGTGTTCTTGGTTGGAAGGAACTCGAATATGAAGTCATGCGGGATGCCGCCGACAACTGCATTGTTATCTGCAACATGGAGAATATTGACCCAATGGGTGTGCACACCGGCGAGAGCATCGTGGTGGCGCCCAGCCAGACACTCACCGACAAAGAGTACCAGATGCTCAGATCAGCCAGTCTAAAAATCATCAGAGCGCTGAAAATCGAGGGCGGCTGCAACATACAGTTTGCCCTAACGCCGAGCTCAATAGTTGCGGAAAAGTGGGCTCCCGACCAGAAAGGAGTAACAGTAAGCCAATACCATGTCATTGAAGTTAACCCACGTGTCAGCCGAAGCTCGGCTTTGGCCAGCAAAGCTACCGGCTATCCTATTGCTCGGGTGGCGGCCAAGATAGCCATAGGCAGGCGGCTTGACGAGATACCGAACAGGGTCACGGGCAAAACGTTGGCATCCTTCGAGCCAGCCCTGGATTACTGCGTCGTCAAGATTCCCAGATGGCCCTTTGACAAATTTGCTTTAGCGGACCGAAGAATTGGCACCCAGATGAAAGCCACTGGTGAAGCAATGGCTATTGACAGATGCTTTGAGGCCGCTCTACAAAAGGCAGTGCGCTCCCTGGAATTCGGCAAACGCAGCCTTCTTTGGGAAGACCCCAGCTGGAGCAAAGGAGGGCTTAAGTCCTACCCGCTTCACCCCAACGACTTAAGGCTATGGGCCATCATGGCGGCTTTGCGAAGGGAAGCCACGCCCGAAGAGCTTTCCCAGATCACCGGCATAGACCCCTGGTTCATGTATAAGTTCAAGAATATTGTGGACATGGAGAGGAGGCTTCTTTCCGAACCGTTGAAGCCAGAGCTTCTATGGGAGGCAAAGAGGCTGGGCTTTTCCGACGAACAGGTGGGCACCTTGGCCGATAGGTTACCGGAGCAAGTAAGACAGACTCGCCACCAATGGCAGATCCGCCCCGTCTACAAAACGGTGGATACCTGCGCTGCCGAATTTGATGCTGAGACGCCTTATTTCTACAGCACCTACGAACAGGAGAACGAAGCGGCGCCTTTGGAAGGGCAGAAGGCGATTGTCATTGGGAGCGGCCCGATACGTATCGGTCAGGGGATCGAGTTTGACTATTGCTGCGTCCATTCCGCCTGGGCACTCAAAGAGATAGGAATAAAGAGCATCTTGGTCAATTCTAATCCCGAGACGGTCTCCACGGATTTTGACACCAGTGATCGTCTCTATTTCGAAGCCCTGGATGAGGAAAGTGTCCGCGATATACTCGAGAATGAGAGTACTAACGGTTCTGCCCCACCAGCGGTTGTCCAACTTGGTGGACAAACACCCCTCAATTTGGTTGGGGTCTTGGCTCGCAACAATCTGCCAATACTCGGCTCGAGTGCCGAAGCTATAGACATCGCTGAAGACCGTCGCCGCTTTGAGAATTTCCTGGACAGGTTGGGCATTCCTCAGCCGCCGGGAGCCGGGGTGACGTCTCTGGAGGAGGCATTGAATGTAGCCGGGACCCTGGGCTACCCAGTCTTGGTACGCCCTAGCTATGTTCTGGGAGGCCGGGCTATGGAAATCGTGTACAGCGAACCTGAGCTAGTGCGCTACCTGACCGTAGCTTTGGAGATGGACAGCCAGCATCCTGTGCTTGTTGATAAGTATTTGCAGGGTAAGGAAGTTGAAGTAGATGCCATTTGCGACGGGGAAAGGGTTCTTATTCCCGGCGTGATGGAACACATTGAAAGAGCTGGCGTACATAGTGGTGATGCCTTGTCCATCTACCCGGGAATCAATCTTACTCAAGACGAAGTAAATGCCATGGTCGACTACACCATCAGAATTGGACTGGCTCTGGGAATCAAAGGATTGATGAACGTCCAGATGCTAATCATGAGGGAAAACGAACGCTCAACGGTATATGTTTTTGAGGTAAACCCCCGTGCAAGCCGAACCATGCCCTTTATCTCCAAGATAACCGGCGTGCCTATGATAAGGGTTGCCACTAGGGTCATGGCTGGGATTAGCCTCAAGGAGCAAGGCTATGAAGGTGGACTGTGGAAGAGACAAAAACTGGTAGGTATAAAGGCTCCTGTTTTCTCCATGTCCAAATTGATTGGAGTAGATAGCTATCTCGGTCCAGAGATGAAATCCACGGGCGAGGTTATGGGGATTGACTACACATTTGAGGCGGCCCTCGTTAAAGCACTTCTGGCTGCTGGCTTGATGCTGCCCCAGAGAGGCAGCCTACTACTCAGCATCGCCGACAAGGATAAAGCTGAAGCTGTGCCTCTGATTAGGCAATTGCATTCCCTGCACCACGAGCTCTATGCCACAGAGGGGACCGCAGCCATGATTGAATCTATGGGACTCCCGGTGAAGATGGTGACCAAGAAGCTGAGCGAGGGCCACCCCAACGTTGTTGATGCTATTCAAAACAGCTCTGTGAGTGGAGTGATTAATACCATCACGGGAGGGCGCATTCCACTAAAGGACGGGTTAGCTATCAGGCGTGCTGCCGCGGAAAAAAGGATACCCTGCTTCACCTCACTAGATACTGCTCGGGTGGCTATAGAGGCACTGGCAAACGGCAAACAGATCTTCAACGTTCAACCACTCCGGGAGTACTTAGGAAAATCAGAAGGCGAAAGTTAAGAACCGGAATTACAATTGAAAACGGAAAGATGCTTCGTTTTTGATTCTGGCTCTGTCATTCTGACTTTTGATATTTGATTTTTGTCCAGGTCTTGGCATGAAACAAACACTGGGAACCATATCTTGTAG
This sequence comes from Chloroflexota bacterium, assembly GCA_037444365.1. Taxonomy (GTDB): domain Bacteria; phylum Chloroflexota; class Dehalococcoidia; order GIF9; family AB-539-J10; genus RBG-13-51-36. The sequence continues at coordinate 72,715 of JBBIMO010000004.1, forward strand.
CGTGGAGCTCATGCCCGGCGTCTTCCTCATGCGGATTGAGGCACCAGATATAGCAGCAGCGGCTCAGCCGGGGCAGTTTGTTACAGTGCGGTGTAGAGACTCTGTACTGCGTCGCCCGCTTAGTATTCATCAGTCCTCTCCCCCAACGGGAGGGAATTCAGGTGAGGGTGACATTGCCCTTCTATTCAAAGTAGCTGGCAAAGGTACCTTGTGGCTCTCAGAGCAACAGGCAGGCGAGAAGATAGACATCCTTGGCCCTTTGGGCAACGGATTCACCATCAAACCAGAATCAAAAAATCTGCTGCTCGTAGCTGGGGGAATTGGCATTGCCCCGCTCGTCCTTCTGGCTCAGCGTGCTTCACCTCACCATCGGGTAACCCTAATTCACGGGGCAAGCACTGCTGCTCAGCTCTATCCTCTTTCGTCAACGACGAGCAAGAAACAAAGCAAGCTCTCGCGTTTACCGGACGGAGTTCAGTTTGTTCCGGTTACCGAGGATGGCAGCGTGGGACAGAAAGGCAGGGCCACGGATGTTTTGCCTGATTTCCTGGACTGGGCAGACCAGATATGTGCCTGTGGTCCAGTAGATATGTACAAGACAATGGCAACGATGTCATTGCCAGCAAAGCGAAGCAATCTCAAGCTAAGAGAATGTCAGGCCTCCCTTGAGGTGAGGATGGGATGTGGGTTTGGAGCTTGCTATGGTTGCACTATCAATACCAAGAAGGGTTTGAAACGGGTATGTCGTGACGGACCTGTATTTGAGCTAGACGATATCATATGGGAGGAGGTAAGGATGTGACCCCTGGCTGCGTCATTGCGAGCGATGCAAAGCAATCGCTTTGTAAGGAGGCGAGAACATGACCATAGTCACCAATGATGTTACCATTCAGTCAAGAGGCAACTGCGACCTCATTGATATAACCTCTCAGGTAGCCAAGAATGTCGAGAAATCCGGTATCAACAGCGGAATAGTCACCTTGTTTGTAGTCGGTTCCACCGCCGGAGTAACCACCATAGAGCATGAGCCACACTTGCTCTCCGACTTCAAGAGCATGTGGGATAGAGTGATGCCCCAGAATATCCCTTATGAGCATAATAGCACCTGGGGGGATGGGAACGGCCACTCCCACGTGCGCGCTTCCACATTGGGAGCTTCACTGACAATACCTTTTGTGAACAAGAAGTTGACTCTAGGCACCTGGCAACAGATAGTCTTCGTGGATTTTGACAATCGCCCAAGGTCCAGGAAGATTGCCGTCCAGATACTGGGAGAATGACGCAAGCTGTAGTAGAGCAATTCGTTGGGCTGGTTCGTAGCAGGTAAGTTTGCCAGCAGCTTACCGCGCCCAAAACAAAAAGGCTCGGCGAACACCCAGCACCATAAGTGCCCGCCGTCCCCGGATGGCTTACTCCCACCTTACCTCAGTTGTCACTGACAGTGAAAACTGCTGGATTTGTATCAATGTCTTATTGCCGCCTAGCAGCCAAATTCTGCACAAGTCTCCTGACCTCGGGCACTGACCAGCTTACTCCTCTTGCCCAAGCTTTGACAGGTAGAGTGCAGTAGTTTCCTCTAGCCGGCCGTATTTCATCACCTGGTCAATGAGCTTCTTGTCCCACTCACCTGCCTGAATGAGCTTCGTAAGCGCCGTCGTGTCAAGCTGAGAAACCTCCAGCCACTTCCCCGCCCGGATTATTGTTTCATCCAGCTTCCCGCGGTCCGGTTCTCCCTTGCCGGGGAACTTAAGCTTTTCATCGAACTTGAGCCTGACTTTGTGCCGGCTCCCTCCTATGGCAGTCACCCCCTGCTTTCGGGCGTAGTCAACAAGCGCCTCTTTCACTTTCTCCATCTCTCCGTCAATTTCGCCCGCCTTTTCCTTCAACTCGGCATACTTGTTTACCAGCGCCACACCCGGTTCGTTTATGTACTCGTTCGTGGGCAGGGCCTCAACCATATAGAGGTGCTTGCGAGTGGGGCAGAGGTCGGGATATTCGCACCACTCACAGTAGTCCGATTCTCTCGGCA
>JBBIMO010000005.1:0-70562 GCA_037444365.1 Chloroflexota bacterium
CTTAAAATCCGCTTCCCGCACGGGAGTGTGGGTTCGAGTCCCTCCCTCGGCAGTAAACCAGCCACACGGAAAGCCAATAGCCTGGACGGTATACAGTTCTGCTTGCATTCCGCAGGGATTTGTCTGTCATTTGAGCTCTGGAGCCTGAATTCATTTGCGGTTTGGATTCTGGAATCTGTCGCGCTCCGCAGCCGTAGTACCTTCCACTCATTGACTTCGGCAACCTTGCCAATTATACTTTTTTTTCACTGGCTTAACGGAGGCAAGACATGACAGAAGTAGATAAGTTCGCAAAAGAAAAGGGAAATCCCAATCCCGCGAGCAGCATGCTAAGTAGCGAGACAGAAATGAGACTGGTGGCTGAGATGCTGGCCGGGAGAATCGTCAGTATCAAACCCCTGTACGACTTCACCACTGAAATGGGATACAGCTATCCGGTCATTGAGCAGACAGCTAACGTCAAAGGCAAGGAAGCACTGGCAATTCTGGAATCTCTGACTGCTAAAGGTATCGTGAACAGGAGTTTCTTCGACAGGCTCATCCGTTGTTCCCGGTGTCAGTCGGTAAATCTAAGACCCAGCTCCCACTGCCCTAAGTGCGGCTCGGGGCATGTCACCCGGGGCAGAGTCCTGGAGCACTTTGCCTGCAAATATATCGGGGTGGAAGATGAGTTTGCGGGCAAGGGCAAATACGTATGTCCCAGGTGTAAGATGGAGCTACGGACTATGGGGACCGACTACCGGAGCCTGGGAATCCTGTACAAATGCCGTGATTGCAACGAGATCTTCAATGTGCCATTTCTAAAGTGGCGCTGTCTGAAATGTTCCTCGCTTGTCACCGAGGATGAGGTTGGCGAGGTGATTATCCACACCTATAGCTTTGATGAATCCAAGAGAAACTGGCTGGAATTCGAGCTTCAGCCTAAGGTGCGGTTTGTTGAATTCCTGACGCAGCACGGCTACAAAGTGACGGAAAATGCCAGGACAAAGGGAAGATCGGGGGCGGAACATACCCTGGATATACTGGCTGCCAGAGATGACGGTGTTGTTACCCATACTGTGGCTATCGGGATTGAGATTGCCAGGGACAGGGTGGGACTCGACAGGATACTTGATTTTGACGTCAAGGCCTACGATAGCGGCATACACGATAAGATACTGCTTGTCGTTCCCGAGCTAGGCGAAGAGGCGCGGAAATTCGCGACCTACCAAAGGATTAAGGTGCTTGAACCAAGGGATCTGGAGATGCTGCTGACTGGCCGTCCCCGGTCGGGCGGAGCCACAGTGAAGGAGCCGTTTGAATTTAGGTCCAGATCACAGCTCATACAATACCTGGAGAAACAGGGTTATACCGTAAAGGAAAAGGCTGAGGTCAAGGGCCGATCTGGAGCTGCCCATAGCATAGACATACTGGCGACCAAGGACGAGGGACTCATCACTCATCGTATCGCCATCGGCATTGAAACGGATGAGAAGCCGATGGGACTGGACAGGGTATTTGATTTCGACGACAAGGCCTACGACGCCGGCATCCTGGACAAGGTCTTTGTTGCCGTTCCGGGGCTTACCAGGGAAGCCATGCAGTTTGCCAGGCGCCAGGGAATGAAGGTCATTGAGGTCAAGCAAGTGTAGCCGACGACCCAGGAAGCCCCAATCTGCCAACAATGGCAAATTACAGGGCTCAAATGCCAGATCAAGCTCAAAGCTCAAATGACAAAAAGAAGTACGATCTTGAAGAGCGAACTGCGCGGTTTGGTGAAGCAGTTATTAAGTTTGTGAAGACTCTCTCCAGGCCCGGTCAACACTCCGCTTATCAGCCAGATAGTACGTGCTGCAACCAGCATCGGGGCAAACTACATGGAAGCGGACGAAGCGGAATCCAAGAGAGATTTCCAGCATAAGATTTCCATCTGCAGGAAAGAGTCGAAGGAAACAAAGCATTGGCTGCGAATGGTGGCCAGGGCGAATTCCGATAGGCAGGATAAGTGCAGGACGTTGTTGAGGGAAGCTCAGGAGCTTAGTTTGATATTCCCTTCAATTCCTCTCCCTAAGAAGGAGTTCTGGCACCCAAGTGTCTCGATTCCATTTGTCATTCGGCCCTTATTCGTGATTTGGGCTTTGAATTTGGGATTTTGCTTGGCATCTGAGCTTTGTCATTTGGATTCCGGTATTTGGCATTCATTTGTCCTTTGGGTTTTGCATTCGTGGCCGGGAAGCGGAGCGGCGGCATGGTACCGTCTCGCCATTACTGATGGGTGATTGACATCTGCGAGCGCTCCGCTATAATTGACACTATCCATATGATTCAATCAACTGCTGGACATGAATCCAGAAGAACGCAAAGGAGGTGAGACAGGGAGACAAGAGAATAAGGACAGGCAAGAAGCTCGCTGGGGCCAAATCCAGCAAGACCAAAAAAAAGGAGGTAAAAAGGAAAAAATGAAAATGCTACATCGTGGACAAAAAGGCTTCACCCTGATTGAACTGCTCATTGTGGTTGCCATCCTGGGCATTCTGGCGGCGGTCATCATCCCGAACGTGAGCGCCTTCATGCGGTCAGCGAGGGTATCGGCAGCCAACGACGAAGTCCAGCAGGTTAGGACAGCGGCGATGGCCTACTACGCAGACAACGAAGCTTATCCGGCGTCCTCGGACACGCTGATAACCGACGGGTATCTGGCAGGGCAGCCCAGAGCTACCTACACCTTAGACACCAGCTTCGGATGGGTACTGGGTGCACCGACTCATACCTGGGGCACCACCATCACATTCCAAGCAGGCACTGCGGGTGCTGATGGCACCCACGGCAGGTGGGTTATAGCCCCCTAACCATAGCCGCAAGGAACAGGCAACCATAAGAGGAAGGGTGACTTGCCGGCGGAGCTGCTGCTGGCAGCTCCGCCGGCAGGCATCTTTGTACTCAAGTAGTCAGGGGGAGCAGTAGATAGCAGGCAGCCCTCTGGGGAGGAATCCGAAGTCCTGAACAACATCGAAACTCAGAAATCAAAGGGCAAAGCTCAAAATGACAAATCAAAACGTAGAAAGGAAGCGGCAAATCTCAGCTTCTGAATCCGCAGCAATGTGGAGATCAAAGGTCAAAGATCAAAAAATGAGAGCTTAAGATGCGAAACTTAACAATGGCTATGCCTTCCCTCGCGTCCTTGCCTTTTGAATCTGACCTTTTGCTTGACGTCGCTCTGTCGCTTTGCACTTCTTTGGCTTCGCATTTCAGAGGGATTCGTCTGTCATTTGAAGTCTGGCATTTCGAGCTTGTTTGTTATTTGGATCTTGGAATTTGACCTTTGGGCAAAGGGTCCGGCGGGGCCAATACTTTGTTCCTATTACTAATGGGCAATTGACAGCAATGGTTGGAAAGCTTACACTATGAGATGAATATGATTGACTATACTATAGACGGGCGCAGGTGGAGGTTCTTGCCCTAGGCATGGAACAAGGAGGGGGATATGGATATTTTTTCACTGCTTCGGTTAGGTAAGACAAGGAGAGCGACCGATTTGCATATGGTTGCCGGCAGCCCGGCAATACTCCGCGTCGACGGTTCTCTGGAGCCGGCAAACGGCGTAGCTGCATTAACCCCTGAAGACATAAACGAAGCGTTTTTGCAGCTTACGACGCCTGAGGAGAGGGAACACTTCCACCGCCATCTGGAGCTTGACTTTGGCTATACACTACCTGAGGTCGGTCGTCTGCGTTGCAATGCCGCTCAACAGCGCGGGTCTATCAGCCTTGCCGTGCGCCTGTTGCCACCGAGAATTCCTACCGTAGACGACCTGCAACTGCCCCAGATATGCAAGGAGCTGGCTTTGAAGCCCAGGGGACTGGTAATAGTCACTGGGCCTACCGGCAGTGGCAAGAGCACCACCATAGCAGCTATGATTCAGCACTTGAATAATACTGAAACTCGCCACGTGGTTACCATCGAAGACCCCATAGAATATGTTCACCCCAACATCAAGTGTTCTGTGACCCAGCGTCAATTGGGCAGTGATACTCTATCATTTGCCAATGCTCTAAAGCACATCTTGAGGCAGGACCCGGATGTGATTCTGGTTGGGGAAATGAGAGACCCGGAGACTGCTGACGCTGTGCTTACCGTAGCCGAGACCGGTCACTTCATATTAACTACCGGTCATGCCCCCAGTGCCAGCCAGGCAATGGAGAGAATAATAGACCTGTTTCCGCCCCATCAGCGACACCTGGCTCAGACACGGCTGGCTTCTCTACTTGTGGCTGCATTGTGTCAGGTGCTTGTGCCCCGGGCTGACGGCTCAGGGAGGGTAGCCGCTGTGGAGATTATGCTCGGCAATCCGGCAGCCAAGAGCCTCATTCGTGAAGGCAGGCTCTACCAGTTGCCCAACGTCATCCGCACCCACAGAGACATAGGCATGGTTTCGCTCGACGAAGCCCTGGTCAGTCTCTACCTCAAGGGAATCATCACCGGCAAAACTATGCTCGATTTCTGCAACGACCGCCAGGAAGTGGAAAAACTCGTCGGCACGGTGCGCTTACACTAGACATATAAGAGACAACGCATCAAACAGGAAAATCCAATCTGCTGGCACATCCAGACAAAAATCCCGGTCTAGGCGAGACAACACTCCAGGCTATTCTGGTCGCTTACAGTCTCCCGCAGAATCTGGCACGGAATCCTCTATGCTTGATGGAAAAGGCAGGGCGGAAAAAGTGCGGGTGGATACCACTCTCTCGCCACAACTATCTACCGCGGTGGGAGATACGCTTATGTTTACTTCGTAGCGATGGTGCCTCGCCCTAGGCCCACGTCACATCCGGAATCATCCTGTATGTCGTCACCCTGGGCTCTTCCAGAAGAACTGCTTCAGCTTGCCGAAGGAGCTCCTGCATTATCGTTGATTGTGTCCATGCCCTCCAGTCGGCAACGCTCTCCCATGTGCTCAGCATCGCCACGACAGAGGCATTCTCCTGGCTGACGAGGTTTTCCATGCCCCTGAAGCCCCGATACTGCATAGCATGGGCCTTCAGCCTGAGAAATATCGGCTCCATATACTTCTCATCCTTGACTCTGCATCCGACGATAGCCTTTATCATTTCGCCTCCTCTATGTTCCGGTCTGCATAAGCTCCGCAGGGGCGCTCATTCACGCCGAAATACCTTTCACCATAATTATAACACGGTCAGCAACACCCGCTGGCAAACACGGGCGTCTTTGCATGACCAGTTCCCACTCGCACGATGGAAGAGAGTTTCGGTGTCGGTGAACATGGTCGCTCTGTGATTGATTACAGGACTGACCTGGCTCTCTCCCGCCAGCGGACGGACGATTGAGTTTTGGGACCCTGGCTTTGATGTTATTTGGGATTTGGTGCCCTGGATTTGAGATTTCCCCTTCAGGACCTGGGATATGTGCCCTGGGATTCAAGACTTCGTAACTTGTGCAGATGACTTCACTTTCCCATGGAGAATGCAAAACTGAACCCGCCTTCGCCAGCGGTGATGGAAGAAATCCAGACATGCGAGAATCTGCCGCTCGCCCTTAAAGCTCGAGCATAGGCAAAAATGCCATTCGTATTGGAAGCCATACCGGTGAGGGTTACTGAACCACCCCCATAATTAGTATTATCCAGGCTCACCTTTCCTGCCGCCAGTTTGGCAATTTGAGACAAGTCTTCGTACATGGTGGCACGCCGTCGTTCCATATCGGTGATTCTGCTATCAAGCTCATTGGCAATACCTTCCAGCGACCTCACCTGTGTCCCCAATATGGCTACTTGACTCTGCTTCTGGGCAACACTCTGCTGAACAGAGCCTAACTCGGACCGCAACTTCGCAGTCTGGGCACGATTATACTGAACAAAGATTACTCCAAAGATAATCAAGCCAACACCAACGACAATACCGACTGGGACGAGGACCCGCGCTATAGAGAAACGCGGGGGCACGTAGGCTTCGGGCAGGGCGTCTAGATTAATGATTGAGAAGTTCGCCTCCTCTTTCTCCGTCAGCAATTCCTTTAGCGCCAGGCCGATGTTGACCAGAAATTCGTTGGTGTTGAAGCCTTCGGGCGCTTCCACAGAAGAGGGCAGCGGAGACACCGGATAGCCTGCCTGGCTAATCACTGTTGGCCAGGTCTCCGGCGCTTCCGCCAGGTCGCCACAAACAAACACGGGGACGCTTGTGTTCAAAGGCTTTTCCATGTGACTGGAATTATAGAAAGCCACAGTCCTCTTAAACTCTTCAGCGATGAGCGGCAGCCTTCCCTCCAGGGATTCAGCCTCGCCGGGAAGGAACAACCTGCGGATCACCTGAGGGAGCCTGTCTGCTATGACCATAACATCCAGGTGGTCTAAGCGGGCATTAACTATGATTGCCCTGGGCTCATTGGGGATTCGGCACAGAGCCAAAGGAGCCAAGTCCATAATATAAGGCCTGATGCCAGCCTGCTGCAGCGTTCTGACCAGAGCATCAACAATATTACGGGGGTAAGTAACCAGGAAAATGCGACTCTCTCCCCTCGTCGGTGAGGGAATCCGCTGGTATGAGAAATAGACCTCTTCCAAAGGCGTGGGTATCGCTCTCCTAGCCTCACGCTTCACTGCCTCAGGCAGTATAGCGTCAGGCAGTTCGGGCAAAGTAATGATACGATACAGAGAGTCGTGTCCGCTCAAAGCGGTGATTACCTTGCTTGTTTGTGCTCCCGTCTCTTTGAATACCTGCCTAACCCTGTCGGCCACCTGGGCTTCATCAACAATAAGCCCCTGATTGACCAGGCCTGGCTCCAGGGGCGAGCTGGCCCACTTTTCCACACGTCTGCCGTTCATTACCAGCAGGTTAACGCTGGCATCTCTGATAAACAGGGTGGTAACTCTTTTCGCCATGATTATCTAACCTTTATAACCGTAGATATCCAAACTGATGGTAGCCACCGGTGTGTCCCCGAAATCTATATTCACACTGTGCACCTCAGCAACCCATGCCTGCCGAAAACCCTCGCCCGTTCTTAGCGCATTGATAAACTTCAGTACGTTGTCCACACTACCCTGAACCACCAGTGCAAACGCAGACACAGAGTAGGTAACAGACCCTGCTGTTCTGCCGCCCGGCATCGAGGGACTGAGGCTGACCAACTCCACGCTACAATCTCTGGCAATCTTGAACAAGTCTTCCCCGAATTCAATGCTCTCCACCGCCTCAGGGAATTTTGTGCGGCTCTCCTCAAACAAGGATTGGGCGGCAGCCAGCCTGTTTCGCTGGTCCTGTTCCTGAGTAGTGAGCTGGCGCAACAGAGCTTCCTGTGCCGCCACATTAGCCTTCAACTGCCTCTGCTCACTAACCTGTTGCATGTAGGTTCTGCCCAGCATCACCACAGCCACAATGATGACGACGATTCCTATGATCAGAAGGATTTTCTTATCTAGCTTGGTTTTCATAACTTATTCAGCTTCCCAGTAATATACCATCATCCAAAAAGCCTGTCTAGTGGTTGTGCTCGTTCAGCACATTAGTGACAACTTTGTTCTGGTCATTGATGCCCTTGCTTCCGACATTGCGAGGCATAGCCCTCCTGTCTTTGCGAGGAGCGATAGCGACAAGCGGTCCCGGTGAGGGCAGAGGATTGCCACGCCGGGTAGTAGTGAGGCTGAGCGCCGGTCTCGCGATGACATTTACGGATAATCATACCGGACTCTTGTCCTTCATCAGACAATCCTGATGGCGTAGTTGGTGATGACGCCGCCCGGACCCACCTCGCTGCGAAACTGGAAAAGCATATATGACACGGTAAACCCGTCCGTTCCCGTGGGGACATTTATCTGAGCCGAGACATCCATGGGCCTCAGGATATTGCTAGCCCAGGTGACGTAGAAATGGTCTATATCTATTCCCGGGTCGGACGCAGGCTGGCCACGGTAGTTGCCGTTCCAGACGTCGGGCAATCCCGTACCATCAGACAACGCGCTATTGTTCACTCTGAAGCGGTCCTGACAGTAGCAGTTGCTGGAGGAGCCGTCAGCCTTGTCGCCCTCGCCCACCATAACTGTGATTCGAGCAGCATTTGTTTCGCCCGGGCTCTGGGGAGGCACGATGAAGCCGCTGATGGTGCCGCCGGCACTGCCGTCATTATCCCAGTCGGAGTCGACAAGCGGGCACTGGCTCCCCCCGTTCCAGCCGAAGAAGAAACGGAAACCCGGAGTGCCGATGTCGTAGAGATAGTATTGATAATTGTACGCTCTGGCGCTGGTGTAGAGGATCAACAGCGACCAGCCGGCGTGGGCGGCAGTGAAACGTGTAGGAGGGTTCGAGCTCGGTGCCGGAGTGCCCAGAGGGTAGCCGGTGGAGCCGCCGCCGGTGGCAAAGGTGAATGAATAGCCGGGGACCGCCTGATTACTCTCAGCGACATGGCTGAGGCGATAAGTGGTCCCACCCGCGCCATTAGAGGGGACGAAGCCGCTGCCTATCCACTGCTTCAGCAGGTCGGTGACATCAGCCTTGCACGTGTAATACCATGTCCCATAGTATGTTGACGAAGTGTTGAACACCGTGGGGTACAGAGTCTGCCACTTGTTGGCTGTGACCAGGGTGTCGGCGGCGCCGCCACCTCTGAAATATACCCTGTTGACGCGAGCGGTCTGCTCAACCAGAACCTGCAGGTTTTGCTCCGTGGGATAATCCGGGTACCTTAATGTGGAACCCCAGGTTACCGTGGCATAGACCTGAGTCAGCCTGATTTGCGGGTTGGCATCGCCGGAATGGACGCCGAAACCCTGCAATGAATTGGATCCCACGCCGTTTATGTCATCTATCGTCCACGCCATACCTGTTCTGGGATTCGTAGCATAGGTATAGCTGATGGTGCCATAGCTAGCCGGCACCTCAACCGATGGGGCAGTGGTCAGATAATTGGTCCCACCTACCCTGATAGCCGGCCGCATATTGTTGGTCCCAGAAGTGTTGTCCCTGGCTACCAGATATACCGTCAAGCCTGTTATTCCCATGTTCTGTGGCACGCTGAAAGCTGGAAAGCTAAACAGGACATTACCAGCCGTTGTGCCGTGCAGCAAATAGGTGGCATCACCATCATGCGCACCCTGTTCGTCCACATGGCTGTACATGTTCGTGGTCTTGTCCCACGTCCCGCTTCTGGAGATATCCCCCGACGGGTAGCGGGTCTGGCTGCCGGAGTCTGGCGGGTTATAGCTGTTCCAGTCAATCCAGCCGGTCCAGTAGAGATAAGCGGCTTCAATGGTGGCATCCGAGGGGATGCCCAGCGTATTACTTACATCGTTGGTTGCGATTGTGGCTGTGGAGGACCTGTCAAGCAGGTGATGGATGTTATCTGGAGGATTCAGCATACCTCTCATGAGGGTGTTGCCGGTGGCGAAGTAATCCCCTGATATAGCCGACTTGAGCCTGCGGAACTTGGTTCTGGCACCGTAGGCATCAATCTGGATTCCGCCGGCTCGCGACACAATCTTGTAAAGCCGGATGCTGTCATCCCAGCTATAATTGTAATTGGTGCCGGGAACATTGGCACTGGTTTCAACCCAGGAACCCACCAGCTCGGGAATCTGCCCCTGCGGTCCTGAATATTTGAAGGTGAATATTTTTACTGTCGGGATACCGGGAGTGGTAGAATTAGTGCCGCCGGGAAAGGCAGTCCTCAGATTGGGATTAGACGTAAAGTTCCAGACCACGACACAGCCGCCTCTATCGAAGGAAATAGTGGGGGCACTGTAAAAACCCAAGCCCTGAAGGCTGCAACTGCCGCTATACTCGGTATATTCGAAGCCGGAGGACAGCCAGATCCCGAGTTTCCTTACAGACACGTCTGCGCCCTGGTAGTAATAGACTATCTTGATGGCGTATGTGGACTCTGCGGCGTCAGGATAGCCGACTATCATCAGTTTCTCATCCTCGATAATCGTCCTCGCCTGCGTAGCATTCGGAGCAGGTCTGGTCGTGGGGAGCCAGAAATTCCGGATAGTGACAGACACATTCTGTCCGTTTACAAACAGGTTATACGGATAAGGATAGGCTGAAAAATAGTCATACGGGGTATAGCTTGACCCGAGTACGTCACCGATGGATTCATACCTGATGCGCCACATGGCATCCTCGACGCCGGCATCGGCGGCATAAATCTCGCAGTCCTTCTGCTCATAGACCCGACCAGCTTGAGTGCCGGTGCGCATAAAACTCAGGGTGGGAGTGATGATGAGCGAGCCTATAGCCAGCAGAAGCAGGACAAGGATCAATGCCTGCCCCTTCTGATCTTTCATTGACCTCTTCATGGCAAATCCCTCATCTTCGGTCTGCCGGCATTATACCGAATGCCAGCCACCAGTTACTAGTAGTATAACGCAATCGTCTTGGGCGTCAATAGTCCGTTAGTACTGGCGTTTGTGAGTTCCGAACACCTAAGTCCAAAGTCCCAACGGATTTCGGACTTCAAGCCTCAGATGGCAAAGTGGAAAAGCACCCTGCAATCACGCCCCCCTTAGTATCAGATTCGCTTCTTTGTCAGGAGGGAGCGAATCACAAGGAAGATGATACCCCCCGCTACCGCGGCTATAGCAGCAATGAATGCCCAAAGGGGCAGAAGTCCAGCACGAAATGAACCGGCTGCTGTCCACCCGCCTTTGTTCTCAGCACCATCCACGGCTTGCACGATCCAGTAGTACGTGCCGTAAGGCAGGGCGTGTGCCGCCTCCAGCAAATGACCTGTTCCGACTATGCCCTCGACCGACACTGCGGGGCGGACGAATCCTCCGGTGGCGGTGACGACAGCACTGGTTGCTATTTGCAGGTTATAGCGCACTCCGCTCTCATCGGAGACCTCCGACCATTCAAACGTCGGTCTTACCTTGCCCACGAACCCCACCATGGCTCTGCTGGATGGTGAAATGAGCCGTGGTGTGTCCGGAGGGTCTGATTCCATGGTAAAGATGGCAGCCGCCTTGTTCCTGGCGGCATCCTCTGCCGTTATCTGACGGTCGCCATACTGGCTCCTGGGCACGACAAAACCTGTCACAAAGCTGCCCGTCGTGTTGGTTCTGGCTGTGGCTACCTGACTACCTTCGTACTTCATGACCACGTCTCTGCTGGCGGCAAATCCGCGACCGGTGGCGGTCAGATTGGTGCCCACATGTCCTCCGTCAGGGAACAACACAATGCCAGGTTCTATCTTGAAGTTGAGTGCGCTGACGTCTTCTTCCCTGGTCTGCTCTCCCTGGGCGGTGACGGCATATGTGCCGGCCGTCATCTCGGGCACATCAAAGCTTCCCGTCCAGTCACCCTGAGAATCCGCCTGGATGCCTGCGGCTATTGCCTCTCCATTAAACAATATCCGGATGCCTCTCTCATAAGCCGCAAATCTGCTGCCCCTCACTGTTATGCTTTCGCCGACAATGCCCGACAATCTATCCAGGCTTATCTCCGTCGTTACTTTGAAGGTGGCATCCTCGACATCCAGAAGCTTACTCCGGGCGCCCCTGGCGTCCAGCTTGTGTTCTCCTCTGGCGGACGAAGGAATTGTCACGGTCGTTTGCCAGCTGCCCTTCTCATTGGCCGTGATATTTCCCTGTATTGTTCTGTAACTGCCATCGAGGTAATACAGCACCTCGATGCCTGTTTCGTTGCAGGCGAAGCCCTGTCCTTTCACGGTAACCTCGGTGCCCACAGGGCCTTCCTCGGGACTTATCAGCAACCTCGGCTTCACGGTAAAGTGCGTCTCTCTTTCAACAGTCAGTATCTGGGAACGGACCACAACGAGCACTGTGTGGACTCCCTTACAGCTTTCAGGAATGGCGATAGTGATGGCGAAACTCCCGTTCATGTCGCTGTTCCCCGTGGCTATACTGGCGCCGTCATAATAGATGTCAACATGTGCGTTCTCGCGGAAATTTTGACCGTTGACGACGATATTTATTCCGGGGACTCCCGAATTGGGAGAGAGAGCAACAGCAGGGCAGGCCGCTTGTGCCGGCACAGCCGGCAGGGCAATGCCCATAAGGCATCCGATAAGGATGATGACCAGCCCTGGCAGCAGTGTCCGCCCGGTATAGCCAAAGCCTTTTGCCGAATTGCTCAAAGTTCTGCCTCTTTCAGTAGTCAGAAGCCCCGGTCACCAGTCCGCCTCTCCGAAGACCAGGAAACTCAAAGCCGACCGCTGATGGCTGAATGCTCATGTTCGCTGTTGGCGTCTGTTATTATGAGGCTGGTTTGGGCACGACCAGATACGTCCTGGTTTCATTTCCTTGTTGTCGTCCAGGTCCCACTACCGCCGTCACCGTGAGGATAAGCCCCCTGGCGCTACTGAGGACGGCGTCTCCATCGCTATCTGTGGTTATGGCAGCGGTGACAGCCTTGTTTTCGGATGTCCAGCTGCCTCTGGTGTTTACACCTGTGGCACTAACCCTGACGGTGGCGCCGGGGGTGGTTATGTTCCAACTCCAGCCGCCCGAAACATTTTGACAGGTAGCACCCGACGTCCAGTTGACCGAGATACTCCCACCAGTAACAGTTATTCTGCCGTAGTCGGATGTATTCCCACCGGTAATGGTGAACGCATCACCAGCATCCGGTAACCCAAAGGCACTGCCGCCAACGACTCTACAACTGGTCCCAGTTCGGTTAATGGAGCCAAACACAGGAATCCTGGCAGTCCTCGTTAGATTCAAGGTCCAGTTGTTGTTAGACCAGACATAGTAGAGTCCTCTGAGGCCAGAGCCAGTCACGTTAAATACAACTCTATGCTTCTCACTCGTCTCGAAATCAATCCAGGTCATGATAAGAGGGAAGCCTGAAACGCCGGTCATTGTCGTGTTCTGAGCCGCGTAACCGTAGAAGCTGATCCAATAGCCCGCCTCCTGCACCTGCCTGACAGCAACCATGTGGTTGGAGCTGCGCGCGCTCCCGGTGAACGTCTGGAAGATGGCACCCGTGACGCTGGTGGTAATAATGGCGCTGATAGCAATAGCTACCAGCAACTCCAGCAGGGTAAATCCCCCTTCACCTTTCTTTAGACTGCCTATCTTCATTGACGTTTACGGTTCAGATGCAGCTCTTACAGAAACTCCAAATCCCAGGCTCCAAATCTCAAGTGAATTCCAGGTTCCAAATCACAACCTTCGGTGCGGTTTTCCGGAATTGGAGTATTGCAATTTGCTTTGGGTCTGTAATCTGTGATTTGAGATTTCATCTTTGAAGTCCACTCCCCTCTGTCACCGGTTTACCTTATAGCCCTCCAACGTGATGTTTACGCCGTAAGCCCAGTTGGGATTTCTGTTAGTAAACATAGCTATTGTCTTGGTTTGGTTTGTCGAATCCGTGTGCCTGATCACCAGAGATATCTTCTGAAGGCCAGTATCATTGTTCGCTGGCCTGTTATTCCAGCTATCCCAGGGTATACCCACTACACTGGCAACAACCGTACCGTTACGGTTGACGCTCCAAATGGAGTAACCCCGAGGGATGGTGCCAATTTTCTTATACATAGTCTCATTCTGCCCGGTGCTGTTGTAACTCTGACCTTTGACATACTCCATTTGCATTCTGGCCAGGCTTTCGGCAGTGGTGCGCTCATCGCCCAGGGAGACAGTCCTTGACGCAGTAGATAGACCGCCCAGAATGCCCACACTGACTATGCCCATAAGGGCTATGGCTATCAGTACTTCAATCAGAGTAAGGCCCCGGGAGGCGCCTTGACAGGCTTTCCTTACCCTGCTGGTCAGCCATACCATCTTCATTCTCCTGCACACTCTGAAATGAAATCCCTCAGGCACCTACCTGACGATAGATGGAATACATAGCCTGCAACATCGCCATGACAATGAAAGCAACCACCAGGCCCAGAACCACCGTTATCACCGGCTGGATAAGAGCCACAGCCGACCCGGTCTTGTCATTGGCGTCCGCTTCAAAACTATCAGCTACGGTATTCAGGGTGTTCTCGAGGTTACCGGTTTCTTCGCCAACCTTCACCATTTGGGTCATCATAGGCAGGAAAACGTGCCTTCTTTCCATAGGCTTCGACAGGCCTTCGCCTCTGATCAATTCCTGCTGGACATCGGTCAGGCTCTCATGCATGATTGCATTTGTGCTGCTGTGAATGGTCACGGCGAGGACCTCCGGGAGGGGTAAGCCGACCTTGATCAACAGCGCCATAGTCCGGCAGCACCGGGAAAGCTCATCAAGCTGGAGAATACGCCCGATCACAGGCAAGCCAAGCATGATTTTGTCCCTGCGGTATTTCCCGGCGGGGGTTCTGATGTAGAGATAGATTGCGGCAACAGCAATCAGAAGCACAAGCAGAAGATACGGACCATACTGTCGCAGAAAATCAGTCATGGCCATAATGATCCTTGGACCCGCGGGTAGCTGAGCTCCGAGTTGAGCATAGAAGCCGATGAAGGTAGGGAAGACTCTGGTAACCAGTATCGCTATGACAAAAATCGCTACCACAACCACCATAATGGGATAGACCAGGGCACTCTTTATCTTCTTGGAGGTGACTACTCCTTTCTCCATGTAATCGGCCATTTGCCTGAGCACCACCTCCAGATTACCGCCCTGCTCACCGGCGGATATTGCCCGGTAGTACATAGAAGAGAAGGCTTGAGGGTGTTTGCTCAAAGCATTTGACAGCGAACTACCACCGCGGATATCCGCGGCTATCTGAGTGATCATTTTTTGCAGATTCTGATTAGTTATCTGTTCTTTCAACAAATCTAAAGATGTAACAATGTCGGTTCCGGATTCCAGGAGCAAAGCTAGCTGGCGGGAAAACATGACTATCTCTGTCGACTTTGTCCGGGCAAAGCGGCTCCGCAGTCTTTCTCTATCAAACCAGGGACGAACCAACCTAAGGCTGAACACCCGATAACCGCCATAGCTCAACAGCTCGGTCGCTGCCTCTTCACTGACAGCCGATACCTTCCCCCTGATCAGTTTTCTCCCTTCTTCAGCATAAGCTACATAAGCAAAGTCCATTTACGACCTCCAGACAGCTAAGCTGCAATATAGGCATTGCGCAGCACTTCAAAAGGAGTAGTAGTACCTTCCTTCGCCTTGCGCATACCGTCATGCGCCATAGATACCATACCCTCCTTGATTGCCTCAGCCCGAATATCAGTACTGCTGGCTCGTTCGCCGACCATCGCCCTTATGGGGTCGCTCATAGCCAGGATTTCAAAGATTCCCGTCCGCCCCAGGTAGCCGGTATAGCTGCAGGATTTACAGCCGGTACCGTAGATGAACTTGGCCTGCTTCTCCCCCATTACCTTCTCATAAGCCATCTGCTCCACGAGGGGAGCTTCAATGAGGTGACCGCAATCGGGGCAGACACGGCGCACCATTCGTTGAGCGACAACACCGATAACCGCTGAGGCTATCAAGAACGGCTCTATCTTCAGGTCAAGGAGACGGGAGAGCACACCAGCAACTTCATTGGCATGGATAGAAGACAGCATCAGGTGCCCGGTTAAGGCTGCCTGGACAGCTATGTTAGCCGTTTCGGCATCGCGTATCTCACCAACCAATATGACATCAGGGTCAAGACGAAGTATAGACCTCAAGCCGCTGGCAAAGGTAATGCCCGCCTGGTTATTAACCTGAATCTGATTAATATCCCTGAACCGGTATTCGGCAGGGTCTTCGATGGTAATGACGTTGCTGCCCTGAGTGTCAAGGGAGCTTATGGAGGCGTACAGCGTGGTAGTTTTGCCGGCTCCAGTAGGACCGCTTATCAGGATCATGCCGTAGGGAACCTTGAGCATACTTTCGTACTTTGCCAGGGTATCAGGTAGCATGCCAAGCTGTGCTAACCCCAGAGCGGCCCTTGACTTATCCAGAAGCCGCAGGACTGCCGTCTCGCCCCAAACAGTGGGAGCGGTGGCAACTCTGACATCAATCTGTCTCCCTTTAGCGTCGACGGAGAACTGCCCGTCTTGAGGACGGAAGTGGTCAGCAATATTCATTTCAGCCAGGATTTTGATGCGTGAAATAAGTGCCCTGTGTATGGTTGTAGGCAGAGACATCGTATCTTGAAGAGTGCCATCTATACGGTAACGTATTCGTAATCTATCCTCTTCCGGTTCGATATGAATGTCAGATGCGCGGGCTTTGACTGCTTCTTCGATCAGAAGGTTAAGGGCTTGAACCAGAGGAGTATCGGTGGTAACCCTGATAGCAAGCTTCTCATCGGTTTCTTCAACCGGGATGGAGATGCTGGAGACGTGCTTTTCAATCTCCCCAAACCCCTTGTAGTTGAAGTCAATGGCGTCCCTGACTTCCTCGGCAGTGGCGGCTCTAGCCTTAATCCTCATTCGGCTATGGGCAGAAAGAGCCTCCAGGGCGAAGATATCAGTCGGGTCTGCCATAGCTACTTCCAGCGTCTTACCGGATATTGTCAGGGGTATGACGTTGTATTTCCTGGCCATCACCTCGGGAATCAATTGCAGTGCCTCAGGCTGCGGCATCTGCCTGAGTAGCTTGGCGTGAGCCTTATCTACCTTGACCGGCTTCCCTGCCGCCCGGGCGGGCAGTTCCTCAGCCCCAGCTCCAGAAACCGGCTTTGGACTCAATCTAAGGACTTTTATCTGCTGATGCTGGGCAAATTGCTGTGCTTCAGGACTGAGGGCCGCCTTGACCATAATGACCTTTTCATCAACACCAACCTCGTAAGCTTTGGTGTCAAAGAGCATTATCTGTTCCAGGCCCAGTTCCTTGTCACCATCGAACAAATCTATAGCCACCCTGCGCTGCACTTCACCGATCTCAGCATAAGCCAGTATATCAAAGGTATATTCAAGCCCTGACCGGCCTTTGAGCTTGGGGCTTTCCTTTATTCGGTAGCCGCGGTCGATTAGAGACCTGATTAGTCCTTCCTTTGTCTCCAGCCTGAGGGGTTCCTCGGTCTTGGCTGGCTGCGCAGGCTTTCCGGCCACCAGTTGCCCGATCTGCTCCCCACCAATGACCTTTATTCTCTGCTTGCGAGCCAGCTGTTTCGCCTCTTGACTGATATCGGGGACGGCAACCAGAATCCTGTCAAGGATGCCACAGTCATAGGCTTTGTTGGCCAGACTGAAGATGGTGCCCACCTCTATCTCACGATCGCCGCCAGATGCAATGCCGATAGCAATAGTATAGCTGGTGAAACCGTCGTCTCTCTGAGCCAGCATCTCGAAGGTATGCTCAATTCCTGAGTTTCCCAGGCGTTTGGCACCTTCGGTTACGGCATACCCCTGCTGTTCCAGGTACGCCCTAATCTGTGCCCTCAGCTGTGAACTGATCTCCATGTCAGGCTTCTCCCCCTCCGCTTTGTGCAACTCGGGCACAGTGTAATTCGCCAACTGGCTGAAGTCAATGTTCTTGCTCATGCCTTACCTCTGGGCAATCAAAGCGTAACAATCTGCTCCTCTTACAATCTAAATACAATTTATCATATACAACTTGTTTGTCAATAGAACTTTTGGGGGGGGTGCCGTCAGGCGGCAGGCATCAGACGCCGGCACCCAATATTCAGGAGACTGGTTCCCGACACACAAGAGAATCGAAGGGCGACCGCCGACGGCTGAACGGTTATGCTATGCCTGGGGATTTGGTGCCGAAGCGGCGTTCAGACCTCGTCAAGGTCTTCCGTCGCCCTTCGCGGCTTTGCGTCCGGTGAAATCCAACCGCCGCGCAGGGCTAAGGTGACAGCGTGGGCTCTATCGTTAGCATTTAGCTTACGGAGGATAGCGCTGACATGATTCTTGATTGTCTGTTCGCTGATTGACAGTATGCGGGCAATTTCCTTGTTCGAGTTGCCTTCAGCAACGTAGGTCAGAATCTGCGTTTCCCTTTTGGTAAGGGGGGCAGCCACGCCTTCCATGGTTCTGGTAAAACCGCGAAATTGGTTCAGCACTTGCTTGGCGACCTTGGGCCTGGTCATCAGGCTTTCGTTGATGGGATATTCACCGCTGTGGGCTCGTCTTATGGTGTTTGCCAGCTCATCAGCACTGGCTTTCTTGCTTAAGCAGCCGGCGGCAGCGGTCTTGATGACTTGAAAAAGCTCTTCATCACTAGGGTCAGGGCTGAGCACTATCACCTTGGTATTGGGGAAGTATTGGGAAATCCTTCTGCCCAGGTCAATTCCGCTGAGGCTGGTCAGGTCGGAGCCAAGCAGAGCTACATCAGGAAGACTAGCTTCAATTGTCTCCAGCGCATTCTGAGCGGGATCGCATTCCAGTACCTCCAGGTCCGCCTGTCGGGATAGCGCCTGGCGCACGCCAGCCCTGAAAATGGCTTGTTCATCAATTATCATAACCTTGATCTTATCCATCGCTAACCTCCAAACGAGACTTCACACCCATAATTTCCTGATTGCCAGGATTCAGCTCCATTAGTTTATCCTACAAGGTATCCCCTTCTGTGTCAATATTACATCTTACACTGTCCAGCATATGGGAGCCTTGACAAGCGTCGCTGAGGTAGTATAATGGTAATAGGTAGAAAGTACCAAAGAGCGGAGCAGGATAATGAATCGCCGAAGGTCTAACATAGAGATCATAGCTGATATGCTCCGGGTGGGCGAAAACGGCGCGGGAAAAACGGAGATTATGTACAGCGCCAACATGAGCTATGCTCAAATACAGAAGTATCTCGGCTTTCTCCTGAGTCACGGGTTCATCAACAAGGTAAAGGTGGGAAATCCATCAGTCACCTATCAAGTAACCGAAAAGGGAGGAGAGCTACTCAGAAACATTAACAGCATAGTAGAAATACTCGAGTTCCGAAACGGCAATGGCCACAATGGCAATGGAGCTTGAGTATTGAGTGTTGTGGAGTTGCAGAGGGGTGCCTAATAGCATGAGGTCACCCCTTATTTAACGCCTAAAACAGGAGGAGTCATTATGATAGGAGCAGTCTATGTCTGAGAAGAGAATGCTAATAGTAGATGCCGAGCTGGTGAAAAGGATAGACGACAACCGCGGCGACTTGGGGCGGTCTGAGTTTGTCAACTTCCTTATTGATAGTGCTCTGAAGCAGAAGGAAGAGGGCAAGAAGCAAGGCGGTGTAACCCGAGAGGAATTTCACCAGTTTCAGGAAGGCACAAAAGAGCTACTGCGCAATTTCCTGGAGTTCTTTATCAGCTACGGGTTGGAGTTAGGCAAGCAGCCCAGCGATAATGAATTCGAGCAGTTGGCTCGGAAACTGCAAAGTCTCGACAGCTCCACAAAGGGCAAAAGCTCCTAATCTCCTCACATTTTCCCAGGGCCTCAGGCCCTTCACAGCTTCAAATAGAACTATCTTCTAGAAGATAATCTCTTCCCAAGCTATCCGGCTATTGTCATACTGTCATCACTGTAGCTGTTTCCCCGCTGTCATGCGCCATGACACGGGGGAAGGCTCGAGGGACAGCCATGACAAGACCGATAGAATTGCTCCGTCAAAAAAGAAAAGAGGAATTGTGGCAGATGTGCTGCGGTTTTCTTAACTTGAGTCTGGAGCAGTTCATGGCTATTCAGAAGAGGCTGCTTCTAGAGCAGATTACGCTACTGGAGAACAGCGAGCTGGGCAGAAGGGTGATGGGTGGTGCCATGCCTAAGACGGTAGAGGAGTTCCGGACACAGGTACCATTAACAACCTACGCCGATTACCTTCCTGACCTTGCGCAGAAAAGGGAAGATGCGCTGCCGGCAAAGCCTGCCATCTGGGTTCATACCGTGGGCAGGATTGGGGAGTACAACTTCAAATGGGTGCCTCTGCCTCAGAGATTCCTGGATGAATTTGAGCGAGTAGCTGGTGGTGTTGGGCTGCTGGCTTCCTGCAATCCGCAGGGCGATTTTCTGGTGAAAGAACATCTGAAAACCCTGGCCACCATGTCATCACGAGACTATGGGTCAGGCATAGTGGCATATCTGATGCAACGGGCACTGGGCTTCGACCTCATGCCCCGTAATGCAGAAGAGGTTACGTTTCAAGAGAAGGTGGAAGCCGGCATCAAGGATGCCTTGTCTCAAGGGCTTGATTCTTTCGGCGGTCTTCCTTCAATCTTAGTTTATGTTGGTGAAATGCTCAGACAGGGGGCAATAAACGTGGACGCCCGCTTCCTATTGTCACATCCCGGGGCGGCTGTTCGTTTCCTCAAGGGACATATCAAGAGCAAAATAGCCAATCGTCCTCTATTGCCCAGGGATTTGTGGTCCGTTAAGGTTGTTGTAGGAGGAGGCGCCGATACTGCCATTTTCGCAGGGAAGGTAGAGGAATTGTGGGGCAGGCAGCTTTTGGAGATATACGGCGCCACTGAGGGTGGCATCTATGCCACTCAGACCTGGGACCACAAAGGCATGACTTTCATTCCCAACCTCAACTTCTTCGAGTTCATTCCTGAGAGAGAGTGGTTCAAATGGCAACTGGATCATTCCTATCAGCCCAGGACCGTCCTGCTGGACGAGGTGAAAGCCGGACAGCAATACGAGCTAGTCATCACTAATTTCCATGGTGGCATTATGACCAGGTATCGCATGGGTGACCTGATAGAGATAACGTCGTTGAGAAATGAGAGCCTCAACATTGATATTCCCCAGATGGTATTTCACGCCCGCGCTGACGACCTCATCGATATCGCCAGTCTCGGGCGGGTGACAGAGAGAGTAATCAGGGAGGCGATTGAAAACACGGAGCTCCCTTACGTTAATTGGGTGGCACGCAAGGAGATAACTGATGACAAGCCCCTGTTGCGCATTTATCTCGAATTGAGAGACGGCTATGTTGCCAGCGAACAAAGCTTGGCAACGGCGATACGTGAGCAATTCAAAAGGCTGGACAGAAGGTATCGCTGCAACTTTTACAGGCTTATTGGTGATATGGAGAATGTGCTTAGCCTGAAGCCTGTTGAAGTCACCTGCCTTCCTCAGGGCGCCTTTTCCAACTATGTCGGACTACAGGGTCTGAAATTGCCCCACGTCAATCCCTCGGAAGAAACACTCTCTCTGCTGAGAGCTCCCAAGGTTCTGGCGGAGGCTGTGCCAACAAGCGAAGCCGAGCGTGCGGCTGCTCGACAGTACTAGCCACAGTTCGCAGAAAACCAGCTTGCCCTGCAGAGGCAAGCAGGGTCATGTCCCACTTCGCTCCTTCGGTCAACCACTCAAAGCTTCCTGGAAATCCCTCGTCAGCCAGACACAATGCTGGACCTGAAGCTTCATGCCTGCATTATGCCAGAGAGCCGTGACTGAACACACCTGGTATCTGCCGGTATTACCTTAGTCATCTTGACAGCTTTCGACTTTGTGTGAATAATATTTCACATTGGAGCGATTGCTTGGAGGCAACGACAGCAAGGAATAGCTCAACAGGATAAGCAAGCAAGACTGTGCTAGAATCTATGTATTGAGCCGGGCAATGGCGATATCATGAGTCATATTGTGAAGGCCGAGACTCTGCTCCCCTTATTTGCCACGATTGCCTACGTCCCCTTGTTTGTCATTCTGCTCTCCAATCGGCCGTGGCAACGAAAGCACACGCTTTTTCTTCTGTTTCTGGTTCCCGCCCTGCTGTGGAGCCTCATAACCTTCCTCGGTATGAACAACATGGTAATGCCCAATAAGTGGCTTGCAGTCGAAGTTGTCCTTTGTATTGCCATCTGGATGCTTGTTCAATTCCACTACTTCGTATCCCTTTTTTATCGGGCGGAGCGCAATCAGTCCGAGCGCATCAGGATTCCAGTGGCTTACGTCTTCCCCATAGCCGCCGTTGCTCTGGCCGCCGCGGACCTTCTCCTAGTGTCTGTGGAACCCCGTGTCGTGTTGCATCCCTCAGCTGTCGCCATAGGTTTGGCTTTTCTTTGCACGGTAGGTCTCAAGGACATACTCTCTTTGACACAGAAGTACAAGCTCTCGCCCAACCCGGCGGAACGTAATCAGACTATCTATCTACTCCTTACCATCGGTATCCTGACAGTATCCTTTCTCAGCGCTCTAAGTACCCGTGGAGGCGAATTTCCTTTGAGCCATATTGGTAACCTTGCCATCGCCTGTATTCTGACCTATGCTGTGGTGACCCATCGTCTGGTGGACATGAATGCCATATTTCGCCAGGCACTTGTATACGTAGTCCTCTACGGCGGCGGTATCGGCATAGTAATGCTCCTGTTCTGGCTGGCTCAGACACGCCTGCACTTCCAGCCAGACCCGGCCTCCCTTGCGATAACCATGGGCCTGGGAATTGCTGCTATCCTGCTTTTCGTTCACAGGGTGCGTGACCTCTGGCAAAGGAAGGTGGAAGACACCTTCATGGGAGTAAAATCCTTCCACCGAAGGCAATTATCTCAATTTGTCGCGGAGCTACACAGCGTTGCGTCCCTGGAGGATTTGGGGAAGGAGTTTATCTCCCTGCTTGCTCAGTCCATTGATTGTCGGAGGGCTTGTCTGCTTCTGCCCCAGGACGGAGAGGGAGGTTTTGCTGCCAAATTCATCTACCCTCCCGTGGAGGACAATCCAATGGGAGAATTGCAGTTGACGAAGGATAGTCCTGTTGTGGCCTGGCTGGAGCGCAAGAACGCTATGCTCCCGGAAAGGAGTCTCACCATCTACCCTGAGTTCCATGGTATGTGGGAGCAGGAGAGGGAGCAAATCAAACTGGCGAAGGTGGAGATGTTCGTCCCCTTGATTAACGAAGGGAATATTGTGGCGATTGTGGCAGTAAGCGGGAGGCGAGACGGGAAACTGTACGCGGTTGAGGACATTGATTTGCTGGAGTCAATCGCCCGTCAGGTGGCAGCCAGCATGGAAAAGGAGTATGGCCGCGAGCGCATGAAGGAACAAGACATGGAAACAAGCCTGCTTAACCGTCTGACGGGAATAATGACCTCGAATATAAGCATTCAAATGATATTTGACCGTTTCGCCGAAGAGCTGCGGAAGGTTGCCGACATTGACTGGGCAACGGTTGCCCTGCTCGATGGAAACGAGCTTTCCTTCATGGTTCTGTCCAGCACCCTGGGCTCTACCTGGCAGCCGGGGGAAAGGCTACCACTTGAAGGGACGGCTACGGAATGGGTGTGCCGCGAGAAGAGAAGCCTGTATGAACCTGATTTGAAACGACACCGGATGTTCTGGACAGGGGAGCATCACCTGAAGCAGGGTGCTCGCTCTGTCGTTTACCTGCCCTTGACTGTCGCAGACCGTGTTATTGGCAGCCTGATGTTTGCCAGTCGCAAACCTAACGCCTACAGCAAGAGCCAAATACAACTCCTGGAAAGGGTCGCCTCGCAGATTGCTGCGCCGATCGAGAATGCTCAACTGTACCTCCGATTGGAAGAGAAGTCACGCGTTGATGAGCTTACAGGACTGTTCAATCGGCGCTACTTCGAAGAGCGACTGAAAGATGAACTTTCCCGCCACTCTCGTTATGGCGACGTGTTCTCTATACTCATGATTGACCTGGATAGGTTCAAGACCTACAACGACCTATACGGGCATCCCGCCGGGGATGTTCTGTTGAGCCAGATAGGTAGGATTCTCAGGAAATATATCCGGGACGTTGACAAAGCTTTTCGCTATGGCGGCGATGAATTCGTCGTAATTTTGCCACAGACAGCCAGAGATGCTGCCTATACCGTAGCCGAGCGGGTCAGAAGCCAGGTTGCCGCAGAGATGCAGAAGAAGGCCATCGCAGTCACCTGCAGCATCGGATTGGCAAGCTATCCGTCAGACGGAATGTTGTCTGGCGAGCTTGTTGATGCAGCCGATACTGCCCTTTATCATGCCAAGCGGACAGGAGGCAACCGAATCTTCCTGTCATCTAATATACTATCTAAGCCACCGGACAGCGAAAGTGTTTCCGTGATCGGTATCCTACCCAGGAGCCTGAGCGAGGTATATGATATAGCCTCGACAGTGGAAGCCAAAGACCCCTATACCTATGGTCATTCCAACAGGGTCAACACCTACGCCGTGGCTTTGGCGGACCGGATTGGGTTATCGCCTGATGAAGTGTCTACGTTGAGTGCCGCTGCTTTGCTTCATGACATCGGCAAAGTTGGCATCCCCGAGGCAGTGCTCAACAAAAAAGAGAAGCTTAGCAAGGAAGACTGGGAGGTAATCAAGGCTCATCCTAAGTTAGGAGCAAATATCGTCAGCAACATACCCAAGCTGACCCCTACTGTACCTGGCATTTTGCATCACCATGAGAAGTGGGATGGCAGCGGCTACCCCGAGGGGCTGAAGGGCCGGGAGATCCCGATTGAAGCACGCATCCTCGCCATAGCTGATAGCTTTGAAGCCATGACGTCTGTCCGCCCCTACCGTCCTGCCTTGTCCATTGACGAAGTGGTCAGAGAGCTCAAGAAAGGTGCCGGGATTCAATTCGACCCGAAGCTGGTGGAGATCTTCATCGGCATTATCGAGGCTGGACTTCCCGAGAAGATCAAGATACATCAAGACGTATCCGGTGAGCAAACGAGTCCCCAGCAGAGCTGAATGTCCTGAACCGATAGTGAGCTCCAGTGCAGGTTGATTAGATACTTGTGATTTGAGATGCCATTCTGGGACGTATACTCGTATCTCTATAGCTTATCTTTAACAAACCTGTTTCCTTACCGACGTCTTTTGGAAGACCTGAGTAGCACATTGAACATTGATGAAGGTGAGCATCTTCTGGATGCCGGGTGCGGGCCCGGGCTGGCAATAGAGGGAATTATTGAGCTAAGCAAAGGAAGACAAATAACCATCACCGGTCTGGACTTTAGTAACAGAATGATAAGGTCCGCTCAGAAGAGATGCAAGGACTTCCCCAATGTGAAGCTCCAGATTGGCGATTTGAATAGACGCCTGGAGTTTCCAGATGACTTCTTTGATAAGGTGGTTTGCTCTAACACACTCTATACGCTTGCAAAGCCTGAAACAGCCGTTTCTGAGTTCTACAGAGTTCTGAAGCGGGGTGGTGTGGCGGTCATAGCCAATCCCAAACCAGACGCCAATCAAGGTGGGCTCATAAGAGAACACATAGAGACACTCAACGGACTAACTCCATTTCATCGAAAGATTCATCATATTGTCGTATCTATTCTGCTCATTCCCGTGCACTTGGTTGTCATGGCAATCAATAGGGTCATTGTCCGCAAGGGACGAAGCGGAGAATATCACTTTTGGGCAGAAGGTGAGCTAACAAAGATTCTTCAGGAAGTGGGATTCAAGAACATCCACATAAGCTCATGCTATGCTAATCAGGATTGGTTGGCAACTGCGGAGAAGTAGAGACATCCGCAAGGACTTTTCGTGCCAATCATTTCAGGCTGAGACATTGCGTTCGCCCTAGGGCTCGTTCAGATTCCCGACTCGACACTTCTTAACCAGAACGCATATGTTGCGTGAGAAGTGCCTAATCGGGAAATGGTAGGATTTCTCTGGCGACATAGTGACGACTTTCCAGCCACTCTTCGTCAATACTCTGCGTAGCTCGCCATAGGAAAAGAGGTGGTAATAGCGGTAGACAGTCTTTCCCTTCAGCCTCCAGGGTATGTGCTGTTCCTGCGACTTGAACCAGAACCTGGGTTGCCCGTGGTTCCACACCGTCAAGAACGCCTCGCCGTCGGGCTTAACGACCCGTTTCAGTTCTGCCAACGCCCTTTCCCTTTCCTCTCCGCCCCTGACATGGTGATAAGTGGCCACCGATATCGCCCAGTCGAAAGTGTTGTCAGGGAATGGCAGAAACAGGGCGTCAGAAACTGCTAAGTTGACATAAAACTTGAACTTGGTCGAATATCTCATGGCCTGCCTGAGCATAGCAGGGGAGGAATCCACCCCGAAGAATTCAAAGCGCTGGTCAAAAGGCAAAAAGTCTGGCCCGTGAGCACATCCGACATTCAGCAGCTTGCCGCTTTGCCATCTTGCTGCTACGGCAGCCAGGTCTTCCTTTAGCAATGGCCAATGCCTTACGCGATACCAGCTTTCGGCGATCTGATCAAAAACCTCTCTATTTGTTGTCATACATACGCTCTGGTAGACTTTAAGCATATCACGCTATGAAGAAAGCATCCAGAACCATTTCCGGGGTAACCCCTGTGGCGGTCATGGCCAAGCCGTTCCCCTGCCCCGGTAGATGCGTCTATTGCCCAAGTTCACCGGAGGCGCCCAAAAGCTATACTCTGGAATCTCCCGCGGTGCTCCGCGCTCGAAGTTGCGGCTTTGACGCAAGAAAACAGGTTGAAGTCAGGCTCAACACGCTTGCTCAAATGGGACACGCACGGAACAAGGTAGAGCTGATCGTTATGGGTGGCACCTTTCTGAGCTATCCACGGGACTACCAGTATCAATTCATCAAGGACTGCTATGATGGGCTGAACAACATCACCTCCGGCAGTCTAGAGGAGGCCAAGGAGCTGAATGAAACTGCTGACCACCGTTGCGTTGGACTGTGCATCGAGACCAGACCCGATTTCTGTGGTGAAGAGGAGATAAGACGCATTCTTGATTTCGGCACCACTAGGGTGGAGCTTGGCGTACAGACATTGGATGATGAGATCCATCGTCTGACAAAGAGAGGACATGGAATGGCTGAGGTTGTCTCAGCAACCGGGCTGTTGAGGGACTACGGCTTCAAGGTTCATTATCATTGGATGCCTGGTTTACCAGGGTCAACGCCACAGCATGACCTGGAGCTATCGCAGCAATTGTTTGGAGATGAGCGTTTTCGACCTGACGGGCTTAAGCTTTACCCCACGCTGGTAGTTCGAGGCAGTGAACTGGAGAACTGGTTCAGAGATAATCGTTACCGCCCTTATGGGGATGAGGAGATGATTGAGTTACTTATAGCTACCAAAACCCTAGTTCCCAAGTATGTAAGGATTTCCAGATTGATGCGGGACATTCCCACGAAATTCATCATTGCCGGCAGCAGAGACTTGGCGCTCAGAGAGACTATCAGAAAGAAGATGAGGGAAACAGGTCTCCGTTGTAGCTGCATTCGCTGTCGGGAGTACGGGCATCGCTTGAGGGATGGGTGGGCAATTGGCGAGCCCTGGCTAAAGAGACTGGATTATGAGACACCGGGCGGGAAAGAGATCTTCCTGTCTTACGAGGACGGGAACGACACCTTGTTTGGGTTGCTGAGGTTAAGAGTAAGTGAAAAAGGAGCCGTTGTCAGGGAGCTACACGTCTTCGGTCCGGAGGTTCCCTTGGGCGAAAGGTTAGAAGGAGCGGCTCAACATCACGCATTGGGTGGAACTTTACTCCGCGAGGCAGAGAGAATCGCTGGAGAGGAATTCAAGGTGGAGAGAATATCAGTACTCAGCGGTGTCGGTGCCAGGCAGTATTATCGGACACTGGGTTACCATCTCAGAGGCAACTACATGACAAAAGCTCTCACCAGTCTACCTGAGAGCCTTCAAGGAGACTACTCAATAGCCCATCCCGACCACAGTCGGAAGACAAGCTGACTTTGGCCTCAAGGTGGCGCTCGCCATGAGCGATTTGTCAAAACAACCCCTTAGAGCCACTGCTAATGCTGCGGGAAGAACATCCGCAGCGGGGAAAGTCGAGGCTCATTGTTCTTATTGAACGGGAAAGCTGGCAAGTCTCTATTTCTCCCTGAGCAGGATCCTTGCCTGTCCCGAAGCCTTTGATGTCCTTCGTACACCTATTTGGAATGCATCCTGTTCGGAAGGCGTAATCACCCACGCCACTATGCGGTGCCTGGGCCCCAGGACTACCAGGTGAATTTCCCATGTAATGAACAAGCACATGCGTTTGATTTCTGAACAGAAAAAGTGTATACTTTGTTCCAGGAAGGGAGGTGTCAGGAAATGCCGGATGTAGAGATTGGCAAGATAACGGATTTCTTTGCCAAACCTGTGGTAGCTGGCATAGAGTTAAGCGGCACGTTGAAAGTGGGCGACAGAATCCATATCAAGGGCAGCACCACAGATATGGAACTGACTGTAGAATCTATGCAGATTGAGCGCGCCAAAATCACCGAAGGCAAGCCCGGTGACCTCGTGGGCATAAAAGTCCCTGACAGAGTAAGGCGAGGCGACAAGGTCTACAAGGTCACTGAATAGCCTTGAGCAGATTTGCCATTTCAATGGCGCTCACTGCCGCAGCAAAGCCCCTATTGCCCTCCTTGGCGCCCGCTCTCTGAATAGCCTGCTCCAAAGTATCCGCCGTGATTATTCCCTGTATCACAGGTAAGCTAGCATCCAAGCTCACTCTGCTAATACCCCTGTTGACCTCCGCAGCAACATACTCGGAATGGGGTGTGCCACCACGAATCACTGCGCCAAGGCACACTATGGCATCGTACTTATTAGTCTGCGCTAACCTCTTACTTACAAGCGGAATCTCCAGACAACCCGGAGTCCATGCGACGTCAATGTCACCTTCGGCAACTCCGTGTCGCAGCAATGCGTCCCTCGCCCCCTCCAGCAACTTCGTGGTTATCAACTCATTGAACCGGGAAACAACCACAGCGAACTTGAGACCTTTTCCTATCAGGATACCTTCATACTGATGCTTAGCCATTACTTACCCTCCTATAAACAGATTCCAAATATCAGAATCCCAATGTCAAACCCGGTTCAAATACCCCAACGCCAAACCACCTCTCTTGACATTCCGGTCTTGTCATTCCTCCAGATTCAGAATGTGCCCTAACTTCTTTTGTTTCGTTTCCAAATAACGGATATTGTAAGGGGTAGCCGGGGCTATCAGGGGGACAATCTCAATTATCCTGATCCCGTAGCTTTCCAGCCCAACCACCTTCTTTGGATTATTGGTGAGCAATCGAATATTATGCAAGCGCAGATCAGCCAGAACCTGGGCACCTACCCCATAGTCCCTCAAGTCAGGAGCAAAACCCAAAGCTATATTGGCCTCCACAGTATCCATTCCTTGGTCCTGAAGAGCATAGGCACACAGCTTGTTATGAAACCCGATTCCTCTCCCTTCTTGCCTCATATAGAGAAAAACACCTCGACCCTCCTTAGCTATTCTCTGCAAAGCCATTTCGATCTGGGCCCCGCAATCACATCTCAAACTACCAAAGACGTCTCCAGTGAGACACTCGCTGTGAACACGCACCAGAACTGGTTCATCACCAGATATGTCGCCTCTAACCAGAGCAACATGTTCAGCCGTATCAACCACACTCTTGTAAGCCACGGCTGTAAATTCCCCCCACTTAGTGGGCAGCCTAGCCTCAGTCACCCTTTGCACCAACTTCTCATGGCGAAGACGGTAGGCAATCAGATCAACGATGGTTATTAGCTTCAAACCAAACTCAGAAGCCATAGCTTCAAGTTGAGGCAGACGCCTCATGCTACCATCATCATCCATGATCTCGCATATAACGCCAGCAGGATAAAGCCCAGCCATCTTAGCCAGATCAACAATGGCTTCGCTGTGCCCAGCGCGCACGAGTACCCCACCATCCTTGACCCGGATAGGAAATATATGCCCTGGCTGAGCTATGTCATTTGGCTTCGTATCAGGATCAAGCACTGTCTTTATGGTTTGCGCTCGGTCAAAAGCTGAGATACCGGTAGTAACTCTATCCTTGGCCTCAATAGAAACCGTGAAGGCGGTGGAATGGCGCGACGTGTTGTTGGTAACCATCAGTGGTATTCCCAGTTCGTCAAGCCTCTGGCCACTGATAGGAAGACAGATTAGCCCGCGCCCATACTTGGCCATGAAGTTTATAGCCTCAGGTGTAACCTTCTCGGCAGCCATAGCCAGATCACCTTCGTTCTCGCGCGACTCGTCATCAACGATAATGATGAACTTGCCTGCCCTTATATCTTCAATCGCTTCTGAAATGCTAGCCAGCATCTATACCCCCTACATATCCATACTCTTGAAGAAACCGAGAGTCCAGCCTCTGTTCTGTTCGCTCTCTAAGACTTTCAACATATTTAGCCAGGATGTCTGCTTCTAGATTGACTACATCCCCTGATCTCTTCTTTCCCAACGTAGTGTTCTCCCTGGTGTACGCTACCAGAGACACGACAAAAGAAAGATCGTCGATGTCCACAACAGTCAGACTAACGCCATCGACAGCTACAAAGCCTTTGCTCACAATGTAAGGCATCAGCTTGGCTGGTGTCGAAATCCTCACAATACGTGCGGCTTCCTCGCTATTTACCTCCAGTACTTCTCCGAGATCATCAACGTGCCCCAGCACTAGATGGCCACCCAGACGTTCCCCCAGCACCAATGCCCTCTCCAAGTTCACCTGGTCGCCATAACGCAACTCACCGAGATTGGTGCGACGCAGCGTCTCAGGCATAACATCAACACTGAAGCTATGACCATCAAGTG
The DNA here is from genome assembly GCA_037444365.1 of Chloroflexota bacterium. GTDB lineage: Bacteria > Chloroflexota > Dehalococcoidia > GIF9 > AB-539-J10 > RBG-13-51-36. The sequence goes on from JBBIMO010000005.1 coordinate 30,287, forward strand.
AGACCACGGTCAAGCAAGCCCCATTCACAGCTATGCTATCGCCCACCCTCATTTCTTCAAGCACGTTGCTGGCTTCGAAAGCTAAGCGCTCGCGGCTTGTTCCTCTGACTATGCCGATCTCCTCAACTATGCCTGTGAACATCCTGTACACCTGATACCCAAGCCCCTTGCGGCAGCCTTTCCTCTACATATCCGCAAACCAATATATCATCGCCGAAATTCCTCATATCGACGCGGCTAAGACGTATGGCTTTAGCTAGATTATCAACGCCATTTCCTCCCACACTTACCGCCTCACTGCCACCAATAATGATTGGCGCAATGAAAGCCACTACTTTGTCCACCAGGTGACGGTCGAAAAGTGAGCCCAGCAGCTTACCACCCCCTTCCACCAAGACAGTCACAATATCCCGCTTCCCCAACAACTTCAACAACTCCCCGACGTCCACCCAGCCTCCTTCAGCCGGCAATTCCAACACTTCAGCACCCACCTTTAACAACCTCTCTTTCTTTACGGGGTCAAAAGGCGCTGCTACAGCGAGCAAGGCCACACCTGGTGGCGTGAAGATATGAGCACTCAATGGCACTTTCCCTCTGCTGTCAACAATCAAGCGTAGAGGCTGCGTCTTTCCTATACCACCTTTGCCACCACAACCCCTGGCTGTGAGACGGGGATTGTCAGCAACAACGGTGTTTACGCCAACCATTACAGCGTCGACAGTATGACGCAGGGCATGTGCATAGTTCCTCGCCTCTTCTTTGGTTATCCATTTCGAATCACCTGTCCTGGTGGCAATCTTGCCGTCAAGGCTCATGGCAAATTTAGCCACGACAAATGGCAAACCGGTAGTAATGTGCTTGATATAGGCCTCATTTATTTCATAGGCTTCTCGCTCACACATGCCTACATGGGTCTTGATGCCTCTCTCATTCAGCCTGCCTATCCCACGCCCCGAGACCACAGGGTTGGGATCAAGCAAGGCTACATGAACCTCTGAAATGCCAGCATCAATTATGGCTTCAGTGCAAGGTGGAGTCCGTCCATAGTGAGGGCAAGGCTCGAGAGTAACGTACATGATGGCACCCTGCGCCCGATCACCAGCCTGACGGAGTGCCATAATCTCAGCATGCTCCGAACCAGCAGGATGAGTATATCCCGTACCGACAGCCAGTCCATCCCTGACAACTACTGCACCCACCGCGGGGTTAGGACTGGTATATCCCATAGCTAACTTAGCCAGAGATAGAGCACATTCCATATAGCGCTGGGATGGCATTACCATCTACTTCCTACGGCAGAATCATTCGTAACAGATTGCTCGCTGCAGACTCAGATTGCTTTGGCATCTATTCTCTGCATTGTCAGAACAGCATAGTCTCCGGGTGAAAGCTACCAAATCTAGCACAGATAGTTGCGCAGTGCCACCTCAATAATACAAGGTAATTGGCAATTTGCCAAATTACACAACTCATCAGGATGAGGGTTCCCTTTCACTGTTCTCAACATTGATTGTAACAGCAGACTAGGCGAAGTGCAAAAAGCAGGCCCAAATGGTGATGTGACTGCCATTCTTGTATAATGTTCCTAAGAGGAATGGAAAAACCCTTTGAGATTATTGACCACACTGCTGACATAGGCATCATCGTCTACGGAATGGATGTCAAAGAGCTTTTTTCCAACGCTGCCCTAGCTCTGTTCAGTTTGATTACTCAGCCCGAAGGCATTCAGGGCAAGTTGCACCTAAACCTGAGAGTAAGTAGCGAACGCACAGATACCCTGCTCGTCGCGTGGCTTAACGAACTCATCTACTTCTTTGACGCCAAACACCTCCTGTTCAATCAGTTCGACATTGTGAATCTGACTGATGGTGAACTTACTGCTACGTGTCACGGCGAAAACTTTGATCCCAAGAGACACGAGATAAAAATAGGCGTGAAGGCGGCCACATATCACGGGCTGAAGCTAGACAAGAGCAGCGAAGGCTACAGGGCACAGGTAATTCTCGATATCTAGGAGCTACACATGGCACGGTGGGAAGGACAACTTATCAAGATAGACGACTATCGCTGGAAGATTCCCCTGGATCAGAGAGCTGGCATGAAGGTCCCCGGCCTAATCTATGCCAGCGAGGAGATGCTGGAATCCATACGTGAGGACCAAACGCCTCAACAGATCTCTAATGTCGCTTTTCTGCCTGGAATAGTAGGTTGCTCCCTCGCCATGCCAGATATCCATTGGGGTTACGGCTTCCCCATAGGCGGAGTGGCGGCGATGGATGTTAAGGAGGGCGTCGTGTCGCCCGGCGGAGTGGGTTATGACATCAATTGTGGAGTAAGGTTGTTGCGTACCGATCTCACCGAACCTGAAGTGCGGCCCCATATTAATGAACTGATCAATGAGCTTTTCCACAACATACCATCGGGTCTGGGCTCTGAAGGAAAGATCAAGGTAAGCCAGAAAGAGATGAACCAGTTGATGGTCGAAGGGGCTCGTTGGGCTGTCAAGCGCAGCCTAGGTTCCGAGGAAGACCTGGGTGTTACCGAAGAAGGCGGATGCCTCATTGGCGCCGATCCCAGCAAGGTTAGCGATAGGGCAGTGAAAAGAGGTATGCCCCAAGCTGGCACGTTGGGCTCGGGAAATCACTTCCTTGAGATTCAGGTGGTCAAGATGATATTCGATGCCCAGAAAGCGAGTGTTATGGGCATCACTGATATAGGCCAGGTCTTGGTCCTTATTCACACAGGCTCTCGCGGCTTAGGCCATCAAATATGTACTGACCACCTGCGCGTCATGGAACAGGCGGTGTCAAAGTACCGCATTAAGCTGCCCGATCGGCAGCTCGCCTGTGCTCCCATACGATCAAAAGAGGGTCAGGACTATCTGGCTGCCATGGCATGTGCAGCCAATTATGCCTGGGCTAACCGACAGTGCATTGCCCATTGGACGCGAGAGAGTTTCTCCAAAGTCCTCGGCAAAGATTCCGACAGACTTGGCATGAGGCAAGTTTACGATGTTGCCCATAACATAGCCAAAATAGAGGAACACACGATAGATGGTCGTCTGGCTAAGGTCTGTGTTCACCGCAAAGGAGCCACCAGAGCTTTTCCCGCGGGCCACAAGGATACTCCCAGCCTCTACAGAGAGATAGGGCAACCTGTGCTTGTGCCCGGAGACATGGGACGTTGTTCTTTCGTTGCCCTGGGCACTGAAAAGGCGATGGCCGAGAGCTTTGGCTCAACCTGTCACGGCGCAGGCAGGGTGTTAAGCCGAGGCGCTGCCAAACGAGCTACCAGAGGAGCGGATATTATACGAGAACTAGAAAGCAGAGGCATAATCGTCAAAGCGGAAAGCATTTCCGCGCTAGCTGAGGAGGCTTCTCAAGCCTACAAAGACGTCACTCAAGTCATAGATGTAGTGCACCAAGCTGGCATTTCTAGAAAGGTGGCTATGGCTGTACCTATGGGCGTCATCAAGGGCTAGAACAACCGTGTCACTTCAAGCGAAGCGAGACAATCTCCACACCATAATCAACCTGCCTTCACCTCGGTTGAAAGGTAAGGTCTCATTAGAGGAAGCGATGGCGCGGCGGCGGTCGGTTCGTACGTTTCGCAGGGAAGCGGTTGATTTATCTCAATTGAGCCAAATACTCTGGTCAGCCCAGGGCATCACCGGAACCAGGGGATTCAGAGCAGCGCCTAGTGCTGGAGCTACCTATCCTTTGGAAATCTTCGCGGTCGTCGGCAAACATGGGGTCCTTGCCAGCGAGGCAAGTCAAGAACCCCAAGAACTGCAGGCCGGCATCTACCACTATGAAGTGGATTCTCATGCCTTGACTTTACATAAAGCCAGCGACCTGAGAACAGACCTGGCCAGAGCAACCTTCCACCAGGAGTTCATTAACGACGCCCCGGTGGATATTGTCATCTGCGCCATTTATCACAGAACCTCCTACAGATATGGCGCACGCGGAGAAAGATATGTTCACATGGAGGTGGGACACGTAGGCGAAAACATCCACCTTCAGACCGTGGCTTTGGGGTTAGCTACTGTGGAAGTCGGCGCTTTCCGTGACGAAGAAGTGAGGGAGATTCTTGGGGTAGACGAGCAGATCAAGCCCCTGTACATAATGCCAGTAGGCAAATCTGTGTGAAGAAATGCCAAGACGATCAGGCCTTGTCTTTGTGTGCCTGAAGTGTTCTCCGCTCAAAATCGAATCGACCGCCCCGCGTTTGCTCCTCACCATTAGAGCTATTTGACCACTCTCCCCGAAAGCTATAGAATAACCTCACCCCGCAAGCAATGACTCCGGAGACTGCAAGGCTAGTGGAACAGATGCTTAAGGGAGAGAACCTCTCTCTCTCACGAATCATCAGCCTGATAGAAAACGAGAGCAGCCAAGTGCCTGAAATCATGCAGTTGGTCGCTCCGCACGTAGGCAAGGCTCACTGCATAGGGATAACCGGGCCTCCGGGAGTAGGAAAGAGTACATTGGTGGACAAGTTAGCAGCTTTGATGCGGCAGGAAGGCTCAAAAGTGGGGATAATTGCCGTGGATCCCTCAAGTCCGTTCTCGGGAGGAGCAGTACTAGGCGACCGGATACGAATGCAACAGCATTATCTTGACAACGGGGTCTTCATTCGTAGCATGGCAACTCGTGGCAGTATGGGCGGGCTGCCGCAGACCGCAGGATCCGTAATCAAATTGCTTGACGCCTCTGGTAAGGACTTCATCTTGGTAGAGACAGTGGGAGTGGGGCAGACAGAAGTAGATGTTATGGAAAAGACCGATACTGTTCTAGTCACATTATGCCCGGAATCTGGGGACGCCATTCAGACGATGAAAGCAGGGCTGCTTGAGATCGCTGACATATTTGTGGTCAATAAAGCTGATCATCCTGGTGCAGACAACTTTGTCCATGATATACAAGCTATGCTGCAGCTTCGTGAGCCAAGTTGGTGGAATGCACCTGTGGTAACCACAGAAGCAGTTAACAACGTGGGCATCGAGGACCTTTACAAGCATGTTCAACTACACTACCAAGCTCTTTGCAAGAATGGGCGACTTACACAGCGTCGCCGGCTCCAGCGAAAACAGGAGTTCATAAGAACTCTGGAACGGAAACTTGCAAGTAAGTTGCTGGAGTTGATTGAGCAGGATGGGCAAATGAGCACCTATATGGAGAAGGTGGAAAAGGGAGAGCTTGACCCGTATTCTGCGGCAGACGAAATCCTCAAATCTGGGAGCCTCCTGGCCGATTGGTTGCGTCAATAATCTCAGAATGAGTCACTATGGCCAAGAACTATGATGTCGTCATAGTTGGTGCTGGTCCTGCTGGTATCTTCGCTAGCCTGGAACTGTGTAATGCTGGCCTCGATGTGCTGCTCCTGGACAAGGGGCGGGGAATTGATGCTCGCGTCTGTCCTGTTCAAAACAAAAGTGGATGTTGTGCCCTCTGCTCCCCATGCCATTTGGTCAGTGGCTTCGGAGGTGCCGGGGCTTTCAGCGATGGCAAACTGACTCTCTCTACCCAGGTAGGAGGCCGGCTCAAGGAATTGGTTGGTTCTGAACAAGCCCGGGCACTCATAGATTATGTTGATTCGATATATCTCAAATTCGGCGCCGCTCCCAGAGTCTATGGAATCGGGCCAAATACAGCTAAGTTGGAACGGGAAGCGGGCTTGGCCGGGCTTACATTGACCCCTGTCAAATTGCGTCATCTCGGGACGGAACTTTGTCACGAAACACTGAAGGCTATGCAGGGTTATCTGTCACCCAAAGTGGATATAAGACTGAGAGCAACAGCCAAGAGCATAATAGTTGAGGGCGGTGTGCTCAAGGCAGTTGAAACCAGCGATGGCGAAAGTCTCAACTGCCTCTATTTGGTTCTGGCTCCGGGCAGAGAGGGGGCGGAATGGCTATGCAACGAAGCCCAGAGGCTTAAGCTAAGCCTTGATTCCAACCCCGTGGACGTGGGCTGCAGAATAGAAGTACCAATGACAACCATGGAAAAGTTAACCAAGACGTTGTATGAATCAAAACTCGAATTCTATTCCCGAAGCTTCAATGACCGTGTCAGAACGTTCTGCATGTGTCCCGGCGGTGAGGTGATCATGGAGTCTACAGGCGGCTCCGATCCTGTGATCACAGTCAATGGCATTGGTTATACCCACCCTCGGACGAAGAATACTAACTTCGCCATATTGGTAAGCACCACCTTCACTGAGCCTTTCCATGAACCTATCGCCTACGGCAAATATGTGGCAAGGCTAGCTAACATCCTCAGTGGCGGTGTGCTGGTGCAGAGACTTGGGGATCTAATGGATGGTCGCCGATCTACACCGGCTCGCCTGCAGAATAATTCCATTGAACCCAGCTTAAAGGCAGCAACTCCCGGAGATTTGAGTTTTGCCCTCCCCTATCGCTATCTCAAAAGTATAGTGGAAATGCTTCAGGCGATTGACAAGCTGACTCCGGGTGTCGCCTCCCCTCAGACCTTGCTTTATGGAATAGAGGTCAAATTCTACTCCAGCCGGCTGAAGTTAACCCCTTGTCTGGAGACCGAGATCGGCAATGTATTTGCTGCTGGCGACGGCGCGGGCGTCAGCCGAGGTTTGGTTCAGGCTTCAGCCTCCGGTATAGTGGCAGCTAGAGAGATACTGAAACGATCAGGCAGAAGGTCTTCCTCAAGAACGTGACCTATCCTACTTTTCGGGGAAGTGGTGTAACCTCAAGACAAGCAGAGCGACCGTTTGGGGCTGGATACCAGGTTACAACAGATATCGTCGCTTTGCTGAGTTTCTATTGAACCCGAGTCATAGCGGTTGAGGCACCCTTGATCTTTCCACTGCCGTTATGCCGTCTTCAAGAGCACTGTTCCTACCAGCCAAAATCCCAAGACAACACAAGCGATGTGAGCAAACTGCAGCAACAAAGAATTCCCTGTCGTCCCACAATCAAGAGGATACTCATCGGGAACTTGTTCTACCGCGGTATGGAGCTCAAAACCGGCATCAGCCGCGACACGAAGTAGACTGCTCAAGTCATAAGGACCTACTCTTTCATCGGCAAGGTGCTACTTTCCGGTGAAAACCACACCCCGGGAAACTACCAGCCAAGGAATGAGCTTTCTTATGGACAAACTGCGGGACATTCTGCCCAGCCTTAGGTCGCATTTGCACCTGGTCAACCACAACTTGTGCGACGCTGCGGCGGCAGCCCGCACTGCCTGACTCCATTAGCAAAACAAGGTGGAGGATTTTGGCGGCAGTGACGAGCGGACATTGTTTTCCTGCGGTAGACCCTTAGTAGGTGGGGTGGATAAAAAGTAAGCCGACTCGGAATTCCGATCCCTGATTGACGTTCGCCCGTTTCCGTTGTTAAACTACAGCAAGGGGGCAAAATGGAATTGACTTTAAGCGTTATCAAGGCAGACATCGGCGGCTATGTCGGGCACTCTTCCAGTCATCCTCATGTGATACAAAAGGCCAAGGAAAAACTCGAGCGCGCCCAAGCCAAAGGGCTGCTCATCGACCATCACGTGACAGTTTGTGGCGACGACCTCCAGTTGATAATGACCCACATGCATGGTGAGGATAGCAGGAAGATCCACAAGTTAGCCTGGGACACATTTGTGGAATGCACCAAGGTAGCTCAGTGTTTGAAGCTGCATGGTGCCGGGCAGGACCTTCTGTGCGATGCTTTCTCTGGCAATGTCAAGGGGATGGGACCTGGCACTGCTGAGATGGAATTCTCCGAGCGCGAGGCTGAAACCATAATCATACTCATGGCGGACAAGACTGCATCTGGCGCCTGGAATCTGCCGCTGTATAAAATATTCGCCGACCCTTTCAACACCATCGGGCTGGTTATTGCCTCCAACATGCACCCCGGCTTCACCTTTGAAATCCATGACGTCAAGAAGCACAAAAGAATCAGGCTTAACGCTCCCGAGGAGATCTATGACATGCTGGTTTTTCTCGGCGCACCGAGCCGCTACGCTATTAAGGCGGTTTATCATAAAGACAGCGGGGAAATAGCTGCCGTCTCCTCCACTCAGAGGTTGTCCTTAATGGCAGGCAGATATGTAGGCAAGGATGACCCTGTGTGTATCATCCGCTCCCAAGGCAAATTTCCCGCCGTGGGAGAAATACTTGAGCCCTTTGCATCTCCCCACATAGTAGAAGGCTGGATGAGAGGCTCGCACCACGGCCCCTTGATGCCCGTAGCTGTCCGGGAAAGTAATCCTTGCCGTTTTGATGGTCCCCCACGAGTGGTAGCAATTGGCTTCCAAATTGCCAATGGTAGACTCGTTGGGCCTCGCGACCTCTTCGATGACCCTGCTTTCGATGAGGCGCGTCGTCAAGCAAACATTATGGCGGATTTCCTGCGTCGAATGGGTCCGTTTGAACCGCATCGCCTGCCACTTGAAGAAATGGAGTACACCACTATGCCTGAAGTGGCAAAGAAGCTGGCGCCACGATTTCAAGATATCTGACAACAAATGCCGAAGCTTCTCTTAGCTACCTCCAATTCCGGCAAAATCAGAGAGTATCGCTTCCTCTTGAATTGTCTTGACTATCAAATAACCACTCTGGCCGAAGAAGGCATAACAGAAATCGTCACCGAGTCCGGGAACAACTACGAGCAAAATGCTCAGCTAAAGGCGGTTAGCTATGCCAATCTCAGCCAGCTTATCGCTCTTGCCGACGACTCAGGTCTGGAGGTTGATGCTCTCAATGGTGAGCCGGGTGTTAAATCAGCTCGCTTTGCTGGTGAGACTGCTACAGATGCGGAGAGGGTGAGGCTCCTCTTGGCTAGACTCAATGGTGTTCCCTGGGAGCGACGAACCGCCCGTTTTAGGTGCGTCATCGCCATAGCTACTCCGGAAGGCAAAACTGAAGTGTGCTATGGTGAGTGCCATGGCATAATTGCCCTCGAACCTAAGGGAGCAAATGGTTTTGGCTATGACCCTGTCTTCTTTCTTCCCGAATTGGGTATGACGATGGCCGAACTCCCGTTACAGACGAAAAACAGACTAAGCCACCGTGCCCGCGCGTGCAAGAGAGCACGCCAGCTGCTGAAGAAACTGCACACCTAACTTGTTGCGTGTCGCATCAACTAAGCATCTACCTACGCGACGGACGCTCGTTTAGATCACAGGCGTCGTGCATAAGTGGCGAAATTTCCCACAACACTTGAGAGAAACCTAAGGAAAACCTATTGACATTCCAGTAGTGATGGCTTATCCTGTTACAAAAAGGGAGGTGAACAGATGCAAGCATACTGCATGAAGTGCCGCGCCAAGAGAGAAATGAAAAACACCCGAAACATAGTCATGAAGAACCGCAGGCCGGCTACTCAGGGCGTATGTCCCGTATGTGGGACCAAGATGTTCAGAATAGGGAAGGGCTAGAACTAGTGTCTTAGGTGGTGGAACCATTAGAAGGCTGGGTATCCCCGTGGATGGATGCCCAGCCTTTCATTATCGGCTATGCTTAAGGCAGTGGTGCTCGCTTGTAGGGAAGGTCGTAGCTGAACCGATTATGGGTATTTAGTTCACCCAGCTTGGAAAAATCCATGGGATGCTGATTATTCCCAACCCTATCAAGTGCGTTATTAGGAGCACCACGACACCAGCCACAATCACTCCCAACACAACAGCGGGGAAAGCTTTCTTCCAATCCATGCCCAGTAGCCAGGCCAACATAGTCCCCGTATATGCCCCGGTTAGAGGTAAGGGCACAGCCACGAACAAGAATAACCCCCAGAATCCATATTTGTCTACTTTCGGCTCACCTCTTTTCCTCAAGCCATCAAGGTACCTGTCGAGCAACGGGATTCGGTGCAGGAACTTATCGTAAAAAAAACGCAGGGCAAAGAAGATGGGGAAGAATATCAAGATATTAACGGTGACCACCATAAAGAAGATCGGCAAGGGGTCTAGCTCATAATGTAATATCCCTAATGGGATACCACCTCTTAATTCACTGATGGGCAAAACGGTAGCCAGCAGAACCCAACGAACTGTTTCCCACGTCATCATATGTCTCCAAAACAGCGCCCCACATGGATGCGGAAGCACAGTCTAGCATATGTTATTACACTTTGTGTTCATTGCCAACCACTCAATTCCGTGCTATCCTCTATCCAACTCGGCTTAACGTAGGGAATGAACGCAAGGAGGCTTTTTGGCACCAGTGGCATCCGGGGCGTAGTCAACCAAGATCTGTCGCTTGATTTGTGTCGCCGAGTTGCCTTAGCTATCGGCACTACTCTCTCTCCATCGTCCACGGTTTGTATCGCCACAGACACCAGAACAAGCAGGGAGACAATTAAGGAAGCGATTACCACGGGCTTGCTTTCTTGTAGCGTGAACATAGTTGACTTCGGCATTTTGCCTACCCCAGCACTGGCGTTGCTCACACGAGAACTTGGCTTCGCCACAGGTATCATGGTCACAGCCTCCCACAATCCACCGGAGTTCAATGGAATTAAGCTCTTTAACGGGAATTCCGTGGGATACAGCCAAGCCCAGGAGATGGAGATAGAGGAGATTTATTTTGGACAGAAATTCCGCCAAGGCAAGAGTGGGACTTTGGAGCAAGCATCGGATGTGAAGTCAAGATACGTTTCCTTTATCAAGGGCAAGCTTTCTCGGCAAGGATTTGATCACCGGCTAAGGGTCGTTGTAGATCCTGGCAATGGCGCTGCTTCCAAGTTTGCGAGCGACATCTTTGTCCAGATGGGCCTTGATGTAATACCTGTAAATGATGAGCCAGATGGCTCCTTCCCGGGGAGAAGCCCTGAGCCCAAGGACGATACTCTTCAAGGCACTGTCGCTTGCCTGAGACAGCATGATGGTGATATAGCTGTTTGCTTTGATGGCGATGCCGACCGCGTTGTTTTCTGCGATAAAGAAGGTTTCCTCGGTTTCAACGAGCCCATCGCCTTCGTGTCAAGACTGGTCATCAAGAAGACAGGGAGGAAGAAGATTGCTACTACGGTAGAAGCTGGAACTCTTCTTGACCTAGCAATCAAGGACCTGGGGGCGGAAGTCGTCAGAGGCAAGGTTGGTGATGTGGCTGTGGCTCATCTAGCCCAGGAGCTCGACGCTGCCTTAGGAGTAGAGCAGGTAGGCGTCTACATTTTCCCGGAAATCGGCTATTATCCCGACAGCATTTTCGCCTCACTCTTCTTACTAAGTCAGGTCAGCGATGCCGGCGAGATCAGGCGATTCCTCAAGAGCATTCCTAAGCTGTTCTTCCAAACAGCCAAGATTCCCTGCTCAAACGAACTCAAGGAGCAAGTCATGGCTCAAGTGAAGGACAAGGCTCACATCTTTTCTCCTGATGAGATAAATACCCTTGACGGATTGAGGCTGCGATTCGCTGACTCCTGGATGCTCATCAGAGCCAGTGGCACAGAGCCTATCATCCGAGTGATCTCTGAATCAACGTCGCAGAAACAGACCGACGAGCTTATGAGCAAGGGCAAAAGACTCGTCCAGAGTCTGGTGGAGGACAAGAGATGAAAGCTGTGTTTCTCTGTGGCGGACGCGGCAAGAGGATGTTTCCCATCGCTGAAGACAAGTTCCTCCTTGATTTCCTCGGGAAGCCGTTGCTTGAACACCAAATCAGAATGGCCTGCGAGGCAGGTTTGAGCGATTTCGTGATCATCGGCAATTCCGACAACATGGCACGAATAGAGCAAGTAATAAAGAGAGTTCCCGGGATTGAGGTGAACCTCGCCCTGCAAAAGAAATCATTGGGTATCGCTGATGCCCTGAAAAGTGCTGAGCCTTTTCTGCGTGGGCAAATACTAGTCATAAACCCCAACGATGTCTTCGCAAGCTCAGCGTACACCAAGATCATGACTGCAGCCAAGAGGAATTCCGGCTCGTCCTACATCCTGGGTTACCAAGTCCAGAAGTACTTTCCCGGAGGTTATCTTCAGGTAGATGCTGGAAATGAGCTTCTACACATCGTGGAAAAGCCCGCTCCTGGCGAGGAGCCCAGCAACTTAGTAAACATCTTGATTCACTGCCACAACGACTCGCAAGAGCTTTTGCGCCATATTGAGACAGTGCAGACTACCAGGGACGACGTCTATGAATGCGCCCTCGACAGTATGGTGAAGGCAGGGAACAGGATAGAAGTCATTCCCTACAACGACTTCTGGGCGCCAATAAAATATCCCTGGCATATCTTCAAGGTAGTGGAGTATTTTCTGGACAACGCCCAACCTTATGTTGCCCCTTCCGCCCGCATCTCCAGGAAAGCTACAATCGAGGGAAAAGTCATCTTAAGCGACCATGTGAGGGTATTGGAGAATGCTGTGATTCGAGGTCCTGCGTATCTGGGGGCGAACTCTATCGTCGGCAACAATGCCCTCGTGCGAGACTACAGCCACATCGGTGCCAACTCCGTTGTTGGCTATTCCACCGAGGTGAAGCACTCCTATATCGGCGACAACTGCTGGTTCCACTCCAATTACATCGGCGATTCCATCATAGACCACAACTGCTCTCTGGGCGCTGGTGCCGTCCTCGCTAACTTTAGACTGGACGAAGCGAACATCCAGATAAGGGTCGGCGACAGTCTGGTAGATACTGGCTATGATAAACTGGGGGCAATCTTGGGTCGAGGCTCCCGCATTGGAGTAAATGCCAGTCTTATGCCTGGAGTTCGAGTAGGTCCTGATTCCTTCGTAGGACCTCAGGTATGTCTGCGGCAGGACCTGGGCGCTGGCAAGATGATCTTACTCGAGTCTCGATACGAGGTCACAGACAACGAGATAAGACTCGACGAGGCCAAGAGAAGAGAGCTGCTGGATAAGCTAAGGGAATGAGAGATGGCAGAATGGTTGGGCTGATCCCTCTCTTGGGTATGTCCTGACGACATTTTTCAAATTCTGGGAGGAGATTTATGGGAAATACAAAGCTAGAAACCATGGGCAGGCAACTGGGTCGCCGTTCCTGGGCAGAACCCTGGAAGATCAAGATGGTGGAGCCAATCAAGATGACCAACAAGGATGAGAGGCGCAAGTGTCTGGTAGAAGCCGGTTACAATACCTTCTTGCTGCGATCAGAGGACGTGTATATCGACTTGCTTACTGACAGTGGCACGAGCGCCATGAGCGATCGGCAGTGGGCCGGCATAATGTTAGGGGATGAGGCTTACGCCGGGAGCCGCAATTTCTATCATCTGGAGGAGGCGGTCCGGAACTATTATGGTTACCGGTATGTCGTGCCCACCCATCAGGGCCGTGGCGCTGAGCACCTCCTCAGCCGTACCGTAATAAGGCCCGGCCATTACGTGCCAGCCAACATGTACTTCACCACGACGCGTTTGCACCAGGAATTGGCGGGCGGCACCTTCGTAGATGTCATCATCGACGAGGCGCATGACCCTATCAACGAGCACCCTTTCAAGGGTAATGTGAGCCTGGACAAGCTGGAAACACTCATCAAGCGCGTAGGCGCTGACAAGATTCCGTATGTTAGCTTGGCAGGGACCGTAAACATGGCGGGAGGTCAACCGGTCAGTATGGCTAACGTGCGAGCACTGCGTTCCCTGTGTGACCGTTACGGCATTCCGATTTACCTTGACGCCACACGCATGGTTGAGAACGCTTTCTTCATCCAGGAGCGTGAAGAGGGATTCAAAGACAAGAGTATCGCTGCCATTCTCAAGGAGTTCTGTAGCCTAACTGACGGCGCCTGGATGAGCGCTAAGAAAGACCACCTAGTCAATATCGGCGGCTGGCTGGCAGTCAACGACAGCGATTTGTTTGACGAGCTGCGCAATCTTGTTGTGGTCTACGAAGGATTGCACACATATGGTGGCATGGCAGGACGTGACATGGAAGCCTTAGCCATCGGGATCACCGAAGCCGTAGACGATGCCCATGTTCGGGCCCGCGTCGAACAGGTTCGCTACTTAGGTACATTATTGCTCGATTGGGAGATACCGATTGTGAAGCCAATAGGGGGCCACGCAATCTTCCTGGATGCCAAGAGGTTCTATCCTCACATACCGCAGAGCCAGTTTCCAGCTCAGACACTAGCTGCCGAATTGTACCTCGATTCGGGCATTCGAGGCATGGAAAGAGGCTCTGTCAGTGCTGGCAGAGACCCTGAAACCGGTGACCATCGCCGTCCCAGCCTGGAACTGACGCGATTGACGATACCCCGTCGGGTATACACCCAAGCACACATGGACGTTGTGGCTGAATCAGTGAAAGCTATACATGATGTCCGTGAGGAGGCACGGGGCTTGAAGATGGTTTATGAGCCCAGATACCTCCGTTTCTTCCAGGCCCGCTTTGAACCCATTCCACGAAACTAGTGTCCCTCTTGAGGCCACAGCTAGTCAAACGCCTCATGATTTGGGCTCGCCACGCCCTATGCTCCCATCGTTCAGTATAAGCAGAGCATACCGGCGCAGGCAGGATCGTTAGACATGCCCCAAAGCGTGATATAATAGCCTGAGCGAACTGAAATGTGTGGCATCATTGGCTATTGTGGCGAAAGGCCAGCGGTCCCCATCGTGATCGATGCTTTGAAGCGTCTCGAATACCGGGGCTACGATTCAGCAGGCATAGCTTCGCTTCACAATGGCAGGTTATCAATAAAGAAAGATGCCGGCAAGGTTGATGAGGTCATTCGCAAGCACGACCTGGCAAGCCTGCACGGCAGCGTCGCCATCGGCCACACACGGTGGGCAACGCACGGTGGTGTTACTCAATCCAATGCCCACCCTCATTCCGATTGTAGCGGCAACCTGGCTGTGGTTCACAATGGCATCATTGAGAACCATCAACAACTCCGCCAGGAACTCGCCGAGAAGGGACACAAGTTCACCTCAGAGACCGATACCGAGGTGATCCCCCACCTCATCGAAGACGAGCTCAAGAATGGGTGTTCCCTGGAACAGGCTGTGCTAAATATAGCTCCCAGGCTTGAAGGGTCCTATGCCTTCCTGGCCATGTCGCCTGGTGACTCCGGCAAAATTGTCGGCACAAGAAGGACCAACCCCTTGATTGTCGGTATCAATGACGGTGGTCACTTCATTAGCAGCGATGCCCTGGCTTTCTCCCAGCATACCAATCAGGTAATGGGTCTGGGAGACAGCGAGGTAGCGACGCTCACGCAGAGAGGAATCCAATTCCTCGATTCTCGAGGATGCAAGCTAGTTAAGAAAGTCAGGAAACTCGATCACAGTTGGGCTGAGAACAGCAAGGGAGGCTATCAGTACTTCATGCTCAAGGAGATAATGGAGCAAGCCCAGGTGCTTGCGCAAACGGCCTGTCAGGACAAAAAGGGATTCACCAAGATTGCCCTGGATATCCTGAGGGCCAATCAGGTGATCATAACTGCCTGCGGCACTTCCCGTTATGCGGCTCTGGTGGGCAGATATCTCTTTTCCCGGGTGGGTAAGAAGTTTTGTGATGTGGTCATGGCTTCCGAGTTTGGTTATTTCGCTGACTCAGTAGACAAGAACACTGTAGTTATCGCCGTCTCTCAGAGCGGCGAGACAGCAGATGTAGTCGAGGGAGTGAAGGCAGCCAAGAGTGCTGGAGCTCACATTATCTCCATAATCAACAGGCCTAACTCCATACTGGCTGACCTGAGCCATGATGTTATCTATCTGAATTGTGGCGCTGAGATTGCCGTAGCTGCTACCAAGAGCTTCCTGTCACAGCTAGCCATATTCTACTTGTTATCCTTCTCCATGGTCAACGCCTTTGACGAAGCTTCAGCTAAGCTGACCGGCTTGAATGGCGAGATCGCTGACGTATTGGACCGGAACAAGAGCGAGCTTATCAAGCTCAGCCAGAAGTTGAAGGATAAGAACGACTTCTATTACATAGCCAGGGGAATCAACTTCGCCATCGCCTCCGAAGCCGCCTTGAAGCTCAAAGAGGTTTCCTACATCCATGCCGAAGGTATGCCTGCCGGCGAACTTAAGCATGGCACTCTGGCCCTGATTGAGCCTGGCACGCCAGTAGTGGTGATTTGCCCTGCGGACTACACATTTTCCGAGACCCTGAGCAATGCCATAGAAGCCAAATCGCGTGGCGCCTACATCATAGGCGTCTCCGACAAGGAAAGTGCCATCTATGATTCCTGGATCAGCCTTCCCAAAGTTGATGAGCTACTATATCCCATGGTCGCCGTAGTTCCTCTTCAGCTTCTGGCTTATTATGTGGCTGTCAACCGGGGATGCGATCCTGATAAGCCTCGCAATCTGGCAAAATCTGTGACTGTGAAATAGAATCAGAGGATTTGTGAGGTTTATGAGGTTTATAGAGTTCGCAGAGCTTGTGGAGTTGGCTTGTCTAAGATGACTGGAGAAACTCAACAAACTAAAGTGAAAGTCCTGGCTGGGATAGCTGCCTACAATGAGGCGAGATATCTTGGCAGCGTAGTTCTTCAGGCAAAGCAGTATGTGGATGAGGTCATCGTCGTTGACGATGGGAGCACGGACAACACCGCCGGGGTCGCCGAACTGGCTGGTGCCACGGTACTCCGCCACGCCGAGAACAGAGGCAAGGGCGCAGCCATCCAGAGCATGCTGGCTGAGGCCAGGAAGAGAAAACCCGATGTCCTAGTTCTTCTGGATGCTGATGCCCAGCATGACCCAAATGAGATTCCCACTCTCATCAGACCCGTTGCACAGGGTTTTGACCTCGTCATAGGTTCCAGAGAAGCGCAGGAGTCTAAGACTCCTCGTTACCGCCGAATAGGGAAGAAAGTCATTTTCCGGTCAAGCAGGTTCGCTTCGCAGACCAATGTATACGACTCCGAATCGGGATTCCGGGCGCTTTCTCCAAAGGCAATCAACGAACTTGACCTGAAGGAGCATGGGTTTGCCATAGAGTCAGAGATGATCACTCGTGCCGCGGACAAGAAGCTCAGGATAACCGAGGTGCCAATTTCCAACATATACACCAAGGATGGTTCCACTCTCAATCCTATCATACATGGCATGGACGTGTTCAGTCGGATACTCGTCATGATTTCACAGAGGAGGCCTCTGTTCTTCTTCGGACTGGCAGGTGGTATCTTGCTGATGGTCGGTGTTATCACCGGCATGAGAGTGCTTCATATAGTCAACACAACGGGCCAGGTGGCTTTGGGCACCACCGTGCTGACCACTCTGTTGGTTATCGCTGGCATATTGAGTATCTTCACCGGCATAATACTGAACGCCTTGCTCAGGCGAAAATGACCTGACCACAAGCTGAACCCAACCCATTGAGAACCAGTAGTAGTATCCTACCTGCTTCACAAGCTTGGCTGGCACCCGCTGGACAAAGCTGGCCACAAGGCATTAATATTCTGTCCTTAGCCAAATGGAGGCAGAAGCGAGCGGTTCCCACAGCATCTGGCAAAGAGCCTGCAGTATATTGACAGCCAGCAATGGCTATACTTATAATGAGTCCAGGTACTACAGAGGTTACTGATCCGACTGAGAGGCTTGGAACCTTGGAAAAACCAAGGAAAGGAGAGAGCGGATGGATGAAAATGAGGTGAGGCCAACCTGGAGATTAGCCTGGGGATTGTGGTGGCGGATGTTGCTCATTAGCCTGGGGATATCTGTTGTAGTCGGGGGAATCATGTTTGCTCTATTCCTTACAGGTGTGGTATGCATACCCTGGGGATCATTCTTCGAGTGGTTGCCCGGGGTGTAATTACGATCTGGTATTGGTGACCGGGCAGCAGTGTACCGGTTGTACCGGAGCAATGGGTTGCAGCAGCAACGTCCACGGTGTCGGTGGTTATTGTAGTTTCTGGGTATTGACAAGAAGAACTCCCAACTATATCGTTATGCGGGAATAAGAAGGAGGAATGAAAAAATGCAGCAGACATGGAAGCCGACGGTTGCTGGGATACTAGCCATCATCGGGGGGTGTATTGAAGTGGTTTTCGGCATAGTGGTGGCTACAGTTGGCAGCCTCGGATGGTTTTTTGGAATGGGATGGTTGAGTGCCTTTGGTGCTCCGTCAATCATATTGGGGATAATCGCGATAATAGGCGGCATCTATGCATTGAAGAGGAGAGCCTGGGGATTGGCGCTTGCCGGGTCTATCTGTGCCCTCTTTGGTCCTTGGGCTATTCTGGGGATACTCGCCATCATATTCGTTATCTTGGGAAAGGACGAATTCAGGTGAAGTCCAAGATTCGGCAAGCTATGTGAATCATAGTAGCTATCAAATCGCATTCGAAAGAATTCAACAAGAGAAAGGAGGGAAGAATGGAAAGATATCCTTTTCTAAGATTTGCAACGGCTGTTTTGAGGGTAGCGGGTTGGATAGTCCTAATAGGTGGAGGTATTGTTTCGATTGTTATGGGGATTTCGACAGGTAGTGCTACAAATGGAGGCGTAGGCGGGCTCGCGGGTGGGCTCGTAGGTGCATTTATAGCTGTGGTGGGAGTAGTTTTGTCCTTCCTTGCCTGGCTGTTTTTGTTGGCAACGAGGGAGCTTTTCTACTTGTTTATTCAAGTGGAAGAGAACACCAGAAACACGGCTGAGCGCATCGCCACTACAGAGAGAGTAAGCCAGGGTTGAATTCGTCTGCTTTATGGTGAGGTGAAGTGAAAGCGGCGATTTTCTCATTGTTCGGTAGGGTGGGCGCCCTGTTTCGCGGGATGCTTTCCGTGGTCCGAGGGCTCCTTTCTTTGCTGCACGAACTTATCGGAAGAGTGCTTCAACTCCCGCCCTTTTCGAAGATAAGCCGTCGTTTTGAGAGAGTCTGGAGAGGCAAACGGGTAGAGTATCACTTCTTGCCATATATGACCAGTGTCTTAAGAGTGCTGGGATGGGCAGTCCTTGTGATCGGTGTGCTTGCGTCGATGCTTCTCGGAGTGCAAATACTGAAAGACGGATTGACCATTGGGACGAGGGAATGGATAGGCGTTGGTCCCGGAGTTGCCGTCATCATATCAGGGATAATCGTCTCCTTCTTGTCCTGGCTGTTCTTACTTGTGGCTAGAGAACTAGTCTGCTTGTTCATCCATGTGAGAAACAACACAGGAAACACAGCGAGCGGCATGACAGAAGCAGCGGATTGACATCCAATTCATGCTTTGCCTCTGATTCCCTTCTCACTTCGTAGATTGGCTTTCCGTTTGTTGTTAGGTTTCATAAGTCTACCTTGCTTGCAGCGATCTGGGTTCACAAATCATTCTGTCTCAACTGTCTGATCAAATAAAGCTATTCTTCAACTTGAATATCTCTTCTTCAACATTGCCACTCTGTTCTTTCAGAGCCCTTATGACTTGTTCTACTCTGTCATGCCTGTAGCTGTCATTGAGATCAGCCAATCTATTGTATAAGCCTGCCCGCCTGCCAATTTTGAAATTCAGCCTCTCCTCGCCCGGCAGAGACAAATACCTATCTATTATATCGAGGCACTTCCCCTTGTCGTCAGGCATTTTCCCTTCGACTTCCATGAGCAGGTTAAGTATGTGGTCACTCTTAAGATAACTAGTCACTTGCAGGTTTTCGACAAAAACAGCTATTTCCCTTACCACTTCGTCCTCTGTTTGCAGCTCAAAGTCCCTCTCCTGCAACTTGGTCCACAGCGGCATGGTTGGCGCTACATGGAGGCTGCGCAGCCTGACATAATCCGGGTCAATCTCATTTAGCACCCTGGCTGTTTCTCGGGCATGCTCCTGCCACATCTTCTTGCCGCCCAATCCAGGAATAACATACTCACACAGGGAAATGCCTGCCTCCTTCACTTTCCTGCCACCTTCGATGTGGTTCTCAGCGGTGCAGCCCTTTTCCACATAAGCCAGCAAAGGGTCATAGCCAGTCTCCAGTCCAATGTGAATCCTGCTTAGGCCAGCGTCCCTAAGCTCCTTCAACTCCACTGACGACTTCCTAGCTGCCGTATGAGACCGACCGTATGTAGTAACTCTGTCTAAGCTAGGAAAGGCCTCTCTAAGGAAGCTGATTACCCGGATAAGCTCGGTAGTACGCATAACCAGGGTGTTAGAATCCTGCAGAAATGCGGTCCTGCTTCCTGCTGCCAGCCACTGGGCAACATGGCTCACACACGGCCCGTATTGAGGCTCATTACAAACATTGGCTGCTACTTCTCTCACCTTATCGCCGTATCCCATTTTCCATGCCATTTCCTTAATGCCCTCGCTAATGGCCTTGATTGCCTCAATATCCCCGATGATCTCCCTAACCCTCCTCAGCTCGAACTCACTGCCCTTGTATACGGGACAGAACTGACATCTATTCCAGGGGCAATTCCTGGTCGCCCTTATCAGGATGGAATAGGCTTCGCTGGGAGGTCTTATGGGACCGAGCTCGAAAGTATGACTCAGCTTCTCCGTAATTGAGTAGCTCAACATCTTACGAATTCTAGCGTGGTTCAGGCGCAACAGGCAAATAGACTTTGGCCTCGCCGTCATGATAATATCGTCATTCTAAAATGCAGCAGATCGAGCTGGTCTCCTTTGATGCTGAAGGGACGCTGGTGACACCCGATTTCAGCGAGGCCATATGGCAGGAGGCCATCCCTGCGCTTCATGCTCAGAAGACGGGGCTTGATTATGCTGAAGCCAAGAAATGTGTCACCGAAGAGTACAACAAGGTCGGTGTCCACAGGCTGGAATGGTATGACATCGAGTATTGGTTCAGCCATCTTGGTTTGGGTTCTCCTGAGCCGGTGATACGAAGCTGCCTGGGTAAGATAACCTACTATCCTGAGGTGACTGAGGTCCTTTCTGCTTTGGCGAAGGAGCATAGGTTGATTGTTGCCTCGGGCACCCCAGTCAAGCTATTGGACTGCTTGTTGCGGGATATCAAACCCTACTTTGTGCGAATCTTCTCTTCCATTTCCCATTATAGACAGGTGAAAACCCCCGACTTCTATCTTAAGATATGTGAAGAGATAGGGGTCAAGCCAAGCCGGGTCATCCATGTCGGCGATAACTGGCAGTTTGATTTTCTCAATGCCCGCCAGGCAGGTCTAAACGCTTTCTATCTTGACAGATCAGAAGGAAACCATCAGGAATTCCTGAGCGATTTGGCTCAACTGAAACGTCTTCTTATGCCTTCAGCATAAATATGTTCTGCCATAAACCCTAGACATGGCTGGGGGTCTTGGGTTAGAATTTGGTACTTCACCCATGCTGGACAAAAGGTCCCCCGAAAGCGCTTTTTCTCAGAACAAGTTCAATTTGCCCCCGGCGGAGCTCAAACAAATGGCCAAAAAGCTACGCCGTCATGTAATCACCATGATAGCTACGGCAGGCAGTGGGCATCCGGGCGGCTCTCTATCGTCAGCTGACATAATCACTGCGCTCTATTTCAGGATTCTGCGCCATGACCCCAGGAGTCCTCGGTGGGCAGACCGTGACCGATTTGTGTTAAGCAAAGGACATGCTGCTCCAATTCTGTACGCTGCCCTGGCCGAAGCAGGCTACTTTCCCGTGGCGGAACTGGCGACTTTGAGAAAGTTGGATAGCCGGCTCCAAGGACATACTGATAGGAAATTCACCCCCGGCGTGGAAATGTCAGCTGGCTCTTTAGGGATGGGGTTATCCTTTGGTGTTGGCACTGCTCTGGCTGCCCGGCTCGATTCCAAAACCTACCGAACCTATGTTCTTCTCAGCGACGGGGAATGTGAGGAAGGCCAGACCTGGGAGGCGGCACTTTCAGCAGCTCATTTCAAACTGGATAATCTGACAGCCATAGTTGACTATAATGGTATACAGCTCAGCGGATGGACCCGTGACATCATGAACCTTGAGCCTTTCCCCCGCAAATGGCAGGCCTTTGGGTGGCGCACTATTGACATAGACGGGCATGACTTTGATCAAATCCTATCCGCTTGCCAAAGAGCTGAGAAAACAAGGAACAAACCGACCGCCATCATTGCCCACACCATCAAGGGCAAGGGAGTTAGCTTCATGGAGAACAATGCGGCATTTCATGGCAAGGCGCCAACGGCCGAAGAAGCCGAAAGGGCATTGAAGGAACTGGAGTTACTACCCAGTTAGGAGAGCGAGGTGAGGTTTTTGTGGGGAGGGAAAGGAGACAGTCATGGCTGAAGCATCTACTCGGGAAACTTACGGCAAGACCCTGGCAGAGCTAGGCAGGCAGAACAGAGATATTGTTGTTCTGGACAGCGACCTGTCACCGTCAACGATGACCACCTTTTTTGCCCGCGAGTTTCCTGACCGCTTTTTCGACTGCGGCCTGGAAGAACAAAACATGATTGGCATTGCCGCTGGGTTGGCTGCCTCAGGAAAGATCGTCTTTGTCAGTACCTTCGCCATCTTTGCTTCATGTCGCTGTTTTGACCAGCTAAGGCTTTGTCTCTCCCAGCCGGAACTAAATGTCAAAGTTGTCGCCACGCACGGGGGCATCTCAGTCGGTGAAGACGGCAGCTCTCATCACGCCATTGAGGATTTGGCCCTGTACTGCGCTCTACCAGGCTTCACTGTTGTCGTTCCTGCTGACGCTATAGAAGCTGCTGGGGCAGTGAAGGTAGCAGCAAGTGAATCTGGGCCTTTCTACATCAGATTAAGCCGTCCCAAGACGCCAGTCGTGTATCCCGAAGGCCACCACTACACACTGGGCAAAGCAGTGGTCATGAGACAGGGCTCGGATGCAACTGTCATAGCCACAGGCATCATGGTAGCCAAAGCTCTAGAAGCAGCAGACACCCTGGCAAGAGAAGGCATAGATTGCCGGGTAATCAATATGCATACCCTCAAGCCTCTGGATGAAGCAGCTGTAGTCAAAGGGGCTTCAGAGACGGGCGCAATTGTCGTTGCTGAAGAGCACCTGGCTCAAGGAGGTCTGGGTAGCCGAGTCGCTCAGATAGCAGCTAGGTCAAAGCCAGTGCCCATGGAGTTCGTCAACCTCGGTGACAGGTATGCAGTGTCAGGCACATCTGATGAATTGCTTCAAAGGTATGGATTGACTGCCAGAAACATTGTAGATGCCGTAAAGGCAGCGATCAAGCGAAAGCAATATTCCTGCGTTTAGTTTAGACAAGACCGAATACTGTCTAGAGTGATTGGAGGCTTGGGAATGAGAAGACGCTTTTGGGTCACTTTAGCTTATGTGGGCGTGCTGGGCCTGGTCGCAGTGTCTGGTCTAGGCTGTGGCGGACTCTTCTATGGCACAAGCTCCACTGTAAGCAGGGCCCCAACGACGGAGTCTGAATTCACGTCTTACATCACACCCGATTGCCCATCCGTCAAGGAAGTTCTGCAGGGTATTGTTGGCCTTCCCCCTTACGAACTCTCCCAGGCTGGCTTTGACGCTATTCGAAACTGGGTCGCGAATAATATACGTTATGCGTCTGACCAAGAACGATGGGGAGGTGATCACTGGCAGACACCGGAAGAAACCCTAATGTACCGCACTGGCGACTGCGAAGACTTCTCTATATTGCTATGCTCTCTGCTTAGAGCCTATGGCATTGACGCCGAGCGGGTGTATGTCGCCCTGGGCACCGACGGTGGAGACGACGGCCATGCTTTTCTGATAGAGGATTGGTACTCCAACGGGGATTGGCGGAGACTAGAGTCGCAAGCGTCTGCTCAACTGTCTTCGTATGCCTGGCGCTGGGGGCTCAGGTCACATCCTGACGCTACACTGGACAAATACGAGATCACTGAGGTATTCAATGACCTTCATTATTGTCAGGATGGCGCTGAATCCTTCTCATGGGGTAACGATCAAGACAACTCCTCGACGGTAACGAGGATAACAAATGCTCTGGGCTACATCGTGCGGCTATTGTCACGATGCACACGGTATCTTCTTGGACTTCTCTTTGACTAGGACAGGCGAGACACGTCCCAGACTAGTAACTACACTCCTGCTTTGATAACCTTTCCAGCTTTCTCTTCAGCGCCAGCAGATTAACCACGTCTTCCTTGTTGTATTCCAGCAACAGACGTAGCGCCTTGCTGTCGTGGTGAACCCGATATCTCCACCAGAGCATGGCTGCTTCCGCTCCTGCAATACCCCGTAGCCGCCGGGGAATACCCAGTCTTCGCTCTGCTGCCTTGAAGCCGCCATATAGACCATTCCTCCAGCAATCACGCATAAGATCATGGTGACGAAAATGCTCTCTTAGATTTGTCCCGAGACGGGCACTTATGAACGGAATGTCAAAGCGACTTCCATTGAATGTATATATGGTATCCACGCAACGCAGGGTTCGGAGCAAGTTGGTCCTGGTCACCTCATCGCCGACAAGTTGAACCAGTCTATTGCCAGTCTTATTGGCCAAGTAGATGCCAATAACGGTTATTTCGTCATAAAACGAGCATAGGCCCGTGGTCTCGATATCAAGATAAGCATCAGATAGTGGTTCCAACATGCCCTCTGCCCTTCCAGTGAAGCTACTTTGGCATATGATAGCATATGTCTTGGAGAACTGAAGCGGCTCCATAAGCCTTCTACATGGTATCATTCTAGCCGGGGAGCTACCAGATATAGGCTTGCACTATCAGCACGGGAGAGCAAATATGAAGGAGTGTACCAAGGAGCAAAACAAGCAGAAATGCAACTGCACCTATGAGCCATGCAGCAGAAAAGGCATTTGCTGCCAGTGCCTAAGATACCATTGGCAGGCAGGAGAGGTTCCAGCCTGTTTCTTTTCGGACGACGTGGAAAGAACCTATGACCGTTCGATCAGGAAGTTTGTCGAGACCTATAAGAAGAGAGGCGGATCATGACCAGCCACCAAGACTGGATAGGCAGATTGCCGAATGCTCTGCTATACTTCTTCTGACATGCCAAGAATAGACGACCGGGCTGACAACGAACTTCGCCTTGTACGCATAGTCCTAGGATACCAGAGTTTTGCCGAGGGTTCAGCCTTGATTGAGCTGGGGCAAACAAGAGTATTGTGCTCAGTGAGCATGGATGAAAAGGTTCCCCCCTTTCGCAGAGGTAGCGGGCAGGGCTGGGTGACTGCGGAGTATGCCATGCTGCCTCGTTCCACAGTCACTCGCACACCACGCGATAGGACAGAAGGAAGAAATCAGGAGATACAACGCCTTATCGGCCGCAGCTTGAGAGCAGTAACCAACCTGGCTATTCTGGGAGAGAGGACATTCATAGTGGATTGTGATGTACTACAAGCCGATGGTGGCACTAGAACCGCAGCTATCACCGGTGGGTATGTTGCGCTTTATCACGCTTTTCATAACTTGAGAAGGCAGGGCATCTTGCCAGTTATGCCATTAAACAAGATGATAGCAGCCACCAGCGTGGGTATCGTGAATGGTAATATGCTGCTTGATCTTTGTTATCAGGAAGACTCCCAGGCTGAAGTCGATTTCAATGTGGTCATGACCGATCAAAATGACTTTGTGGAAATTCAGGGAACTGCCGAGGGCAAGCCCTTCTCTAAAGAAACCGCTGATGCGCTACTTTCCTTAGCCCGGCAAGGGATAGCCAGATTATTCAAGCTTCAGAGAGAAACCTTGAGGGCTCTGTCTTGAACCTATCTGCGTGTTTTTCCCTTCTGCTTGTCTTGTTATCAGCAGGGTTGCGTTTGCATTGACAGTAACCCTGTTTTATACTTTGATTCTGCGCAAATTAATGAGGTTTGGAAAATTGACCCAGCTCGAATCAGCGCGAAAAGGCACTGCTTCGCCCCAGACAAAGCATGTAGCCGAAAGTGAAAGACTGGAGACGGATTTCGTCATCCGAGGCTTGGCCGACGGTGACATCATCATTCCAGCCAACGTTAATCATGCAAAGCTAATTCCGTGCGGGATAGGCAAAGGACTGAGAACCAAGGTCAATGCCAACATAGGCACATCCTCAGACGCTTGTGATTTGAGCATGGAACTAAGGAAACTACAGACTGCCATCGACTTTGGCACCGACACTGTGATGGATCTGAGCACCGGAGGCGATATCTCAGCTATCAGAAGGGCTATTATGGGAGCCAGCACCGTGCCAGTGGGAACAGTCCCCATTTATCAGGCGGCTATTGAAGCCATTGAGAACCGTGGTGCTATCGTAAACATGACCATTGACGAGATTTTTTCTGTAATCGAAGAACATGCCAAAGACGGCGTTGATTTCATGACCATCCATTGCGGAGTGACTCAAGCATCTCTGGCCAGGCTCAAAGGGCAGCGTAGGACAACTGACATAGTGTCCCGAGGTGGGGCTTTCCTCATCGGCTGGATGCTCCACAATGATAAAGAAAACCCTTTGTATGAGCATTATGACCGCCTACTGGATCTGGCTCTTGAATATGACTTCGCTTTGAGTCTGGGCGATGGCTTGCGTCCGGGCTGCCTGGCTGATGCTAGCGACAGGGCTCAAATCCAGGAATTGATCATCCTGGGTGAACTGGTGGACCGCGCTAGAGAAGCCGGTGTTCAAGCTATGGTTGAAGGGCCTGGCCATTTACCGTTGGACCAAATCACCACCAATGTCCGCCTGGAAAAGAGCCTATGCCGTGGGGCACCATTCTACGTACTTGGTCCTTTGGTCACCGACATAGGCGCAGGCTACGATCACATAACTGCTGCTATTGGAGGAGCAATTGCCGCTGCCGCTGGCGCAGACTTCTTGTGTTACGTTACCCCTACGGAGCACCTTTCCCTGCCCACGGTGCAGGATGTCAAAGAAGGAGTAATCGCCTCCCGCATAGCTGCTCATGCTGGCGATATTGTTAAGGGTGTAAAAGGCGCCAAGGAGTGGGACAACCAAATGTCCATGGCGCGCAAGGCTTTTGACTGGGAGACCCAAGCCAGGCTATCTCTGGACCCAAGGCTTTCGCAGCAAATCCATAGCAAAATACCTGCTAGCGGAGCAGCTTGCAGTATGTGCGGCAAATACTGCGCTATGGCCATAGTGGAGGAATACCTCGGTATCTCAGCGCCCAAATGCTAGAACAGCCGTCAACTCACAGGTCATAATGAAAGATGAAGGCAGAAATAATACCTGTCGGCACGGAAATCCTGCTGGGCAATATAGTTGACACCAATTCCTCTTTCTTGGCCAGTCAATTGCCTCTGTTGGGAATTGACCTGTATTTCATCTCTACGACAGGCGACAATCATAGGAGGTTGGTTGATACCCTGAAACGAGCCTGGGAAAGAGCAGACCTTATTATCACCACCGGTGGACTGGGACCGACTCAGGATGACATTACCCGTGAAGCCATCAGCGACCTGGTGGGTGAAGAACCCAGAGTCGATGAGAGGCTATGGCAGGAATTGCAGGACTTACTCCGCCGCTATCTTGGCGAAGTACCGCAGAGCAATGTCAGACAGGCGACCATTATCCCCTCCGCTGAAACAATACCAAACCGTATGGGCACAGCGCCTGGCTGGTGGGTTGAAAAGGACAAGCACATAGTTATAGCTCTGCCTGGACCATCCGATGAGATGAAAATGATGTGGGAGGAAGGTGTTTTGCCCAAGCTGAGGCAGAGAGTGACAGGAGAGGTCATACTATCCAGGGTGATCAAAACCTTTCGGCTGGCCGAAGCTAAGGCAGATGAACTGACGGCCCGTCTTTCCAAACTATCCAATCCTACTCTCGCTACTTATATCAATCCCGATGGTGTCCACCTGCGTATTACAGCCAAGGCAAAGGATGTGGCGGAAGCTCAACGCCTGATTTCACAGAGCGAAGAGCAAATTCGCAACACTCTCTCTCCTTACATTTGGGGGGTGGACGATGATACCCTTGTCTCCGTTATTGGGGAGTTGCTCAGAACCAGAAGCTGGAGTTTGGCCACAATGGAATCTTGCACCGAGGGCCTCCTGTGCAGCACTATCGCCAGTGATAGACGAAGCCGTGCTTATTTCAAGGGGGGATTGCTGGCATTTTCCGATGAGGCTAAGATGGCTTGCGGTGTTGCTGACTCTGTTGCGAAGCGATACGGCAACCAAAGCACTGAAGTGGCCAAAGCGATGGCCGAGAATGTGTGCCGAAACTTCAGAAGCGATGTTGGCATAGGTATCGGGGGCAACATAGATGCCGACAGGAATTCTGGCGAGGCATTCATAGGCTTGAGCAGCGACGGATTCCAGCAAACCTTCACCCACAAGCTTCGTGGCAATCGCTCAAGAATGAAACAAAGGGCTGTTTATGCCGCCCTTTTCGATCTAAGAAACACTTTGCTTGAGGAGGTCTAATGCACTTAATCATAGATGGCTATTCCAGCAACCAGAAGATTCTCAGCGATGAGGAACTTCTCCGCAAGTGGTTAGAGAGTTATCCCGCGAGAATTGGCATGACCAGAATCTCGCCTCCATACGTGCTCAAATACATCGGGCCGGTGTTGGACGACTGGGGAATATCGGGATTTGTCTTCATAGCGGAGAGTCACATCGGCATCCACACCTTTGTCGAGCGTAACTACATTAATATTGACGTCTTCTCCTGCAAGGATTTCGACTCAGAGAAGGCCATACAGGATTTCACGGAGGGGTTTCAGCTCGTCAAGTTACGGACTTATCTGCTTGACAGAGAATGGCCCGCAACGGAACCCAGAACCAGGCGCCGTGAGCGCCGGGCCAACCACCAGCGTTTCATTTACCATGAAAGATCGTGATTGCCACGTTGAGTCCTTTGCTGGTTGGCATGAAGGGACATTTCTGCCACATGAGGGCTTTGCGGGGCTAGAACCCCCTTATTCAGATCTACGGCAGGCCAAGACTGTAGTTCTACCTGTCCCCTACGACAGCACCAGCGAATGGCGAAGCGGGTCTCGCCATGGTCCACAGGCCATCATCGCTGCCTCCCAGTATTTGGAGCTTTATGATCTGGAATTGAACCGCGAGATATACCAGGTTGGTATTTCCACCCTGCCTCAGGTGGAACCTGTGTTGAGCAGCCCTCAAGATATGATTGAGAGGGTCTGTCAAGTGGTTAAGGCCTTGATACAAAAGGGCAAATTCGTAGTGTTGCTTGGTGGAGAACACACCTTGTCTCTAGGGGCGGTTCGAGCCTTCAAGGAAGCATTTCCCGGGCTTTCTGTGCTACAGCTAGATGCCCATGCTGACCTTCGGGATGAATATCTGGGAACCAGATATAGTCAGGCTTGTGTTATGCGTCGCATCTCTGAGCTTTGTCCTGTCTCCCAGGTAGGAGTACGCAGCCTTAGCTGGGAAGAGAAACAATTCTTGACACAAGACAGAAACTGTCCTTCCCCGCGTGTCTTTCCTTTCTACATGTCTGATTTGTCATCCAACAGGGTTTCCGCAGCTCAGATAGTGAACTCGCTTAGCAAGGATGTCTATGTCACCATAGATGTAGATGTTCTCGACCCCTCCATTATGCCAGCGGTGGGCACTCCTGAGCCCGACGGAATGTCATGGCGGCAAATTCTGGACATAATGGAATCAGTTGCCTTGCACAAGCATGTAGTGGGCTTCGACATTATGGAATTCTGCCCTGGAGAGGGACCGGGGGCTTGCGCTTATCTACTGGCTAAGTTAGCCTACAAGCTTATCGGCTACGCTATGCCGCAGGAACCGCGATGAGGGGCAACGTAAGTCTAGGCAAGGTTTTCGGCATTCCCCTGCGACTCCACTATACCTGGTTTGTTATCTTCGCTCTGGTAACCTATTCACTCGTGCTTTATCCACTGGTAGAGCCTCCATACCCTCCAATAGGGCAGCGCATAATTCTGGGCATATTAACCAGCTTGCTCTTTTTTGCTTCCATCATTACTCATGAACTGGCCCACAGCATTCTGGCTATACGCAACAATATCCCGGTCAAAGACATAACACTCTTCGTTTTCGGTGGCGTTTCTCAGATAACTAAGGAGGCAACCCAGCCTAAGGCGGAGCTTCTGATAGCCATAGTTGGCCCTTTGACCAGCGTGGCTTTGGCTGGCGCTTTCTACGGACTGCATCTTCTGCTGGCAGGAACACAGCAAATCCTGGCTGCCAGTTTGATGCAGTGGCTAGCTTTGATAAACGTAGTTTTGGCTGTATTCAACTTGATCCCTGGTTTTCCATTGGACGGGGGCCGTATACTTCGTGCTGTCGTATGGCAAACGACCCGCGATTATCACAGGGCAACTCGCATCGCTGCTAAAGTGGGACAGGGGATAGCTTATGCCTTTATTCTTGTGGGCATTCTGATCATCGTTTTCTTTGCTCAGTACTGGTTCAGGGGCTTATGGCTGGGTTTTATTGGCTGGTTCCTCCGCGATGCCGCCAGAGGTAGTTATCAACAGGTTCTGCTCCGCGATGCCCTTGTTGGCATCACAGCCCGCCAGGTTGCCGACTATGGCTCTCCCCTGATTCCTCCCCACATGAACTTAACAGAGCTTGTTGAGCAATACGTACTACCCACAGGACGAGGCTGCTTCCTGATAAGCTGGGGAGCTGAGTTGGAAGGCATGGTTACCCTGCAACAGATAAAGAAAGTGCCCCATACCCGCTGGGCAGTCACTTCCGTGCAGGATATCATGACACCAGCGAGCAAACTAAAGGTAGCTTATGCTGACCAGGACCTCTTAAGCGTGCTCCAACAAATGAATGGTGAGAACTCCAATCATATACCGGTTATGGAAGCAGCTAAGGTGGTAGGAGCAATAAACCGAGAAGATGTAGCTCGCTTTCTTCGTACCCGAACCCAGTTCGGGACAGGCTCAACACTTAGATAGCTATTATTGAGACGCTAGATATACCACCTCACATCCAAGAAGGGTTCATCTCCGGGATTTGGTCAACGAGCTTCTGTCGAGCGATATAGCTCATGTCCTTTGAGGGCAATTCGGTAGCCAAGTGAGCCGCCAGGGTCTCGAACCCTGAACCTGCTGATTAAGAGTCTCTATAGCGTTCCCAGCCTGTAGGACACCCTTTTTAGCTTCAAAAGTGGGTTGGAAAGCCATCTGAAATCCCGACAGTCAGGAGGTCGGATTATTTCGCTTCCCCACCACTTGCTTGACTGATTTTATCATGCTTGCCTGAGGGGCAACAACTGTGCAGGTGTTTCCTCGCTGATATCTCGTCAAACAAGCCGTCATGTGTAACTTCGCCAATTTGATTTGACGATTCGGGACGGGGAGTTCAGGGTGTTCTATGAGCCTGAATCTAGCTTGCCTTTATTTGCCAACATTATTGGTCTCGACTTCAACGGCTTCAAGACTAGGCAGTAGCATTTTCTATTAACCATCTTCATTATGGTGTAAGAATCAGCGGCTACCACAGCCGCAACCATTGTTTGGCGGCTCAATATTTGGAAGCGCCCATCTCTTCCATTTTGCCAGTGACGATGAAGGCCACCCGCTCACAGATGTTGGTGACTCTATCGGCAGCACGCTCTAGGTTATGGGTTACCCATATAAGACGGGTTGCCCGCGTAATTGTCTTAGGGTCTTCCGCCATGAAGGTGAGCAACTCCCGGAACACCTGGTCATAGAGGTGGTCTACCAAGTCATCCTCCATAGCTATTTTCCTTGCGGCTCCCAGATCCCTGCTTATGAGAGCATCCAAACTACGCCGTAGCATGTCTACAGTCTGTTCGGCCATACGGGGAATATCAACCAACGGTTTGAGAGGTGGCTCATCACCGATCATTGCTACAATCCGGGCAATGCCCACAGCATAATCACCTATACGCTCTATTTCAGTCGTAATATTAAGGATGGCAATTATAGTGCGTAAGTCGCCGGCCATGGGTTGTTGAGTAGCTATTAGCTCAATGCATTTCTCTTCAATGTCAAACCTTCTATTGTTTATCTTCTGGTCATCGCCGATTATCTGGCGGGCAAGCTCCAGGTCTCGGTTCTTGAGAGCATCAATGGAGCGAAGGATAGCTTTACCTACCATGCTTCCCATGGCCAGAATATCGTCTTGAATTTCCCTCAGTTTCTTATGAAATACTGTCCTCATTTCCATGTGTGTCCTCCAAGAGTGTTCATCCAAATCGACCGGTGACGTAGTCCTCAGTACGTCTATCCTTGGGATTAGTGAAGAGCTGAGAGGTCGCACCATATTCGACCAGTACTCCAGCTCGGTCTTGTTCCATCATCATGAAGGCAGCTGTGTCGGATACCCGTGCTGCTTGCTGCATGTTGTGGGTAACAATGATAATAGTGTACTCTTGAGCCAGATTCTTCATTAGATCCTCAATTTTGAGGGTCGCGACCGGGTCCAAGGCACTACAGGGTTCATCCATCAAGATAACCTCTGGCTCTACAGCCAGTACTCGAGCAATGCATAGTCTCTGTTGCTGCCCACCAGACAAGGCTAGCCCTGACTGTTCCAGCTTGTCCTTGACTTCATCCCACAGGGCTGCTTGGCGCAGACTTCTCTCAACTATCTCCTCCAGCTCAGCACGATTACCAATACCATGTCGCTTTGGTCCGAAAGCCACGTTCTCGAATACTGACAGGGGGAAGGGATTGGGCTTCTGGAAGACCATGCCTACTTTCTTCCTAAGTTCCACTACGTCGATTTTTGGGTCGTAAATGAGGATGCCGTCAAATTCAACGTTACCTTCCACTCTTGCGCCTGGAATCAGGTCATTCATTCGGTTGAAGAGGCGAAGATAGGATGACTTGCCACAGCCAGAGGGTCCGATTATGGCCGTGATAGCACATGCGGGTATGTCTAGGGTCACGTTTCTGAGCGCCTGGAAGGACCCGTAATAGAGACTTACCTTTTCGGTTCTGAGTTTCGTCACGCATGTCTGTGCAGTCAGTGTTTTGCTGTTTGGCAACGTAATGTTTCTATTCATCCATCTAAATC
Source organism: Chloroflexota bacterium (assembly GCA_037444365.1). Taxonomy (GTDB): domain Bacteria; phylum Chloroflexota; class Dehalococcoidia; order GIF9; family AB-539-J10; genus RBG-13-51-36. Next base: position 63,022 of record JBBIMO010000005.1, read on the forward strand.
CTTTTTCGCGACCGAAATCTTATGACAGCCGCGAGAACGTCAAAAGAAAGCACAACTATTAGCAAGATCAAGGCTACCCCCCACATGGTAGTTTTGGGCATACCAGGCACTTGCGAGGATGCCGTATAGAGATGGTAAGGCAATGCCATGAACTGGTCAAAAGGAGACGCTGGAAGTCTTGGAACCAAGAAAGCAGCTCCGGTGGCCAATATCGGGGCTGTTTCGCCAGCGGCGCGGCTTATGGCTAGTACTGCCCCAGTGATTATCCCGGGAAGAGCATCGGGCAAGACTATGTGCCTGACCGTTTGCCATTTTGTTGCCCCAACAGCAAGGCTACCTTCTCTATATTCTCTCGGTACAGCTAGTATTGCCTCTCTTGAAGTAGTAATGACCATCGCCAGTGCTTGACAGGCTAGGGTAAGACTGGCGGCAAGTAGAGACAAGCCAAAATGGAAGGCCAATACGAATACGCCGAGTCCGAAGAGCCCGAAGACAATGCTCGGTACACCAGCCAGGTTCACAATAGCCATGTTGATGAGCCCGGTCAGCCAGTTGTCTTTGGCATATTCGGTGAGGTAGATGCCAGCCATTATCCCCATTGGTAACGCAAAGAGTAACGTACCAAACATAAGGTAGAAAGTACCGATGATTACCGGCAGAATACCGCCCGCTTTCCCCGCCTGTGATGGAGCTTGCGTTAAGAAGCTCCAGCTTATGGCACCGGCACCGTTGAAAACGGTGTAGATGACGATAAACAAAACAGGCAGTGCCGCAAGAGCGGTAGCTAACCCCAGAAAAACAAAAGCTGTGCGTTCTGAAATCTTACGTGTCATCTTGGCCTTGACTATCGCCAAGACAACTACTGCGATGTTGACCACAACATATACGATAAAGGCGATCAGCCAGCGATCAACCATGGGTTTCCTCCGTTCATTGCTGTCTACCTCGCAAACTTCCTCTTCTGGCGCTGAAGCACCCTGTCCGCGATCAGGTTGACCCCTAGGGTCATGACAAACAGAATCAATCCGATAGCAAACAATGCCTGGTAGTGCAATCCACCACGCTCGGCATTGCCGATTCCAGAGGCAATTGCTGCCGTCATGGTCGTCATCGGGTCGGTTGGTGACGACGGCACAGCCAGAGCCCCTCCGGCCACCATGAGTACTGTCATGGTTTCGCCAATGGCACGGCCCACTCCTAGCATTATCGCAGCGGAGATTCCGGAAAGAGCCGCCGGGACACATACGTGCCGTATCGTCTCCCATTTAGTGGCACCTAGGGCGTAGGATGCTTCCTTAAACTCTTTGGGGACAGCGCGTAGAGCGTCTTCGGACACGCTGACGATAATGGGCAGGCTCATTAGGGACAGCATTATCGCAGCCGTAAGGCCGCATAAACCTGTATTCAGGTGGAATATACTCCGAACCAGCGGTGAAAGGAGCATCAACCCGATAAATCCCATCATCACCGACGGGATTCCTGCTAGTAGCTCAATGATAGGCTTCACCGTTTCCCTGACGCGTGTGGGAGCTACCTCTGCCAGGTAGGCAGCGCAGCCGACCCCGATTGGAACGGCAGCCGCCGTGGCTATCAAGGTAATCATGAGAGTCGATATGAAGAAGGGCAATATGCCAAAAGTGGACGGCTCGGAAGTGGGATACCACTTGGCGCCAAACAGGAATTCCCATGGTGAGGAGTAAGCAAATATCGGCAGGCCCTCCTTGATGAGAGTGGCGATGATGCCTACCAGGATAATAATGGCTAACACCCCGGCTAGGAATATCCAGCCTTCTACAAATCTCTCACCCAGTCGCAGCCGCCTCCTCAGGCTGTTTTCAGTCTTAGGGCCGGCCACCACGCTTGAAATCTTTGGCTTCAACATTCTTCTTTCAATTTTCGCATTTTTCTGAAACGGCCATTCATCTCACAGTTATCATGCCAACGGTATGAAGCCTGCCTCACTCACTTTCTCCTGACCCGCCGATGATAGGCAGTAGTCAATGAACTCCTTAACGAGACCAGTGGGTTCGCCATTGGTGTAGTAAAAGAGTGGTCGGGCGAGATAGTAGGTGCCGTCGAGGACCGTCTCCTTGCTACATAGTACACCCGGGTCACTGGCTGTCTTCTTTATCGCCAGGATCTTCGTCTGGTTGGTGACATAGCCCAGGCCCGGATAAAAAATAGCGTTTGGATTTTGGGTGACCTCTGTTATGCCCGCTTCGGTTGAGGCCAGGAAAAGGACACAAGGACCATATTGAAGTGTTTTATTCTCGCTTGGCAGGCCCTGCATTTGGACAATGCGTTGTAGGAAGAAGTCGTGACTGCCAGAGTTGGTATCGCGTGAGAGCACAACGATGGGAGCATTTTTCCCCCCGACTTCTCGCCAGTTGGTTATGCCGCAGGTGTAGATTGCAGAGAGTTGGGCCGTTGTCAACACGGACACGTTATTAGACGGATTCACGACGACGGCGAGGCCGTCGCTGGCGACATGGATTTCGTAGGGATGGACGCCCTTGGCTTCTGCCTGGGCAGTCTCATTCCGTGTGATTGGTCTTGAAGCCTGGGCGATATCAGCGGTGCCATCAATGAGTGCCGCTATGCCAGGTCCAGTGCCAGGACCGCTGACGGATATACTTACATTCGAATGCGTAGCCATGAACTCCTCAGCCCATACTGAACTCAATGGAGTTAGCGTGTTTGAGCCGATGATTTTGAAGGAACCTGAGGGGCTACCACCACAGGAAGCAACGATAAGGGCCAAAGCCAGAGTTGCTCCAAGAAATACTAGCCATTTTCTGATTGACTTTTTCAATTTGTTATCCTCCTTACATCTCTAATTTCGATGGCTTTGAAGCGCTTCTGTCCATCTACTAAAGGAATACATGGCAGACTTTAAGACTGGTTTAAGGCTTTGTTAAAGTCTCGTTAAATCTTAGAGATTGCCTGCGTCGGGGTTTGTTTTGAGGGGAAGGCTGAAACTGAACGTCGAACCTTTGCCCTGTTCGCTTTGAGCCCAGATACTGCCGCCGTGAGCTTGAACTGTATGTTTGGCAATAGCCAGTCCAAGCCCGCTTCCACCCCTCGGTCGCGCCTTATCGGCTTTGTAGAAGCGCTCGAAAACGTGGGGTAAGTCCTCTTTAGCAATTCCAATTCCAGTATCGGAAACACTAACAGTGATAGACTCACTGTCAGCTCTAGTGGATATAGTTACCTTTCCGTCGAGGTGGTTAAACTTGATAGCGTTATGAACGATATTGGTGAGCGTCTGTCTAATCCTGTCGTTGTCAGCTCTGAGCATGGGAAGGTCTGTGGCCAGGTCGGTGGTTATGGTCACCTGCTGTCTTTGCGCGAGCGGGTTCAACTGGGCGACGACTTCTTCTGCCAGCAAGTTGAGATTTACAGGTGATGTCCTTAGCTCAGCGCGGCCAGTTTCAATACGTGACAGTTCAGTAAGCTCGGATACCACTTGGGTCAGGCGGTCAACCTCACTCTCAATCCTAGTCAGGAAATCCATTGCTGCCTCTTTATCTTCAATAGCACTATCTCTTAACGTCTCAACCATAGCCTTGATTCCAGCTATAGGGGTTCTCAACTCGTGGGATATGTTACCGATCAGTTCTCTGCGCATTGTTTGCAGGTTTCTCAGTTCCGTCAGGTCTTGAAACACCAGTAGTGCTCCGGTCAGCCTATCGTCTATGAGCGGGACAGCTATTGCCCTGATAAACCTCTTTGAGGTGACTGATTCAAACTGGGCGGTTTGCATTTGGCTGGTTCTCAAACACAGTTTCAAAATCTCGTCTGCCTCATGGTCATGCACTACCTCTATCAAGGGCTTATTTGTCACGTCCTTCTCCTGGAAACTGAAGAGGCGCTCAGTAGCTTGGTTAGCCAATATTATTCTCCCTTCCGCATCTGTCATGATAACGCCATCAGCCATGTTAGTGAGAACAGTGTGAAGCTTGGTCTTTTCTATCGAGATATCTCCCACCAGTTTGCTTAAGTTCGATGACATCTCGTTAAAAGCCTGAGCAAGCTGTCCTGTTTCGTCTCTGGTGCGTACTGGTATTTTCTGTCCCAGTTCCCCTGAGGCAATTCCTTTCGCTGCTCTTGTTAGTTCCCTTATGGGGCGGGTTGTCGCCCGGGCAATGAGGCCAGCAGCCATTACAGCCAGTGCAGCCATCGCCATTACTGCTAGTATGATAATTGAGGTTACATGGTTAACTGAATTTTCTATGGCAGCCAGTGAAAGTGCTACCCTGGATACCCCCACAATATCGCTCTGATTTGTTATGGGTACCGCAACGTACATCATCATCTCACCTAGAGTAGTGCTGTAACGCGTGCTTTCACCCAGACCTGAAGCCAGTGCGTCTATCACTTCGAGCCGTGTGGCGTGATTCTCCATGGTCGCTGGGTTTTCGTCGGAATCGCCCAAGACTGTACCATTCAGTGCGATGAAGGTGACACGGGCATCAATCTCCTTTCCTAGCTTCTTGGCCAAAGCATCCAGGTCACCGCCTTGGCCAAGAAAACCCGGCAGGCTGGCCTCCGCGGTAATTCTCGCCTCATTCTCCAGGCGGGAGCGTAAATTTCCAACCTGAGTGTTTTTGGCAAAACTTGTTAGGTAAATACCAAGCGCACTCATGCTGACTATAATGAGGAGAATGAACGCCAAGGCGGTTCGCCACTGAATGCTGCGAAACAGTTTCATCCTTCCAACTTGTATCCGGTACCCCTAACAGTTACGAGGTGCTTAGGATTATTGGGGTCGGTCTCTATCTTTCGTCTTAGCCAGCTAATATGCACATCAACGGTCCTCGTATCACCGGCGAAATCATAGCCCCAGACTTTCTCCAGAAGCTGTTCTCGGCTGAATACGAAGCCTTTATTTCGGGCTAGAAATGCCAGCAAATCAAACTCTTTTGGTGCTAGCTCCACCAACGTCGCCCCTTTTGAAGCCTTATGACGGGCTATGTCAACCTCAATATCACCAGCTTTTAGCAATACCTCTCTTGGTCCGGGCTGCATTTCAACCATCTTAGCCCGGCGAAGCATCGCTCTTACACGAGCCAAGAGCTCTCTCAGACTAAATGGTTTAGTCATGTAATCGTCGGCACCAATTTCAAGCCCGACTATCTTGTCGGTCTCGTCAGTTTTTGCGGTAAGCATCAATATGGGGACTACCATCTCCTTACGAAGAATACGGCATACCTCGAAGCCGCTCATCTTGGGCAACATTATATCGAGGATGATAAGGTCAGGTTTTTCTCTGCGGGCAACATCCAGAGCTTCCGCACCATCAACTGCAGTAACGACTTCATAGCCCTCTTTGCGAAGATTATACTTGAGTGTATCTAACAGGTTGCGGTCATCTTCGACAATCAGAATCTTGTCGTTGGTCACTTCTACCATCTCGTCTAGTATAGAATGAACAGGAAAGCCTATCAAGATGAATATTCTGTCGAACAGCCAAGGAGTCGGAAGGCAATGGTCTGCGCTAGGGCTAGGCTCACCCATATTGGACGGACGTAAGGATATCTGTTCAACGGTAACACTTGGCCAGGAATCGACTTCGCTGACCACTGTTCCGCTTAGTTGAATCTGACTGCCAGTGCCCGCCTCTGTTTTGGTTAACGCAGAATGTTACGGTGGCATCGAGACGAACTTTCGCCTGTCTATGACGGCCTGAGGGACTGGCCTCGATTTGTTCTGGATGACAATCAGGTAAGTATTCAGTATTTTGACACTGCGTATTGCACTCAGACAGGTCATCGGATAGCGGATTTCACACAGAACTTACGTGATAAGATCAACAACCTGCTTTTCAGGCAGCTTGTCGCTAAAGGAAGAAACCCGCCATATCAGACGGGTTTTGAACTTAACTGGAACGGGAGACGCGAGTGGAACCCGGAACCGGCTGACTAAAAGTCAGCACAGTCTTGTCAGTTTGCTAACTGCCTCTCCCAGCTTCAAGATTGGGTGGAAAAGCCATCCGAAGTCCTGACAGTCAGGCGGTCGGATTCAGCAAAAAGACGCCCTTTCAGGCGCCTCCAAACCGAGTTTTGAAGCTAAATCGGGCGGTTGGTGAGCCGCCAGGGTCTCGAACCCTGAACCTGCTGATTAAGAGTCAGCTGCTCTACCAGTTGAGCTAGCGGCCCGAGGTAATGAGGTAATAATGTTAGCACTAAGGCGAAATGTACACAAGTAGAGCAATACTGAATGAATTCACCTTGTGGTTTATGATAGAATGAACCCCGGTCAATGAAGATTCTCCGTGAAGTCGTCATAACCATTCTTATCGCCGTAGCTGTCTTTGCTGCCCTTCGGCTCACTGTCCAGAGCTATACCGTGGTAATGTCCAGTATGGAACCCAATTTCCGCCAGGGTGACTGCATTATGGTTAACAAGGTGAGTTACGGCTCGTCTGGCCCTAAGCGAGGAGAGGTAGTGATTTTTGCCCCGCCCCCGCCGCATGACGGGTCCCCCTACCCTTTCATCAAACGCGTTATTGGGTTGCCAGGCGAGACCGTCGAGATAAAAGATGGGAGTGTCTTTATCAACGGCATCCCTCTGGACGAGGAGTATATCAGGACGCCGCCGAATTACACGATGTCAGCCAAAGAAGTTCCCGAGAACGAATATTTCGTCCTCGGTGATAATCGTAACAACAGCAACGATTCACATACTGGCTGGACAGTGCCTCGGGATAACTTCATCGGCAAGGCCTGGTTTATCTACTGGCCACCGAGAAGCTGGGGATTAGTCAAGCATTACAGCTATCCCGGGTACCCTGTCCCTGAGGAGCAAAGAATGACACTTAGCCAGTCGTTTGGGGTGTAAACTTGAGTGACGAGGCGCTGCAGATATTCAAGACGGCTGGAGCGATAAAGGAAGGCCATTTCTTGCTGACCTCCGGGCTGCATTCGCCTGTTTATTGGGAGAAGTTTCGCATTCTGCAATATCCCCACCTTACTGAGAAGCTGTGTCGGCTTATCGTCCAGCATTTCAGAAGGCTGAAGCCAGATGTGGTAGCTGGACCAACCACAGGTGGCATCATCCTGGCCTTCGAGACCGCCCGCCAGCTGGGAGCAAGAGGTATCTTTGCCGAAAAGCAGGGATCGATCAGGGTTTTCCGGCGCGACTTTGAAATTGAGCCCGGTGAACACGTCCTCATTGTTGATGACATACTGACTACGGGAAGCTCGGTCAGAGAGACAATGAGTGCTGTGGACAAGTCGGGGGGAATCATCATTGGCATTGGAGTGCTTGTCGACCGAAGCGAGAGAAATCTGGACTTTTGTCCGCCTCTCTTCAGTTGTCTTCGTGCTCCCACAACAGTTTATTCGCCTCAAGAGTGCCCCCTCTGTGCTGCTCAAGTCCCTCTGGTCAAACCCGGTGCCCCGAACTAATAGCTAGTTGTGCACCCCTTTCCATCGAGGCGGCGGCTGACCAATTACGAACACACTTGCTTGACACTGGAACAGAGGAAAACCTACAATATCCTTGATGCCGAGGTAGCTCAGGTGGTAGAGCAGCGGACT
>JBBIMO010000006.1:0-64675 GCA_037444365.1 Chloroflexota bacterium
GACTACTCCTGCGCAGACGGCAAGTGCGTCAATGTCTTCAGCGGCTACGTGGACGAACAGCTGGTTGAAGACTGCGATGAGCTGGACACCTACGGTGACTGGGAGACCTACTGCGTTGACAACCAGGTCTGGAAGCACCGCTGGTTCGATGACTACACCTGCGTAGACGGCAAGTGCGTCAAGGTCTTCAGCGGCTACACGGACGAAGAGCTGGTTGAAGACTGCGATGACAAAGACGGCTGGGTTGACACTGGCAAAACCCGATGGGTAGATGACACACCCTGCACCGAGAAGGAGCAGAAGGAGCAGGAATACCGGGACTACTTCTGCGATGCCGATGAGGGCTGTGACTACGATATTGACGACACCCGGTGGGTGGATACCGGCAATACCAGAGGATTGGAACCAGTGGCAAATGCCGGCCCTAATAGGACAATTAACTCAGGTGAGTCTATTGAGTTGGATGGCTCTGCGTCCTATATAGAGGAGTGTGGGGATATCGAAGGTCATATAGAGTACCAATGGAGGATAAAGGGTGGAGCAGTGATACAGGCTTGGTCGGCTGATCCAACAGTATTCGTCTCTCCCACAGTGACTACGACCTATACCCTGGAGGTCCGCTGCTCTGCACTACCGGTTTGCACCGACAACGACGATGTGGTAGTAACGGTTCGAATTCCAGTTACACCTGCCGGTGGAGGCACCGCCGTTAGTTGCCCTACGTCCAGATATCTCACGGTGGACTGGGAAGGATGTAACACCAGCAGGCCACTCTACAGCAACAACAAGCTAGCAGTTGACCTCCTCGGACCCAGTCCTGATAACAGCCACAACTTATTCCTGGAGCGGGGAACTCGGGCACCCATTGTTGGTCAAAAAGTACACTATGTGATATTTGTTAGAGAGCTTGAGAACATACCAGCTACTCCCGAGAACACTGTGGCACTGATAGTCTTCAACATAACTCCCGAGGATGCTGTTTTCGACAGGGATATTCTCCTCACACTGGGTCTGGACGAATCACAATTGCCAGCGAATGCTCTAGATGTAACCATGGCCTACTATAACGATGTTGACGGACGCTGGGAGGAAATGGAATTCGAAGCAGGAGGGCCAAGCGGAGTGGCAGAGCTAACTCTTTCTGCGCCAATAAGGCACTTCAGTATCTATGGCATACTGGCCGAGCTTGCCCCGCCGCCTCCACTACCACCTGCCACCTTTATGCCCAGTGCCTTGAACATAGAGCCCAGCGTGGAAAAGACTATCTTCATGACCAGGACCGGGCAGAGTGTTACCATCTCCGTAAATGTAGCCAACACCGGTGGGCAGTCAGGCAGTTATGCTGTTGTGCTAAAGCTAAATGGAGAGACAGTAGATACCAGGACGGTGACCCTGAGCCCCGGACAAAGCCAGCGCGTCAGCTTCACCCCGTCCGGGTTAGATTACGGACAGTATGAGGTGGAGGTAGCAGGGTTGACTGGCCAGTTCACAGCGTCACGCACCATCACCTGGTGGCTTATCATCCTCATAATAGCCGCGGTTGGGTTGATTATCTGGGGAGTGGTCTGGAGCAGAAGACGTGGCAAAGCGCGGCAAGAGACATAGAGAGATAAATGGGGGATAACCGAGCCTGAGGGCTCGGTTATCCTGTCCCTCTAACGATCAGCTCATAGTTCTCCCTCCATAACGCGAGGGAGCCAGAAAAACGGGCAAGTCAGGAGAAGTCAACCTCACCTCAGCCTTCTCTGTTCGAGGGAGAAGGGATTGGAGAATCGCCAGCGCATTGCTACGCCCCTGTTTATCCAAGTGTGGCATCCCCGCCTCAAGCACACCGCTATCAGCATTAAGTAACCCATTGAAAACAATCAAAGACAGTGAAGTGAAAACCAGGCATCATAGGAGATAAGCCTACACAAATCCCCGAAAAGTACCGGGAAAGTGAGGGATTTTTCCGTTTCCGGCGACTTCAGATATGACGAAAGTACTAGTTAATCAGTTTTCTTAGTCGATGAGGAAGACCCTCGCTAGAGGCTGTATAACTAGTAAAGAGAAAAAGGTAACAGATATGAGGCGCACATTGATTCTCGTCATTCTTGTCTCGTTGGGGGCTTTACCAGCATTTTTGTCAGGATGTACGTCGGTTATAGCTCAGACCAGAGAGCCTTATACCTATGCTTCTGAAACTTACAACGCTTCCAGAGTTTCGCCGGCAACTGAGCAGGAAGTTCTGAGTTTTCTTGTCCAGGACCTCACAGACAGGAATCTGTGGATAAAGGGGGTTTATGAGTGTGGACATTTCTCCGCTGATCTCTGGTGGAATGCTTATATGCAGGGGCTGGAGGCCTGTATGGTATGGGTGAAACACTGGAAGCAGGGTGCAGAACAGGTTCACTGGTTGGTTAAGTTTCACATCAGAGCCGAAAACCAAAACTACTGGCTCTGGGTAGAGCCGTCAAACGATGAAGTTGTTAACGAAGGCGACTACACAATCCAGGATGCCTTTTGTGGCGCGGAAGCTGTGAGACTTTGCAGGACCTGGTGGGCAGCAAGCTCTAGCTAGAGCCAGGATTCCCTAGTCCCCTTCTTCCTCAATAGCCTCAAACAGCTTCTCTTCACTGTTCAGATGGTCAATGTAGAGAATGCCGTCGAGATGCTCGATTTCCTGTTCCAGAGCCTGAGCCAGAAGCCCCTCTGCTTTGAGCCGAAATACCTTCCCATGGCGGTCTTTGGCCCTGACTTTCACCGTCACCGCCCTTTCTATCTCACCGAAGTAGCCAGGTATGGATAGACAGCCTTCCCGGACTATTCGCTCGCCCTCTTTCTTTACTATTTCAGGATTGATTAGAGTGATGAGTTCCTGCTCCGGTAGCTCGATGACTGCTATGCGGAGCAACACTCCCACCTGCGGAGCAGCCAGACCGGCTCTATTGGGTTCCGCACGCAGTGTATCAATCATGTCATCGATCAACTTCCACACGGAGTTGTCAATCCTGGTTACCTTCTTAGCTTTTTGCCGCAACACAGGGTCGGGCAAAGTGCGAATCTTCAAAACTGCCATGCTTCTTCTGAAAACACACCGGGCTACTATGCCATACCGATTATATCATTGCCTGCTAACTGAAATCACACCGTCTATCCGAAAAAAACAATTGACCCTGGTTGCAGATGGGATGTAAAATCAGCCGAAAGCAGTCTGTCAGAAGGGAGATAAATGGCAAATCAAGATGCTGTTCGACTGGATGTCGAAGGTAACATCGCGACGGTGCTACTGAACCGACCGAAAGCACTAAACGCCTTTAATCACGACGTCTTACTGGGCCTTCAACAAACGGCGCAGGCCATAAAAGAAGACCCTGCGATCAGAGTTGCCATCCTGACTGGTGCCGGTGACAAGGCATTTAGCGCCGGACTGGACTTGAAGATGGTAGCCTCCGGCACTGGCCCAATGGACATCTTCCCCCGCTATCGACAGGGCTATGATTCCCTTTACGGACTGAAGATGATATTGACCATGTATGAAGAGCTAGCCGTACCGGTGATAGCTGCCATAAACGGATACTGCCTGGGGGCAGCCTTCGAGCTCATTCTTTGCTGCGACATACGTTTGGCTTGTGATACTGCCGTGTTCGGGCTTCCTGAGATCCAGCTAGGAGTCATCCCGGACCTGGGCAGCACACAGCGGTTACCCCGAATAGTGGGACCGGGCATCGCCAAGGAATTGATTATTACCGGACGGAGAATTGACGCTGCCGAAGCTCTCCGGGTCAGGCTGGTAGACCACATGTACCCCAAGGACCAGCTATTGATTGAAGCTAAGAAGCTCGCCCAGGAGATAGCCAGAATTAACCCTTACCTTGTCCAGGGCGCCAAAAGGGCAGTCAATATTGCGGCTTCAACGCCCCTGGACATAGGGCTCCGCATGGAGACCGATATATGCCTCAGCTCAGGCAGTGGCGCCGGGATGGGTCAGGCCGCCCAGGACTTCATGAAGAAGGAATAGCCTCAACACGCCTCGGGAGCTGGGAGCTGGCACAAGCGGCCGCCTGCTTACGCAGATATGAGAGAATCAGAGCCTGGCCTATGATATTCACACTTGCACCAAGCACTTCCTTGAGTCAGGGTCATCTCTAGTTCATGCCGGCGTCGCCCCAGAGAAGCCGGAAATAGCTCTGGCGACAGTCCTCCGACAGCTATCTCGAATCAGACAGGGCACTACGGCACCGATTGACCACGAAGACAGTCTATAGCGGCATAGGAGACGACCTAAGATGCTTGCCCAAATAGAAGATTGCCAACAAGCTGGGCTTTCCACCGGGTTGAGACACAGTGTAGTAAACACTCCCGCCTTGCACTCTATTCCCCAAGCCGCTCGCCGAAGATGTTAGAGCATCACCGTTAAGAGCCTGTGCAATTCGATAAGAGCCCAGGCATTCTGCTCCAGGTCGAAGCTATCCACGGCTGCCCGTCTCTGGCCGGAGACCCCATCCACAGCACCCCTAGCTACTATTTCCTTGATTATTTCCTTCTCCCACTCCACCGAGGGTAACAGATTGCATCCGGCCAGCCGGGACAGTGCAGCCACCAGCCCGTATCCTCCCCAGTTGGAAACGCTGGCAATAACCAGCTTATTGACCGGAGTAAGGGCGGGGTCCTTAGGCAAGGTCTCCACTGCCGGTATGTATTCAGCCAAATTGCCCATGCCAATCTCGTTGCCCCCATCCCCTATGCCCAGAGTCTTCTTCTGGCCCAAAAAGAGGTAATCAATCTTAGCCGTGTACTCACTTATGTCTTCGCCCACCATGCTCAGATACTTTCGGCTGCCGTTAAGCCCACACCTCTCCACGGAAATCATGAGAGAGGGTTGAATTTCGGCTAGGATAAGTTGGGCAAACCGCTTGCTGGAATTGTGATCGGTTATGGGAAAACTGATTACCCTGTCCTTTCCCACGATATCACTGGGAAAGAGAGGCATCGTGTATTTATCGGTAACATAGATGACATCGAACCCAAGTGCATGCAGGGCCCGGCCGATGGCCAGGGCCCCCGGGGGGCCATCAGTCTCTGGAGCACCCGCACTGAGGATGTAGAAACCAGTAGCGATTATGGCCGGCCTCTGGCTCCGTTTCCTCCTCTCAAGAACGAAGCCAGCCGCCTCGTGACAAAAGTCGGCAGGCAGATAATCCCTCAGCGCTGACATACCCCTGCGATCATGGCTCAGGATTATCTCTTCAACTGACATCACTACTTACCCATGGAACACTTCGTTTCTTCCCGGAGTTCAGGATGTAACCACTGGCGCTTCCGAGATACTAACCAGGTCGCTCTAATGGTCTTGACTGAGGTATTCCCTGACAGCGTCGATGGTCTGTTCATATCGTCTCAGCAATTGATAGGCTTCCTCTTCCGTAACCTGTAGGAACCTCACCCTGGCTCCCATCTCAGCCTGAGCTAATTTGGGCAAGTCAACTGAGCTCACCGTAGCTATCTTGGCATACCCGCCAGTGGTCTGACGGTCGGCTAGAAGAATGATGGGCAAGCCATCTCCCGGCACCTGTACTGCTCCCGGAGGGATACCATCTGATACAATATCTGCCACCGCCCTGTGCTCTATCGGTGATCCCTCGAGACGACAGCCCATGCGGTCGGTCTGAGCTGAAATCACATATTCCGAGTGCAGAAATGTTTGGATGCCTCGCTCAGTGAAGTAATCATCCTGGGGGCCGAGGATTACTCTCAATTCATTCTCGACCTGATACTCCGGAAGATACTCCGGTGGCACTTTCCTCACGGAGATTCTCTGCCGGGCTTTTCCACTGTGCAGGCGGTCACCGGAGCGTAACGCCCTCCCCTCTAGGCCACCCAAGTGTGATCTGATATAGGTCGATCGACTCCCCATGACTTTGCACACGTCTATCCCGCCAGCTACAGCCAGATAGCTTCGACAACCCCGTCTGGGGCGGCCAAATGAGATAACGTCGCCAGAACAAACCTTAACTGCCTCCCACATGGGCAAAGGGCTGTTGTTCAAAGCCAGGCTGAGGTCAGCTCCGGTAACGGCCACTGCTGTGTCACTAAGGACCTGCAAGCGAGGGCCCAGCGCCGTTATCTCCAGGCAAGCGTGTCTCTCGTCATTGCCTACCAGCAGATTAGCTAAGAGCAAAGCGTAGCTATCCATTGCTCCAGAGACAGGCACCCCATACTGCTGATAACCATACCGTCCCTTGTCCTGAATGGTGGTCAATAAGCCGGGTTGAATGACCTCAAATACCTCCATTCTCACGCCCCTCTGCAAAGCGGAGTCTCTTTCACTCGATAGGTCCCTTGCTCCACTTCCTCCCTTATCCGGTTGAATTCCTGAACAGTTATCTCGACAAATTTCACGTAGTTACCCATCTCTAGCAAGGCCGGCGGGGTTTTCTTAGGGTCGAACAACTCTATGGGAGTCCTGCCGATAAGGCGCCATCCCCCGGGACTCTCCGCCGGGTATATTCCGGTCTGGTTCCCAGCTATTCCCACCGACCCTGCCGGTATCTTCGATCGTGGCGTTGATAACCTAGGGGTTGCTATACGTGGACACATCCCCCCCAGATAGGCAAAGCCAGGGATGAACCCTAGCATATGAATCAGGTAAGCTCTACCGGCATGAAGACGAATCACCTCCTCAGGAGATAGACCATTATGCTTGGCCACATATTCCAGGTCACAGCCGTTTTCGCCCCCGTAGACTGTGGGCACCTCCGTAACCTTTGACTCGAGATGTTCACCACCCTCCGTCTTCTGTGCCAGCACTTCCAGCTTGGTTCTCATCTCTCCGGGGCTTGTCTGACGCGCATCATAGTAAACAAGCAATGACCGATAGGTAGGAACAGTTTCAACCAGCTCTGGTAGTCTGGCCTCTTGTATGGCGACCAGCAGCCGCCTGACCCGGAGGTTTAGCTCCGGGTTAATCGTGTCCCCAAACTCGACGAAGAGCGCAGTGTCTCCGCCTGGCAGAATTCGTGGTTTCTCATAGATCATCGCCTGGCTTCTCCCGGTTTGATCGGGACTACTTACAAAAGGCGCTCATTGGCACTATGGCCACGCCCGCTGCTTCCAGCCTCTGCCGCAGTGTTCGCGCCAAGACTGCCGCTCCCCGAGTATCACCGTGCAGACAGATAGTCTCTGCTCTCATCTCCACCGCCTGGCCATTGACGGCTATTACTTTTCCTTCCGTGACAATCCCCAGAACTCTGGTTATGACCTGTTCAACATCGCAAATCACCGCTCCGGGATGCCGGCGGGGAACGAGAGTACCATCAGGGTTCACTGCCCGGTCGGCAAAGGCTTCGCAGGCCACCCTCAGCCCAAGCTCACGACCTGCCTTCATCAAGGCGGAGCCCGCCAGTCCCACCAGAATCAGGTCAGGATCTACCTGTCTGACCGCTTCGGCAATCGCTCTGGCCAGTTCCATATTGCTGACCACCATGTTGTACAAAGCTCCATGAGGTTTGACGT
This sequence comes from Chloroflexota bacterium, assembly GCA_037444365.1. Taxonomy (GTDB): domain Bacteria; phylum Chloroflexota; class Dehalococcoidia; order GIF9; family AB-539-J10; genus RBG-13-51-36. The sequence goes on from JBBIMO010000006.1 coordinate 7,495, forward strand.
GCTGAAGTTTCTTTGTCTTGGTAAATGCCTGGAGGGCGCCAATCTGATACATAACGTAATCTCTGGCCTCGTCAGGGCTTATCATCATTTCTCTCCGTCCGAAGCCCATAAGGTCAGGGAGGCCAGGATGAGCTCCGATGCCCACACCAGCTGCCTCAGCCAAACGCACCGTCCGTCCCATATACGTGGGGTCGCCTGCATGAAATCCGCAGGCAATGTTAGCCGATGAGATATGCGACATTATGTCTCCATCAAATCCCAGCTCATAAGTCCCAAAGCCTTCTCCCATATCGCAGTTCAGATCCACTTTCCTTCTCATCAGATTCCTCCATTAAGAGACAGGCACCAAAACTCGGTATCACGGTTCCGCATGGCTCGCCCGTCATAAAGCAGCCAGCTCTTCATCCAAAACATCGGTAATGAACATGTGCCCCGGTGAGTGCGTTATCATCAGCGGCAGTTTGGATCTCAACGCCACGACCTGAGACGTAACACCACACGCCCAGAACACAGGCACTTCATCTTCCTTGATTTCGACGTAGTCCCCATAATCTGGATGCTCCATATCCCTAATACCTATCTTCTCGGGATTGCCTATGTGCAGGGGAGCTCCGTGTGCCATACGAAACCGCGACGTTATCTGAACGGACCTCACCACTAATGATTCATGGATGGGCCTCATGCTCACGACAACGGGTCCAGAGAACATACCCGCTGGCTTGGCCTCAATGTCGCTCACGTACATCGCCACATTCTTGCCCTCCTCGATATGCCGCAAACGTATCCCAGCTCTTATCAAGGCTGACTCGAAAGTAAAACTGCAGCCAAGTAGAAAACATACCAGATCATCATTCCAGTAGCCAGTGACATCTCTCTCCTCTGCCACAAGCTTGCCATCTCGGTAAACTCTATACAGGGGTATGTCCACCCTGAGGTCGGCCCCTGGAGCCGTTAGATCAGGTTCGTATTTCCCGGGTTCCACCACTTCAAGAACCGGGCAAGCTCTAGGGTTACGCTGGCAGAAGAGAAAGAAGTTAAAGGCCACGTCCTTAGGCAATATCACCAAATTGGCCTGGGCATAGCCCGGGGCTAGGCCTGCCGTGGGCCGCACCAGCTCGCCCCTCCGGATGAGCGCCCTTACTTCTCTAGGACCTCCATACATAAGGACAGCCAGAGTTCACAGCCTCCCCCCATCTCCCTACCACTTCATCCTACCACCGCTATGATACTACACCCTACCTTTGTCAACAATAGGACAGGCTAACCATCACGACTAGCCGGGGCAGAAGACACCGGGAAAGATGGCCGTCGTCAACCTCGGTGACACCTCCGAGCCTGTATCGTGCAACTGCCAGTAAGCTTGGAGAGCAAACCCAACACTGGTTACATCGTGTCCCTTCCCACAAACTATCTACATCCCCGCGGGCAATTCCCCAATAGCATTGTCAGCCTCGGCATCACCTATGGCCTTGACCAGAGCCTCGACCGTCCTGTCAATGTCCTTTCTGGTATGAGCCACTGACAGTATGAACATTCTCCCCTGGTGCGTGTGGATCCCACGATGAAGAAGGTACACACCCAGTTTGTGTTTCTCCTCGCTCCCAGCTAGCATCTTCTTCATGTCTGTAGTAGGTGGGTTCCCAGCACCATCTACCTCAAAGTCAATCGGACCGAAGTATATGTGGATGATAGATCGGCCATAAAGACGCCAGTTATAGCCGCATTCGCGTAGCGCCCTGTTGCCCGTCTGTCGCATATAAGCCCCTATTTCATTGACCTGCTTCTGAACCGAACCGTCCTTGAGGAGTTTGCAGGCAGCGATACCGGCAGCACATACGATAGGCATCGCATTCCAGGTTCCCGAATGATGGACCCACCTTTCAGCATGAGGTCTAGGTTCCAACATACCCATGACGTCGGACCGCCCGGTCAAGACCCCGGCCGGCATTCCCCCCGCCACACACTTACCAAAGGTAGTCAAATCCGGCCTTAACCCCATCAGCCCACCCCACCCGCTAGGCCCATCACGAAAGCCGGTAACCACCTCGTCTAGAAGCCAAATGGTGCCATACTTTCTGGCCATGGGCCCCACGGCACGGATGAAGTCAGGTTCCCACGGGATCTGGCCGCCCATGCGGGCACCACCACCCTCGGTGAGGACTATGGCATATTGCTCCGTGCCCAACTCCTCTTCCAGCCTCTTGAGGTCATGCATCGGTACTACACTGACCTCTGAGTTAACTACGCCCGGCCCACCAGAGGCTACCAATTCCTCAGCCCAGCCATGGAAGTTCTCTTCGAACTTGAGGATTCCTCTCCTACGGGTGAAAGCCCGGGCAATCCTCAGCCCCATCATGTTAGCTTCCTGCCCACACGCGAAAAACTCGACCCTCTCTGCAGTTGGTACCATGCTCTTTATCAATTCCGCCCACTCGATTTCCAGCTCGTGCGAGGCACTATAGAGAATCCCTCTGGTCAGCTGGTCCTGCATCGCCTTAACTATGGCTGGGTGGCCGTGGCCCAGTATCAGGGCACCATGCCCATTTCTATACTCAATATATTCGCGGCCATCTACATCCCAGATCCTGGAGCCCTGGGCATGAGTCATGTAAGGACCAAAGGGATTCCACATACGGCCGACGTGGGTAACTCCCCTGGCAGCAAAATGCTTCAGCGCCCTTTCGTGTAACTGCTTTGATTTGGGATGTGATTTGACGAATTCGTCGATGACACTCATTTTCACCCTCCGTCCCAAGTTTAGTCAGTCACGGTAGCCTTGTCAAAAGCTTCAGGCAGCAGAGAGCAATCCTGCACACTAATACTCAGTGAGACATGGGTATAGGTAGAGAATACCTCCGCGCAAGCAAGGAAATGCCGCTCACCAGCAGACGGCAACACGCAGACGGACTTCCGGAATCTTCTCGATACCTCAGAGGCAACCTACCTTGCCCCTTGTGCCCGCTGTAACAACAAGCACCGGCCAGGTTCACAACCAGACCACACCCCCGCATAGGCATTGTGATGATTCTTCTTTTGTTTTAGTTAGCCAACTGCCAGCAACTGCGCCATGAGGTGATCAGGAACAGCTTCAGCAGACAATTAACTATCATTGACGCGTAGTGGCAGACAAAGTAGAATTTGCCGTTATGTACAACAAGGCTGTGCTTGACAATGGCTTGAGGGTAATCACCAGTACGATGCCTCACAGCCGCTCAGTATGCCTTGCTATCCTGGTAGGATCCGGCTCCTGCCACGAGACTGAAAGGGAGGCGGGCATATCCCACTTCGTCGAGCATCTGCTTTTTAAGGGCACGCAGCGGCGACCAACAGCCAAGAACATAAGTGAGGATATCGAGGGCGTCGGTGGCATAATCAATGGCGGCACTGATAAGGAGATAACTGTATATTGGTGCAAAGTCGCTAGTCCCCATTTCCCGATTGCCCTGGACGTGCTATCTGACATCTTGCTCAACTCCCGTTTTGACAGCAAGGATATTGAACAGGAGCGCCATGTCATCATGGAGGAGATCAATATGAACCTCGACATCCCCCAGCAAAGGGTAGGCATGCTCATAGACGAGCTGCTATGGCCAGAACAGCCGTTGGGGCGAGAAGTCACCGGATACAAGGAAACCGTGTCTTCCATAACGAGGGAGCACCTGCTAAGCTACGTTGCCCGTAGATATATGCCCAATAACACTGTGCTCAGCATCGCTGGCAACATCCAGCATGAAGAGTGCATGACTCAAATCAAGCCGCTGTTCGACAAGTGGGCCGCCGGTGAGTTGACGGCTCGCTACCTGACTAATGACAAGCAGACGGAGGCCAGAATTCGTGTCGAGCCCAAGGATATTGAGCAAGCTCATCTCTGCCTCGCTGTCCACGGCTTCTCCCATTCCCATCCCCAGCGTTTTGCTCTCGATCTACTTAGCACAGTGCTGGGGGCTGGCATGAGCAGCCGCCTGTTTACGGAGATACGAGAGAATCGAGGCCTGGCCTATGACATCCACACTTATACCGAGCACTTCCTCGACTCAGGGTCATTTGCCGTTTATGCCGGCGTTGACCCACATAAGCTGGAAATCGCCCTCGCAGCTATCCTGGAACAACTATCTCAGATCAAACAGGGAATTACCGCGATGGAGCTTACCAGGGCCAAGGAGCTGTCAAAGGGAAGATCGTACTTGCGGTTTGAGGACAGCCAGCATGTTGCCTTATGGTACGGTGGGCAGGAGATATTGACTCGACAAATCCTGGACATAGACGATGTCATTTCAATTGTGGATGCTATCACCATAGATGAACTAAAGGAAGTGGCGCGCCACATTCTGACCGAAGATAGACTGAATCTAGCCATAACGGGACCCGCCGGTCAAGGCAATCTCCCCGGAGAAGAACCTTTGAGACAATTGCTTAAGCTTTGATAGCAATGGAGAGAGCCGCCTCACGGCGGCTCTCTCCATTGTTGTTATGTGTTGTTATGGCAACCGGCGCCAGTTTTAGTACTCTGGATATCCTCCGCCTCCTGGCATAGGCGGCGTCTTTTCCTTCTCGGGAATGTCGGTCACCAAGGACTCCGTGGTCAAGATCATGCAGGCAATACTGGAACCGTTCTGTAGAGCACTTCTGGTTACCTTGAGCGGGTCAACAATGCCTCTCTCTATCATATTCACACCCAGTTCATCCTTGAGGGCATCATAGCCAATGCCGGGTTTGCTTTCCCTCACAGCATTTATCACCACTGAGCCTTCCCTGCCGCTGTTCGTAGCGATGCACCTCAGGGGCTCTTCCAGAGCTCGCTTCAACAGATTCACCCCGGTAGCCTCATCGCCTTCCACCTTGACCTTCTTCAAGGCGCTTAAGGCATTGAGGAGAGCCACACCACCTCCGGGCAAAATCCCTTCCTCCACAGCAGCTCGAGTGGCCGACAGGGCATCTTCCACGCGGTGTTTCTTCTCTTTGAGTTCCGTTTCGGTCGCCCCACCTACTTTAATGACCGCCACGCCACCCGCCAACTTAGCCAACCTCTCCTGTAGTTTCTCTTTGTCATAATCCGACGTGCTTATCTCAATCTCGGACCTGATCTGTTTGATTCGAGCCTCAATATCCTTTGTCTTACCCTTACCCTCCACGACGGTGGTGTTGTCTTTGTCGGCAATCACTTTCCTGGCCTGCCCCAAATCCTGCACAGTGACCGAATCCAGTTTTCTGCCGATTTCCTCAGATATGACAGTGCCTCCGGTGAGCACAGCGATGTCCTGAAGCATGGCCTTTCTCCTGTCACCAAACCCGGGTGCCTTTATCGCCAAGGGAGATAGAGTGCCCCTCAGTTTGTTGACCACTAGTGTAGCCAGGGACTCGCCCTCCACATCTTCAGCGATGATTACCAGATTCTTGGAAACCTGGACTATCTTTTCCAGAGCCGGCAATATGTCATTTATGGCAGAAATCTTCTTGTCAGTGATGAGAATATACGGGTCCTCCAATTCTGCTCTCATCTGCTCAGCGTTGGTGATGAAATAAGGGCTGATGTAGCCACGGTCGAACTTCATGCCCTCCACAAATTCAGTCTCGAATTCCAGCCCTTTCCCTTCCTCGACGGTAATAACGCCATCCTTGCCCACCTTCTCCATAACGTCAGCAATCAATCTGCCAATTTCCTGGTCAATAGCTGATATGGAGGCTACCTGAGCTACCTGCTCTCTACCAGCTACCGGTATGGACATCTTCTTAAGCTCCGCTACTATGGCCTCGACTCCTTTTTCAATCCCACGCTTCAGAGCCATGGAATCAGCTCCAGCAGCGATGTTCTTGAAGCCCTCGCTGATAATAGCCTGAGCTATGATAGTGGATGTACTGGTGCCGTCGCCGCACTGGTCATTGGTCTTGGTGGCTGCCTGCTTTACCAGCTGCACTCCCATGTTCTCAAACGGGTCAGGCAACTCTATTTCCTTGGCTATAGAGACGCCGTCGTTGAGAACCGAAGGAGCGCCCCACTTCTTGTCCAAGGCCACGGGCCGCCCGCGTGGCCCCAGAGTCACCCTGATTGCATTAGCCAGAGTATCTACGCCGTTCTTCAGGGCTTTCCTTGCTTCTTCGCCGAAAATGATCTGTTTTGCCATTCGCTTACCTCCTTCTCTTAACTTGTCTTGGCCAGGATGTCGGTTTCACGCATGATGATCAACTCTTCGCCATCCAGCTTAAACTCGGTACCGGCATACTTGGAATAAAGAACTCTGTCTCCCTTCTTCACCTCCATGGCAATACGGTTGCCTTCTTCAGTCAACCTCCCCGGACCCACAGCGATGATTTTCCCCTCCTGGGGCTTCTCTTTCGCCGTATCCGGTAAGACTATCCCTCCTTTGCTTACCTCTTCTTTGGGCGTGGGCTTTATTACCACTCTGTCTCCCAAAGGTTCAATTTTAGCCATATTCCCTCCTTTCCTGAATATATTCTTAGCACTCGACCATTGAGATTGCTAAATTCCAATTATATCATCAAAAACAAAAAAAGCAAGAGCCTGCGGCCAGGATTTTGGGATTTTTTTGCACCGTTACACTAAACCGTGTATAATTGTAAGCGATGGAGCCCGCCAAAAGAGCTAAGAGACAATGGAGCAAAGAAGAGGTCCGCGCCTTGAGGCAACATCTGAAGTTGACTCAAGCCAGACTGGCTGAGGAATTAGGCACGCGACAGCAGACAATCAGCGAATGGGAAACGGGGATGTATCGGCCCCGCGGAGCATCGGCTACCCTGCTCAGCATAGTTGCCGAGCGCAGTGGTTTCACCTACCGAGCACCCAACAATCTCGAGTGCTTGGCCGCAGAGAATCAGGATGAATCAAGGTGAAAGGGAACAAGTAGGTTTTTTGCCTATGATTACACGTAATCGGATAGGCTTCTCGGAGAAGCAGGCGGCTCTGATATGGCGGCAGCTGGCGACAAAGGAGCTGCTTTCCACAGGACACGGCCCACTAGAAGTGGTCTATCCGGGACGGGCGGCCGGTGGCAATGGCCCCGATTTTCGGGATGCAGTCATTGCGCACAAACTGCACATGGCGAAGGGGGATGTCGAGGTTCACGTTAAATCCAGCCATTGGTATAGTCACGGGCACCATGCTGATGCTGCTTATAATGGTGTCATCCTTCATGTCGTAACGTGGCATGATTGTGATTCCGCCACCTTACTGCAGAGCGGCCAGCCGGTTCCCGTGCTCTGTTTGGCCAGGGCATTGCGGCACCAGCCATACTTGCTGCCTCCCCAGCTACCCTGTTTTGAAATCCTGGGTCGCCTAGATGGGCAAACTCTGACGCGGACATTAGACGCTGCCGGTGAAGAAAGGTTCAGAGAGAAAGCCAGGTACTTCCAAGACCAGGTGCAACGTGAGGAGCCAGGTCAGGTGCTCTTCCGGGGCATGATGAGGGCGCTGGGTTATGCCAGGAACACAAAACCATTTGAAGAACTTGCCGATAGAGTGCCCCTCAGCGCCCTTGAAGCCACAGAGGGCTTGGCTGTGAAGCAAGCCCTACTGCTAGGCAGAGCCGGCCTTTTGCCCTCCCAAAGACGACTAGGAAAGTCTCTCAGGGGAAGAGAGATCCAGGAATTGGAGCAAATATGGCGCTCAGAGGGCAGAGGCATTGAAGCCATGAAGGAGGACGACTGGAGCTTCTCACACATATACCCCAACAATTCCCCGGTGCGCCGTCTTGTCGCCCAGAGCTACCTTCTCGAGCGTCACTGCGCAGAAAAACGGCTGGCAGGGATACTGCGGTTGGTGAAAGAGGCTTCTTTGGCCGCTGGGCACCGCGTGCTGGAGAAGGGCCTGACCGTGACTGCCGGTGGCTACTGGCAGCACCATTTCGATTTTGGTATGAGAAGTAAGACAAAGATACCAGCTCTTCTGGGGAACAGCAAGGCACGGGAGATGATCATAAATGTGATACTGCCATTTGCCTTCTGCTGGGAAGAACGGACCGATCAGCCGAAGCTAGGAGCGAATATCATGAAGCTTTACCACAATTATCCCAAACTGGCTGAGAATTGCCTGACGCGGCACATGAGGAACCAGTTTGGCTTAGAAGAACGCTTCGTCTTGAATGCCTGTCATCAGCAAGGCCTCATCCACATCTTCAGGAACTACTGCCGGGAGGGCAGATGTAGCCAATGTCACCTGGGCAGTCAAGCATCCCCCTGATGACTCTGTAGCCATGACAGATGTTATCAACCCACGGCAAGCCCTTTCGGTGTGAATAAACCGTCATCTTCTCCAACCCAAGTGGTAGTCCAAATAATCGTATACATCCAAGGGGCAAACGATGAGGAAAAATGCTCGCAATGGCCTGCGGTCGGGTAAGCAGGCTCGGTAGATAGTGACAAATTCCCGGAAACGAGTTATCATATGGCCGAGGGGCAGTGGTCTATCAAGGAAAAGTAGAGAGATATGTTGCTTCCTTGACACGACACTCTACTGAAGGAGTAGTCGCCTCAGGGGTGTGCTTTTTCATTGTAGGCATACGGTGCGAGTTCATCCCTCGTACCGGCACCGGAATCGCCAAAGGGTCTCCACACGTGGAGATTCTTTGTTTTATGACATACAGAAGGGGGTAATGAATGACTGACTTTGAAAAAACACTTGTGGAATTTCTGGAGTCCAGAGGATCATTCGAGCGGATGGTCATCATGAATGATGCGAAAACAGGGCTTGAAGTTAGCATTGTCGTTCACAACACCACACTGGGTCCGGCTCTGGGCGGAACCAGATGGTATCCGTTTCCCACGAGAGTTGAAGCCCTTGTTGATAATCAGCGACTGGCAAGGGACATGACGTACAAGCTGGCTCTGGCTCTGGGCGAAGACACCGAAATGGCAAAGAGCGGCGCCGGTTTTGGGGGCGGCAAGGCGGTGATCAGAGGCCAGCCAACACAAGACAAGGACAGGAGAAAGGAACAACTGCGAGCTTATGCCGGAGTTGTGAACAGCCTGGCTGGCAAATTTGTTACTGCGGTTGACGTAGGGACTTCCGTTGAAGACATGATAACAATGAAGGAGGTGACGAAATGGGTGGCGGGGCTGCCCAAGGAAATGGGAGGGAGCGGAGACGCTTCACCGCACACAGCCTCTGGCGTCATCTGGGGACTCAAGGCCTACCTGGAGGCAGTGTTTGACAGTGACTCGTTGCGGGGCAGGACTGTCGCCATTCAAGGCGTTGCCGGCAAAGTGGGCAAGAACCTGGCCAGAGAGCTTGCCCGGGAGGGAGCAACACTTGTCGCTTCAGACATAAACCAGGCGGGCGCTGCGGAAATAGCGAAGGAGGTAGGCGCCAGGCTTGTGCCTCCCGACGAGATACACAACCAGAAATGCGACGTGTTTTCACCCAATGCTCTGGGCGGGACCCTGAATGACGATACCATACCCAAACTGAAGTGCCGCATCACGTGCGGGGCAGCAAATAATCAACTATGGGAACCTGCCCGGCATGCGGAAATGCTCCATCGCAGAGGAATCCTTCACGCTCCCGAATTCTGGGTAAACGCCGGGGGTGTGATTAATGTCGTTCACGAGTTTCACCCCAAAGGATACTCCGAACAAAGGTCCGCAGCAGACATCAAGAGGATCTACGACCGGGGCAAGACGATAATAGACATTTCGCGAAAGGAGAACGTCCCCCCTTACACTATCGCTGTCAGGCTGGCTGAAGAAAGGATTCGCAAGGCTAGCAAAACAAGTCGTTAGGGACATGTGCCTGACTGGAATCCATAGCGTCGTTTCGCCTCTGCATAGGACGTACACATGCCAAAGGGAACCATAGTAGTTAGTCGAGAGCGGTGCAAGGGATGTGGACTGTGCATCGCCTTCTGTCCCGAGGATGTGCTGGCATATTCAGGTGAGCATAACCGAAGCGGGTACAACGTTGTTTGCCTGAAACAACCTGAACGCTGCATCGGATGCGCCTTCTGTGCCCAAACATGCCCTGACATAGCAATTGAAGTCTATCGAGAGAAGAAACCGCAGCATAGGAAGTGACATCATAGAAAAGCTTCTGATGACAGGAAATGAGGCTATGGCTGAGGCGGCCATTTGCGCAGGCTGTCGCGCCTACTTCGGCTATCCCATCACCCCCCAGAACGAGCTACTTGAGTATATGTCAGCCCGTATGCCTGCGGTGGGCGGCGCGTTCGTCCAGGCAGAGAGCGAAGTGGCAGCAATCAACATGTGCTACGGAGCATCAGCAGCCGGCGTACGTACCATGACCTCGTCCTCTAGTCCCGGCATAAGCCTCAAAATGGAGGGAATATCCTATCTTGCCGCTGCGGACCTCCCCTGCGTGGTGGTCAATGTGGCACGCGGTGGCCCCGGACTAGGCAACATAGCCCCATGTCAAGGTGATTACTTCCAGGCAACCAAGGGAGGAGGACACGGCGACTATCGCATGATCGTCCTCGGGCCCGCCACCATCGCGGAGGCGATTGAACTGGTGACTCTGGGCTTCGACCTGGCAGATAAATACCGCGTTGCAGTGATGGTCCTGTCCGATGGCATGCTCGGCCAGATGATGGAGCCGGTTGTGCTTCCGGAACCGGTTGACCCCGCCTCACTACCCACCAAGCCCTGGGCTCTCACCGGTGCCAAGGGCCGCCATCCCAACGCAGTCACGAGTTTCGCCATGGATCCCGTAGATCTGAACCGGATCAATACCCAACGCCAGGGACGTTACCGTCAGATAGAAGAAAAGGAGACACGTTACCGGGAAACTGAGACCTCTGACGCTACTATTGTCATAGTTGCCTATGGCACGGTGGCTCGAATCGCCAGAACGACGGTCAAAATGGCCAGAAGCCAAGGCATCAAGCTGGGACTGGTGCAACCTATTACACTGTGGCCCTTTCCATCCGCGGCACTGCGCTCGTTATCCAGCCGGGTCAATACCATCCTCACCGTGGAGCTGAGCGCAGGCCAGATGGTGGAGGATGTGCGCCTGGCAGTAGGCGACCGGGCAAAGACTCCATTCTACGGTCAGCTCGGCGGACTGGTGCCCACGCCAATGGACATCTTGAACGAGGTGAAACGTCATGTCAGTTAACACGGACGATATGGTCAGAGTGTTCGAGCGACCCCGCTGCCTCACCGATGCCCAGTTCACTTATTGCCCGGGTTGCCAGCATGGAATCGTGACACGAATCATCGCTCAGACCATAGACGAGCTCGGCATCCAGGAACGCACCGTAGTCGTGGCTCCGGTCGGTTGTTCAGTCAGCATGTACGAATGGTTTCGCTGCGACGGAATACAGGCCGCCCATGGCCGGGCGTGTGCAGTTGCCACAGGTATCAAGCGAGTGAACCCGAACCTGATTGTTTTCACCTATCAGGGCGACGGTGACCTGGCTGCCATCGGCACGGCGGAATCAATCCATGCTGCCAACCGCGGCGAGAATATCACCGTAATCTTCATCAACAATCAGATCTATGGAATGACTGGAGGGCAGATGGCGCCCACCACCCTCATCGGGCAGCGCGCAACCAGTTGTCCCGACGGGAGGAGGGCTCAAGTCGCCGGCTATCCGATTCACTTCGCAGAGATGATCGCCCAACTCGAAGCCCCCGTCTACATCACCCGTCATGCGCTCTACGACCAGAAGCGAATTATGGCAGCAAGTCGGGCCATCAAGAAAGCCTTTCAATGCCAGATTGAGGGGAAAGGGTATTCGCTGGTGGAGATACTTACCAATTGCCCGACCAACTGGCATATGAGTCCCATTGACAGCAACAGCCACTTGATGAACGAAGTAGTCAAGGCATTCCCCCTTGGCGACCTTGTGGACAGAAGTTAGCATGGAGAAGTCATTTGTATTTGCTGGCTTCGGTGGACAGGGAGTCATCCTGGCAGGCAAGCTCCTCGCCCAGGCAGGCGCAGACTACGGACTGCAGGTAACCTGGCTTCCCTCCTACGGCCCGGAGATGAGAGGCGGCACTGCCAATTGCACCGTGGTTCTTTCCGATCAGCCAATCGGCTCGCCCGTGGTGGACAATCCGACCGTTCTGGTCGCCATGAACCTGCCCTCCTTCGACAGATTTGAGAAGACCGTGGCCAAGGCAGGCATCGTTTTGGTCAATTCCTCCCTTGTCGCCCGCCCCACAGAGCGAAACGACGTGCAAGTGCTGAGCGTGCCAGCAAATGACATCGCCATGTCACTGGGCAACTCCCAGACAGCCAACATGGTGGCACTTGGCGCGGTCATCAAGGCTACGGGGATAATCTCGCTCGACCTCATGAAAAGCACGATGGTCAAGGCGCTCAGTCACAAGAGCCGTGCCAAGCTCATAGCATTGAACAAACAAGCGCTGGATGCAGGATACAACGCTGTCTAGAAACGCATCCAGAAATCACACCGGGGCATTGAGACTGCGTGTTCTTCAGCAGAGTCTTCCCTGCCCAGGCGAAGAATCCTCAAGCGTCCTTGCTCGCCACGGCGGGTCTGACACAAACCAAAGCGCGAGTCATCCGCCAAAAGCTGTGCAAGTCGCGCCTCACGCTACTCAGAAAGGCTGTCTGGAAACTAAGCTGTCTGCAGTGCAAGCCGCCGAGAAAAGCTCTCGAGGTTGTGTATCGCCCCGTCCCGGGAACCGCAAGTTGGAGCTCAGAAGTCCTCGACCCAGCCAACAATCCCCGGTCCCGCGTTGGCGCAGGTGACGGCAAAGTCCTCGTGAGAAACACGGTCTGACTCCGAAATGTCACCCAGGATGGCAACAGACTTTTGCCCCTTCATTATCGCCTTCTGGATTGCCACGGTAAGAGTGGCGACATCATCATAGAGGTGTTTCGTTTCTGTCTCCAATTTCCTGCTCCCTGAACTAGCTATCATGTTGAATAATGTTAACAATAGCTACATAGGCTGTCTATCACCAAGAAGTCCCACACCTGGACACTGAACTCCTCCGCCTATAGCCCAAAAGTACCAAAGAAATGAAAATTCCACATTCCAACCACTAGATACCAGCCAAATTCAAAAACCAACAGAAAAAAGAAAACGACAGGTCAAAACTCTTCACATTTGTTGTGTCATTTTGCACTTATGCTCTTGGTTCTTTGCCTTTGAAGGGGGGTTAACCGAGGCTGAGGCTGGGCACTACATCCAGGTCATATCCGCTTGCCTGGCCATCCCGTAGACGATAATAGCCACAAGCAGCCACCATAGCAGCGTTGTCGGTACATAAGTCAGGAGGAGGAACAAGAACCATCACCGGGGAGTTGGCCAGGAATTGCTCCCTTAACATTCTGTTAGCTGCCACCCCACCACTCAGCACAATCTGCTCCACCTTCAGTTGCCTGGCAGCCACGATTGTTTTGGTCACCAGCACATCGACTACAGCTAACTGAAAACTGGCCGCGGCATCCGCGGCTGAGAACCCTCCCTGGTGCACAAGATGCCACAGAGCGGTTTTCAAGCCACTGAAGCTGAAATCATGGCTGTCCTTGAGCCAGGCCCGTGGAAGCGCCAAACAAGGGATCCCAGAGCTAGCTGCCCGTTCGACAGCCGGACCCCCGGGGTAGCCCAAGCCCAGGATTCTGGCCGCTTTGTCAAAAGCTTCACCAGCAGCGTCGTCACGAGTGCGCCCCAATCTCTCGAACCCTCCGTGCCCCCTCATCAGCATTAAGTCACTATGTCCTCCAGAGACGATGAGACAGAGGCAGGGGAATTTCACCTCAGAACCCACTCCCACTATCCCGGCTCCCGTCAAGGGAGAGGAGTCAAGCCAGTTGGCATAAACATGTGCCTCCAGATGGTTGACCCCGACAAGGGGCAATCCTGTTGCTAAAGCAATTGCCTTGGCAACGTTGACGCCGACCAGCAGTGACCCGGCCAACCCCGGGCCAAAGGTCACAGCAATGCCATCGATATCCTGCCAGGAGATTCCAGTCATTGCCCGGCTGATGACCGGGATGATAGTAAGGAGATGCTGCCGCGAGGCAACCTCGGGCACTACGCCACCATAGCGAGCGTGAATATCTATCTGTGAGGCGACAACGTTGGAGATGACCCGTCTGCCATCCTCCACTATAGCAGCGGCAGTTTCGTCGCAGGACGTTTCAATGCCCAGAATTCTCACGGCCTGCTAACTTTATAGCAATCCCCGGCATAATGCCAACCCTTGATTCTGAATTGACGTTGCAGGCAAAACAACAGCAAACAGGCCCTCAGCCACGAGATACAAACAACCCAACTACCACCCCTTACCTCAAGTAGCTAAGGGCCTGTATAAGGCATCCGAAGCCTATGCTGTGTCAGAACTTGATAACGTTTCTTGCCTGGTACTACCCAGGCTTTGCAACTGCCCACAGAGCCTTCACCGCAGAAATAACTGCAGCTGGTGCTACCAGGACAGCAATGCGGCTCAGTATGTTGCCCAGTACCTCACCTACGCGCAGTGTTCCCAGTGGAGCAAAGGCGTTGCCCACCACAACCAGGGCGATCGTGGCTAACAACAAAAGCATGACCTCTTTTGCCGTAACGTTCAGAAAGCCGATTATTATTCCCAGTATTACCAGCACTACGACGATGGTCTGGTTCTCGGGCATCAAGAAACCGGCAATGATGGCCAGAATGAAACCAATGATGAATGCCCAGAAACCCACGAAGCCCAGAAATCCTTTTTTCTCTGTAGCCATATGACCCTCCTTTTCTTTGATGTATCGAATGCAAAGCTGGCTAGGCTTTGCCCCCGATAATTGCTGAGGCAGCGTCCTTCTTCACAGATGTGGTGTGACTGCTTCTGCTGCCCTTTCGCCGGCAGCCTTCGTCACATGCGCCATCCATCTGCCTGTTAGAAGCAATCAGCCTCCAGCAAAGTGCCCCAATAGCATTTCGGGGCAGCTCAGAATTAGCCTGCGTTTTTGTACACCTCCTTTTTCAAAGTCGAGGCATTGTTTCCATACCTCGCATTACGAGGTATTATGAACCAATGCACGGAAAAAGTCAATAGGGCAAGCTGCAATCCCGTGAATTGCCATATCATCAACTGAAGATGAAGTCGGAATGGCCAGGATTCCCGCTGCAAGTGAGATTCGCGCCAAATCAAATCGCGCAAAGACTTGCCTGGCTTTGTCCACTGTGTTAACGTAGCCTTGCATTCCAACGGTTCTGATTATGACCTCCATCATTGTCGCCGGCGGCAGAAGCCTGAGACTCGGGCGAAGCAAGGCCCTGGAGATGATCGGAAACAAGAGCCTTATCCAGTGGGTAGTTGACCGGCTTTCTGTCCTCAGCACCGAGATAATCATAGCCACTGCTCATGGCGAGGCAATCCCCTGTTCCTCGGCGATAAGGATGAAGACTGCTGCAGATATCTATCCGGGCAAGGGACCTCTGGCGGGCATTTACTCGGGTTTAACAGCCTCATCCAGTCCACGAGCCATTGTTGTTGGCTGCGATACACCTTTTCTGAGCGTGGGCTTGCTCAAGTACATGACTCGAATACTGGGGGACTGTGATGTCGCCCTGCCCAGAATTGGAGAGATGATCGAGCCCCTGTGCGCAGTGTATTCCAGGAATTGCTTAGCTCCTATCCAGGAGTTGCTGGAGCGAGATGAACGCAGCATCAGAACACTTTTCGCCATGGTGAGGGTGCAATACGTTCAAGAGGACGAGATAAACAGGTTTGACCCGGAGCACCTAAGCTTCCTCAATATCAATAGCCATGAAGACCTGGATAGGGCTAGACGGCTGGCAGCAGAGAAGGGAGAGCTCGTTTGACCTCTTCGCTGTGGATGGCAAAACGACTGAAGTCACTTGTTAGCATGGAGAGAGGCTGCTTGAGCTTGATGAATTACCTTGGCTGGCTCCTGAGCATCCTTCCTCAAGGGACTGGGGCCGAGCTTCCTAATCTCGGAGATGAAATCAGTTACCACCTGAGCAAACCTTTGCCCCTCGGCAGCGGACACCCACTCCAGCTTCAGCCGTTCCGGCTCGATTCCCAACTGGGGCAAGAGTTTCTTCAGAAGCAACATCCTCCTCAACGTCTTGTAGTTCCCCTCCAAGTAGTGACAGTCCCGGGGGTGGCATCCCCCTATGAAAACACCATCAGCCCCCCGTTGAAAGGCTTCCAGAACATACACAGGGGCTACCGCTCCAGAACACATCAGCCTTATCATTCTCAAATTCGGTGGATATTGAAACCGGCTTATCCCAGCAAGGTCAGCACCAGCATAGGCACACCAGTTACAACAGAAGCCAATAATCCTGGGCTCGAAACTATCCATCTAACTCCTTCGGAGAAACCCCAATTTCCGGGCTCTAAACGGATTCAAATCTCTAACCTGAAATAACAAAACTCTCTTATTCCTGGCTTTGCACATTTGTGCTTTGGCATCTAATGCTTGGTATCTCCTATCCTCCTGCTAAAGCAGCGTCAAGCATTGCCGAGACTTCGCCTCTGGTGAATCCTCGCTGCTGAACAGCGCCCGAGGGACAGGCGGCACAACAAGTGCCACAACCCTTGCAAAGAGCTTCGTTTACGGCAGAAACTCCCTTGTCTCGATTCACAGCTATTGCCCCGTAAGGGCAAAGGACTTCACACACACCACAACCGCTGCATAGAGCCTCGTCGACGTAAGCGACTATTCCTTCACCAATTATGGCATCCTTGACCAGTATGGTAGTAGCACGAGAGGCAGCAGCTTTAGCCTGGGCAATGCTCTCCTCGAGAGATTTCGGCGCGTGAGCCAGCCCGCACACAAACACCCCATCCGTAGCAAAGTCAACGGGACGCAGCTTGACGTGTGCTTCAAGGAAAAAGCCGTCTTGATTCACGGGCACCTTGTATAGCATGGCAAGCTCCCTCGCATCCGGTGAAGATGCCATTGCTACACTCAGGCCAATGATGTCGGCGTCTATAGCTATCTTATCGCCAAGCACCTTATCATTGACCTCCACCCTGAGCAGAAGCTGACTACCTTTCCTCTCCTGTCTCACCTTAGGCTCTTCTTCCGGCTCGTAATGCAGGAAGATAATCCCTTTCCGCCTTGCTTCTTCATAATACTCCTCGTAGAATCCGTATGTCCTTATATCCCGGTAAAGGATATAGACATTCATAGCAGGTTTCATCTCTTTGAGTTTCAGGGCGTTCTTAATCGCCTCGTTGCAGCATACCCTGGAGCAGTAAGGCCGTTCCTCGTTTCGACAACCCACACACTGAATCATGACCAGATTGCCGCAGTCAACGATATCGGGATTCCTCTTGACTATCTCTTCCTCAAGTTCAAGTTGGGTGAGCACTCTGGGGTCTCTTCCGTAGAGATATTCATCTGGCTTGTGCTCTTCAGCTCCCGTGGCAATTATGGCGACGCCATGGTCTATCTTCTCTATGACTCTACCTCTATACCTCATTATCTCTGTGGTGAAGTTGCCAACATATCCGTGGACGTCCACGATCCAGGTATCTGTATACACTCTAATTCCGGGATGTTCCTCAACTTCCTTAACAAGCCTGCTCAGGAATTTCCGGACATCCGTGCCATCCAGGCTGTAGTGTATCCTTCTGGCTATCCCACCAAGCACGTTGCTTCTTTCGATAAGATGAACCTCGAATCCCTGCTCCGCTAATGTCAAAGCGCTGGTCATTCCTGCCACCCCTCCCCCAACAACCAACGCCGCCCGGTTGACCGGCAAAGACAGAGGCTTCAGAGGCTCATTCAGCCTGGCTTTGGCTACCGCCATTTTCACCAGGTCTTTGGCCTTCTCAGTTGCCTTGTCTGGCTCATGCATATGTACCCAGGAACACTGGTCCCGGATATTCGCCATCTCGAAAAGATAGGGGTTCAGCCCGGCCTTCCTGATTGTTTCACGGAACAAAGGTTCGTGAGTCCTCGGGGTACAAGACGCCACGACAACCCGATTGAGCTTGTACTCCTCAATGACCTTCGTTATCCTCTCTTGAGTATCCTGAGAACAGGTGAAGAGATTTCTTTCAGCATAAACCACATTCGGCAAGGTTCTGGCAAATTCACTGACATCAGGGACACTTACATACCCGCCGATATTTATTCCGCAGTGGCAGACGAAGACTCCGATTCGCGGTTCTTCCCCCGCCACATCTTTTTCCGGCGGGTATTCTTTTGCCCTAGTCAGAGTGTTTCTTGCCGGGGCTAGAAGAACAGATATTTCACCCGCAGCACCGCTCGCCTGCATCACTGTCTCGGGAATGTCTTTAGGTGCCGAAAAAGCCCCACAGACGAATATTCCCGCCCTGGAGGTCTCCACCGGTGAGAAAGGCTTTGTGTGGCAAAACCCATAAGGATTAAGCTGGATTCCAACTTTCTTAGCAAGCTTAACCAATTCTGGAGAAGACTCGAAACCGACAGAAAGCACCACCATACCGAATTTCTCAGTCTTTGTTGCACCATCCTCGGTAGTGAATTTGACTAGCAGGTCGCCCGTGCTATCTGCCGCTTCAACGTTGTACACTTTCGACCTGACGAATCTCATGCCGACCTCGTCTCTGGCTCGTTCATAGTACCTATCAAAGTCCTTGCCGTGAGTCCTGAGGTCCATGAGGAAGATAGTTGCTTCCAAGGGAACAGTGCTGTGTTCCTTGGCGATCATTGCTTCCTTGATAGCGTAAGTGCAACAAACAGAAGAGCAGTAAGGCCTGCCGTGTTTGGTATCTCTGGAGCCAACGCACTGGAGAAAGGCTATCTTCTGGGGCGGTGTAAGATCAGAAGGCCGCAACAGGTTCCCTTGGAAAGGACCAGAGGCAGACAATATCCGCTCAAATTCGATGCTGGTCACCACGTTACGAAATCTGCGGTATCCAAGTTCATATTGAATGGAGGGGTCGAAAAGCTCATATCCACCGGCGAATAGAATAGCACCGACCTCCAGTTCCAGTTCCCTCGGTTTGTCCTCAGCCAGAACTGCCTTTGCCTCGCAGACGTTAGAGCAGCCCTTACAATCCATCTGCCCGGTAATCTTAAGACAGTTGTTGATGTCTCTCGTGTACTTGAGAGGAACTGCCTGGGGGAAAGGCACGTAGATGGCTTTCCTCTTAGCCAGGCCTTGGTTGAATTCGTCGGGAAGCACGATAGGGCAGACATTGATTCGAGAAATGGCCTGCTTCTTACAGGCTTCTATACATTTCCAGCAGCCAGTGCAATTGAAGGTATTGTAGATAGGCTTCTCGCAGTTGCATTCCTCTGCTTGTTCCTTTGAGCAGGTTATGCCGATGAAGATCAGTCCGTCTGTGTTGAGGACACCTGTCTCGGCAAGTTTGTCCAGAGCTCGTTCATCACATCCCCTAGATACTATCGCAAACCGCTTATCCGGCCACTTGGTCTTGACCTGAAGGGCAAACTTGGCGACGCTCTGTCGGGGATCTATCTCCATCTCTGACAGTTCCTCCTTGTTTGTGAAGAGACAGAGACCGACGTGACCCCATCTTCTGCGCAGACCAATCACTCCATCGTAGCCCTCGCTCAGAATCTCCCGAGCCTTGGCTATTATTGCTTCCTTCTCCAGCATTCTTTTTGTAGCAGCTGCCAGCGTCATTTCGCTCATGCGCCCGTCACTCCTTGCAGATTTTCACAGCGCAAACCTTCAACTCAGCGATTTTGGCCTCAGGGTCCAAATATCTACTCGTAAGCACATTGGCCGCACATTCGGCGAAGTGGAAAGGTATGAACACAACGCCAGGTAGGATTTCCTCTGTGACCAAAGCCCTTATTCGAATCTCCCCTCGCCGCGACTGCACTTTCACCATGTCACCTTGAGATATAGAGAGCTTTTTAGCATCCTTAGGGTTGATCTCGACATATCCGGTGGGTAGCTCCCTTTCCAGTCTCGGAATTCTGCGAGTCATCGTTCCGGTGTGGAACTGGAACATCAATCTGCCCGTGGTGAGAATAAATGGATACTCTGCGTCAGGTAACTCAGCAGGCTCTTTGAAGTCAACAACAAGGAATTGCCCCTTGCCTCGAGTGAAAGCGTCCTTGTGAAGGAATCTGGTTCCGGGATGATCCTTGGAAGGACATGGCCAAGACACAATCTCTCCTTTATCCAAGCGCTCATAGGATATGCCGGCGTAGATTGGCGTGAGCGACACAATTTCCTCCATAATCTCCCTAGAAGATGCGTAGCTGAAGTCTGTTGCTCCCATCCTCTTGGCTAGCTCACTCACGATGACCCAGTCAGGTTTGGAATCTCCTACCGGCTCCATAGCCTTCCTTACTCTCTGAACTCTTCTGTCCGTTGCAGTGAACGTGCCTTCTTTTTCGGCAAACGAACAGGCTGGAAGTACCACGTGAGCAAACTCAGCAACCTCGGAAAGGAATATATCCTGCACCACCAAGAAATCAAGCGAACTAAGGGATTTCTTCACGTGATTTATGTCGGCATCTGACAGCGCCGGGTTCTCTCCTACGATGTACATTGCTCTAACCGCGCGGTCAATAGCAGCCTCAGTCATTTCGGTTGCTCTCAGGCCGGGTGTGGGAGACAGCTTAGTTCCCCAGGCCTTTTCGAATTTATCCCTCGCTTTGCTATCAACAACTGGCTGGTAGCCCGAAAAGACGTTGGGCAGCGCGCCCATGTCGCAAGCACCCTGGACATTGTTCTGCCCGCGCAACGGATTCACTCCTGTGAATTCGCGGCCAACATTGCCTGTGAGCATTGCCAGGTTGGCAATACACAGCACATTCTCGGTGCCCGTGGTGTGCTGAGTTATGCCCATACCATAGAGAATGCTGCCCCTTTCGGCTCTGCCGTATGCCTTGGCGGCCTTCTCCAGTAGAGCTTTGCTGACACCTGTTATCTGACAGACCTTCTCAGGTGGATATTCCTTAAGCTTTTTCTCCAGCGCCTCAAATCCTTCGGTCCGCTCTCTAATGAAGTCCCTGTCCTCAAGGCCCTCTCTAGTAATGATGTGCATGAGTCCGTTCAAGAGAGCAGCATCGGTGCCTGGCTTATGCGGGAGGTAGATGTCAGCAAAGTCAACCAGCGGCGTACGACGAGGGTCAGCAACAATGAGTTTCGCGCCTTTCTCCTTCGCTCGCATAACCCTCAGGCTTACGAGGGGGTGCTGCTCCGTTGTGTTGCTTCCTATCACGAAGATGCAATCTGCATGTTCTATTTCCGGCACGCTATTTGTCATTGCGCCGCTGCCGAACGCTTTCGCTAGTCCGACCACTGTCGGGGCGTGGCAAAGGCGTGCACAGTGGTCAATGTTATTCGTGCCTATGACAGTTCGGGCGAATTTCATCACCACGAAGTTTTCTTCATTCGTACACTTAGCGGACGACAGAATCCCTATAGAGTCTGGCCCATACTTCTCCTTGGTGACGATGAGGCGTTTCGCCACTATGTCCAGAGCCTCTTCCCAACTTATAGGTTCAAACTTGCCGCTTTGCTTTATCAAAGGCGACTTGAGCCGATCAGGATGGTTGATGAAGTCGGCAGCGTTTCTTCCCTTTATACAGGGCTTTCCCTCACTCATTTCATCTGTCTTGCAGGGGACAACGCCGGTGACCTGGCCGTCCATAACCTGGAGATACAACTGGCAGCCACAGCCACAGAACGGGCAGACAGTCAGCACAAAGTCGCTGTTCATTTCCTAAGCTCCGGTCTTATCAAGGGTCTTTCCTTAACTCTCTTGATAAGCCTCCTTTTTGTCTTTTCATCTATGCCCGGAATGACTTCAAAAATGGACTCAGGGGACTGGCGCCACATTAGCTGATGAATAGTGCGCAATGGTATATCCATGCCACAGGCCTCTTCGCACATGCCACAGTTTACACACAAATTGGCAACGCGATAAGCTCTTATCACCTGGAACAAGGGCACGGACGGAGGTATTTCGCCGGGCTTGATCCACTCTGCATCGTCTAGCTCAGATCCGTCATAGATCCACACTGGGCAAACATCGCGGCATCCAAAGCACTTGATACACCGGCTAAGTTCTGCCTGCCAGAACTTCTTTCGCGACTCTTCATCCATCAAGCTTACTCGCTGACTTAGAGTCTCTCGTCCTTTCCCCTCCTGCTGCTCAGGGAGAAGCTCTGTCAGCTTTCGCCGTTCGAGCGAAACATTAGTCATGGCGTGGTTTTCCTTGTTCTCTTCACGGCAAGCCAAGGCACATTCGCCACACTGAACGCACTTCGCTTCATCTATTAGTATGCGGTCCACCCATATCTCTTCTTCTCTTTCCTTAAGGTTGCTGACGTCTGACTGCGCACACAGTCCACAACCAGTGCATTTACTCACGTCGATGTATCGAGGTCTCTGCAGTATCTTCACTTTGAAACACCCTTCCTGTCCTGAGACCTCTTCGAGTTCAGCGTTGGTTATTAGCTGAATATTGAGATGTCTGCCAGCCTCTACCAACTTGGGCGATAAGATACACATCGAACAATCGTTAGTTGGGAAGGTTTTATCTAGCTGAGCCATTACACCGCCGATTGAGGGCGACTTCTCCACCAGGTAAACGTAATATCCGGACTCAGCAAGGTCGAGAGCTGCCTGAATCCCCCCTATGCCTCCACCGACGACAAGGACTGCTCCTACTTTGCCGTTCCCATTTTCCTTCTTCATAGCACCCCTTTCCTCACAGTCTTTGCAATGCCTTGGCAGCGAGCTCCGAAGGTTTGACTTCGACCCCCCGAGACCTAGAGTCAACAATTGCACTCACCATCTCATGACGCAGTTTCTGGGAAAACACGTCGATTTCCTTTATCTTTTCAACAAAAGGTGAGGCGACATATCCCTCCCTCACCGCCAGGCTTCTCAGGGCCTTCATGATATCGGCAAAATCAACATTCTGGGGACAATGTCCCTGACAGTTATAGCACTGGATGCAGAACCAGATTGTCTCTGAGGAAAGGACTTCCCTCCTCATACCCAGCAGTACCATACGAATGATCCGACGAGGGTTGAACTTCTGGTCGATATCAGCAACAGGGCAGCTTGCAGTGCACAGGCCACAGGCAAAACAAAGCTTGACATTCTCTCCGCCAGGCTCATTGGCAACATCGTACTTAAACTTTGTATCCAGTTCACTCAAAGCTACAGTCATTTTCGCCTCCTTGGTTTCCGCTCAGCAGAGTGACTCTATAGTAGTCCGGCAGCCCCCAATATCTCAGGCACTTTTTCCTCCCGTCCAATAAACATGATGTGCACTCCATCACAGACTTTCTCCTCCTTCATTTGCCTTATCATCCGGGCTGCTATTTCTATTCCTTTGGCAATCCCTGTTCCCTTCGGGGCCTGGGACAGTTCATCAATGATACGTTGGGGGATAGAGATACCAGGGACGTTCTCATTCATGTAGGCAGCCATCTTTGCCCCGATAACAGGCACTATGCCGCCAAGGATCTTGACCTTTCTATCTCTCTTACGGATAAACTCCACAAATCTCTTCAAGTCATCAAGTTCATAAACCGCCTGCGTCTGAATGAAGTCCACTCCCGCCTTGAGTTTCTTTTCAACCTTGATAAGCTGCGGCTCAAGCGGATCAGCTGAAGGAGTACCTGTTGTTCCAATACAGAAGTCAATGCCTCCATCAAGTTCATTGCCCGCCATATCCTTGCCGGACTTCATGGTGTGAACAAGATGGATGAGCTGCACCGAATCGAGGTCAAACACTTGCTTGGCTTCCTTATGATCACCAACATCAATGGAATCACCGGTAAGGCAGAGAATATTATTCACTCCCCGCGAGCACGCGAACAGAAGATCTGCTTGAATCGCCAGACGATTCCGGTCGCGGCAGGTTACCTGAAGTATCGGCTCGCCACCGTGTTCTTTGATCAAGAGGCAGACCCCCAGGGAAGGATAGCGCATGACGGAGCTTTGATTGTCAGTTACATTCAGAGCATCCACCTTATCCTTGAGAAGCTCAATATGCTCTATCGCCTTCGACACGCTGGAGCCTTTCACCGGCCCCACCTCGGCTGTTACAACGAAGCGCTTTGTCTTAAGAGTCTCCCTAAAAGGCTTTGCCATCCTTCACCCCCTTAAGCTTTTCCCGCCTGGATCTTCCCGGGCCTTTTCACAGCCCGATAATTCTTCGGCGCGTAGTAATTCCGCATCAAATCAAGCCTCCCTTGCTTTTCCAGCCTGCGATAAATCAGAACCCACCCACAATCCTTATCCGGATCTATTTCGCACTTTCCTCCCCTCTTCGTACCGCCACAAGGCCCATTAAGAAGCCCCTTGGCACAGCGAACTATGGGGCAGACACCCCCCGTTCGATCCAGAAAACAATCGCCGCAACCACCACACATTTCTATCCAAAGCCCTTCTCCTTGTGGCATCCCGATAAAGACAGTGTTGACTCCCGGAAACACCGGCTTGTCCTCAAACATCTCAGCCATAGTTTGCACTCCCGACCCACAGGCTAAAGAGAGAACCGCATCAGCTTCCGCAACCTTATCCTTAATCTCTGCTACCATCTCCCTTTCGCATTGTCTCTCCACAGTAGCCTCAATGGCGACAATTCCATTCCCTTTTGCACTTCTAGCTAACCTCAGTTGTGAGGCAAGTATCGCCACCTCTTTCTCTCCACCAGCCCAACAAACAGTGACGCAGGTACCACAACCCGCCACAAGCACCTTCTTGTAGGGGGCAACTAGTTCCTTGATCTCTTCCATAGGCTTTCGTTCGGCGATTATCATGTTACCTCCCAGGCTCTTTTGCCGTCTTGATCATCTCATTTACTGCTCCAACAAACTTGTGGGGCGCATTGGGGCTGAGGTTGAACATCGCAACACGTCTGCCATCCACCCTAATCTCTTTCAACAGCATGTCGCAGTATTTCACCCTCTCTTTGGCTCTGGTGTTTCCAGTGATGTGATGGCAGGCGCCCTCTTCACACCCCATCACCAGCACTGCTGCTGCACCCTTTTCGAAAGCCTTCAGGATATGAAACACATCCACCTGGCCAGCACAGGGCACCCGGATTATTCGCAGATTCTCCGGGTAATGAAGCCTTAGTCTTCCCGCTAGATCAGCAGCAGGATAAGCAGAACGCTCACAACAAAACGCTACATGGCACCCATTCAACGCCTTTCCTACCGCCTCAAGCTGAGTCACGATCTCCTCATCTCTATGACCTTGAAATCTTATCGCCTTAGCCGGGCATATTGCAGCGCAAATGCCACAAGCATAGCAAGCGAGGTCTGAAATCCCGGCCACCTCCTTGCTATTATCTGTTCGAGTTAGGTGGATAGCGCCATGCGGACAAACACGAATGCAAGTAAGGCATGCCACGCACTTCTGAGGGTCAGCTCTCACTTTCTCAACATCCACCGGAATTCTTCCCGCGGACAAGAGCTCGTGCACAGACATGACCACACTGGAAATATCTGCCAACACACTCCCTATGCCTGAGTCACCCCGACATCCACCAACAAAAAGTATTCCCTTTCTCTCCGAGCCAACGGGATACAGGTGGACGTTCTCATCCTGTAAGAAGCCTCTGGAGTCTCTCCTCACGTTCAGCAAGAGATTCAAGGTTCCAGTTCCCTCTCCAGGGAGATAAAGCTCCTCCGCAACCAGAACGTCACAGGCCAAGCTTATATCTTCTCCGAGAAAAGTATCTCTAGCCTCGATTCCTACCCGCCCGTTCTCCACAGCAATCCTCGGCGATGCATCGGTCTTCACAAACACCACCCCGCAGTTTCTCGCCTCCCGGTAAAGTCTCTCCATTCCTTGGCCATCTACTTTAGCGTTCTTGTAGAAGACGTAAATCTCGCTGCCCCACTTCTTCTTGGCTGCCAAAGCGTTGTTAAGGGTAGCCACCGCGGCAAAGCGAGAGTTCTCATCGGAAAAGTCAAACATCAAACATATGGTTCTAGGCTCTTTCTCCAGATTAGGATTAACAAGCATACTGCAGAACTGCTCTTGCGATACAATGTTCGGGCCGGCGATCGCCCCGCCTCCAGTTCGCAACTCCGGTCCGAAATCCGACGCAAGCCTAGTTTGACATCCTATGGCGAGGACTATCGCCCCATACTTGCGGATGATTTCCTCTACCCCTTTTCGTATCACTACTCTGAAATCACCTACCTTCCCCTCTACTGCCGTCATCTGAGCAGACGTCAAGATCTCAATGTTTTCATCTATCTCTGCCGCACTTATCATTGAATCTGTGTCAAAACAGCAGAAGCGTTCCGATTCCTCGGCCCCAATTCCCAGAAGCGCCTCTTCCTGCAATAGGGTTGTGCGCAGCCCAATTCGAGATAGCTGGAGAGCCACATTGATTGCCGAGAATCCGCCACCGACCACGAGAACCTCTTTGTTCACGGGCAATTCCTTCTTCTCTATTGGCTGAAGTGACCGAGCCCTGCGTACCGCCATCTCCATAAGCTCCACAGCCTTCTCAGTAACATCCCCTTCATGAGCCCAAGAGCACTGCTCCCTGATATTTGCCATGGCCAGTAGGTGCTCATTTAGCCCAGCCTCTTTCAATACTCCTCGGAAAATATGCTCCTGAAATTCAGGAGAGCAAGCAGCAACGACAACTCCCTCTATGTGCTCCTCTTTGATACGGGAAAGCATCTTCTCCCTTCCTTCCTCAAGACACAGGTTGGAACTCAAGTCTACAGAGGCGACACCGGGGAGTGCCGCTGCCTTTCCAGCAGCGATATCAAAGTCGATATTCTTTATGGCTCCACCGCAATTACAAAGAAAAACGCCTATTCTTCTATCCATTCAATGGCTTCCTTGCTTGCCTCGCCTTTGGCTTGCGGATTGGCCTAGCACTTGCATTGCCTTCGAAGCTGCAGCTATCCCGTGAGAGATGGAACCGGGTATATCCTTGGGCCCTTGGCAAGTTCCGGCGACGAACACACCATCAACATTGGTTTCATTTGAACCGATGGAATCCCTTACATCAAAGAATCCTTCGTCAGTCAAATTTATCCCCAGAATCCTGGCCAAATCCCAGGAGTTCCTGCCAGGAGAAATACCCACAGAAAGGACCACAAGGTCAAAAGTGTCCCGACAAACCTTTCCCTCAGAGACATCTTCAAACTTCACCTCAAGCTCGCCAGGTAAGGTCTGCAGAACCTCCACTGGTACTCCCCTCACAAATCGTATACTTTGCTTGTATTTTTCATAGAATTGAGCAAAGCCCTTCCCGGCAGTCTGCAGGTCGATGTAGAAGATAGTCACCCTGGTATCAGGACTCTGATATTTGATAAGCCCGGCCAGTTTCATAGCATACTTGCAACACACCTGCGAGCAGTAACCGTGACCCTCGTCTCTCGAGCCAACACACTGAACAAAAGCAATGTTCCGGGGCTCTTTACCGTCTGCGCCAAGCCTGAGACGGCCTTCGCGAGTGAAAACCTGCTCCAGATCAAGACCAGTCAGGACATTGGAGTACCTACCGTAGCCGAGAGAACCCTTCATTCTGGCGTCAAAAACATCAAAGCCGGTGGCAACAATGATGGCACCGACGTTCAACTCCTGCTCTTTTGGCTTGAGAGCAAACTCGATAGCTTGGGTAGGGCAGTTCGCCCGGCAGACATCGCATTTCTCCCCTTTGGAGCGCAGACAGAGTCCTTCATCGAGAACGTAGGAAAAAGGTGTTGCTTCAGCAGAAGGCGGATGAATCGCCTTTGGGTTAACGGGGCAGACCTCGGTGCAAACGCCGCAAGCTATGCATCTCTGTTCATCAACATGGTGGGGCTGCTTGACTATTCCGACTTGAAAGTTGCCCAGCTCGCCCGTAAGTCTTGCTATCGTGGAGTAGGTCAGGACCCTAATGCGAGGATGAGCTACCGCTTCCTTGATCTTGTCGAGAACTACACAGGCAGAACACCTGGAACAGACATCCGTTGCCTTACAACAAAAAGAGGCACTATGCCCACCAACCACCGCCTCCTTCTCAACCAGATAGACACTTATACCCGCATTAGCTAGCTCTAACGCTGACGCTACCCCTGATACACCCGACCCAAAAACCAGAACGCTTTTGTTTTCCAAGGTCGTTCCTTAGGTCTCAAAAATCGTATCACTTTACACCTTTTCTACTTTTTTAGCAACCCCTCAACCCTGTTCACTAGTTCCTTGGCGTCAACTGGCTTCTGAAGATAATCATCTGCCTCCATCATCATTCCTTCCCGCATGGAAAGATGCATCTTCTCCCTGTCTTCAGGATAAACAGTCAGCATCAACACCGGGATGTTGGAGAAGAAATAGTACTTCTCGTCGGTCTTGAGCTCATGGCAGACATCAAATCCGTGTTTGCCGGGCATTATCACATCCAGTATGATTAAGTCAGGCCTCTCATCCACTACTTTGCGCAAACCTTCGAACCCATCATATGCAGATATGACCTCATAGGACTTGGGCTCCAGGATTCTTCTAACCACTGTGTGTACATCACGGTCATCGTCAATGAGCAAAATTCTGGTTTGCTTTAGCATCCTTTCCTCCTTTAGACAAAAGCTTCTCTACACGCTGGAGCAACACAAAGGGCTCTATGGGCTTCTCTATATAGTCATCAACAGACAGCTTACGGCCTAGTTCCAGTTCGTAGCGCCTCTGGCTAGCCTCCTCCCTGACTGAACTGATGACAAGAACCGGAATGTCAGGATATCCTCTCTTCTGGCAACCCTCCAATTCCCTAACCACAGCAAAGCCATCCATCCCTGGCATTAGAAGATCCAAAAGCATTATGTCTGGCTTCTCTTCTTTCAACTTCTTCAACGCCTCAAATCCGTCACAAGCCTCAATTACCTGATAGGAGCGTGACTTCAATACACTGGCGATTGCCAGCCGCATGTCAGGATCATCATCCACTATCAAGACCTTCGGCATACGCTTTACTCTGCTTGTTTCGGAGCCTTGGGCAAAACAAAGGTGAACGTGGTTCCCTTGCCTGTCTCAGGACAGGGACTTGTTGCCCAAATCTTGCCACCGTGACCCTCGACTATCTTCTTGCTTATGGAAAGCCCCAAGCCAGCTCCTCTCTTTTCCATGTCCAGACCCTTATAGAAACCATCGAATACTTTGGCCAAGTCCTCAGTGGGAATTCCAACACCTGTGTCAATCACATCAACACGCACATGATCCTTCTCGTTCCTCGCTCTAACCGTTATCCCGCCCGTCGGAGTGAATTTTATGGCATTGGATAGCAGGTTCGTCATGACTTGCTTGAGCCTGCCGGCGTTCCCTACAATCGTGGGAAGCTGTCTGGGCGCTGCGACATCCATCTGCAATCCCTTTTCCACAGCTAACGGACGCATCATCTCAGTGCAGTCTTCTATCACTTTCAGCAAGGAGACTTCCTCAGTCCTGAATTCCCCAAAATCAACGCGCGAGAAGTCAATCATGTTGCTTATCAAATTGAGAAGGTCAGAAAGCCTCTTGCTGCTCCTTTGCACGATGTTCTTCTGCTCATCACTGAGCTCTCCGACAAAGCCATCAAGCAACAGCCGATTGTAGCTCTCTGCGGCAGCCAAAGGGGCCTTCAAGTCATGAAAGATCACCGACAGAATGCGCTCCATCGTTTGTTTAGTATGCTGCAGTCTCGAAGCAACCACTTTCACAAGGTTGTTCGCTACTTTGTAACCCATTTGAGGGTTTTCATCCAGCAGGGCTCTGAGTTTCTCTCCGTCCAGTGCGATAATCTCAGTCCTCTCCAGACACCGACCCGAGGAAGTAAGAATATGAGGTTCCATTAGTGCAGACCAGCAGAAACTGCTCCCTTCCGATAATACATCGATTGTGGCCCTTTCAGCTGCGCTACGGCTTATGGTAAGCTCCGTCTCCAGAGCTACCTTGCCCGATTTGAGAGTCTGAACATAGTTACAGTGCGCACCCTCGCAGAACATGACCGCCCCTGCTTCGTAGAACTGCTCCTGGCAAAGCGGGAGCAGTTTGTCCAGTTCCTGGTCGGTCAAGCCCTGGAACATCTCTGAAGACCTCAGGGTTTCCTTGATTGAGTCGAGTTCTGTTGTTGCTTCCATTGGCCGCCGCATATTATAACCACTTCGGCAGATGATTGCAAAAAACCCTAACGCGGAGTAACACCCGAACATTGCCCTAAATGGGACATTCTGGCATACTGTGCTAAAATCATGTCGGGAGTCCACAAATGAAGACAAAGAGCAATCTAGCCAGGATACTAGATATCGGGCAATTTGCCGTCACCGCCGAAATCAGCTCTCCGCAAAATACACAATTCGATACGATCAGGAAGAACATGAGCCTCATCAAGGGCTACGTCGATGCCTTCAATGTCCCTGACGGACAGGCAGCAGTGGTAGCAATGGCGAGCTGGGCAGTCTGTCTTGTGGGAATACAGGAAGGGCTCGATGCCATAGTCCACATGACCTGCCGCGACCAGAATCGAATCGCCCTCCAAATGGACATCTTGGCAGTGTCCGCTTTTGGCGTTAACAATATACTTTGTCTCTCCGGGGACCCTATTTACTTTGGAAATCATCCCAAGGCGAAGCCCGTCTTCGACATCGATTCTCTCCAGCTAATCAAGATGGTCAAGCAACTAAGAGATGAAAGGAAATTCGATAATGGAGAGGTACTAGTGGGAACAGAGCCCAGGCTGTTCATCGGGACAACTATGAACCCTTCTGTTCAACCGCTAGAGGCCGCTGTAAACCGCCTTGAGGAAAAGGTTACCGCTGGAGCAGATTTTCTCCAGACCCAGCCTATATATAACATCGATGGATTCAGGAAATGGATGGAAGTAGTTCGAGAAAAGGGATTACATAAAGCGGTAAGAATTCTGGCTGGCATTGCTCCTGTAACATCCTTAGCAGCAGCAAGATATATGAAGACCAAAATCCCCAACATGGATATTCCTGATGCAATTATTGAACGCCTTAAGAAAGCCCGTAACAAAGAAGAGGCGGCAGAGGAAGGGATAAGTATCGCCGTCGAAACAGTCAATCAACTAAAGCAGATTGAAGGAGTAGCCGGTGTACATATCATGACCCTACAGCGAGAGGAGCTTATCCCCAAGATCTGCAACAGAGCCAGCCTCTACCCTCGCCCCTGAAGGATATAGAAACCCATTTCCTGTGACGTACTCAGATCTTCTTCACTTTCACTGCTGCAACTTTGAGTTCAGGGGTCTTGCATACCGGGTCGAGCTTTGGATTGGTGAGGACGTTAGCAGCACTCTCGACAAAATGGAAGGTCATGAACACTACTCCTGAGGACAAAGTATCAGTAACTTTGGCTTTGGCGATAACTTCACCGCGTCGGGAACTGATCTTGACTCTGTCACCTTCAGCTATGCCAAATCGTGAAGCATCCTGAGGACTGATTTCCACCACACCTTCCGGCTCTATGATATTAAGCCCAGCTACCTTGCGGGTCATAGTCCCGGTGTGGAAGTGATACAAGCTGCGTCCTGTGGTGAGAATCAGAGGATATTGCATATCTGGTACCTCTCCTGGAGGCATGTACTTCAAGGAAATGAACCTGCCCTTCCCCCTGGTGAAGGTATTCGTGTGCAATATCGGCGTACCTGGATGCCCGTCGTGGGGACAAGGCCATTGCAGTCCCACGTTCTCCAATCTCTGGCAACTTATCCCACCATAGCTAGGAGTAACACTGCGAATTTCCTCCATTATCTCAGAGGGGTCGCTATAGTCAAAGCCTTTAGCTCCTAATCTTCGGGCTATCTGGCAGACAATCCACCAATCAGGCCTGGAATCGCCGACTGGCTCAATGGCTTTCCTTACCCGCTGCACCCGGCGTTCTGTGTTAACGAAAGTCCCATCCTTTTCAGCAAAGCTGGCTGCAGGAAGAACTACATGAGCAAACTTGGCCGTCTCAGAAAGAAATATGTCCTGGACTACCAGAAACTCTAATTGTGCCAACGCCTTCTGAACATGTTGAACATCAGCATCACTCAATACCGGGTTCTCACCGACTATGTAGAGCGCCTTCATATCCTTGCGGTATGCAGCTTCAATCATCTCAACCAACGTCAGGCCAGGAGAAGGAGACAAAGAACACCCCCAAGCAGTCTCAAACTTCTGTCTGATAGCCGAATCAGTCACCGCCTGGTAGCCAGGATAGACGCTAGGCAAGGCACCCATGTCACACGCACCCTGCACATTGTTCTGGCCTCTGAGGGGATTCACCCCAGTTGAGGGCTTGCCGATATTCCCGGTGAGCATGGCCAGGTTAGCAATAGCCAGTACATTGTCGGTGCCATGGGAATGCTGTGTCATGCCCATCCCATAGAGGATGGTGGCAGGACTATGGGCAGCAAACATACGAGCAGCCTCTACCATCCTGTCCTTCGGCACCCTTGTGACCTCCTCCACAAAAGCAAGGTCAAACGCGGCCAATGACTCTTTGAAAGCATCGAAGTTCTCGCATCTGTCCTTGATGAAGGCTGAGTCAAACAACTTCTCATCTACTATGACCCGCATCATCCCCATGAGCAGAGCGACATCCGTGCCAGGATGATGCTGAAGCCAGACATCAGCAAGACGACACAAATCTATTTTCCTAGGATTAGCGACGATTAGTTTCGCCCCATTCTGGGCTGCCTTTCTCAGTTGCAGCCCCATTACAGGGTGACTGGTCGTGGGGTCATTTCCCATCGTGAGGATACAAGCTGCATTCGGTATCTCGCTGATGGAGTTAGTCATAGCACCGCTGCCAAAACTCTGAGCCAAACCAGCCACAGAAGCAGCATGGCAGAGGCGGGCGCAATGATCAACATTGTTGGTACCCATCACCACTCTGGCAAACTTCTGAATGACATAGTTCTCCTCATTGGTGCACTTGGCTGAGGCAACGAAGCCTACCTCACTGGGCACATAGCTTCCCAATTTACGCGCCACCAAACCCAGCGCCTCGTCCCAGGATGCCTGCGTCAACTCCCCATTCTTTCTTATCAAGGGCGAGGTCAACCGATCAGGGTGATTGACAAAGTCATAGCCAAATCGACCCTTGACGCAAAGAACACCCTTGTTCACGACACTATTGACATCGCCTTTGACATTGACGATAGTATTGCCCCGAACACCCAAATAGATACCACAACCCACACCGCAATACGGGCAGATGGTCTTAACTTCGCGCGACGGCTTCCGCATGTTTCTTGGGACCAGGGCTCCGACTGGACATCTGACAACACACTCCCCGCAGGACTCGCACTTCGATTCTATGATCGGCTTGTCTTTCATAGCGCTGACCTTGGTTGCATAACCACGGAAAGCAAAGTCAATGGCGCCTACTCCTTGAATCTCTTTGCAGGTACGTACACAGATGCCACAAAGCACGCACTTGTTCAGGTCACGAATGAAGAACGGGTTCGAGTCATCAACGGGAATGGTTCTTACAGTCCGTTTTAATCGCTGAAGTCGCCTTTCTTCTATACCTATATAGCGGGCAACTTCCTGTAATTTGCATTCCGCATTCTTGGCACACTCAAGACAGTCCGAGTAGTGGTTCACGATAAGGAGTTCAGCGGCGATGCGGCGTACTTTGTTTATCTCGGGGCCTTCTGTTCTCACCACAATTCCTTCCTCAACTGGCGCCTTGCATGAAATGGTAAGCCCTCTCCCCTCAATCTCAACCATGCATAAGCGACATCCGCCAAAAGGACAGAGATCCGGATGATAGCAGAGATGTGGGATGTAGATGCCATGCTCTAGCGCCGTCTTGAGTATAGTATCTCCTTTGTTTGCCTTGATCGGTACTCCGTCAATTGTGAAGGTAATCTCATCAATCATCTTTGAACCTCCGCTAGTTGTCCCGGAACACACTCCACCGCCCTGAAGCGGTCAGGACATACGCTAAGACATACACCGCACCTGATACACTGCTTCTGGTCAATTACATGGACTTGCTTCTTTGCTCCGCTTATGGCACCGACAGGGCACTCCCTTAAGCAAATCAGGCAAGCCCTGCACTTATCCGGCAGGATACGGTAGGAGATAAGAGCCTTGCACACCCGAGCTGGACATTTCCTCTCATAGATATGCGCTTCATATTCCTCACGGAAGTAGCGGATGGTGCTGAGCACGGGGTTTGGAGCACTCTGTCCCAGACCGCAGATTGAGCCTATCTTAATTGCTTCACCTAACTCCAGAAGCAAATCGATGTCCTCAGGCCTGCCCTTCCCTTCAGTGATAGCTTTGAGGATTTCGAGCATCTGCAGGGTTCCCAGTGTGCACAAGGAACACTGGCGGCAGGTCTCTTTTTGGGTGAAGTCTAAGAAGTAACGCGCCATATCAACCATACAGGTGTCTTCATCCACCGCCACCATGCCCCCAGACCCCATCATCGAGCCAGCAGCGGTCAGCGTGTCGAAATCAACAGGTGTATCCAGCAGACTTGCTGGGAGACATCCACCTGAAGGACCACCCGTCTGCACTGCCTTGAAACACTTGCCTCCGGGAATTCCTCCACCAATATCATAGACAATCTCACGGAGGGTAATCCCCATAGGCACCTCTATCAAACCGCAGTTCGCTATCTTGCCAGCCAGGGAGAACATAGCGGTGCCCTTGCTCTTATCAGTGCCTACACCAGCAAACCAATCCGCTCCTTTGTTGATAATCCACCGGATGTTGGCGAAGGTCTTCACGTTGTTGAGCAGAGTAGGATTACCCCATAACCCCACCTCAGTGGTTCTGGGACGGGGAAGGGGCTTCGGCATTCCTCTATTGCCTTCGATGGAGAGGGTCAATGCGGTAGACTCTCCACAGACAAAGGCTCCAGCCCCCTGGAAAATTCCTATATCAAAACTGAAGTCACTGCCCAGAATATTCTCCCCCAGAACCCCCTTTTCCCTTGCCTGAGCAAGAGCAGTTTCCAGATACTTCACCGCCACGGGATACTCAGCACGCACATAGACATACCCTCTCTTCGCCCCAACGGCATAGCCAGCAATTGTCATTCCCTCCAGAACCGAATGGGGATCTCCCTCCAGCACCGAGCGATCTTGAAACGCCCCGGGATCGCCTTCATCGGCATTGCAGATAACATACTTCTCATCGTCAGAGGCACGGCGACATGCTTCCCACTTTCGCCCGGTGGGGAAGCCAGCACCTCCAAGACCCCGCAACCCAGAACGTTTCACTTCACTAATAACACTGTCTGGCTTCATTTCAAGAACCGCCTTTTCCAAAGCCTCATACCCACCACTGGCAATATAATGGTCGATGTCTCTAGGGTCGATAAAACCGCAGTTCCAAAGAACCCGTCTTACCTGTGGCTTAAGTGCCGGTAAGTCAAAAAGACAAGGAACTCCTTCAACGCTGCCTTCCGTACTCCCCAAGGCATAATCTGCCAGAAGATTGTCATTCACCAGATAACCATCAACAATCTCCTTGGCTCTTTCTGGAGAAACGTTACGATACCAGATACTCGGCCGTCCTGGTTTCGCGATGCAGACCACCGGCTCAGCATAGCAGAGTCCGAGACAGCCAGTTTCTATGATTTCCGCCTCAATATTGCGGCCTTCCAGTTCTTGACTGAATACCTTCACTACGTCCAATGCTCCAGCGGACCGTCCACAAGTTGCCGTGCCTATAAGAATCAAGGGCTTTTTGCTTTGCCGCAGCGCCTCTCTTTTCTTTTTTGCGTCTCGCTTCACCTTCTCAAAGTTCATCTTGCTCCCCCTTTGTTAGAAGTTCTTTTACCTTTTTGGGGGTCATTTTGGATTCAACTTTTCCGTTGATTACTAAGCAAGGTGCCAGAGCACAACACCCAATACAGGCTACCGTTTCCAGCGAATACTCCAGATCAGGTGTGGTTTCTCCTTCTTCAATCCTCAGTTGCCTCTTCATCTCGTCAAGAATCTGTGGGGCGCCACGCACATGGCAAGCTGTCCCTCGGCACACCGTCACCCGCGTCCTTCCCAGAGGAACAAAGCGGAACTGGGAATAGAATGAGGCAATGCTGAAGACCTTGCTTTCCGCCACTCCGCAGAACTCAGCCACCTTGGCCATAGCTTCCTCTGGGAGATAGCCATATTCCGCCTGGACTCGCTGCAAAATGGGAATCAGCTCACCCTGGTCTCCTTTGTAAGAGGATAGGATTCCCGATAACTGGTATTCCATGCAGTTTCCTCCTTGCTTTCGGTAACTTTCTGACACTCGCATTTAACCCGAAACTTTGGAATGGTTACCATTCTTCCCACAAAACCTAGCTCAGGCAGAGGGCACACCTCTGACCAGCTTCCAAACGATGGTTTCGCAGAGCACAGCAATGTCTTCTGTGGAAAGATAATCGGAAATACTAGTGTCGAACAATATACTCCCATTGGGAGCAAGCTCCCCATCGCCTCTCCACAATACAAATGTGATAGGCACATATGGGAAAGCGTTAATGGTTACAGATACATCCCCATAGTCTGCCTTGCGGCCTCCTGATTTTGCGGAAGTACTTACTAGCAGTTCAAGATTACTCCCAAACCGCTTTACAAAAGGCGCTATAGCTCTCTGGGAAAATGCCGGGAAGTAGCTAATGCCTCCTGGTAACTGCTTATAGGTAATCAATTTGCCGGTGGGTGGCGTGCCCTTTGCCCCAGTGAAATAGTGAAGTATCAGGATCTTGTCCCTTAAGGACACCTCCATACTGCTATCACCCAACAAAATCCTTACGTCAGGAAGCAGGATGTGACACAACTGACCCAGATAGTCAATGCCTATCTTGCGCGGTCCCACGTAGCGGGCGCCAGTCTTACGACACTGACCTTCCATATCACTGATTCTTGCCACCTGCTCACGAGCAAGCCTGTAAGAGATATCAAAACCTCTTTCCCAAGGACTGCCTGACAAAGAACTGCGATCTCGTATCATATGACCGACTTAGGACGAGGCAAAAGACGCGCCGCCTCCAATACTTCAGGCACAACCTCCTCCCATTCGATAGCCATAACATGGACGCCAGCCACGCCATCAATCTCACGCACTTGATTAATAATATCAACGCACAGCCTTATGCCTTCCTTGGGCACCTGTTCTTTGGGTACTCCCTGGAGCCGCGCAATAACGCTGTCGGGCACGTCCATGCCTGGAACCTTGGTCTTCATATACCTTGCAGCGCCCACTGACTTTATGGGCGCGACACCGGCAAGTATCTTCACTCTCTCATGCAAACCTCTGTCCCGCACCATTTTCATCCACTCAGCAAACCTCTCTACATTGTAAACAATCTGGGTCTGAATGAAATCCGCACCCGTTGCCACTTTCTTAGCAAGACGCGCTGCTCTAAACTGCACAGGGTCGGCAAAAGGGTTTTCAGCAGCCCCGATGAACAGATGTGGCTCGACCGCCATCACCTCGCCACACTGGAGCTTCTTCTCGTCCCGCATGCCCTTCACCACCTGAACCAGTTGGATCGAGTCCAGGTCATACACGCCTTTGGCAGTCGGATGGTTACCGAACTTCTGGTGGTCTCCTGTGAGGCACAACACATTGTTTATGCCCAATGCCGCAATCCCCAGTATATCCATCTGGAGGGCGATACGATTGCGGTCGCGGCAGGTCATCTGGGCAATAGGGTCCAGACCTTCCTCCCCAGCTATAAGGCAGGCTGCCCACGATGCCATGCGCACCACAGCGGTCTGTCCGTCGGTAACATTGCAGGCATCTACATAGCCCTTGAGCAGCCTCGCTTTCCTTCTGATCACTTCGCGGTCAGCGCTTTGAGGTGGCCCCAGTTCACCGGTCACAGCGAATTGCCGAGCTTCCAGCACCCGTTCCAGATTGCTTTTGGTCTTCATTGCTCCTCCAATTCTTTCGCTCGCGTAGCAGTTAACGAAACCTTCTCACTGGCGGTCCTGAAAGCAGACTGACACTCCAATTCTTAGGCTGCACGAGTTTCTCCAGTCTGTCAAGCTGTCCTAACTGGGCAAAGCGTTCGTAAATCAGTTGCCAGACGCATGGTATGCTAGCATCAACTTCACATTTGCCAGCTTGTGAGCCGCCACACGGACCATTGAGCAAATGCTTAGAACATCGCGCAATAGGACATAGCCCACCAGTGAACCCCAGCATGCAATCACCACACTCCAGGCATCGCTCCGACTCCTTCCATTCAGCGTGGGCACCGCCTGATGACAAGGTGTTGCACCCGGGATATACAGCCTTGCTCACCAGTTCCGCCACGGTCTGCACCCCGGCTCCATCGGTCAAGACCAGGATAGCATCGGTGCCAGCAATTTCCTTTTTGTAAGACCTGAGCTTCAACTTCGTTAACGTGCTATCACACAACATGTCAACAACCAGCGACCCAGTGACGGTTTTCCCCTTCTCCTGTAACGTATTTTTCATTTCGGCCACTTGCCTTTCCCCACCACTACCCCAGCCCTGAGCACAACCATTACAGCCTATGAGAAGGATGCTCTGATCGCTTTCCACATAGCTTAGAATCTCACCAATTGGTTTTCGCTCCGAAATCAGCATTTGTCTCTCCTTTACGCCCTCACCATATTCCTCTCCTCGCTAGAGAGGTTAACGGAGGTATCCAGTTCTGCCAAAACGGCTTCCACTATCTGACTCATCCTGTCCCTAAGCTCGGGCGACAACTCCAAGCCCCAATCCACTTCCTTGGGCTCGACGCCGATAACGACAGCCTCACCTATCTCGACAGAATCAGGGTGCCAAAGACGCAGCCATGTTAAGCTATCCACCAAGCTCACATCGTGAAGAGATAGAAATGGCTTTTGCTCTAGAGTTACATCTTTTAGGCGAAAGCGATAAATTTGCCCGGGCGTTCCCCCACCCTTAACAGCATCAACTATGACCAATTTATCAGCTATGCTGAGAAACTGCCCTACATCGGAGCATGTACCGGCATCAACTATTGTTACATCTGGTAGGTTGATCCTCTCGAGAGCATGCACCACGTGACAACCGATACCCTCATCCTTAAACAGGACGTTCCCTATTCCCAGCACGAATTTGCCCATTCTCTCACAAACTCCCCTTCCCACTCTTGTCCCCACCATCGTAGGGACAGGCCTTCAAAGGGGGGAACTATTTGCTAACAAACTCTCAATTTGCCTAAGTCATGCCCCTTGGGACTGAGCAAATGTATGGAACAGGCGAGACAAGGATCGAAGGACCTAACAATGCGGACTACCTCGAAGGGATTAGCCTCATTCCTTATCTTGGTGCCAATCATAGCTTGCTCCAATGGTCCGGGCTGGTCCTTATCATCTCTGGGAGACATATTCCAGGTAGATGGGGTGATGACTTGGTAATTAGCAATCCTGCCTTCCTTTATTTCTACCCAATGCCCCAAGCCACCCCTCGGACCATCAGCCAGTCCCATGCCAGTAGCTTGCCTGGGGAGTTCGTAGCTTATGTAAGCCGGCTCGCCAGGCTTTAGTTGTAAGACCCAATCGACCATGGCATCGACAACAAATTTAGTCTGCAGAGCCCGACAGAGATGCCTCCCCATAACAGAAAATAAGGCCTTCGGTTTTAGACTAAGTTGTGACAATGTGGAGTCAACCAAATTCCTGACTTTGTGATTGCCATCGGCATAGTTGACCATCATCTGAGCCAATGGCCCGACCTCGAAGACCATTCCACCGTAGCGAGGTGATTTAAGCCAGGAATAAGCACCTCTCTTTCCTTCGTCGAGAACAACATCCCCCTGGGAGGGATGTCTGCCGCTGATAGAATCAGCATACCAGGAATGCCTCACCTCTTCGGTGATCTTAGCCGGATCCAATTCACGAAACTTGAGATCGGTAGAGGTAGTCCCAGGCCTGAAAAATCTTTTCCTCTTGGTGAGGTCAGCTTCCTTTCCATCCAGCTCATAGGAGCCGTAAGTAAGCAAATCACCACAGCCATAACCAATCTCAAAGTAATCGGAGTAAACGTTGGCTACCGCCAGCACATCGGGGAGATAAACATTATCAACAAACTCTTGAAGTGCCTTTAACCTCCACAGGAAGGACGTCATATTATCAACCGTAGGTACAGAGGCAACTCCACCTGGCATTATGGCCATGTTGTGAGGTACCTTGCCACCAAATATAGCGAGCATCTCTTGACCTTTGCGACGCATGTCAAATGCTGCCACATAGTGAGCCACCGCTTGTTCATTGACTGGATCAGGCAGCCGATAATCACCTTCATAACGGGGTACAAAAGGTCCCAATTCCCCTCGCGCAATGAAGTTCCTTATGGAATTCAAGGCAGGATTATTTCCTTCGTACTTTGCTAACCGCGCTACGTCCACATAGTCAAGAGCCGCCAAGTGATAGAAGTGCAAGATGTGGTCAGCGACATGGGCTGCCCCCAGAATCAAATTGCGAATAACTCTACCGTTATCGGGTATCTTGTCGCCGATGCCCAAAGCGCTATCCAAGTTCAGGGCAGCGACAGTCGAATGTACTGTGGGACACACACCACAAATCCGTTGAGTTATTCGTTGCGCATCACGAGGGTCTCTGCCCCTCAGGATTAACTCTAAACCACGGAACAGCATCCCTGAGCTTCTGGCCTCTTTCACTTTGCCACCATCAACCACCACCTCCACCTTGAGATGCCCCTCAATACGCGTAACTGGATCGATCGTAATCTTGCCCATTAGTTCAAACCTCCTCTGGCAAAGCAGATTCGCTAAGTTTTTCGTAAAGCGGGGCTATGTCAAAAAACCCAGGCTCCGTGCAGCCGATACAAGTGGCACCACAACCAACACACCAATTTACCCTGTCGTTCCACAATCTCACAGGGCAATCAGCATGTGTTATCGGTCCCCGGCAGCCTAGTTCATAGTTGCACCCGGGATCGCCAAACTTCTTAGCGAATTTGTTTTCGTCGTAGTAGGCCCGCCTCGGGCAGTTCTCATGGATTGTCTGCCCGTAGAAAGCCTTGGGACGTCTGTGTTCATCCAAATCCTCTGCCCTAGGTAGGCCCCAAAGCAGCACACTCGCCACTGTACCGACAAACCACTCGGGATGCGGCGGACAACCCGGTATGTTTACCAAAGGAGTATTGATCCCCTTGCCTTCCAAAATGCCGCCCACACTACGGCACCCGGTAGGATTTGGATTGGCCGCAGGAATTCCACCAAATGCAGCGCAAGTCCCCAGGGCCATAACCGCCAGGGCATCCTTGGCTAGTGTTTCCACCCACGATTGCATGGTTGTCGGCTTCCCTTCCCGCTCGCCAAACACACCATAGATGCCCTCCCTGGCTGTAGGTATAGCTCCCTCCACGATCAAGATGTATCCTTTCTTCTTCTTGCGTGAGGTATCTACCATAACCTCGATTATGGGCGCTCCCGCCCCCGCCATCACAGTGGGATGAAACCTGAGATTGATATGGCTGCCAGGCAATACTTCGTCAACCAGGATATTCTTGATAGAGGGATTTACCGCATTGAGAAGGGAGACTGAACAACCGGTACATCCAGCGGCCTGTAACCATATCGCCGGGTATTCTTTTGTAGCCATAGGTCCTCACCTGCCTTTCAGCATATTTTCGCCAACCC
Organism: Chloroflexota bacterium; assembly: GCA_037444365.1. Classification (GTDB taxonomy): domain Bacteria; phylum Chloroflexota; class Dehalococcoidia; order GIF9; family AB-539-J10; genus RBG-13-51-36. Next base: position 48,936 of record JBBIMO010000006.1, read on the forward strand.
TCCATCGGGAGGCCATTGCCTCAATCACAAACGCAAGCCCTCAGCTATCTCCTTGATCTTCAGCTGCAGAGGTGAATTCTGGGGGAGTTCAGTTACAGGCCTGCCATTCATTTCCAGCGCCCCCATGTTGGTGTCTTCTGGAATCAGGGCAATAACCTTCAAGCCAGATTCATCAATTGCCTTGTTAAGCTCTGGAGACAGGTCATTTCTCACACGATTAACTACCAGCCCGACTTTGCCCACGTTTGACCTTAACTCCCTAATAAGCTCCTTCATACGAGCAGCCGTAGTGACTCCCTTCATTGTGGGGTCAGACATGATGAGCAAAACATCCACGTCTCTGGTTGTTTGGCGACTAATGTGTTCCATACCTGCTTCGCAATCCATCACAACATAAGCATACTTATAGTCCTTCACCAGCTTATCTAATGAAGCGCGCAGAAATTCATTCGAGGCGCAGTAACATCCGGGCCCTTCCGGCCGGCCCATCGCCAGAAGATCAAAGCCTTTAGATTCAACCAGCGACTCCACTATCCTGCCAAAAAGATATTCCGACTTGGAAATCGTGGGGCTTAACCGGCCTGCCGAGACATCCTCAGCCATTCTCTCCCGTATTCTACCCACAGTCCTGCTATCATCCACAGACAGACCTAGCGCCTGACTGAGATTCATGCTCGGGTCAGCGTCCACCGCCAGAACCAGACCCTTCTGGGAAAGAAGCTTGATGAGTAAGGCAGCAACAGTAGTCTTGCCTGTCCCTCCCTTTCCTGCGATAGCAATCGTTTTCGTCATTACCCCTCTCTCCTTTCAGACAAATCTGCGGAAGGCAACAGGCTAACAGGCGATAGCTTCACCACAGCACTGTACTCGCGAGGGCAGACATCCAAGCATGTACCACACTTAGAGCATTTGCCCTGGTCAATAACCTTCACCTCCCCCTTATCCCCTCTAATTGCCTCCGTGGGGCAGGTCAAGATGCAATGCTCGCAGGCTCTATCACACTTCTCGGGAAGGATATAATACGCAGTAAGCTCTCGACATACTCTGGCAGGGCAGCGCCTCTCTAAGACATGAGCTTCGTATTCCTCTCGGAAATAGTGCAGGGTTGTGACGATAGGATTAGGAGCTGTCTTTCCCAAGCCGCAGAGCGACCCTCCTTTTACATCCTCTGCTAATGCGAGAAGAAGAGCAATGTCATCTGTTTTGCCTCGACCAGCCGTGATGTCCTCCAGAATGTGTAGCATCTGGAGAGTCCCCAAACGACACATGGTGCACTTGCCACACGACTCCTTGGTTGAGAAGTCAACAAAAAACCTGGCAGCATCAACCATGCAGTTATTCCCGTCCATGACAATCATACCGCCCGAGCCCAGCATGGACCCAGCCCCTCGAAGGGAATCATAATCAATAGGAATATCCAGCAGACCCTCGGGCAGGCACCCCCCAGACGGCCCTCCAATCTGCACCGCCTTGAACCGCCCGTCCTTGGCAATGCCACCGCCGATGTCGTAGACAAGTTTACGAAGCGTCGTTCCCATAGGCACCTCAGTCAATCCCGAGTTAACTACCTTGCCTGCCAGGGTAAACATTGCTGTGCCCTTGCTTCCCTCAGTGCCGACGGAGGCAAGCCAATCTCCTCCTCGCTCAATTATCAAAGGAACAAAAGCAAAGGTCTTCACATTGTTGAGCAAGGTGGGTTTATTCCACAAGCCAGCCTCACTGAGGCGAGGAGGCCTCGGTCTAGGTTCACTTCTTCTGCCCTCCATAGCTGCAACCAGTGCAGTTGCTTCTCCGGAAACGAAGGCACCAGCTCCGGCCGTTATCTCGACGTGAAATCCGAAATCACTGTCCAGTATGCCCTCTCCCAGAAAACCCAGTTCACTTGCTTGTCTTAAAGCAATTCGGATACGCTCGATAGCCAAAGGATACTCGGCACGCACATAAATATAGCCCTGCCTGGCACCTATGGCATAGCCGGCAATAATCATGCCCTCAATAACCTGATGGGGATCACTCTCCAGAACGACTCGGTCCATAAAAGCACCAGGGTCACCTTCATCAGCATTGCATATTACATACTTTGGCGTGCCTTCAGCCTTCCGGCATTGCTCCCACTTCAGATGCGCGGGAAATCCAGCACCTCCCCGCCCCCGCAACCCGGATTTCCTCAACTCCCCAATTATCCTCTCGGGCGGCATTTTTAGTGCCCTCGCCAAGCCGCTGTAGCCGCCGTTGGCAATGTAGTGATTTATGTTTTCAGGATTGCTGTAACCACAGCAGCGCAGTATAAGACGAAGCTCATGCTCAAATCTGGGAAGCTCGGGAATATAGACTGCCTCTCCACCACCCCCTTCAAGCATGCCCAAGGCAAGCTCAAGGCATGGGTCATCGCCGGCAACGTAACCTTCCACTAGGCGGGGTACAATCTCCGGAGTTACACTGGAATACACTACACGTGAAGAGCCAGGCTTGGCTATGGTAACCAAGGGCTCAGCATAGCACAGCCCCATGCAGCCAACCTGGATAATCGGGACTTCCAGACCCTGTCGGGCCAAAACCTTATCAAAGGCATCGATTACATCTAAGGCGCCAGATGCCCGCCCGCAGGTAGCTGAGCCAACAAGAATATAGCTGCCCCGCTGCAGAGCTTCCCATTCCAACCTAGCTCTACTATAGATTTCCTCAAAAGTCATCTTACGTTACAGACACTTCTGAATTCAAAGCACCAGACTCTGAACAAATACACATGCCTAGACTCAGGTGCAAGGTTGCCTCGGCACTCCGATTCTGCCATTGCTTGAAATCCTGGATTTCGCGCTCACGATTTGCCATATCTAAGTCTTGTTTCTTCGTTTCGGCTCTTCTTGAGCTTCCTGCTTATACGGTATTAAGGCTTCTTCAACCCTAAACGGCGTCATCTTAGGTAGAATCCTATCCTTTATCACTATGACGGGAGCCAACATGCAGCACCCAATACAAGCGACCCTTTCCAAGCTGAAGCTACCATCATTGGCTGTCTCGCCTACTCGGATACCTAACTCACGCTCTAATGCCTCCAGGATAAGTCTACCCCCCGCAAGGTGACAGGCTGTCCCCATACAAACCATGGTATGGTATTTTCCTAATGGAACAAAGCGAAACTGGTTGTAAAAGGTAGCAACCCCCCAAACCTCAACATCCGGCATCCCCAGAAAGTCAGCAATTGCCTGCAGTGCTTTTTTCGGGAGATATCCCAGCCCCATCTGGACTTCCTGCAGTAGCGGAACCAGATTCTTTTTCTCTTTCCTGTAATGTCCCAGAATCCCAGCTACTGCTTGGCCAGCTTGTTCCTCTGTAATCATCTTTTCAGCAAACTCAAGACAAACCCTTAAGTTGCTTAGCAAGCGCGGGCAGAAAAGCCGCTATTCCCGTCGTTTCCCGGGGACCAACTATCACTTCCCATTCAAGGTTCAAGGCATCCTCAAGTTCACCTTTGATTCTGGCCACTTTCCCTGGAATAATCAGCTTTCTATGTTTCACCTTGTCCTTGATGCCAGATTTCTTGATAAATGCTCCTACGGAATCGCCGCTGAATTTGCCTGCTGCCCAAGCAGTGAGGACACCAAGTCCATCCGCATCCTTAACACAAATGTAGGCGGGAACCTTGGTGGCTTCAACAGCCGATGAGACCAGGAAGTAGGTCAATGCCCAGTTTGAAGTGACAAGGACCGGGGAAGATTCATCAGGTTCTCCCACTTCATAATACTTCTGTTCTACTGCCATAGGAAAACGAGGGTCAGTATAGATGTTAAGCCGTTGAACCAGAAGAGGAAGCAGGGAATACTGGTTGAAATCCGAAAAGACAATAATGCTAGCCCACTTACATATGAACGCCGAACCTACCAGCATTTCCTTCAGCCTATCTTTTGCCATAAAGCAAGGAAAGGCAATGGTGGGATAGCCCAGAGGTCTGAAACCCTGCTTCAGTGCCGCCTTCCTGATGAAAGTCTGGTCTCTTATTGCCTCCTGCAAGTCCCTAGAACCGGGGTCCAAAATCAATTCCTCAATCCCAGCATCCTTTAACTTGGCAGTCAGAGGGACAAGCTCTTCAACACTTTTCGCGCAAACGCCTACGGGAGTGACATTTGCTTTGATGCTTGGAATAGCCCTATCAATGTTTTCCTTCGTTATGGGATAAAGAAGTGGACGTCTGTCTGCACATATGTCCCGTGCCGAAAACAACGCATCCATATCCTTTGAGATTAGGACCATGCCCACGTCCGTGGATTGGTAAACCTTCTTCACTAAGGCCAAGAACCTGCTCTTGTCCCCCGATTCAGAATGAAGTGCAAGAAGGTCAGCTCTCAGACTTACACCCACCCACGGAAATTGCAGTTCCTGTATCTTCCTTATCTTCTCCTCGATCCTGGCATTGTCCTCTCTGTCTGAGATAAGAAGGGCTATGCCTGGTTTATGGACGAATGTCTTCTCGTGCCGATATATCACTTCTTCGTTCCCAATCTTAAGGGCATTCTTCCCTGAGCCTATGGTGACGAGCTTTATCGGCGGCGCCAGAAGATCCAGAAGTTTGGCTTTCACCTCCTCCGAAAGGTAAGGGCATTTATCTACAGCAGCCCCACCAGACGCCAGCTTCATGGCAAAAGCAAAGCAAGTAGGAAATCCGCAGTCCTTGCAAGGTTTCCTGCCAGGAAGCATTTTTACAATCTCAGAACCTGCAATTGGCATGCTAACCCTCCTTCTGTGCTATCAGCTATCAGTTAGCTGAATACTGGTTACTCGTGTATCTATGTTGGAAGCTTTACCTCCCCCTTTACCCAAGGATGCCCAACCCTATCCAAGAACGCAGAAAGCTCATCCACGTTCTTGACATCTTCTTCCGTCGCTATCTTGTTGTAGAGTCCTTTCGCCTGTAAAACATCCTTGAACCTTTCCTTGATATCCTTAGGCATCCACACTACTCTGGCCAGGCCACCGTCCGCCTGAATGAATTTGGGAGATCTCACTTGCTCCAGCCCGGTTCCCAATCTTCCGTCTATCTGTTTACCTCCCGAAGTATCACCAGCCATGCGGGAAAAGGTTTCCCCGATGACCGTTTCGCCCTTGTACTCCCTGTTCACTAGCCCAAAAGCATCTAATTCAGGAATGTAATATACGATTGCTTCAAAACAGCCACAGGACGTATGGGGGTGCTCGAAAGCACTGTAGAGATAGACCCTATCATAGGTTCCTAACGATTTTTCCCGCACTACGGCGTTCAACCCTTCGTACTCACCCTTCACAGGATCCAAAAGCTGCCCTTTGGCAATGCCAAATATCGGTCCCTCGGGATCAATCTTGGCAGCCGCGCGACCATCAAACCAGTTTATGGCACCGCAATTGGCAATCCTATCTGGAGCTATAGTGCACATGTGAGTAGGGGCAAAGCTCTGGCATAGGGCACACCCGTAAAACGTATCCACATCCTCATCCCTGAGAGCCCTCGCCCGAGCGTCTCTTGCCTGATATGTCTTTAAAGCTGCGGGCAGAAGTTCGGCTACCTTCTTAGCATCAGTAATCAGAGTCGTTTGGATCTTCTCGATAATTGGCAACTCAGAGCTGAAAAGAAAGTTATAGATTGCCCCCAATTCATGCAGAGAGGCAAACCCTTTTGCATGACATTCCTTATTCATCCTTAGCCATATATCCTGTCTCTGATTCATATGATACCAGCCCTCAATCATATTGGTGAACATATGAATTCTTCTTTCGATTATTGGTTCGGCATCCTTGTCCAGCTCGGAGCCGGCGACGTCAACCAGAATGGCCAAAGGATAGCTGCCGATCTTCTTCTCGTCATCGTAGGGTTTCAGCTCACTCAAGTCAGGGCCGATGACCTGCACCTTATCATGTTCTATCTCTTCAGGCTTTTTCAGTGTTGCCAACTCAAATTTGTGTGCTACCCTTGGCCCGCCGAACTCAATGTATAGGTTCTCCTTCCGTATCACCTCGCCTTCGTATTGAGGCCCTATGTCTACATGAAACTCCATCTCTTACTCTCCTTTCTTTAAGTTGCTTATTAGGCTATCTAAGAAAGCCTTCCATTGCTCGTCTTTCCTGAAATTGGGAAGCGAATAATTGGCATGTGGAAAATAATGTTTACACAAAGCCATTGTCTTCAAGTGAGGAGCAAAGTGCTTAAGCGTAGACAGACCCTGAGTCCCAAGGTCACTCCTGACCCCCAAGAACATCACCAGGTCATGGTTTCCCTCCTTCTTAACCCCCCGCCAGCCAGGGTCCTTAAGTGCATTTATTATCTCCACAGCATCGTAAACGCAATCTGGCTGTACTCCCAACTCCACAATCCTGCCCCTAGTTTGAGCTGTAGCGCAGATGGGAATACCAGCCGCCTTAGCTATGTCCAACGCGTACTCCAGCAGTGGTTTTCCATCAAGCATAGACGTCAACACAAGCGGACCAATCACCAGCAACGGCCTTTTTGCCCTCCTGATGAGGTCGGCATACTCCGCCGGGTCTTCAATCAACCTCCCCGACTTGATTCCGGTTAAGACGTTTACTCTGTGGCGTGGTATTGTTGCACTCATTTTGCCCTCCTTCTAATGTATCACTGCGTCCACAGGGACTTTGCTGGGATAAGTTCCAATCAGGGTGGGAAGACCTACAGGCTCCTTCGGTTTCCAGCCAATTCTCTGTAGATGCTCTCGCACCTCCTTCTTGTACACCAGGGGAATATCGGGGTCCCTGCGCACGAAGAGGTGGATGTCCTCAGGAAGGCCGTCTCCCATATATTTCTTGTGCAGGGAGATGTAATGATTCAGCTTAACTGCCCTTCCTTGCGGGGTATCATTCTTCCTTATGCACAACTTGGGGATCATAACCATGGCTTTTTCCTTTGTTTCGGTGACATAGGCTAGGTGCTCGGGTGAAGGCTCTCCACTATCCACAATCTCCTTCTTCCTGGCATCCATAACCCTCCAATCACCTTCCTCCTTCTTTGAGAGATATAACCTTCGGTATTTGGAGGAGTGAGGCCCCAGTACCACCGGGATACCTAGCCTGTTACAACCAGTCGCGATCGCAACCGCCTTCTGAGAATATACTCCCCAGCCCACTCCAACAGCACCCAACCTGCTTATGGTATGATCAGCTACTACCTCGTAGTTCCCCCTCAGTGGAAGCTTGGCAAAGATATTGACCACCTTTATTGCCGCTCCGGTGATATGGCTGTTGGCAACACAGGAACCCACGTTCACCACCCCACCAGCATCAAAATTGGGAGGATATTTCTCGTAAATGGTCTTGCCTTCCGCATCCTTTTTCATACCCACCACCATGGCAGCACAACCTGAAACCACAACGATGTATTTCCTCTTGGCAAACTCCTCGACCATTTCGGGAAGATCTCGTATATCCGGATAATTGGAGCAACCAACAAAGGCAACGATTCCGGGAATCGTGCCTAGCGTTATGGGCGCCCCAACAGTCCTGATCTCCGTATCCATAATCGGACCACGCCCAGCCCTCATTTTCCAACTTTCCTTGCTCGCTGCCACCTGCATTATCTTGAAAATGGGGATCTTGCGTGGGCACTCTGCTTCGCATTTGCCACAGCCGACACACAAGCTGAATTGCTCCCTTATCAGGTCAAATTTGCCCTTGGCAACCTCAGCTATACCAGCACCGATGTTGAAAAGGTTGGGGCACACCTGCTCACACATGCCACAAACGTTGCACTTCTGAGCCAGTTCCTTAGCCTCCTCCTCTCTCAGCCACTCCTTTCTCCTCAGCGGAGCAATTTGCATAGCAACTTTGGCTGCTACCTCGGCCGCCTTTCGCGGTTCCAGAATGGCGAAATGCTTCTTGTCATCCACCATCTGCTTCACTATCTCCTCCGTATCCATCGCGGAGGCGTCCTCAAGCCCATACATGGCTTTATCCAGGGTGGCAATTAGTGCCGCCCCAGTTCTCGATGCCTCAATGGGCATATCCGTTCTAATACACTGCTCATCCGTCATAATGACATCGGCAATGCCGCTTCTCAGGAAGAACAACTGCCGCGAAAAAGGACCAACAACTCTCAGCCTGTCGCAATACCTGGCTGTTTCGTTGGCAGTGCAGCATATACCAGCAACCTCTACCTTGTCGTAAAGGTCGTTCTCCCGCAAATAGTCAACAACCACGGTTGAAGTCGCCGGGTTATGTCCTACGAACAAGATTACCGGTTTGCTTTTGTCCACCGCAGCCCATCCCAAATCTACAAGGGGTGTGTCGGCAACCGAAGTCGGGTAACCAAACCCCACTATCTGAGCAATATCAGCCACTTCCATTCCCACGTGGTCCAGCATCCCAGCGTGCAAGGCCTTCGACTCGTAATCCAGATAACTGCCTTCCTGTCCCATGTTGGTGGAATCGAGAAGATGGGCAAGCTCCTTGTAGACGTATTCTATGGCTACTACAAGGTCACCCAGAGTCTCAGGCTTCAGGCCCACAACAGTTCTGATATGCGGTGCTTCGATATTGACCGCCCCACCCAGATCTATCTTCTTGTCAGCACCATGTCTTTCGATCAGGAACTCCAAGATATGACCGGCATGGGAGCTGTGAGCGGAGCACCCCATCAAACAAGCCAGAAGCACCCATCTTGCTTGCTGGGTAGCTATATCAATGCCGCAGGCACCTCTCCTTGTTTCTGTGAGGTCACATTTGCCATAAGTACAGAAGCAACACAGATCACAAAACGGCGCATAGAAAGGCGCATAGGTTTTCAACAGCCTCATATCCCAGCTTCTGAGGTCGGGAATCTCCGGCATCGGCGTGCAGCCGACTGGCTCCCACGGAACCTCTGCTCTTATCTTCTTCTCAATTTCCTCTAGTTTACGTGTTATTTCTTTTACCTTTAGTTCTGCCATTTCTCACCTCGCTCGTATAGTCTCCTTTACTAATTTCAAGGTCTCCGGATGCCTCAAAACAAGGATATTTGCTCCAGCCAGCAAAAGCGATAGTGCTGTTATGCCTTCCCAAAGCAATCCTTGTTCCTTGCTTTCCTTAGCCTGTCTTGTCTTCCAGCACTCTCCACCCAGATTGGCAATAATAGGCATCATAGTCATACTGTCCTTGGTCATAATCCCAATCTGTTTCACTCTTTCTATTAGAGAGAAACCATACTCCATGCCGTAGCCCAACGCCGAAGTCAAGGGGTCAATCACAATTCTGTCAGGGGGGAAGAACTTGCTGAGCTTCACATTTAACTCCTTAAGCAAATTGATGTCCAGAGGAGTCTGGGCAATAGCAGTGTGTCCGTGGTCCAGAATTGCCTTGCCAACCGCTTCGTAGTTCTCCTTAAGCGCCGGACCCACAAGCAGATTCATCCCATCACACACCTCAGCAACCTTGGAAAGAACCTCAACATCCTTCTTTTCATCTCCTGAACCATAGACAATCAACGGCACATTTATGGCTTCGGCCACTTCTTTAGCCAATGCCGCAGCTTGGCTAGCGGGAGCATCCTTGACCGCCGGGTCGGTACTCATTAGAAAGAGAGAAACGGCATCCACATTAAAGGCTTCACACTTCCTAGCCCATTTTATCGGGTCAGCAATCACGTCTCTAAAGGGCTCAATCAGATGCTCCGGCCAATCTTCAGGCTTCATATCAGCAACTTCCAAAGCGAACTTCGCTGGATTGGGATTTGAGCCCTGGTCAAAAAAGTGAAAGGGGAGAATACTCTCCCCCCCGATCTTCAAGCTCTTCTTTCCCTTCCCAATCGTTACCTCTCTGACTACCCCTGTATATGCTTCAACTGGTGCTTTATATTCCATTCCTGATCCTCCTTCACTTTACCAAGGTTATCTGACAAGCCGCCTGCCATTCTGCGCCCCAACTTGCCGGGGCGAAGCATCCAGGCCCTTCGATATGGCTCAGGGTGACAAACTGATTGTCAGCTTTCAAGCCAGGCATCAGAGTATAGGGTCCCCCCGATAAGAACCCTGGCAGTCTTAACATAGTCAACTTCCTTCTGGGATAGGACGGACAGGTCTATGTCCTCCCCGTCCATAGCCTTATGAATAAGCTCGACAACTCTCGGCATCCCTCCCCCGATCAAGCTCATAAGCTCTGTGTCCAATGGGTCAGCGATGGCTGAATAAAGTCCATTTCTCGCAAGCATGACCAGATAAGTGCGGTTAAGAAGCGGCCTAAGTGCCCCTGGGACCCCATTAGACGTATTGGAAAGCCCTACTGTGGATTTAACCCCGGGCAAAACATCCTCAAGTATCTTGATGAATTCCAGATTTAGCACAGTGAACCTCTGTCCCTCTCCAGCCGTGCTGATGGGGAGAAGTATGGGGTCAACCCAGATATCTTCATTTGGAATTCCCAGCTCATTGGCATACTCAACCGTGCCCATAATGCTATCTATTTTGGACTCAACATCCGGGGGCATCCCCTTATCCGTCATCACCGAAAGCACTACATTGCAGTTATGCTTTTTGGCCAAAGGAAGCATCTGCTCCTTGGAAATAGCTTTTCCTGAAGCGGAGTTGAGCAGGGGTCTTTGCCGACAAGCCTTTAAGCCCGCCTCCATAGCCACGGGATTCAGGGTATCTATAGACAAAGGTAAATCAGTAGCCTCCTGCACTGCGTTGACCAACCACTGCATGGTCTCTTCAGTGTCTTTCTTCATTGGGCCAACGTTCAGGTCAATGTAGTCCGCTCCAGCTTCAGCTTGGGCCCTAGCTAAGCTCTGAATCACCTTGGGATCTCTTTCTCTTATCGCTGTGGAAACCTCTTTAGCTATGACATGTATATTCTCGCCGACAATGACCATTTCGAATACCTCCACTCTGTTGCTTTGAGGGCCGAAACAAACCATCGAAATATAGCAGGGAAAAGTCTAGTTGTCAAACACCGCTGCCTTTCAAGCGATTTCCACACCTGCATCAAACTCATTGACTTATCACCAGAGACGGACCTGCAGACATCTCCAATCAACGTCCATTGCACCGCTCTGCTATAATTCCTGTGAATAGCAACCAGCGGACAAATCGCACGATGCTGGCGATCGCCTATGGATGAATGGCCAAGGACCATTACGGGATTCCGGGCGTATCTCGCGGCGCCTCTGGCGCAGGGGTCAAGAAGGCCTGTCGGAAACTGGCCATGCAATATCATCCTAGCTGTAAACCCTGCAAAGGGAAATGGGCCAATGACAAATTCAAGGAAGTCAACGAGGCTTACGGAGCCCCCGGCGACCCTCAGAAGAGGAACCAACATGACCACTTTGGCACTGTCGGCAATGCAGGCGACATCTCTAGCAGTCCTTTCACCGCAACCACATTGGAGGAAATGATGAAAGATTTCGGCGGGGCTGGTCTGAGACTCAACTTTCTCGATGAGGTATTTGGCGACTTCTTGAAGGGTAGCGGCCCCTCCTTATCCTTTAGGACCTTCGGAAGCAAAGAGGATACTAAGGGGACGAGGGAAGAGATTGGACATAAGAATTCCTGCCGGGGTGAAACCGGGCGACGTGGTGAGACATGGGAATGTCCCCCAAACGAGCGGCGGCTTGCTGGGCGATATTCTGATCCAAGTTGCAGTCAAATAGGCGCGAGGCTTGTGAAGAGAGGATGAAGGAAACAAGGGTGACATTCCCCTGCGGTGAGCTTGCCCTCGAAGGAATACTGCAGATACCGGGAGGTGCCGGACGTTTCCCGGCGGTGATAGTCTGCCACCCTCATCCGCTTTACGGGGGCAGCATGGATAACAATGTGGTCTGCAGCCTCACTCAAACATTGACACGGGCACTGTTCGTTTCATTCAGATTCAACTTCCGCGGAGTAGGTGAGAGTCAAGGAGAGTTCGATCACGGAATAGGAGAACAGGACGATGCTGAAGCAGCCATTGCCTTTGTGAGTACCATAGAACAAGTGGACCCCAGGAGAATCGGGCTTGCCGGCTATTCGGCTGGTGCCGGCTTTGCTTTCCTTACTGGCTCCAGAGATGCCCGAATTAAAGCACTAGCGGCGGTCTCGCCCCCGCTCAATATGTTCGACTTTGACTTCCTCAGAGACTGCTCCAAACCAAAATTCCTTATCTCGGGAAGTAGGGACAGTTTCACACCCACCAGCCAATTCCTCGAGTTTTGCCAGAGCCTACCTCAGCCCAAGGAGTGCCAAGTCATTGAAGCAGCAGACCATTTCTGGTGGGGATATGAATCTAGCCTGGCTGCCGAAGTGACTAGTTTCTTCACCAGAAATTTGTAGTCTCAGCCTGACCCTATACGGCGCTCTACGCACTTGCCAAAGCGGGTTTTGCATACCAGTACATTAGATGGTAGTATTGCAGGTTACGTCGGAGCATTCACTTTGAAGAGCCACCTACGAGACGACTCTGCTCCGAAGCGATCAAAGACAGAAATCTTCGTGCCATGCACTGGAACTTAGCTTGGAAGCCACGTAGGATATTCTACGGGTGGTGGGTGGTTGTCGCCTGCTTCTTTATCTCGCTCTACACGGGCGGAGTGGTCTTCTATGGGTTCACTGCTTTCTTCGAACCGCTAGCAACTAAATTTGATTGGAGCTATGCGCAAATCTCATTTGCCGCCTCGCTCCGCGGCATGGAAGCTGGCCTTCTTGCCCCGGTGGTTGGAATACTCGTCGACCGGTGGGGCCCGAGACGTCTTCTGTTCGGGGGAACGATTGTTTCCAGTCTGGGGTTGATACTTCTGAGTCATACCAATTCACTAGCCATGTTCTACGGAGCTTTTCTACTGCTGGCCGTAGGCATGAGCGTTTGTAGCAGCACAGTGCTAATGACAGCAGTTGCCCACTGGTTCAGGAGGAAAATAGGCATAGCCACCGGGGTCATGGTCTCCGGCTACGGCTTCAGTGGCCTGCTCGTTCCGGTCATAGTTCGACTCATTGACACATATGAATGGCAAAAGGCTCTCACTATCCTTGCCATAGGCATGCTGGCCCTGTGTCTCCCACTTTCCATTCTAGTTCGCCACAAACCTGAACAATATGGCTATAGGCCCGATGGTGACGCGGAAGGCGCTCCAACCTCGAGCAACAATTCGGCTCAGGCAGCAATTGCCGAAGTGAATATTGCGACCAGACAGGCCCTTAAGAGCCGTACCTTCTGGCACATAGCCCTGTCATTACTATGCCAGGCAACAATAGTGAGTGCCGTGGTTACACACATAATGCCATACCTCAACAGCATCCAGATCACCCGGGCACATTCGAGCCTAGTAGCTAGCCTTCTCGCACTGGTAAGCATCGTGGGCCGGCTCGTCCTGGGGTGGCTTGGAGACAGGTTCGACACAAGGCGAGTAATGGCCAGTGCCTTTGCCATGATGTGCGGGGGCTTACTCTTCCTTGGATTTGCTTCCTCGGACACCGTATGGCTGCTAACGCCTTTCCTTATACTTTTCGGTGTCGGCTACGGGGGCAACAACACGCTGAGAGCTTCCGTGATAAGGGAGTCCTTTGGCAGAACTAGCTTCGGCACCATCCATGGTTTCGTACTGGGCACAATGGCACTGGGAAGCGTCGCCGGCCCTCCTCTAGCCGGATGGGTATTTGATAACTCGGGCAGCTATCACACAATATGGCTTGCCTTTGCGGGCCTAGCCATCGCAGCCATGTTGCTCGCTCTGACCACCCCACCAGCCACCTATGCCACCCAACCAAGCCACAACAGCTGACCAACCGCTTTGAAGAGGATTGCAAATACGCCGGGTCAAGTGCAGCATTGCATTTGACGCCGTTCACTGCTGAAGGTCAAGGATATCATCGAGTATAGAGGCTGCATCATAGACAAGGCCAGCACACTTGGTTCGAAAGACTCCGCTATCTCTTGCTGATTTGAGTTCACGGGCATTACTCAAGTCATATCCGATGAGTTCCCGACATTCGGTGGAGCCATGAAGTGCTGTAAACCTGCCTATGAACTCCTTCGCTAACCGGTGTGTCTCTTGTCTGGACTTCTCGTCACTCAGATTCACCTGACCGTGTTTCAGCCCGATAACCATAATTGCTCCGGTCACAGCACCACACGTCCTCCCCATGCGCCCTATTCCGCCCCCAAACCCGCAGCCAATCTTCAAAGCCAATTCCTTCTCTAGCCCCAGCTGTTGACTGTATGTTGCAAACACTGCAGGGGCGCAGGAAAAGCCCTTTTCCAGTTGCTTCTTTGCTTCCTCTGCTTTGCTCATCCTCTTCCCTACAGTCATAGAAATCTATCTCCATCATATCTCTGAAGACTTCAAGAAGTAAAGACCAGTCTTAGACCACAACGCATTGACTAAGTGATTGCTGCGACGGTGTCACGACAGAGTCGTTATCGCGTCTTGCGACGGAGCTTGCTACAGACTGTCTCAATTCGTGCCAGTGCTTCGTCAATATCCGAGGATGACACCATGCGATGAGTAACCGCACGGAAGGGGCGACCATCGCGCAGGCCTACCTTCACGCCTGTTCCTTCAAGGCTCTCCACAAACTCGACAACAGACCACTCCGGGGGTATGTGGAACATCACGATGTTGGTAGCCACATCATCCTGAGCCAGCTTAATCCCTTTGATGCCCGCCAGGCCCTCCGCCAGACGTTTCGCATTAGCATGATCTTCCGCCAGACGATCTATCATGGTCTCCAGTGCCACGATGCCCGCAGCAGCGATAACCCCCGCCTGGCGCATACCGCCACCCAACATCTTACGAAACTTCCGCGCCCGCCCTACGAAGTCCTTGCTCCCACATAGAAGCGACCCAACCGGCGCACTCAGCCCCTTGGAAAGACACAATGCCACTGAATCTGCACCCCGTGCCAACGCAGACACCGACACGCCTAGGGCAACTGCTGCGTTGAAAATGCGTGCGCCATCCAGATGCACTTTTAGTCCACGCCCATGGGCTAGATCACACACTTCGTTTGTGTACTCTTCTGTAAGGACAGCGCCGCCACAGCGATTATGCGTGTTCTCCAGACAAATGAGCGCCGTCCTCGGGTAGTGGATATCCTTGCTGCGAATCGCCGGTTCGATGTCATCCAGATTCAGACGTCCACAGTTATCAGTCGGCACGGTACGCACGGTTACACCGCCCAGGACCGAAGCGCCACCCACTTCATACCAGAAGATGTGTGCCTCATCTCCCAGTATGACCTCGTCTCCACGGTTAGTATGAGTGAGCACTGCCACAAGATTACTCTGGGTGCCAGAGGTGACGAAGAGCGCAGCCTCCTTCCCCATCATTTTGGCCGCCATCACCTCAAGACGGTTAACAGTGGGATCCTCACCGTAAACATCGTCACCCACTTCCGCCTCAAACATCGCTTTTCGCATCTCGGCTGTGGGATGCGTGATTGTATCGCTACGCAGATCAATTACCTTCATCGTCGTCGCTTTCATCACCCCACCAGGTCAATAGATGGATACCCACCCGACTGCTGGGCTTTCTCAAACACGAGCTTCGCCACAGCTATGTCCTCAACGGCAATGCCAGTCGAATCGAACACGGTAATAGCCCTGCTGTCTGTCCTCCCTTTCCTCCTGCCCACAATCACCTCAGCGAGTGTTCCTCGAACATCGTTGATACTGTAAAGGCCTTTCTCAATCGGGACATTGATCTCCCCGCTGTGGCTTGCCTGTGCCAGGTCATCAACGACGACAATTGCCTCTTTCAATATGGAAGGCTCTAGTTCCTGTTTCCCAGGCGCATCGGCACCCACTGCATTGATGTGAGT
>JBBIMO010000007.1:0-62998 GCA_037444365.1 Chloroflexota bacterium
TCGCCTTCGCCACTGGTGTTCTTCCCGATATCTACGCATTTCACCGCTACACCGGAAATTCCATTTTCCTCTGCTGCTCTCAAGTCCCCCAGTATCAAATGGCGCCTTCTGATTGAGTCAGAAGATTTCACATTCGACTTAAGGAACCGCCTACGCTCCCTTTACGCCCAGTAAATCCGAATAACGTTAGCCTCCTACGTATTACCGCGGCTGCTGGCACGTAGTTGGCCGAGGCTTATTCCCTGGGTACCGTCAGAATTCTTCCCCAGGAAAAGAGGTTTACAACCCGAAGGCCTTCTTCCCTCACGCGGTGTCGCTGGGTCAGGCTTTCGCCCATTGCCCAAAATTCCTTGCTGCTGCCTCCCGTAGGAGTTGGGGCCGTGTCTCAGTCCCCATCTGGCTGGCCATCCTCTCAGACCAGCTACCGATCTCTGCCTTGGTAGGCCATTACCCTACCAACTAGCTAATCGGACGCAAGCCCCTCCTGGAGCACCCGAAGGCTTTAGTAACCAGGCATCCGCCTGATTACCACATGGGACATTAGCCCGCCTTTCGGCGGGTTATTTCCCACTCCAGGGTAGGTTGCTTACGCGTTACTCAGCCGTTCGCCACTGGGTTACAATCCGAAAACCATAACCCCGTCCGACTTGCATGCATAAGGCGCACCGCCAACGTTTATTCTGAGCCAGGATCAAGCTCTCCAAAAAAACCTTCCTTCCACTATTCAATTGTTAAAGTGCCGACAACTCCCTATTCTACAGGAATTCGTTTTTCCCTGTCAACTTCCTTCCCCTGGTCCCAAGGCACAATGATACACCAGCACGCCGCACAAGGCAAGTTTGACATCAAGCAGGTTTTCTATTATATTGCACGCTGGATTCATTACGGGGCCCCGTGGTGTAGCGGTCTAACATGCCACCCTGTCACGGTGGAGATCAGGGGTTCAAATCCCCTCGGGGTCGCGTCTTTCAATACACAACCCAGCAACCCCATAACAGACAACAGAGCATAGCCTAACTCCGAATGTCACTTACACGTCAACGGAAACTCGCTCTGTCGATGCCGTGTAGCTATCTAGACAGCCCCTCTTCCCAGATAGATCAGTACGATGACGATGACGAGCAGGAACCAATACATGGCAGGGACCGGCCCCCACCACTGCTTGTGCCACCAGATTTTTCCTTTGCGGAAGTTCCTGATCCCATAATTCGGGTTCAAGACAAACCAGAAGAAATCTTCCAGAAAAACCATACCTACATAGAAACCGAGCAACAGGCTCTCTAGCCGCCAACTCCAGGAAACGAAGAACAGCGGCAGATGGACTATGGCAATCAGGAACAGTGTCATGAAGAAGTGGTAGCCAGTTATCGGGCGTCCGCCCGTCAACTTGACCAGGCGTCCCTTTTCCACACGCCAGCATGGCAGCTTCGCCGCCCAGCCATCCTTGCCTTCAATCTGGATTTCCCAAAAGGCAAGAAGCAGAGCTACAAAAGTCATGAAAACGATCAATCCTACCATCATGGTTATCTTCCTCCGTACTCTGCGGCTAGTTTAGCATTTTCGAGCCCGTTCTGGTGAAATGAGTTGCCGGACGAGCATGTGCGGCATTGAGTTACGAAGGACGCGTTAGGCGGCTCAATCGTCACTAGTGGAGTGCATCCTGAATGTGATCAGGGGACAACGAAGCCACAACAGACATGGATAACAGTAGTTGATTTTAGACGCCAGGTGGTCGGGTCAGCGACAATCGCCGGTTACTCAAGTTCCTCTTCAGCGAACCGCCTGACTGCAGTCAAGCCTTTCGACTCGATTCTCACCGTGTACCAGAAGCGGAAGGCATCATTAACGGGTTCCTTATCCACGATGCCAGACAGGCCTCTGTAGGGTGAAGGCGAATTAACACCGACTCTCACTTTGCTGCCCTTCTTGAACTTTGGCACTCTCTTACCATACCCGCGGGGAAGATCATACTCCCTGCGTTTAGTCGGATCGGACAGGACAGCATAAGCCTCGTTTATTTCCTCCATTTTCCTGTGGGCTTCCTCGCTTTTCTGATTCCTGTCCGGGTGGCACTGAAAAGCCAGTCTGCGATACGCCCTTTTGATTGCTTCAGCGCTGGCGTCTGGTGCAATGCCCAGGATTTCGTAGTAGTTTCGCTCGCCTTCCATTCCACACACAATTATTTCCTATGTGTTCATCATATTCTAGCACCTCATTTTCCAGAAGGGAATAGATGGTAAAATAATCCACGGACATCGCTACCGTTGGTGAGTTGGTCCATACATGATTCCTAGAGAAACCTGTGCGCTCAGCATACTATCAAAATCGCAAGTCTTCGACTATGCGGTCAATCCGTACGTCGGATGTCAGCACGGTTGCACCTATTGTTACGCTCGTTTTATGAAGAGGTTCACTGGCCATCTGGAGCCGTGGGGTGGATTCATTGATGTGAAGATCAATGCCCCGGACTTATTGATGCGTGAAATAGCCCGTAGACCTCCCGGCAGGGTATGGGTCAGCGGGGTGTGTGACCCTTATCAACCAGTCGAAAAAGAGTACGAACTGACAAAAGAGTGCCTCAAGATACTGATTCGGCATGATTGGCCCGTCACAGTCCAGACCAAATCCCCACTCGTGCTACGTGACATAAACCTATTCGAGGGAGACCATGAGATCGAGGTCGGGTTATCAGTTGCTAGCGCGGACGACGAAATGAGAAAGCTGTTTGAGCCAGGTGCACCACCGATTAAGGAAAGGATTGCAGCGCTCCAAGAGCTACATCTTGGTGGCATCAGGACCTTTGCCATGATTGCTCCCATGCTCCCCGGGGCGGAGGGGCTTCCTGCTCAGCTTAGCGGTAAGGCGGACTACGTACTGATTGACAGAATGAACTACCATTACGCCGATTGGATGTACACGAAATACCACCTCGAAGAAGCCATGAGCTATGATTTCTTCTGCTCAAAAGGCAAAGAACTTACCTCTGCCTTTGCAGACCTGGGCATCCAGAGCCGGCTGCTATTTTGACAGCGCTCTATTAACCCCCATATTTCCCGGACACATCGGATGGGGAGGACCTGACGCTTTTTGGCGAGGGAGACGACTACCACCACAATGTACTTGCATTTCTTTCAATACTGTTAGACAGCGCGTCCAGCAGGCAAACAACCAACGAATGTGTAACACCCCGGGCACCTATGAACAGTCTAGCCACTCGAATGACACCACCAGTGAATCCCACACAGCCACAATCGAAAGAGTATTTCAGGATCCTGCTGAAGTCCTGAAGTAGCGGTAACCGGACCAGGTTGAGACGCTGCCATAGCTGTTTCTGGCGTTGACGCGCCAGTAGTAGGTGGTGCTCCAATTGAGAGTCCCGGGAGGCATGTCATAGAAAACGTCTGTTATCCCGGTCTCATTGATTATCAAATTGCTGAAACTGGAGCTGGTCGAAACCTGTAACCCGTAAGAGACGGCTCCACTTGAGACATTCCACTCGAGCCTCGGTGCCAAATTGGACACTGTAGAGGCACTGGCTGGGGATTTTAGTGTTGGTGCCGGTGGTGGCGATGGTAGAGTTGTAGCTGAAGCTTCTTCACAATAGCCGGAGTTCAGCGTTCGATTGTATGCCCTCACTCGATAATAGTAAGTGGTATTGGCACTGAGCAAGGTGTTGCTATAGTTGGTAACACCGGCACCTACGGTGGCTATCTGGGAATAGGAGCCGGAGCCTGTCCTCCTCTCTATCTTGAATCCAGTCTCATTGCTGGAGTTGTCCTGCCAGGTGAGGTCTATCCGGGAAGAAGAGATGGTATTAGCTATTAGATTACTCGGGGCATCTGGTGGTGGCCCTGCTGCTGTCTTGAAATAGCGGGAGCTGGACCAACTCGAGGCACTGCCGTAGCTGTTTGCTGCATTTACACGCCAGTAGTAGGTCGTATTCCACTTGAGAATCCCTTCAGGGACATCATAGAAGAGCTCCGTGATTCCGGTCCCGTTAACCAACAAAGTGGTGAAGCTGGAGCTGGTCGCTAGCTGTATTCCATAACACACAGCTCCACTCGAAGCGTTCCACTCTAGTTTCGGCGTTAGACTAGGCGCCGTCGAGCCGCTCGCCGGCGACTTCAAAGTCGGTGCCGGTGGCGGCGGCGGTAGGGTTGTTGCCATCGCCTCATTGGAGTAACCGGAATCGCCAGCAGCACTATACGCCCTTACACGGTAGTAGTAGGTAGTATTGGCGCTAAGCAAGGTGTTGCTATAGTTGGTAACACCGGCACCTACGGTGGCTATCTGGGAATAGGAGCCGGAGCCTGTCCTCCTCTCTATCTTGAATCCAGTCTCATTGCTGGAGTTGTCCTGCCAGGTGAGGTTGATTTGTGAGGAGGAGACAGATGTAGCTATGATGTTAGTCGGGGCATTGGGCAAAGTAGGTGCGATGCCATAGATGTATCGGATGCCAGCTATGTCATCAGCGTGTAGAGCACGCTTGGTTGTGCCTGGCGAATAATAGCCATACATCACCTTGTCACTATCCCCGGCGCCGTATAAGTCATCCAGCATGAGAAAGTGTCCAAATTCGTGCAAAGCCACGGTCTGAACATCACACTGACCGGCGGGGGGAGTCGCTGCCGTGCTCCAGGCATAATAGTCGTTGAACTCCATATCGCTTTCTAGTATAGTGCTGCCAATGTACCATATAACCGCACGTGCTATAGTCCCCGCGCTGCCGAGGTTTCTCCACAAAATCTCGTTGACTCCATTGTAGCTATAGGTGGTAGCCGAAGTGGTTCCAGCATAACTAAAGGAAAAAAGGGCACCTGCGGCATTCCAGGTTGCCGCGGCGGTCCGGACTGCTGCTCCTTCTCCTGTACAGTCGCCACAGTTTTCATTGATCCGATAGCTTACCACTGGGTCCGGAGGATGAGGCCAAGAAAGCCCTGAATAAGAGTATGAAGGCGCCACAGCAGATAAGGCGACATCCGATTCCACATATGTCAATTCCCGACCCTTCAGAACCTTATTCACGGTTTCCTTAACTCGGGCTAAAGGTATGTTGCCCACCTTATCTCCCGTAACTGTAAACTTACCACGGAAGCCCCCGTAAACTTCAAACTGTTCTTCTGGAAGCTGCAGGTCTAGGTCCTTCGCCCTGGGGAGCTGCGCCCTGGAGAGTTTCCTCAGAAACACAACTGCCCTCTCGCCTCTCTCAAAGCTGGGCATGCTGGATACCCACTGTCCCAACCCATCAACCTCTCCTCCGGACACGGTGATAGCAATCTTGTTCTGCCTTGCCGTGCCCTTGAGCCTCTCCTCCACCAAGAGGACCGCCGAGGTGTAAATCCCAGTATGCTCGTCATTCCAATAACTACCGCGTTCAACAACCGTGCCAACTATGATGGAGTCAGCACCATTGATAAGATCTGCCAGGGGCGATCGTCCTGCATCGGACCGTGCTGCCACTGTAAGTGGCAAGGGCAACATCAAACTGATAACTATGATAAGTACAAGTGGAATCACCCAGGAAAATCGTTTCATGCCATCTGCCTCCTGAAGTGCCGGTCTCTCACCCTCTTCTCCGATATAAACCGATTCATCACCATGTTGCTAACAACATCTACTGTTCCGTTCCGACCTTCATCAACACCGTAATATTCCTATGTAAACCATTATACGGCTGTGTGAAAGACAGTCAATAGCCCTTTAGTACTTTGTGCAGGTGAGGCTGCAGAGCTAGGAAACAATAACTCGGGCATTCGTTGCCCGAGTTGCAGGTTCTGGGGCAGCGCTCACTTTCTGAGCTTACTCTGGACAGCGTCGCTCTCCAGTTCCCTGAGAGCATCGCCAGCAATCCAGCGAGCAGCCTTCGAGCCGAGCCGTTGAATCTGTTTCGCGGTATCTATTGCAGCTCCATTCAAATTGAGGTTCCTTTTCCCGATGCTTCTCAGAGCCCAGTTCACGGCTTTCTTGACGAAGTTACGCTCGTCCGTAGCCCCTCGTACTATCACAGGAAGCAATTCGATGAATTTATCATCGCTCGCCTTCTT
Source organism: Chloroflexota bacterium (assembly GCA_037444365.1). Lineage (GTDB taxonomy): Bacteria > Chloroflexota > Dehalococcoidia > GIF9 > AB-539-J10 > RBG-13-51-36. Next base: position 6,045 of record JBBIMO010000007.1, read on the forward strand.
ATCATGCCATGCCAGACAAGCCATCAGCGAGAAGGCTGTCCTTCTGACGAACTCCTCTTCCCGCTCAGCCCAATCGCCGATCTTCCTCCAAGCTAATGGACTCTTCTCAAAGAGATTCATGCACACCTGGTCACAGACGTCCCACGAATTGACGCCTTTCACCCACTCCTCCGTCTGTTCCTCAGTTAGCTTAGCAGCATCACCGACCATCCCAGCCACAATCCTTGCCTCGGCTATGCCTGTCTTCCATAACTCCAGCGCTAACTTGTGATCCTTTCCTACTTCCTTAGCCAGTCTTCTCATGTCGGGAACCGAGACGCCCAGTCTCCGCTCAATAGCCATCCCAAACTTAGCCATTCCCTCTAGCTGCTCCGGGCGAGCCTTGCTCTGGAGTCTGTCCAGTACGTCTTGCACAGAAGTCATTGTTTCCTCCTATTCTGTTACTTCACAAATCGCTGACTTGATATGCTGCAGTGCAGAGACTCATTAAGTCACCAGCTAAGCGGACGGCTTGACCTTCCGCATTGTCTCCCAGGTGTGCTGCGAGGCAACAGGCCTCCCTTTTGAGGTCTTCAGTAGAGCTTATTGGAGTCAAGACGATTCCAGCTCCGCTATTCACGGTCCAGGGGCTGTACTTCTTCCTCAAAATAACGATGGAAATCGCGAGGCAGGCTGTGATAGTCGATGGATGATATTGCATCAGAGAAGTCCCTGGAGTTCAGAGTGTTCCAGAACAAGACCACCTTATCCTGCAAGCTCCCGCTGTCTGCGTCGTGTCTTAGAGCTGCTAATGTCTTGCCCGTGTAGGTGCCATCTAACCTGATTCCTTCACGCTCTCTCATCAGCGATACCGCCTCCATCCCCTCATCCGTAAACAGTGCGTATTGCCTGCCAAAGTAATCGTGTCTAATATCAACGTCCATCTCAGAGAACTTGAATCTGGGAAAAGAAGCATCCAGAGCACAGAGCAGGGCGTTAGTTTGATTGATGAGTTTGATCATTGCCCCGGCATTGACGAATCTCCCAGTGCTGGTCCGTACTGAGACTACTCGACTATTGAGCCCTGCGGCCCTGATCCCAAGCATCAGCCCCGCACCTGTGCCCGTCGTGCCGCAGGCGACATAAATACAATCCGGCTCTGGCACTCCTCCGCTCATAATCTGTTTCTTCAACTCAAGCGCCGCGTTAACAAAACCAATGACACCCAGCGGAGAAGAACCACCAGGAGGGATGAAGTAGGGGAGACGGTCTTCTTTCAGCCTGTGTCGCAAAAACTGATAGATGGCTGCCGCATAAACCAGCGGCTTGTTTCTTACGGACTCTAACCCAGCTCCACACGAGTGCAACTCCGCGCCACAGCAGTAGCTCATGAGTAAATTGCGGCGAACATAATGGGCATTCGGCTGAGGCATTAGCATAGAGATGCTCCTCAAACCGAGTTGTCGTGCATATATAGCGGTGGCCAGGGCATGGTTCGACCCAGCCCCACCAAAGGTTATGACTTCCTTGGCTTTGGAGCGCAAGGCATCGCCCAGTGTGAACTCCAGCTTTCGTGGCTTGTTGCCACCGTACACTCTGCCACTCAGATCATCGCGCTTCATGTAGAGCTGACCGCAGCCCAACTCCGTGCCTAACCGTTCGAGTTTCTGCACAGGGGTAGGAAATTCGCCCAGCGGCACATGGGCAAGTCTCTCACGTAACAACCGGTATTGTTCAAATAGCGGAATCACTTCCAATCACCCCCTTCGGCTAGTGGTCGCGCAAAGCATGTCCCTGGAACCACCGCCTCTCTGGACGCCATGGCGACATACTATCATCGGAGGCTCTTGTTATCAATGGACGACCGGTGAGGATACTGGATCGTTGACAATACAGGGGAAGAGTTCGCTGCTAAGGGAGGCATCAGCGTTTCCCTCCACAGTCTTATGTCACCAGATAATCAGTAATCCAACCAATGTAAAAGCCGCGATAGGGGGCAAAGCCGGCATCGGCTTCCCCTTCAAGAACACGGCTTGAATCACATAGACGCCGATCAGGCCCAGTAATCCGAGCCCCGCCATAGTAGCCGCTGGCTGTATACCGCGGGCAAAATAGACTGAAGCCGTGAGCAGACAGGGGAAGGCGATGTCACCACCACCTAAAATAGAGTACTCCCTCTCGGCAGGGTTCACCTCTATCATCTTCTCTCCGTGTTTCCTCAGGTTTCGGTTCCATTCGGAGTAGTCCTTGGGGATAATCAGTGCCGGCAAGGCATTTACCTCTGAAAGCCTGTCCGCCATCCAGAGCATGAATTTGAAACGAACTGCCAGGAAATCATAGACCGCGAGCGCCAGAATAATAGCCATCGCTGTCCATGGAGTAATGAAGCGACCGAACACTGCTCCCAGACTACTAACCGCCAGAATCAATACCAGGTTATGCAGCCAGACAAGCGGTATCACAAACCAGAGTGTTCCGAATGCAATAGCGATGGCGACAGCCACTGGCAGTGGCACATAGAAGACAGTGGCGATGAATGCGCCCCAGCTGAATAGAAGGGCAAACAGGAGCCTGAGAAGGACCTTCAAAGCTGTAAGAGGAATCTTATAGAGCGTAAGTCCAAGCACAGCCGCTGCCCCAAGAATATAGATCAGAATTGGCCCTAACGCCGAATGGGCTGGGACTTCGATAACTTCCCCGGAGGGTAATGTCACTTCCCCGGGCCACCAGGATATTGGCGCAGATGGCTGGGTTGGTATGTCTATATGCTTCTCTTCCAGGAATGGATCTATACGAGGAGCAACAAGAAGGATGAGCGCCTGGGCGAAAACAAAAAAGAGAATGCCAAAATAGACCGTATTGAGCCTTGCCGGCATCTTTGGGCTCATTTAGGCCATATTCTATATTAGAGAAGATACAATGTCGAAGTGTCGCTGTGACCCGTTACTCAGGCAAATTGGATAGTTTGAACGTGCGTGTAAGAACGCCAACCCTTTGCGTCATTCGAAGCGATAGATACCAATTCAACAAAAGTCAGCCCACATCACTGCCGGAGGACATAGCAGGTAGATCGGGGCATAGGATTGTTTCCCAGCACAATGATTTGACGATAGCCTGACAAAGGTTTATCATTAGCGTGCAATGTTTTGCATTTGTTACTATCACAACGAAACAAAGAGGGAATATGGGAGACTATTTACAGCAATACCTACTTATCATAGTTGCCCTTGCTCTTGTCTTAGGCATCCTTGTTGGGTATTTTGTCAGGCAATTAGTAGCCAACCGAGAGATCCAAAGAACAAGAAAAGAGGCACAGAACTTACTGGATGAAGCAACAACCAAGTACAACGAGCTACTCCGTGCAGCCAGAGAAGAGGCTATCAAGGTTGGCAACGCCGCCGAGGCCGAAAACAAGGAACGTCGCCTCGAAATACAGCGGATAGAAAAACGCGCCAACCAGAAAGCGGAGGCGCTGGAGCGGAAGTTAGAGGGTGTAGAGCGGCGTGAGCGTGATCTGGAAAACAAGAAGAAAGAGGCTGAGAGGCTAACAGCTGAACTCCAGGCCATAAGAGAGCAACAGCTCGCAAAGTTAGAGTCCCTCTCCGGCACATCCAGTACAGAAGCAAAGGCTCTCCTGTTCCAGATGCTGAAGCAAGAGATTGAAGAGGAGGCTGCACGACAGGTCAGGGTGTGGGAGGCAAAGATAAAGGAAGAGGCTGATGGCAGGGTTAGAGATATCCTGGCCACAGCTATTCAAAGATGTGCTACTGACGTCGTCTCGGAAACCACAGTTTCCGCTGTTCCCCTGCCCAACGACGAGATGAAGGGGCGGCTCATCGGGCGTGAGGGACGCAATATCCGGGCCCTAGAGCAAGCTACAGGCGTTGATCTTATCATCGACGATACTCCCGAGGCAGTTACTATTTCTAGCTTCGACCCCGTGAGGCGCGAGGTAGCCCGCCTTGCCCTAGGTAGACTCATCCTCGATGGGCGCATTCATCCCACCCGGATTAAAGAGGTAGTAGACAAGACCAGAACAGAGGTTGAAGCTACCGTCCGCACCGAAGGTGAACGAGCTGCTTACGAAGCCGGGGTGCCAGGCCTGCATCCCGAACTGGTCAAGTTGCTCGGCCAGCTCAAATTTCGCAGCAGTTATGGTCAGAATGTCCTGCTGCACAGTCTCGAAGTCTCCCACCTAGCCGGTATGTTGGCCAGCGAGATTGGAGTCAATGTCAGCCTCGCCAGGAAAGCCGGCTTACTTCATGATATTGGCAAGGCGGTGGACCACCACACTCAAGGCCCACACGCTTTGATAGGCGCTGACCTGATCAAGCAGTGGGATAGAAATCCCACTGTGGTTCAAGCCATTGCTGAACATCACGGTGAGGCAGACACCAGTACCGTCATGGGCTTCATTGTTGCTGCCGCTGATGCCATAAGTGGCTCGCGGCCCGGTGCCAGACGCGAGTCCGTAGAACAGTATTTGAAGCGTGTTAAAGACCTGGAGGATGTAGCAGCCGATTTTCCTGGCGTGGAAAAGACTTTCGCCATCCAAGCCGGGCGCGAAGTGCGTGTCATGGTAAAACCAGACAAAATTGATGACCTGGCCGCTGTCAGACTGGCTCGGGATATTTCCAAGAAAATAGAGGAGACCCTGACGTATCCCGGGCAGATAAAAGTAGTAGTGATACGCGAGACCACAGCAATAGATTACGCTAAGTAGACCTGTGCTTAGCTAAGTCGAAGGCATTGAAAATACTGGCAATCGGCGACATCATCGGCAAGCCTGGCAGGAAGGCGGTAAAGGAAATCATCCCGGGCTTGTGTGATGAACATAGTATTGACCTCGTCATAGGCAACGGCGAGAATGCTGCCGGCGGGTTAGGGCTGACCCCCGGTACAGCAGAGGAGCTGTTCGATTCCGGGATTGATGTCATAACTACAGGCAATCATGTCTGGGCGTACAGCGAGATTGTTCCCTACCTGGACAGCGATCTTCCTCTTCTCCGCCCATTGAATTATCCACCCATGGATCCTGGTCGTGGCTACCTGCTCAAGAGCAACGCCCTGATAGTTAACTTGGTCGGCCGTGTCTTCATGACACACGTTGATTGTCCCTTTCGAGCTATGGATCAGTTACTGGCTGAGTTTGAACATAAGTCAATCCCAATTATCGTTGACTTCCATGCTGAGGCGACCTCCGAGAAAGTGGCTATGGGTAGATACCTCGACGGACGGGTCAGCGCCGTGTTAGGCACTCACACGCACGTGGGCACCGTCGATACTCAAGTACTCCCGGGCGGCACGGCTTACGTCACCGACATAGGCATGGTTGGACCTACGGATTCAGTTATCGGGGATGACCCGGACTCTGTAATCAAGCGCTTCCTTACACAGATACCGAGCCGACTGGCAGTTGGTAAGGGAAAGGTCAGCTTCGATGCAGTTCTGATTGACGTGGACCAAAAGACCGGCAAGGCGGTGGACATCCGCCGTATCCGAAAAGTACTGGACTGGTAGGAAAGATTGAGCATCTGGGAGATTGTTTGGCCCAGGCCTGCCAGCTAGACAAACCTCACCTTCTCCATCACCTTGGACATTACCTCGCCAGCCCCGCCTCGGATGACCACTTCAGCGTAATGATCGAAGGGGGTTGGAGTTAGATTGACGATAGCTAGCGTTGCTCCGGCTTCTCTGGCGTATGTCGGAACATAAGCAGCAGGGTAAACAGCAAGGCTGGAACCGATAACAATCAGAAGGTCGCAGTTTTGCGCCCGCCGCATAGCTTCCCGCAATGTCTCTTGTGGCAATGCCTCTCCGAAAAACACTGCATCTGGCTTCAGAATACCCTGACAGTCAGGGCAATCGGGGACTTCTATCCCCTCCTTTATCTTCTGCAAGACTCCCGGCATCGGAAATCGTCTGTGGCAACTTAAGCACACCACCCACCCCATATTACCATGAAGCTCAAATACCTTATCCTCGGGGACTCCGGCTTTTTGGTGCAGGTTGTCAATATTCTGAGTAATGACGCAGTCCAATTTGCCCAATTGGTAGAGCTCGGCAATGGCATAGTGTGCGGGATTTGGCCTGGCTTCAGCAAGAAGTCCACCCTCGAGGCACATCTTCCAGATAGCCCTGCGAGCGGCCGGGCCGCTCAGGAACTTCTGAATGGTGAAATCCTCAGGATCATACCTGCTCCAGATTCCTCCAGGGCTGCGAAAATCGGGAATTCCCGACTCCGTACTTATCCCGGCTCCTGTGAACCCGATGACCCTCCGAGACTTCACGACTAACTGAACCAATCGCTCTATCTCTTCCATCATCTCACTCCTCTGGAGTTGACTTCCTACCTACAAACCGACCTTCGCCACTCGTTCGATACCGCCCAGGTCGGGAATTAGCTCGACGCTGGCCTGCGGGAAACGGCTCTTTACCAGCCACGTCACCCCCTCACCCTGACCTTGGCCTATCTCCAGAAGCAGATAGGCTCCGCGACTAACCTTCCCCGGCGCTTGTTCTAGCATCTGCCGTATCTTGTCCATGCCGTCCTCGCCCCCAGCCAAGGCCATTGTCGGCTCATGATCCTTGACCTCCGGGCTCAAATCTCTGAGCTCACAGTTTCTGACATAAGGTAAGTTAGCTACCAGTATATCAACGGGCTGAGGCACCGGCTCAAGCAAATTCCCTTGCAGGAGTTCCACTTGACCGTTCACTGCGTGGCGCCGGCAGTTCATCTCGGCTACCTGCAGAGCCGAAGCTGAAATATCCGTGGCATAAACCTTAGCCCGGGGTAGTGCCAGAGCCAGGCTGATGGCAATAGCTCCGCAGCCTGTGCCGATATCAGCTATGACAACCCGCTTTCCTCGCTGGGAAACAAGGTGCGCCACTTCCACAGCCCTTTCCACGAGAAGCTCTGTCTCTGGTCGGGGGATAAAAGTGTGAGAGTTGATACACAAGTCGATTCCGTAGAACTCGCAGTGCCCCAATATATAGGCCGCCGGCTCATGAGCCAGGCGACGCTGGACAAGATGGCATAGACGCTCCGCTTCCGCTGAAGTCAGAATTCGCTCCGGCTCTGTATACAGCCGCGTCTTGGACATCCCCAGGACATGCCCCAGCAAGAGCTCGGCCTCCACAGGCGCATCAGGAATTCCTGCTCTGGCTAATGTCTGGGTGGTCGACTGCAAAGCTTCGCGCAGAATCACGTAAGAGCCGCTTCCAGTTGTTCAACCTGCTCTTTGCTGATCAGAGCTTCGACGACTTCGTCCAGTTCCCCATCCAGAATCCGCTGAAGGTTGTGAAAACTCAAGTTGATTCGGTGGTCGGTAACCCGGTTCTGGGGGAAATTGTAGGTGCGAATCTTCTCCGCCCGCTGGCCGCTGCCCACCTGCGTTCGCCGCTCTTCATCTATGCTTTCAAATTGCTTCCTTTGCTCCATATCGAGCAGCCTGGCCCGAAGCACCGCCATAGCCTTCATCCTGTTTTTTATCTGAGACCTCTCATCCTGGCAGGAGGCCACTATACCTGTGGGCAAGTGCGTGATGCGAACCGCCGTAGTCACTTTATTCACATTTTGCCCCCCAGCTCCCCCGCTACGAAAGAACTCCATTTTGAGGTCATCTGGATTGATGTTGAGTTCGATCTCTTCTGCCTCCGGCAGGACTGCTACCGTAGTTGTGGAAGTGTGAATTCTTCCCGAGGCTTCTGTGACCGGCACTCTCTGCACCCGATGAACACCGCGCTCATGCTTGAAGCGGCTGAAGGCGCCTTTGCCCTTGACCTCAAATACCAGCTCCTTGAAACCCCCTCTTTCACTTTGACTACTATCGATGATCTCCACCTGCCAGCCCTTGGTCTCGGCATATCTGCTATACATCCGGAACAGGTCCGCAGCAAAGAGGCCTGCCTCATCACCACCAGCACCGGCCCTTATCTCAACAATTACATCTCTATCGTCATTAGGGTCTTTGGGCATCAGGGAAAGCTTGAGTTTGCCAATCAGCTCATCCTGCCGTTGTTTGAGCTTGCTCACTTCTTCCTTGACCAAAGCCATCATATCCTCTTCGCCACGCCCGTCAAGCAGAGCTTCAAGTTCCGCCAGCTCTTTGGTCTTAGCCTTGTATTCCTGGTACATGACCACCATATCCTCCAGGGCAGCCCTCTCCTTGCTTAACTCCTGAAGCCGCCTCGGGTCGGTAGCTATCTCCACCTGAGCCAGGAGCTGGCTTAGCTCATCATAGCGCTTCTGTATTAGTTCCAGTTTCTCAATCATGGCTAACAACATTATAATACAGGGCAATAGGCTGCTCAAACTCAATTCAAGGTAGATGGGATGAAACTGGCGCCAGGTTGCTACGCTTGTCTGCACCGATTGATCCGCCAGGCTGCAGAGCTGGCCACCGACGATGCTTCACTGAGGCAGAGCGCAATGAACGAGGCAATGAACAGACTGGACGTCGAGTTTTCCTACAGTCAACTATCTCTTGTCATTGCCACCAGGATTCACAAGGTGATAAGAGAAGTGACCCGCAATCCCGATCCTTATCGCATCATGAAGGAACGGGAGATGGCGCTTGCCAGTGAACTCTACTCTGAGCTGTCACTGCAGCCGGCGCGAAGCAACGTTCGTGGGGATGGAATCCGAGGGTATCTCCAGTTGGCGGCGGCAGCTAATGCTCTTGACTTCTTCAGGAACCCCGACTCGATCAGAGATGACTTCAGGAAACCTGTGGTCTTTGTCATAGATGACTCGGACCAATTCGCAGCGAAGCTCAGAGATGCCAGCAGGGTTCTATATCTGGCGGATAACGCCGGGGAACTCTACTTCGACCTGCCTCTGGTGAAACGGATGAGGCAATTCGCCGAGGTTATCTATGTCGTCAAACCTTCGCCTGTCCAGAACGATTTGACAGTGGAAGACGTGAAGAGATCTGGCCTGGAAGCCGAGCTGGGGAGGATTATGAGCACCGGGACAGCCTCGCCAGGAATAGTCTTCCCTCTGGCTTCAGCTCAGTTCAAGCAGGAATTCGAGTCAGCAGACCTTGTATTCGCCAAAGGGATGGGACATTATGAGGCTTTGTCCGAGCTTCCCTCCCATGGGAGATTCTTCTACTGCCTCAAGGCCAAGTGCCAACCAGTGGCCGATTCGCTGGGGGTGCCTATAAATAGCTATGTAGCCATGCTACAATGATTCAGCGAGTGGAGATATTTGTTTTCTCCGATAGAGTCCAGCCGTACGTGTATGTTCTTCCTGTTATAATAGATAGAATTGATGAGGAAACCCACCAAGCGTGAAGCCATCATAGGTGGCGTATCTCTGGCAGTTACCGTAGCTTTATCGCTTTTTATCATTCAGCACCGAAGCTATATCGAACAGATATCACACTGGGGCTATCTCGGTTGCTTCGTCATCAACGTTGTCACCAACGGGACTTTCATCTTGCCTGGCTTCGGTATTGTTATCACATTCACACTGGGTGGAGTGCTGAATCCCGCTATTGTTGGCGCCGTAGCTGGAATTGGCGAAGCTATAGGCGCTATTGGTGCTTATTTCACCGGATACGCGGGACGGGGATTGCTCCGGGACAGTAACAACAGCCTTTACCTTCGTTTCAGCAATGTCATCGAACGCCACGGCTCCAAAGCTATTTTTCTCGTGTCAGCACTTCTAAGCCCCGTTTTTTACCCATTCGCCGTATTTCTGGGCATGGTCCGCTTTGGCTGGATAAGGTTCTTCCTTGCCACCTGGGCAGGGAGGACAGTCAAGAGCATGGTACTGGCTTACCTGGGTTACTTCGGCTTGAAGGGCATCCTGCGCTGGCTGGGTGTGGATATTTAGCCGGTCCCGGGAAATCCTCCAACTACCCTGGGAACTCGCCAGTGCCTGGAGCAAGTCCAGCATGGCCCCTGCAACTTGAGTTTCCCAAGCTGTTCTGTTATATTCTTGAACCACACGGGGCTGTAGCTCAATCGGGAGAGCGTCTGACTGGCAGTCAGAAGGTAGTGGGTTCGAATCCCATCAGCTCCACCAACAAAAAAGGCGAGACCAGTCTAGCTTGTTTTCTGCGACCGCAATCATAGCCCACATACGAAATCCTGGATCCCAAGCACCAGATCCGAAACAATATCAGAGCCCAAAGCACCAATGACTAGAACAGTCTAGAGATTTGGATTTGTCCGGGGATCAGGAATCAGGATTTGAAATCTCCATCACCCTCGCTCTGGCTCAATCAGGCCATAGTCGCCATCATCACGTCTGTATAGCAGACTGAGCCTCTCAGTATCGGCGTCCAGAAACAAAAAGAAACTATGCCCCAGAAGCTCCATCTGGCTGATAGCCTCATCTATAGGCATGGGCTTGACCAGGAAACGCTTGGTCTTCACCACCCTCTTGGGAGACTCGATTTCTTCTTCTTCGACTTCTTCGACTGCCGCTCCTTGCCGGACAAGAGAAACCCCTCTGCCTTTCTTGTCATATAACTTGCCCTTGTATCGCTCAATTCGCTTGGACAGCACGTCCACTACTTTGTCAATGGCTGTGTGCACATCCTTGGACTTCTCCTGACCTCTGATTAAGACACCTTTGCTGTCGAGGGTAACCTGCACAATAAAGCGCTGATCAGGTAGCTTGGCACCTTCCCGGGAAATCTCCACCTTGCCTTCACTGAGGGTCGGCAAGTAACGGCTCAGTTTGCCCACCTTCTTCTCAACGTAGGCCCGTGTTGCCTCAGAGACCTCCACATTGTTCTTGCCGATAACCTGTAGCTTCATTTCTCCTCCTTCAGTTTCGTATCTCCCTTGCCAACGTCAAGCCCCAAACCGACACAGCCCCCTTGTTCTTGAGAGCTGCCGCACAGGACTCCAGCGTGGCTCCCGAGGTACATACATCATCTATGAGAATAATCTGTTTACCCTTCACTCTCTCATCACGGCACACAAAAGCATCAGCCACGTTCCTGCGGCGCTCCTCAACATCAACTGCGCTTACCTGAGGCTGAGCTTGCTTGACCCGAATCAGGCAGTCCTCAACCACCGGCAAACCGACGCGTCTGCTCAACTCCCTTGCCAGCAGGTTGGACTGATTATAGCCTCTCTCCCTCAATCGCCGGGGATGCAGTGGGACGCCAATCAGGACTTCGCCAGGCACAGGATTTGCTCTGAGATAGTCAGCTAGCAACTCCGCCAAGCAGGGACAGATTGCCCTCAGATTCCGATACTTCAACTCGTGAATGGCTTTCCGCATCACCTCGTCAAACTTGAACGGGGAACGAATGCCGTCAATATCAGTCCGTCTTTGCCAGCAGGTTGGACATCTGATACGGCTAGCCTGAGGCCTGCCACAACGGGGGCAATACGGCGGCATTATCCTTGATAATCTCTCGAGACACTCGAGGCAAAGAAAACCTCCCCCTCTCCCACAGCCAACACAGCGGCGCGGGAAAAAAGAGTCAACCGCCAGCTCAATCAGCCTACCCGAACAAAGCAAATTCTCTGCTAAGGAGCGTATTCTCGGCGTGGTGTACGAGTATGAAGCTCTCCACTAAGAACAGGCTCATTAAGGTATACTTCACCATTCCTGATCTTCACATTGTAGCCACAATCAGGACGGGTACACACCCAGGCCTTGTAGTGAATCGGTGCTCCTTGACTACCAAAGTCAGAGAGAGGCACCAAATCCCCTTTTCCGCATTTCTGGCACTTCGGGAACGAACCGGTTTCCAAGTTCCACCTCCACAATTAGTTTATTTGTTGATCAAAACCAGTAAGTATATACTATCAGAAGTTGCTTTGCAAGGCTCGTTTCGCTGACAAACCAATTCTCTGGGTTTTTGCACTTCCTTAGTTTGCCAGCCCAATCACCGACAAACACTTATAGATAGCCCCGGCTGGCGTCAGCTGGCTCCTCATTAACTTGATGGCCTCGACTTCGATAGGATAACTGTCTTCAAAGACGGCAAAGCCCACAAGTTCGCCGAACCTCTTTCTCTCCTGAGGCGATGTCCCCTCCCTTATGCGAGCCAGTGTCAAATGTGGCACAAATGGGCGCTCCTCCTTAGCAAATCCCAGGCGAGCGAGCGCGGAGTCGATGTCTTGCTGTAGCCTGGATAGCTTGTCCACTTCCCCACCGACGCCGACCCAGAGCACCCGGGCTTGCCTCAAACTGGGGAAGGCTCCTATGCCTGAAATCTCCAGGTGGAACGGAGAGACGCCCTGCACCGCTTTCCTTATGGCTTCAGTTATCTCCACTACCCGCCTGGCAGGAATATTGCCCAGAAACTTTAAGGTCAGATGAATTCCACCAGGCTCCACCCACTTGACGAACCTTTGCTCATCCCTCTCCAATTCCTTTCTCAGCCTGGCTAGCCCTTTCCTGGCTTCCTCGGGCAGTTCAATGGCAACAAAAGAACGGATTTGCTCATGATTGTAGGACACTTCTGACCCCTCGCCCATTTTCACGCCGACTCAATCCCCTCCCTTCAAGGCGAAAACGCAACACTCTGTGGCTAGCAGGTATCTGGTATCTAAAAGAGGAACGATGCCGTTACTTTACTTTGCCTGCTTCTTTTCCTTTTGTTGCTTGGGTTTCTTCACATTCTTTCTTCCCTTAGTGCCCATTCTTCCTTGCCTCCTTGTATTGTTTCGCCGTTACCGCTGTGTGACACTTCTGCTGTTGTCATCACAGTATAGCAGTTTTTGAGCATTAGCCCCCAGGATCTTGTCTTTGTCCTTCTGAGGAAGTTGAGCAGATTGGATTTGGGCAACCACCCGGTTCTGACCCATAAGAGGATAGTCTGTGCCAAAAAGGATTCTGTCACTGCCAATGATGCGGCTCACCTGCTCAAAAATCTCGGGCTTGTAGAGGAAGAGGGTGGCTGCGGTATCGAAGAAGACATTGGCGAGAACCCTGGCTACTTCAGGCATCAGAGCATAAAAGGGCAACCCACCACCCCAGTGAGCACAGACAAGCTTCAGATTAGGGAAAGCCGTGACAAAGGAGTAAAGAATGTCCGGAGTGATACTACCCTTGCCAGAGTACACATGTCCTACCGGTTCAGAAGAGTGAGTCAGAAGAAGCAGGTCGTGCTTCAGCACGGCCTCAACGAGAGGCTTCATCGTTGTCCTGTCAGCAAGGTCGAAGCCCTGCACATCCGACCTCAGCTCGCCAATTCCCCTGGCTCCCGCTTTGGCACATCGCCCTATCTCTGTTATGGCAGCATCTCCAGCCTTGGGCTGAATGGCACAGAAGGCAACAAGCCTTGTGGGATAACGCGCTACGGAATCCAGAATGTAGTCGTTCGTTTTGACACAGAGTTCCTGGCTTCCCCAGCCAGCATTCAGGACAACGGACACAGCGATGCCCGCCTCGTCCATGCTGGCAATCAATTCCTCTGCCGTGGCTAGCTTAGCTTTCGGGGGGGAATAAAGCAGGGAAAAACATGGATCTGATTTGGCAAATTCATCACGTCTTTCCCGCAGCCAGGAGGGAAATATATGGGTGTGAAAATCTATGATCACCGATGACATTATACCTCTTTTCAGTCCTGGCAGTGACTAATGATATAATGCCAGCCAACTTCTTGAAAGTTCAGATAATCGCCCAGGAGGAACAAAAGATGTTGAACATCCGCGGAATCAAAAAGGGCAATCTCCATGACGTCATGCTCCAGCAAATGTATGCACTCAACTACGTGTGGATGAGGTTTGAAGTTCTCATTCAACAGAAAGCCCCCGAGGCGTACCGCAGCGAAGAATACTATCAGCTCTACGAAGACTACGGTTCGGAGGAGGCCAGAAGATTGGTCAAGGCTCTGAGTTTTCCCAGAGAGGAGGTCAAAGATCTGGTCAGATACCTGAAGCATTCGCACTGGGCTATCTTTGAGAATATCGAGATAGCTGATCTGACTGCAAGCAGCTTCAGAGTGCGCACACTCGATTGCTCGGCACAACGTGCAGCGAAGAGATGGGGCCTGGACTACTATGATTGCGGGGCGGGAGGCTTGCGCATTCGCAACGGTTTCTACAAGAGCATTAACCCCAAGGCAACCGTGCAAAGGATTTTCACCCCACCTGACGCCAGACCTGAAGGTACACCCGCAATCGCCTCCTGTGAGTGGCTGGTTTCACTGAAGTGAGGCGCTCACCAGCAGAGCAATGGAATTGACCCACTTCTACAAATACCGCCGACAGCTCCCCCGACAGAAATCCAATCATAGTCTCATACATGATGCTCTTCTTAATAATACCTTAACAACAGAGTTCTATGATGGTAGTATGCACCCCACAAGAGGAATACGGGGGACTGGCAAGTGCGGGCATCACAGGGTTGGGGCAGTCTTCACGATGGCACGCCCGCCGCATGTGAACGCACGAACTGTGCTCTTTAGACCACCTGGATGCATGGAGATAGATCATGACAAATGAAATCCGTTGTTGCGACCATAGAGGTCTGGACGTGCGGTATGAAGCTGATGCCTAACTCCCACTGGCGCCATTGCTTGGCAAGAGCTGCCGTCTTGTTAACCATGGTAGGCTTGGTTGTCGGGACAGCAGGCTGTATTCCGCGCGAGGGCAAATATACTCCCATGATTGCGGCTTCGTATCATGTAGTGGGGCTCAGATCCGACGGCACTCTGATCGCGGCGGGACACAACTGGTGGGGGCAGTGCAATGTTGGCGGCTGGAATCACGTAACCCAGGTCGCCGCAGGCGGTTATCACACGGTGGCGGTTAGGTATGACGGCACCGTGGTCGCTGCAGGCTCGAACCTGCAGGGACAGCGGAATGGTATCAGCAACTGGACCAGTATTATCCAGGTCGCGGCAGGCGCTTATCACACGGTGGCGCTCAAGTCCAACAAAACCGTGGTCGCCACAGGCGCCGTGGGATACGACCACGGCCAGTGCAATGTCGCCAACTGGGCGGACATCACCCAGATCTCTGCAGGCGGCTTACACACCGTGGGACTTAGACCCAGCCACACCGTGGTCGCCGCGGGATACAACGACTACGGCCAATGCGATGTCGGCAATTGGACTGGCATTGTTAAGATCGCAGCAGGTTGGTACCACACAGTGGGTCTTAGGTCAGACGGCAGAGTGGTCGCTGCCGGATACAACGGCTACGGTCAGTGCAATGTCAGCAATTGGACGGACGTCGTTCAAGTCGCTGCAGGCTATTCCCACACAGTGGGACTCAAAGCTGACGGCACAGTAGTCGCAGTAGGAGATAACCTGGAAGGACAATGCGAGGTCAGTGGCTGGACAGGCATTATTCAGGTCGCCGCAGGCGTATATCACACGGTGGGGCTCAAAGCCAACGGCTCCGTGGTCGTCGTCGGGGGAAACGACGCTGACCAGTGTGACGTCGGTACATGGGAGAACATAGTCAAGGCCGCCGCAGGCCGTTATCACACGGTGGGAGTCAAGTCCAATGGCACGGTGGCCGCCGTAGGAGATAACTGGGGCGGGCAGTGTAACGTCGGTAACTGGACGAATATCACCCGTGTCGCCGCAGGTTACTGGCACACGGTCGGGCTCAAGGCCGACGGCAGGGCAGTTGCCGTAGGATGGAACGATGACGGGCAATGTGATGTCGGCGGCCGGGTCAATATCACGCAAGTGGCCGCCGGTGAGAAACACACGGTGGGGCTGAAGCACGATGGGACGGTGGTCGCCGTGGGAGCCAACTCCGAGGGACAATGCAATGTTGGCGGGTGGGCGAATATCACTCAAATCGCCGCAGGTCGCTATCATACGGTGGGACTCAAGTCAGACGGCACGGCAGTGGCTGTGGGATGGAATGACGATGGGCAGTGCGGGGTCGTCGGCTGGAATATCACGCAAGTCGCTGCAGGTGAAAAGCATACAGTAGGCCTTAAGCCAGACGGCAGCGCAGTCGCTGTCGGAGATAACCAATGGAGGCAGTGCTATGTCAGCAGCTGGAATGTCACCCAGGTTACCTCAGGCCCCTATCATACAGTGGGACTGACATCCAACGGCACTGTGGTTGCGGTGGGATACAACGGGTACGGACAGCTCGAGGTCAGCAATTGGACAGACATCATCCAGGTCTCCACAGGCTGCTATCATACGGTCGGAGTCAAGTCCGATGGCACCGTGGTCGCTGCGAATCTCCCTGTCGAGCTTGCCAAGTGGAGTTTGGGTGAGGCGGTGCCGTAGGAGGAAAGCCAGATGGAGATCTCACAGGAGGGTTCTCCTGAGTTGTCGTCAAAGCTATGTCGAAGAATAGCCGTTCTGGGGAAACCAGACTGTTAGACAGGAAGCGAAGTATGAACACAATGCTCAGTTCTGGAGCATGTCTGTGTCTAGCGAGAGTTGGAGTTTTTCTGGTTGTTGCGGCGCTTGTTGCGATGTTGGTAGGCTGTGGTGGAGGTGGCGCAGCTCCTCCCTATTACGCACTTACTGTTGGCAGCACCGCTGGCGGATCGGTGACCGCCCCAGGAGAGGGGATCTTTAGCTATGAGCCTGGGCAATTAGCCAACCTGGTGGCTCAAGCTGAAGAGGGCTACTGCTTTGTCGAATGGACTGGAGATGTAGGCAGTATCGGCAATGCCGACGCTGCCATAACTGACGTCATGATGGACGGGAACCGTTCAGTAACAGCCAACTTTGTACCCAAACGCAGCCCGATGGTCGCGGCAGGGTACTGGCACACGGTGGGCCTTAAGGCTAACGGCAGGGCGGTCGCCGTGGGAGACAATCACCACGGGCAATGTGACATCGGCAACTGGAGAGGTGTCACTCAAATCGCCGCAGGCTCTTGGCACACGGTTGGGCTTAGATTCGACGGCTCTGTAGTCGCTGTAGGGTTGAATAGCTCCGGTCAGTGCGATGTCGGCAACTGGACAGGCATTATCCAAGTCTCCGCAGGCTGCTATCATACGGTCGGAGTCAAGTCGGATGGCACCGTGGTTGCTGCAGGATTAAACACCTCCGCGCAGTGTGATGTCGGGAACTGGACAGACATCATCCAGATCGCCGCGGGCGCGGGACACACAGTGGGGCTCAGGTCCAATGGCACTGTGGTCGCTGTGGGGGAAAACTACTACGGACAGTGCGCTGTCGGGAACTGGACAGACATCATCCAGGTCGCCGCAGCCGAGCTTCACACAGTGGGACTCAAGAATGACGGCACCGTCGTCGCGGTGGGAAACAACCACGATGGGCGCTGCAACGTCAGCACCACGAGTTGGACGAACATCACGTACGTTGCCGCAGGCAACAACCACACAGCCGGGCTCAAGACCGATGGCTGGGTAATCGCCGTGGGGAATAACGTCTACGGGCAGTGCAACGCTGGCTGGACGGATATCACCCAGGTGGCAATAGGTGGCTATCATCTGGTGGGGCTCAAGTCCGACGGCACCATCGTTGCTGTGGGAGACAACGCCTACGGCCAGTGTAATGTCACCGGCTGGACCAATATCACCCGCGTCGCCGCAGGCTACCGTCATACAGTGGGGCTTAAGTCTGACGGCACAGTGGTCGCTGTGGGAGACAACTACCGCGGACAGTGTGGCGTCGGTGGCTGGGCCAATATCACACAGGTCGCTGCAGGTGGCGACCACACAGTGGGACTCAAGCATGATGGCACCGTAGTTGCGGTGGGAGAGAATGATTACGGGCAGTGCGCTGTCACCGTCTGGACAAACATCACCCAGATCGCTGCAGGTTACGACCACACGATAGGGCTTACGTCTAACGGCACCTCGGTTGCCGTGGGACGGAACCACAAGGGACAATGTAACGTCGGCTTCTGGACAGGTATCACTCAGGTCGCAGCAGGTTATGACCACACGGTGGGGCTCAAATCCACCGGCACCGTGGTCGCCGTAGGAGACAACGATTACGGACAGCGCAATGTCGCCTACTGGACAGGCATCACTCAAGTTACGGCTGGCAACTATCACACTGTGGGACTTAAGTCCGATGGCAAGGCGGTTGCCACCGGAGACAACTACAGCGGCCAGTGCGATGTCAGCAACTGGAAAAACATGATCCAGATTTCCGCAGGCCGGTTTCGCACAGTCGGACTCAGGAATGACAGCATCGTAATCGCAACAAGCCTGGTCACCCATTGGAACCTGCTACTTTCATTGCCACCATTGCGCTACCCTCCCCCGCCACCCACTCCCAGCCCCGGAGGCTGCTTCATTGCCACCGCAGCCTACGGCACGCCCATGGCTGAGGAAATACAGATTCTTCGCCATTTCAGAGATGAATACATGCTCACGAACCCTCTGGGACAGGTCTTGGTGGACATCTACTACAGGGTAAGCCCGCCAATAGCCGAGTTCATGTACAAACATCCCGGTCTGAAGCCCGTAGTGAGGATCGGGCTATCGCCCATCATTTCCATGTGCAGCATGTTTGTCAACAGACCTCTCGGCTAGAAGACGGCCGCAGAAAGTTTGGCAGCGCTGGGCGCAGCGGTCATATTTCCACTGTTCCAGCCTCGCTGGGGAGGATAACCTTTATGCCGCTGTCGCGCAGGTTACCCTCGTAGAATTCTGGCTCTTCACAATGAACCGGAATCAGAATCTCCGGTTGAATCCCACGGACAACTCGCAGCAGATCGGGACCACAGGCATGTCCGGAGGCATGCAGTCCCTTCTCTTCTTCGGCTATTTCCCACCTGCCATTCTTTTCTGCGGGTAGGCCAAACGCCCGCAACTGGAAGCGCTCCAGCCAGTGATGCAGACGCCGGAAATCCATCTCTTGTTCCTCGTTGTGAGGTTCGCTGGAGCTAAAGACATACAGGCTGCCGGCTTGGGGCTGTATGCTGGGCAGCTCGTTCAAGTCCCAGAAGCTGAAGCACAGGATGAAATCTCCCTGATTAGACCTGACATCTTTAGCCGAGACAACCTTGTGGGAGTATTCATCGTAAATCTGTTTCAACCATTGCGCAGGGCTCTTGCTGGCAGTCGTTTCTTGATAGATGACAATGGCATCCTCCTCAGCAACGTCAGGTGTCTCTGGCTCCAGAAGCTGCATGGTCTTCAGTAGATAGGCATCCTTGGGCAGAATGGCCAGTTTCCTTCTCATGTCCCTCGCAATCTGCAGAAAAGTCAGCAAGCGATCCACGTCCCTGGCAGGGAAATCGGCGACGACTAACCCACGAGCGCCACTGGTAGCTCTGAAGGCATTTTCGTAAACTCGAAACTCGGAAACATTCTCACCTCTCCGCACGTTAGTGCCTTCCAGAATTAAGACTTTGGGATGCAGCCCACCGGCCTCCTTCATGAACGCCTCAGTGAGCCCGCCTCGCTTGCCGTGAAGCCTTAGGTCGCCGCTGTAGACCACCCAGCCAGAGCTTGTCTCGATGGCCCAGGCACAGGCGCCGGGAATGGAGTGGTCCACCGGAAAGCAACGCACATTGAAGCGGCAGCTACCGAGATCTTCCAGCGGTTGTGAATCAAGTTTCTTCTGTCGGGTGCCTTTCTCCCAGAATTCCCTGGCTTCCTCGCTGAGCCTCGACCTGTCAGAAATACAGAAGCGACGTTGCCTGTCACCACCACCAGCAAAGAAAGCCCCCTGCCTCCACCCCTTCAGGCATTCCTCTACCCTTGGGGCGAAATAGCATACTTGTTGGTCGAAATCTGCCTTCCCTGAGTCCTGCATTGCCTTGGCGATGAAGGCTGTGGTCGCCGTGGAATACACCGGAATATCCTCCCTCAGGAAGGATATGTGTCCAGAGTGGTCGAGATGGGCATGCGTCAACAGGATTCCATCTACGCCTTCAAGTCTGCGATAATGCTCCGCCGGGCGAAATTGCTGCCACAGGCTTTCCGTCTCCAGGTCTGTGCGGTAAATGCCTCTCAGATGGGGAAGCAGTCCCATCACCAACAGGTCCAGAAGTCCCGCTCCGGCTCGGGGCTTCAAGTATTCTTCATAGTAATCTCGATACTTAGCGTAGGGATAGCCAAAGTCAAGAAAAATCCTCCGGCCCTCATCTTCGAGCAGAATCTTATTCCCCCCAATTTCCCTGACGCCACCATAGAAGGTAAGACTCGCCACATCTGTAGTGTATCACAGCAAAAGGGAACGGCTCTATTTCTTCCCCCCGTCATTGCCCCACCGAGATCACCCCGTCGCTACGCTACCCGCAAAGATGAGAAAGACAGGACTTCTCCCAGCGACAGGACTGGTTTCGCGGAGTGATAAGTGCCAGCTTTTCCAGTATACTTACGGGGATGGATAGGATGCTCCTGGTGGACAAGCCCGGTGGGATTACGTCTGCTCGGGTGGTAGAGCAAATAAGAAGAAGATTCAACGTGAAAGCTGGTCACACCGGGACCCTGGACCCCCTGGCTACCGGGCTTCTAATTGTTCTCACCGGCAAGTTCACCAAGAACGCATCCTCGTTCCTCAAGCTGGACAAGGCCTACGAAGTCAGAGCCATTCTCGGTGTCGTGACAGACACCTACGACTCTGAAGGAATGGTCTTGCGGCGAAGCGACAATGAAGTAACCAGAGAGAAACTGGAAAGTGTCCTGAAGGAGTTTTCCGGTGACATCTGGCAGACACCTCCACCGTTTTCAGCCAAGAAAATGGCGGGGCAGAAAGCTTACCAATTAGCCAGAAAGGGCATCAGCGTGGATCTACCGCCTAGCAAGGTAAGCATTCATTCCCTGCAGCTCAACGACTTCCAGTTCCCCTGCTTCACCGTCACTTGCGAAGTATCTTCAGGATTTTACGTTAGAAGCCTGGTTTACGATATCGGCGTGAAGCTCGGGGTGGGTGCCACTGTGGTAGCAGTCCGCCGCACCAGAGTAGGTCCCTATCACGTGGAACAGGCCAAAGGCCTAGAAGATATTCTGGTCTCCAGGTAGAGAAGCTCTGCCCTTGAATGACTGCGGTAAACGCAGGCAGATTTCCACGCTAACAAAGCACATACCAGGCGCCATTTTTCGTTGATTAAGTTATCCTCCCCGTGATACAATACCCACAGGGTGACCACCGAGAAAGAAAGAGCAGTCGAATTAGCCATAGAGCAAATCGAGAGGCAATATGGCAAAGGTTCGATTATGAAGTTGGGCGCAGTGCCAGCCAGATTAGCTGGCGATGCCATTCCCACCGGGGCACTGTCTCTTGATTTAGCTCTGGGAATAGGCGGCATACCCAGAGGGCGAGTCACCGAGATATTTGGTTCCGAGGCTTCAGGCAAAACTACACTCGCCCAGCACATAATCGCTGAAGCTCAGAAGACTGGCGGCATCGCCGCATATATTGATGCCGAGCATGCCTTTGATCCCAGATACGCCGCCAACTGCGGAGTCAATCTGCAGGATTTGCTTATCTCCCAGCCTGATACCGGCGAGCAGGCTCTGGAAATTACCGAACACCTGGTGAGAAGCATTGCTGTGGACGTGATAGTGATAGATAGCGTAGCCGCCCTGGCGCCCAGAGCCGAGATAGAGGGTGAGATGGGCGATGCCCATGTTGGTCTGCAGGCACGCTTGATGTCCCAGGCACTGAGAAAACTGAGTGCTGCGATCAGTAAGTCTAAGACGGCGGTTGTCTTTATCAACCAGCTGCGGGAAAAGGTAGGCATTGTGTTCGGTAATCCAGAGGTAACTCCCGGGGGCAGGGCGCTTAAGTTCTATAGTTCGGTGAGGATAGACCTGAGGCGGGGTGACTCCATCAAGCAGGGCACAGAGACCGTGGGCTCCAGGGTAAAAGCCAGGGTGGTCAAGAACAAGGTCGCTCCTCCATTTCGCAGCGCGGAATTCGACATCATGTTCAATCACGGCATCAGCAAAGAGGGAAACCTGGTTGACCTTGGGGTAGCGGCAGGCTTGGTAAAGAAAGCGGGTGCCTTCTTTACTTATGGCGATACGAAGCTAGGGCAGGGCAGGGAAAATGCCAAGGACTATTTGAAGCAACACCCTGAACTAGCTTCAAAACTGGAAAGCGCAATCAGAGCTTCAAAATCCGTTCCCAGCATCTCTCTCGTAGATAGCTCAGAAACGTTCTCACAGGAAGCCTGATACAGCTCAGAAAGAAGCCAGTTGACAGATAGCAATTCCCTGCAGGATTGCCTCGATGCGGCATACTACTATCTCAACTATCGCCCCCGCAGCGAAGGCGAAATCAGACAGTGGCTTCGCAAACGGGGCTTCTCCAGGGAAGTGACAGAGAAAACAATCGCCAAACTGCGAGAGCAGAACCTGAGCGATGACCTGGCATTCGCCCAATTTTGGAAGGACAACCGCTTATCCTTCAGGCCCAAGAGCAAAAGACTGATAGAAAAGGAATTAAGAGAGAAGAAAGTAGCTGCGGAAATCATTGAACAGGTGACACAGGATATAGATGACGAGGAAATTGCCCATAAACTGGGCTTAAGCCGCATGTCATCCCTTGCCCACCTGGATTATCCAGACTTTTGCCGACGTCTGTCAAGTTATCTCACCTATCGCGGTTTCAGTTACGAAGTCACTCGCGACACAGCAGCTCGTTTGTGGCGGGAGAAGGAAAACAAGTGACTGGGCTGTCGCTATCGGAGAAAACTTATGAACGCCCCTGCTGCCGCAGCCGTGCCAATAACACCTGCAGCATTAGGTCCCATAGCATGCATCAGCAGAAAGTTTCTGGGGTTGGCTTGTTGTCCCATCTTTTGCACCACTCTGGCTGACATCGGAACCGCTGAAACGCCAGCCGCCCCAATCATAGGATTGATCTTTGGCGTCAAGAACAGATTCATCAGCTTGGCAAGCAGCACGCCGCCCATGGTAGCAAAGGCAAAAGCAACCACACCTAGTCCAAAGACCATTAACGGTTGGGGAAGCAGGAATGACGTAGCTGCAAGATAAGCCCCAATACAAACGCCAAGAAACACGGTGACTATGTCGATAAAAGCCCCAGCCATGGTGGCACTCAACCTATCGGTGACACCGCTTACACGGAGAAGGTTGCCAAGCATAAAACAACCAATGAGAGGCAATGCCGCGGGGACAAGAAGCCCGACAACAACTGTGACCATGACAGGGAATATTATCTGTTCTGTCCTGGAGACTTCCCGCAGTGTTGGCTCCATATATATCTTTCTTTCCTTTTCAGTGGTTATCGCCTTGATGACCGGAGGCTGAATCAATGGCACCATGGCCATATAGGTGTAAGCAGCTACAGCGGTAGCGCCCAGAAGCCACGGCGCCAGCCTTCTGGTAAGGTAGACCGTAGTCGGCCCGTCCGCGCCGCCTATAATCCCTATGCTGCAAGCTTCCGGAATATCGAATCCCACTGCTATAGCCGTCAGAAAAGCAGCATAGACTCCGAATTGAGCTGCAGCTCCCAAAAGAAAGTAAATGGGCCGCGCGATAAGTGGGGAAAAATCAGTTAATGCTCCCAACCCTATGAATATGCACAGGGGGATGAGATCCCAACCAAAACCGTACTGAAAGATATGGGACAAAAATCCGATTGGTCTACCCCCCTGTTCTATCAATTCCATCCAATGAGGTGGTAAGTAATCCACTATAGTCCCATCAGGCATTTGGAACCCCATAACCTGATAGCCCAGAGGTATATTGACCAGAATGATGCCAAAACCTATAGGCACCAAAAGCAGCGGCTCCCATTTCTTAGCTATGCCCAGGTAAATAAGGACGCCGCCGACAACCAGCATTATCAGGCGCTGCCAGGTAAGAAAAGCAAATCCCGTTTCAATGCCAAACATGGCTATCCCTCCAGTCTACTTTTACCTCGCTTTGGCAGGAGCAAAGGCTTTCATCTAATCCTTCGCTTTGATTTCTTCCTTGGTTGCTGATCTAGCTTCTTCCTGTCCCCTTTTGCTTCTCTGAAATACAAGCCCTACCAGCCAGGTGACGACAGCGAGAATAACTAATACGAGGAAGACGACGCCGAAGCCTTTCCCTGCTAGCAGGATAGCCTCACCCCAATCTACTGACATTGACACCATGATAGTCTATCTTCTCGAATCTAAAAACATCGCCTATTGTAACACAGATGAGACAATCTACAAGCACTGTGGGAAAAACCAAGTTGTAAAATTCATCTCCTCTCTATAAAATACTCTTCTCCTCAGGCTAGGAGCTACACACACAGGGGGCCATTAGCTCAGTTGGTTAGAGCACGGTCCTGATAAGACCGGGGTCTGTGGTTCGAATCCACAATGGCCCACTACCTCATTAGTCTTGTTCACCTCATTTCGGCTGGCAGCCGTGCTAACTACACATGGTTGGGGAAAAGCGAAGTTGCGATTTCATTGCTATGGTTGTATTATGTCCAAGGTATAAGACCTGAGGTGTTACCAAACTGAGGATACCATGGCAGAGGATTACGGAATCATTGACGTGTGGATGCAGCACCCCACCCCTAGACACGTAAACCAGCCTATTTTCGATTCCCTCCGCAGATGGACGGGCCAGGGCAAGCTGACCGAGGATATTCCTGTGGAATTCACCATTGGCGCCATGGATGAAGCGGGTGTTCGGGTGAGTCTAATGTGTGCCTGGTGGGGCCCTCAGGGGCCAACCATATCAAACGACGAGGTGGCCGCTATTGTAAAGAGGTATCCTGGCCGCTTTGTGGGTATTGCGTCGGTTGATCTGTATCGTCCCATGGACGGAGTCAGAGAACTCAGGCGCTGTGTGCGTCAGCTTGGCTTCAAGGGCTTGAGGATTGTCCAGTGGTACTGGAACCTGCCCGCAACTGACAGGCGTTACTATCCCCTTTACGCCGAGTGTATCGAGCTCGGGATTCCATTCTGTTGCCAGGTCGGCCATACCGGTCCTCTTCGTCCTTCCGAGGTGGGACGCCCCATCCCCTATGTTGATGAGGTAGCCATCGAGTTTCCCGAACTCAAAATCGTGTGCGGACACATCGGCTATCCCTGGACGGTGGAAATGATAGCGGTAGCCACCAAGCACGAAAATGTGTACATAGATACCTCGGCGTATGTCGCCACAAGGTATCCGGTGGAGTTAGTGGACTACCTGAAGAAGAACGGCAAAAAGAAGGTCATGTTCGGAACTAATTACCCGATGGTCACAGCGGCAAGGTGTCTGAAAGACCTTGACGCCCTCGGACTCAGCGATGAAGTGAAGAGACTCTTCCTCTGCGATAATGCCAAACGAGTGTTTGGGCTTCAACAAGATATACCGTGATGAGGGCTGCTAACAGCCTTAGCTGATGCTATTGAGAAAAGGAGGATAACAATGAAAAAGATCGAGCAGGCAGAATTCTACCGCAGAGCGGGGAAATTCATAGACAGAGTCATGGAAGAGGCGCCTGTAGGAGCCACACAGCTTGGTGACCACCGCTTTGATGATCGGCTGGCAGACTACAGCAAGGGTGCGCTCAACCGGCAACTGAAGGAAATCAAGAACTTCGTTGACGAATTTGCTAGCTTCGATACAACAGGTTTCGACGTGGATGCCAGGATTGACCACCGCCTGATGGTTCAGATTGCTAAGTCGGCTCTGCGAAACCTCGAGAAGTTCAAGGACCATCTCCGCAACCCTGGCGCATATTGCGATGAGTGCATGGGCGGTGTCTTCTTATTGCTGATTAAGGAATTTGCCCCACTGGAAGAGCGGCTGGCAAAGGTTCTCGGCAGGCTACGTGCCATACCTGATGTTCTGGCTCAGGGGAGGGCGAACATAACACGTGAAGAAGTCCCTCCGATATGGAACGAGGTGGCGCTGGAAAGTTCCCAACAGGGGTTGGCACTTTTCACCATGCTCATCCCTGCCCTGGCTCAACGGGTGCCAAATCTGGCCACCGATCTGAATTCCGCGAGCCAGACTGCAGCCAAGGCGCTTGAGGATTATGCCCGCTTCCTCAGGGAGACGGTAGGGCCAAAGGCACGGGGAGACTTCGCCGCTGGAAAAGAGTTGTTTGAGGAACTTCTACGTGAGAACCACATGCTCGATTACAGCGCCGACGAGCTCTTGAAAACAGGCTGGAGACTGTTTGAGGAGACCGACAAAGCGATGGCGCAGTTGGCTCAGCGAATTGACCGTCAGAAGACGGCCAGAGAACTTCTGGAGATAGCCAAAGCCAACCATCCCAAAGCTGATGAGCTGCTGGATGTATACCGTCGGGAGATGGACAGGGCAAAGCAATTCGTGGTTGCCCACGACATCGTGACAATACCAGCAGGGGAATCTCTCAAGATCGAACCAACACCACCTTTCCTGCGAGGAATCATGCCTTACGCTGCGTACATGATGCCGGGACCGCTGGAGAAGATACAGCAGGGAATCTTTCTAGTGACGCCGGTGGATCCCCACAGTCCCAAAGAAGAGCAGGAACAGAAGCTCAAAGGGCATTACTACGGCAAACTCCCGGTGACTGCTTTGCATGAAGCCTATCCGGGCCATCACCTCCAACTTGTATATGCCAACAGCGTTGGCTCACTCCCGCGCAAGCTAGGAGCGTTCATCTCGACTCTGTTCATAGAAGGCTGGGCCTTCTACTGCGAGGAACTGATGGAGCAGCTGGGCTACATCGACCAGCCAACACAGCGGCTGGGGCGGCTTTCCGATCAGCTCTGGCGGGCAGCTCGCATCATCCTGGATGTCTCCCTCCATACAAAGAACATGACAGTGCAGGAAGGGATTGATTTCCTGGTAAGCAAGTGCGGCTTAGAGCCAACCAATGCGCGCGCCGAGGTGCGGCGTTACACCGGCAGCCCAACGCAGCCCATGAGCTACCTTATCGGGAAGCTGGAGATCCTCAAGCTCATCGAGGAGTATAAGAAGAGGCACCCTGGGGCATCCCTGCAGCAAGTCCATGATGCAGTTCTCTCCTGCGGCTCGCTGCCTCCGCGGCTGATGCGAGAGCGGCTCCTTGCCGCGTGAGGCGAGCGCGATGGAGCTTAGCTAACTCCAATTCGACTCTCTGTCGAATGTAACAGAGAAAAGGGCTCACCCGGCGCTGTTATAGCACTCATAGCATGCTGTCACGTTCCATGATCTAGCATGTGTAACACCCAACCCACCATTGACAAACTGGAGGAAAGGCTCTATATTGTAAGTAATTGAATACGGGAAAAGGCTGAGAACAGGACTAGTACAGCCTGAGGCGGGGTTCAGAGAGCTGGAGAAGGTGTGAGCCGGTACCTGCGCAAGGCTGGAATGGACCTGGGAGCCGCAAACTGAAAGGCTAGCGCCAAGTAGGCTTTGCCGCAGGGGGAGCGTTATCAAGCCCCAGGGTATCGCCAGGTTAGGCTGTACCTGAAAAGAGATGGCCGACAAGGCCGAAAGAGGGTGGCACCGCGAAGGTTAAGCCTCTCGCCCCTTTGGCGAGAGGCTTTTTGTTTGGAGAGTAGTCAGATGACTGTATTTCAACGCAAATGGTGGCCCCCAAGGGGGCCAGAGATTCAGTCGAACACCAAGCCACATACACTATTGCAGCGAGCCAGAAACTGCACCCGAGCACAGGGTGACGAATTTGAACCCACTAGTACGAATAGGAAATCGAAAGGAGGATAGATGGATACAAAGGTTCTCTTAACTGAAAAGGAGATGCCCACTCGTTGGTACAACATTCAAGCTGACCTTCCCAAGCCCCTGCCCCCACTGCGCCATCCAGCCACAAAAGAGCCCACGCGCCTTCCTCCTCCCCTCTTCCCCGAGGCTCTAAACGACCAGGAGTTCAGCAAGGAAAGATGGATTGACATTCCCGAGGAGATTCAGGAGATCTACAGGCTATGGCGGCCCACCCCTTTGATAAGGGCTTTTCGCCTGGAGAAAGCCCTGGGAACCCCGGCCAGGATCTACTACAAGTATGAAGGGGTCAGTCCAGCCGGTAGTCACAAACTGAATACTGCTGTAGCCCAGGCTTACTACAACAAGAAAGAGGGCGTCAAACGATTAGCTACCGAAACCGGGGCTGGACAATGGGGCAGCGCCCTGGCTATGGGATGTGCCTTTCTCGGCCTTGAGTGCAAGGTCTATATGGTTAAGGCAAGCTATTTCCAGAAGCCATATCGCCGGGTGATGATGGAGACCTGGGGAGCCAAGGTGGTGCCCAGCCCCAGCCAGGAAACCGAGATAGGGAGAAAAATCCTGAAAGGGGACCCCACTTGCTCAGGAAGTCTGGGCATTGCCATCAGTGAAGCAGTGGAGGACGCTTTTTCCCGCGATGACACCAGGTACTCCTTGGGCAGCGTGCTGAACCACGTCTTGCTTCATCAGACCATAATAGGACAGGAAGCGCAGAAACAGCTTGAGAAGATTGGCCTTTATCCCGATATGATAGTCGGCTGTATTGGCGGCGGCTCGAATTTCGCCGGGCTGTTCTTGCCCTTTGTCAAGGACAAGATTGCAGGGAAGAAGCCAAAACTGCAGATTATCTGTGTTGAGCCCCAGGCTTGTCCTTCTGTCACCAAGGGCCTTTATGCCTGGGACTACGGCGATGTAGCCGGGATGGCGCCAATTGCCCTGATGTACACCCTGGGACACACCTTCGTCCCGCCTCCGGTCCATGCTGGAGGGTTGAGATATCACGGCATGGCTCCCATCATCTGCCATCTGCATAAGCTGGGCTTCGTCGAAGCTCGCGCCGAGTATCAGATCCCCGTTTTCAAAGCGGCGGTGCAATTCGCTCGCACCGAAGGCATCATACCGGCACCTGAACCATCCCACGCCATAAAGGTTGTCGTTGATGAAGCTTTGAAATGCAGAGAATCTGGAGAAAAGAAGACCATTCTCCTCGGTCTGAGCGGGCACGGGCACTTCGACCTGGGCGCCTACGATGAGTATCTGGCAGGCAAGCTCCAGGATTACGAGTATCCTAAGGAGCTCGTAGAGAAGGCGCTGGCCGACCTGCCGAAGGTATCCTGAAAAACGGCTGACGCCATGGCCAGAGGTCGCCATGGCGTCAGCTCTCGGGATTTGCCAACAGACAAGGAAAGGCCAACTCCGTCAGTGGCCACTACACCGTGATTTTCATGTCTTCATAGCCCAGGCTGATATCTACTTCTAATTCCTGAGCCACATGCGCCACCTCCTCCCCGATTTCATTCTCAAAAGGATTCCCAATGTGAATGACGAGGACGCGAGGCAAATAGCCCTTGCGCCGGCGGAATTGTATGAGCTCTTCCTTCAGAAGCCTCGGACAAAGGTGTCCAGCTTTTGTGAGCCAGTCTTCATACCTATCGGGGCCGGCAACCTCAGTAATAAGTAACTGAGGAGAAGTATGTTGCCAGCAATCAGATACTCCCACCGTAGTATCGCCAGTGTAGAACACGCTTCTGCCATCTGCAGAGACGATTTGATAGCCAACAGCGGGCACAGAGTGTTTTACGGGCACCGCCAAGACGTCATAACCGGCAACGGTTTTCCTGCCGTAAGGCTCAATAGCCTCAAATATGAGAGTTGGTCGCTCCTTACTGGGATACTCCAGATAATTGGCATAAATCTTGCCGTCAAGAAGGCAAGTAGTCACAATATCAAGCGTGTAGCGCAGGGCATAGACTGTCAGTTGCTTGCGCCAGTAGTAACTGGCGTTAGCGGCCAGAGTCACCAGGTCACGAGTATGGTCGAAGTGGTGATGGGTAAGCAGAACGTTTTCTATCTTCTGTTGTTCGGGCAGAGCAAGGGCAGAGGTGACTCCTCCAGCGTCTACAACCAGGACACCATCAATCAACAGGGAAGTCAGGCGTGCCCCTTTCTGCTCAGATATATGGGCACCCAGGATCTGGATTTCCACTTCACTGGCTGTCTATGACTCTCTCAGTAGCACCAAAGAACTTCTGCCACTGATTCAATTCCTCAGCCAGAATCTGACGACCCTTCTCGGTCAACTGGTAACATCGGCGCTTCTGCTTAGAGATTTGCTGCCACGTACTTGACACCAGCCCTCTGCTCTCCAAACGCCGCAATGCGGAGTAAAGAGTGCTTGCGGTAAGGCTGAAATAGCCTTCGCTCCTCCGCTCCAGCTCTCTGGCAATTTGGTAACCATGAATGGGCACCAATTCGCCTATGATAAAGAGCAGCAAAGGCTCTACGACCCCCCGCAATGATTGATAAACATTAGATCGAGACATGATGCCTCTAGTATATCACTTTCAGAGAATTAAAACACCCTGCTGTTTGCGTAAACGCCCGAGAACAGATGAATCGGCACTCAACTCAAGCAATGTGCTATAGAGCTATCCGGCGGCTACCGGGCGACCTTCTTGCCCTCCGGGCTGCAGAATCTGAGAACCTCAGCAAAATTATTGATCTTCGTGCGGTTGGTGCTCTCCACAAAGCCGTCATAGGTGAGGTTAATCCAGGGCTTGCGATAGATGGCACTGAACCTCTCGGACATGGCAGCCACGATTCCACCCGGCATACAGCCGTGGGGCATTACCGATATCACACCAGCAAACGCAGGATTCTCCAACCATTCGATTGCGCTGCCAATGCTGAGGACCGCTTCACTTCCACACTTCGGAGACAGCCAGCGGCTTGTCTGCGCCAGTAACTTTCCCGTCGACGGCTCCTCTTCATCAATCAGGTCCTTGAAATGTCTTATTACTTTGTGCCCGTCATGTTCCCAGGCGCGCTTTATTGCATAGCTCACAAGTGCCTTGAGTAGTTTCCGGTCCCTGACGGCATCCTCAACATGCCGGTAGAAGATGTATTTCATCCATTCTCCTATGGAGGAAACGACGACCTCCAACCCGGCTCTTTCACACTCCCTGACCAGGTCCTGGTTGCTGAACCTGTTGGAGCGCAGGAAGATCTCCCCATTGATGCCCACCAGAGGCCGCCGCGGCAGATGAGGGTCAATGACAGACTTGAAATCAGGAGTGGCTTGACGCAGGATATCATCGAACCCTTCCTTCTTACGGACGCGACCGACGACTCTGCCCAGATATTCGTCAAACATTTCGTCTGCCGAGCCCTGCCGTTCCTCATATGGGCGGGTGCGCCAGAGCAACCTCTGGAGATAGTCAATAGCCACGCAGCCCTTCCAGGCAAGGCGTGCGTACCCAGGGCTGATTTCCGTGTCGCGATACGCATTGTTCGACACGGTGGTCCTTATGGGAAGGTCAAAGCCCACCTCCCCGAGTATCTTGATTTGCTCCAGAGCATATTTGCCAAAGCGGCAAGGACCGTATGCTCCGGCCATGACTGCCTCCACGTTCTTCAAGCCGGCACCGTCTTCGTAACAGAACCTCAGAAAGTCGCCCAGGGTCACCCGATAGGGCAAGCATTCCACACCCGATGTAATCTTATCGGCATACAGCAAATTGCGTTCATTGGGCTCAGGGAGCACGATAGCTCTGAAGCCGCTGCCCTCTAGAAGCGCGGCTACAAGCTCAATGTGCGGAGCCATCCTGGGAATGACAAAGGTCTTCGTGGCGTCAATGACGGGCGGAAGCGCTTTCCGATAGACATCTTCTCGGCGTGGTGCTTCAAGTTTGGCAGTGGACCGGGCAAACCCCTTAATCGTGTCAACGAAAGCCTCCAGGCGGGTAACTATGCCGGCCTCGGCAGCATGCTCGTCTATTTCTAACTGCCCCAGAGGCTTGCTTCCCATGATATCCTCCACAAGGTGGATTATGAAGGAGTTGGGGCCACAGCCGAAGTTGGTCAGCCACAACCCATAAAGCTGCGGGTCTGCGGCAGTTACGACTGCACCTGCTATACACTTGTTTTCGTAATACCAGTAGGGACGGTCGGAATAATCCCTGGCATTCACAGACTCCAGAGGCAGGAAATCCATCGGGATAGGCACCACCCCAAGCTGGGCGAGCTTCTCTGCTATACCCAGATTTGCCCCGGTGTCCTGCGACATGTAAGACCTGGCGAAGATGACCACTCCCAACTGGCCGCCTTGTCGCAATTGTCTCAATAGCTCCTGGCCCTGCGCTGCCAGGTCAGCCTCGAACCTCCGCTGAGATTCAATGCCAGCCACAGCCGCTTCCTTCCCTTTCTTTCTGCTGAACCCCATTTTGACAGCGACATCCCCAAGGTTCTCTATCACATCGGCATCCCCTTGACTGAAGTCAATTATGGGTATCAACAACCGTTCCCCAAGGTCCAGGACATTGCGTATGATGAATGGAGAAGCCTGCACCAAGGGACAGGAATACCTCTGATTTGCATCACCATCTTTTCTGCCCAGGCGAATCGCGCAGGGATAGAGGACATAGTCAACATCCTTAAGCATTGCGGCATGCCCATGGAGCAGCTTGAGGGGGAAGCAACTATCGGAGTAACTCAACTCGGTGGACTTCTCCATGATTTCGTTGTTCGTCTGGCTGGAAAGGACAACCCTCGCGTCGAGGGCATTGAGAAAACCAATTAGCAGCGGAGCGTAATCATACACCAGAAGTCCTCTGGGAATGCCCACCACAGGCCGCGTGCCGCAATCCTTTTTGTACTCTCGAAAGAGCAACTCTTCTCGCTTATCGAAGAATGTTCCTCTCCTGGCATGGCTGGCTATGGCGTCGTACTTGTCACATCTGCTGCCGTAGAAAGTGGGCTCTGCGCCAGGCATCTCCATCCGGGTAATTGTGCAGTTGTTGTCGCACCCTCTACACACAAACGTAGTAAGCTTGCACTCTCTATCCACAACCTCCCGAAAGCCCTTGAACTTCGATTCCTGGTCAGCCATCGCTTCCTTAGCCAGAAGGGCTGCGCCTATGGCTCCGCTTACTTCCTTATGCTCTGCCACAGCCAGTTCTCTTCCTTCCAGTTGATGACGGAAGGCAGAGACTACGGCTTTGTTGTAGAATACCGCCCCCGTAAGGATAATCCTGTCGCCCAGCTTTCTGTGCTCCACAACCTTGGAGAGGTAGTTCTTGGCTATGGAGTTGGCCAGGCTAGCTGTGATTACTGTCAGGGGCACGCCTTCCTGTTGGGCCGAGGCTACCGCCTGACCCATGAATGCCGCGCATCTGGTTCCCAAATCAATGGTATGAGGGGCAGCAAAAGCCAGGTCGGCAAATTCACCGGTGGTCACGGAAACTCCGAGCATCTCAGCTAACTCATCAATGAAGCTTCCTGTACCTGCAGCACAGGCTTTGTTCATGTGATAGTCCACGACAACACCATTTCTCTTGATGACCAGCTTGGAGTCCTGCCCGCCAATTTCAATAATGTCGGCTTCGGGGTCTATCTCGGCAGCAGCTCTGGTCTGTGCCGTTATCTCGTTCTTAATCAGGTCTGCGCCGATGAAGCTCCCCACCAGATATCGGCCCGAGCCGGTAACGCCAACTCCAGCTATCTTGACCTTGTCGGCACCAGCTCGCAGCAAGTTCCTGAAGACCTGTCTTACAGCTTCAACCGGCCTTCCCGCGGTCATCAGGTAGTCTTTCGCCAGCAACTGCGTGCCCGATTCATTCATTATCACAGCCTTGGTGCTGGTGGATCCCACGTCAACACCGAGGTAGCCGACGCACGGCTCTACTATCCTTTGGCCACCTTTGCCGTCCTGAGCAGGGACGACTTCCAGTCCGGGCATTTCAAAATGGCGCTGCTTGACATCAGCTTCTGGCAGCATAATGCCCTGAGAAGTCTTCCCTACGGAAAGCAATGCTGAACCGAGGGATTCCATGTAGAGATAGTCTGGAGGAATGATCACCTCCACAAGATGCTCGTTCCTGACAGAAATCATATCGTTGAGGGATTTCGCCACAGCCAGGTTGGCCGCAACACCGCCCACAAAGTAGACCGGCTCCTGAAAAGCCCCTTTCTTCAAAGAGGCGACCATGCGGGCCACGCTCTCACACAGCGCATAGAGCATGGCGTCCAGCGGGACGCCCTTCTGCTGCAAATGGATGAGGTCGGTCTTGGCAAAGACGCTGCAGCGGGCGGCTATCCTGGGAGCAGTGCCCTGAAACCTCAGGGCTAGATTGGCAAAGTCCTCCATGCTTATGCCAAGCCTGTATGCCTGTTGCTCCAGAAACCTTCCCGTACCTGCAGCACAAAGCGGATTGGATGCCACCTTCCATGGCTTCTTCAAGCCGTCTTCCAGCTCTATCACTAGGGTGCTCTGACCGCCGATCTGTATGATAGTCTTGACGTCAGGGTAACGATGGAGCAGACCGGAGGCAATTGCCAGTGAGCTGCTATATTCCGTCCAGCCAAGTTCTTTGGGGATAACAGCACTGCCAGAGCCCGATACACCAGCAGCCGCGACCTCCTTGAGATTGAGCCTTTCACCCAGCCTGGCGATAAGCGAACTGACTGCAGCCCTGGGGCTGGAAGTTACCTTCTCGGTATCAAACTGAACGACCCTGCCCTTCTCATCTATGAGCGCTAGCTTGGCATTGACAGAGCCGACATCTACGCCTAAGTAGTAACCCATTGTTCGGCGTCCAATTATAGCAGGAAACGGCCTCTGCTAAAAGGCTAAGCCACTCACCCTTAACCTGCTCGCCGTATGGCTCCAGCAGGCGAGCGGAAGAGGATCAAAGGCCTGTTCCAGGTCTATCGACGGCTGAACGTGAGCAGAACCCGCCAACTACCTTCCTCTTCTGCGCCACCGCGGGCACCCGAAATATGGATGCAATCTCCCGGACTGCTGCGCTGACCTGCCCTGCGTGGCAACGGTTACTCAATTTGCTGTCAGATTCAGTACAGCCTTTGCACCACGCCTCGCCGCCCACATAGCTACTATCACTGAGATAAGTGCCGCCAATCCCATCAGGGCCGCCTTCTCAGCCGGCGAAGTGTTGACTGCTATGGTGCTCATGACTATAACGGGCAACAGTCCTGCCCTCACTATTGGCTTCAAGCCGGGATGCTGGTTTATGAACTCAGCTACCGGCGGACTGACCCTGTAGTAGAAGCCAACCAGGGCTTCTCCAATGGGGATGTTCAACATGTATTCATCTCTGAACTCACGCAGCACCTGTATTTCCCCGGCCATCGGGGTGCCGTAGGCAGCAGTGGCGATAAAGCACCACCCACCCCCACTAAAATCGGCTCTGATAGTGTATGGCCCGTCTACGATGACAGTGGCTGATGCTGATGTGACATTCGCAACCGTGTCCACATTACCCGACCATCTAACAAACCAATGACCTTCGTCGGGCTGAGCTACAAGGTGGACCGTGGCGCCAAGCGGATACAGGAACGCCCCTTCACCTGGAGTGGTTACCGAGCCGCCCACGGTGCTGTATATAGTCAGTAGTGCCTGCGGCTCATTCCACGTCTCAAAATTGGCGGTGATGGAGTAGGATGCGTTCAATGTGATGTTGGTCGAGGCAGCATAGATATCGGCAACGGTACCTACATCGCCGGTCCACTTCACAAACCGGTAGCCCTGGTCAGGCTCAGCAGCAAGGGGGAGTGTGGTGTCAGCGACAAGGATAAAAATCCCCTCGCCGGGGGTTATTACCGATCCCCCTCCGGTGCTGGAAATATCCAGTCTGTACCAACCCTCATCCAGTTCAAAGTTGGCTGTGATGGAGTAAGAGCTATTCATGGTGATGTTGGTCGAGGCAGCATAAGGATTGCCGATGGTATCCACATCGCCAGTCCAGTTCACAAAGTGACAGTGGTCACCACTTACAGCGACGAGATTGACCACCGTCCCGGCATCGTAGAGAAATCGCCCCTCACCAGGCTGGGTTACCGAACCTCCTTCGCTACTGGAGATGGTGAGGCTATATCTGCCCTCGGGAGGCTCAACAGCAATACCAAGGCCTTCAACAATGTACTTCGCCTTGCATATCACCGCGTGGTTCTCGGTACCAGCGAAAAGCAGCCCGACGAATTCCCCACCCTTATCCACAGCGGATCCCGAATCACCCGGCGCGCCGAAGGACCAGTTATCTTGAGCTACGACGATCTGATCAGCGAAATAAGCTGATCGGTCGCCATACCATACGACCACTGAGACATTGGTGTGAATCACTTGAGCGGTGGTTGTTCCAGTCGTGCGCCCGGATTTTCGCACGACATCTCCGTTAGAGACTGTGGTCCAACCTTCAATCCAGTAGTTGCCTCCTTCTGAGAACTCCTGACCAGGGGATGCATTGACACCAACATCAATGCTGCCTATCGCCGCATCGGCGTAGTTCGTTGCGTTGGATGCGAAGTTGATAGGTATGTATGACTGTAGCGCTCCCACTCGATCGCCCAATCTTCCGCCATCGCGAGTTCCGGGTTGCGTAATGGGCGTTCCTGCGGGAAGAAAGTCACCCGTCTCCGGGTTCATAGCGATAACGTGGGCGTTAGACAGAATCTTGCTGTTGTAGGTGACCATGCCCAGCGTGCCAGCGTAAAGGTACAGCTGTGCCCCCTTCGTGACGTAGGCCGACAGGCTCGTCCCGCCTACCAGCGGCCTGACTTTGCCCAACCTCTGTTCGCTGACGTTTGCTAATGGCTCCACTACCTGGGTAGCAAGCGTTTGTACTTTCCCGGTAACTTCCGTCCGCACTGTGCGGCCATTGAAGGAGGGCGGCACTCTCTGCTTCGCCTGTTCGTTCTCGACAAGGACGATGATCTCACCCTCGGCTTCCGAATGTGCGATGCCCACAAAGCCAGCACCCGCCAGGGGCAGAAGTTCCTGTTCCAGTGATTGTCTGGCTTCTGCCAGTGACCTTCCATAGCTATGATTTCCACCAGCCGCAGCAGGAACAGAGCCAAAAAGCAGCGCCACAAGAAGCACCAGAGCAAAGATCAACGAAATCTTCTTCTCTTTCCTCATCTCTAGCATTGCCTCAAACTGTCTATAGTATACCACCCACGCATCTTCAAGTCCTGCCCTGTGATCCCTCCCGCAATCTCAGTCGCATCAGGCGAACAAATCAGCATCCTGTGATTGGCGGGCTAGACCGTCTGAAGTTGAAGTGAAATCTATGATGCAGCCCGATTGAACCTGACGTTGACGCCATAACAGAACCGGGGTCGCACCACAGAAGAAACAACTCCGTGATGCGGCCCCCGTTTCGACTGCCCTCACTGAAGCGTGTGGTGAGTCCTTTGTTAGATTTTCCCTTTCTTCAACGTCTCCGTGGGCTGGAAAGCCTTGATACTATACTTCTTGGCAAGGTCTTCACATGTCTTAGCCAATTTGTCATATCCGATGCTCTTGCCCAGCTGGAAAGGCCCAAAAGCCGAGCCGCCCCCATTGACCATGGCCTTGTCAACTTCCTCAGGACTCCTGACTACTCCGCCCTCAAGCAGTTTTGTCGCCTCATTGACCTGGAGAGCAATCAACCAAGTGGGGTCGAAATCTTCTTTCGCCCTGGATAAGTCTATCTCGGGTCTGCCCTTGGACCAGTCAAAAATGCCCTTGCCTGTCTTCTTACCCAGCGTACCAGCGTCGATCTTAGCTTTGAGCCAACTCGGTGGCGCGTAGTCGCGGGAGAGTTTCTCGGCAAAATAGAGACCGCTGTGATAGGCAACGTCCAGTCCCACATAGTCCATCAGCTCATACGGCCCCATGGGCATACCTATCTTTCTCATCTTGGCGTCGATTTCCATAGGAGCAGCTTCGCCCTTCTCCAAGATCAGATTAAGCAGGATTGCGGTCGGAGCGTTGATCCGATTATAGACAAACCCAATGGAGTCCTTCTCAACCCTGACCGGCACCTTGTTCATCTTTAGCGCCAGATTGTATGTAACCTGCATTGTCTCTTCGCTCGTCTTGCCTCCCTTTATAACTTCGACAAGCTTCATCAGCACGGCCGGGTTAAAGAAATGCATGCCAACGACCTGCGCAGGTCTCTTCGTCACCGCTGCGATTTCTGTGACGCTCATGTTGGACGTGTTCGAAGCCAGTATGGCGTGTTTGGGAGCGGCCTTGTCCAGTGCCTGGAAAACCTGCTTCTTCAGGTCCATGATCTCCGGAACCGCCTCGATAACAAAATCAGCGTCCTTGACAGATTCGCCAATATCAACAAAGGTTTTGACATTAGCCAGCATCGCCTTTGCGTTGTCCGCAGTGATCTTCTGCTTCTCCGCCAGCTTAGCCAGACTCTCCTTAATCCTGGAAAGCCCTTTGTCAACAAATCTCTGCTCGATATCCCTCATGGACACTCTGTAGCCTGCAAGCAATGCCACCTCGGCAATGCCATGCCCCATGTCTCCAGCCCCCATAACCGCAACCTTTTTGATGTCTTCAACTTTCATATCAGAAAACCTCCTTCTCTTTCTGCTTTCCCCCGGAAAGCTATTCCCCGGTAAAGACCGGCTCTCGCTTCTGGATAAACGCTATGGCGCCTTCCATGGCGTCCTTTGTTTTGCTTACTCGCTGCGAGCCTTCCAGTTCTATCTTAATGCCCTGGTCAGTAGTGGTCTCGAGTCCCCGTGTCACCGCGTCCAGAATTATCTGGACAGCAATCGGGGCCTTCTTGGCCAGAGCACTGGCAAGCTCCTTAGCATCCTTCATCAACTGTCCTGGCTGAGATATTCTTGTTATGAGCCCGATGCTCAAAGCCTCCGGGGCGTTGATTCTGGTACCGAGCAGAAGCATTTCCAGCGCCTTGGTCTTACCCACCAGCCTGGGCAACCGCTGCGTGCCCCCCCAGCCAGGTATAATGCCCCGGTCAATCTCGGGCTGCCCCATCACAACTTGCTCAGAGTTGACCATTATCCTGAAGTGACAGGCCATTGCTAGCTCACAACCACCACCAAGGGCGAAGCCATTTATGGCGGCGATCACAGGCTTGGCACACTTCTCGATATGACTGAACACCTCTTGCCCCCGTGACATAGCCTTTTCACCGTCCGGCGTCCCGGCCGTTTTCAGATCAAAGCCAGCTGAAAATCCTCTTTCTCCTGCTCCGGTGATGATGATAGCTCGCACCGTTTTGTCCTTTCTCCACTCGCTAAAAACCGTGTCCAGTTCATCAAGCACAGCCAGATTTATCGGATTTGCCGGGGGGCGGTTCAATGTGATTATCCCAACATTCCCCTCTCGCTCTACGATCAAATTCGCATAAGTCATGAGACCCTCCTTACTTTGAGACTTTTCGACGGCGCCACATTTTCCTGGTACCGCTATACCACCTCCTTTCAGTCAAGTGACTCACTAAGCGCCGGGCAAAACATTGAGATGTTACCACCGGCGGCAGCGCCCTGTCAACGCCGATTTTAGCTTTCCGAAGATCCTCTCTTATGGCCTAACCCTAGCACACGACCAGGCCATCGGAGAACAGGTCGTGCCCATTAGCCAAGAGGAAAAACCTTATTGCTAAAGTGCGTGAAATAGGAATAGAATGCTCACAAAGGCCAGCATGGTTCGAATTGGACAGCTATGGGTAGCAGATGAGCCTTACAATAGTTCTGGGTATTGGCAATCGGCTGGGCGGCGATGATGCTGCCGGCCCATGTTTAGTTGATCAGCTTAGCCATAGACGACATCTCACCAGACCTCCTTCCTCCGCCGAGCTTATGGTTATAGACGGCGGCACCGTTCCGGAGAGCTATGCTGCTGTCATCCGCCAGAATCGGCCCGACTTATTGATACTGGTGGACGCCGCCGATATGAATCTACCACCGGGGGCTCTGCGCACGATACCACCAGAGAAAGTCAGGGCTCTGTCTTTATCCACACACAGCATGCCGCTTTCCATGTTCATATCTTATGTAGAGGGATTCTGCCGGAAGATCGTACTTATCGGCGTTCAGCCCGAGCAAACAAGGACAGGCGGACGCATTTCAGAAGCGGTGCGCAAAAGCATGAGGAAATTGTCTGAAGCTATTCTGGAGGGACGGGTAGCTGAAATTCCGCTGCTGGAGTGAGAGACTAAGTCTGTTCGGCAGCGCCCTCTGCAGCTCCGGCACCGGGTTTCTTTCTCTTCTTCGAGCCCGGCAGTTCGCCGCTGTCCACGATTACCATCTCGTCGGCGTACTTGTCATAATTGGCGAGCAGAAACTCTTCCGTCATGACCAGCGTATTCACCGGGCAGACGTCAACACACTGAGCACAGAAACAGCAGCGTGAGACAAAGATCCTAATCTTCTTTTCCTCGGGCAGCCATTCTACGGCTCGGGTCGGACAGACTTTGTAGCACTGCTGACAACCGGAGCAGTTCTCTCGGTCATAGGCAATCTTGCCCCGGAATCCGGGCGGTACGGTGACAGGTGGATGCAGCTCTACTTCCTGCTTGGCCACCCTGTCCAGAAAGGACAGTGTGGACTCAGGAGCATACTTGGCCGGAAAGATGTTTGTCGCTGGCTTCAGAAAGAGCTGCTTCAAAATCATTCTTGTTACTTCAAACATCTTCATCACACCATCAAATCAACTGATATAAGTATCAGCCCGATGAGACTGATGAGGGTCATGACCATTATGTAGAGCCAGCTTGCCTGGCTTATCTTGAATCGTGCGGTGGCAGTGCGTATCACCGATATACTGATGAACATCACGACAAAGACCTTAACCAGAAAGAACAAGGCGTCCACTACGCCGGCGAGGACCGGCGTACCGATGCCGACCAAGGGAGATAGGTTATATGGAATGAACAGAGCCACCACTAATGACGCCATGGCAAAAGCCTTTACTATATCAGCGAGGTAGAACAAACACAGGTTTCTGCCAGAGTATTCCACCAGTATTCCACCAGCGATTTCAGTTTCAGCCTCGGCCATATCAAATGGCACTTTGGCACCTTTGCCGGATGTAATGACCATGAGGGCAAATAGCAGAATCAGCGAGCCGACTATTCCTAGCGGGCCAACCAGACTCCATATAGGATACTCAGCAATCGTCGAAAACATAAATGGATTGCTAGTGGTAGCGTGACTGATACGCCAGCCAAGCGAGACTATAGATACTGCCAGAGGAAATTCATAGCTCATCAAAATGACCATCTCCCGCTGTGCCCCCACGGTGGCATAGGGCGAACTGGAGGCGAAACCACCTACAGCGTAAGCCAAAGATGGCAGTATCAACAGATATACCACTAATAGAGCGTCGCCAAACCCACTTAGAAGCGCTTTCTGCCCGAACAACGGTATGTAAAGCAATAGTAATACTGAGGTTATCAGGCAAACGAATGGAGCAGCGTTGAACAGCCACGATACAGCTCCATCGGGTACGATGTTCTCTTTCATCAACAGCTTTTGCACGTCTCGGAAGGGCTGCACTATAGGCGGGCCTACTCTACCCTGCATATACGCCACCAGCTTGCGGTCAATGCCGCGGTAGAGCATGCTGAAGAAACCGCCAATGAACACGAGGACAACAGAGCCAAGAATAATAACCGCCAAGCTCATCGCTGTAGCTCCTTCGTCTTTTCTACAGAAAGCCCGTGGAATTCCTCATAGCCCACCACTGACTTCCTGCCGGTAGCCTTGTCTACTACCAGGATCCTATTGGTGCATGACTGGCACGGGTCAATGGAGGCAAAAGCGATGGGCACATCGGCAATCTGCATGCCTTTGAGTATAGTGGGGACCGCCATCAGGTTAACATAGGTGGGCGCCCTCACTTTCCAGGTAGCCAGAGTGCTCTGTCCTGACTCCAAGCGGACATAGTGGATATCCTCGCCTCTCGGTGCCTCGACTCGCCCGATACCCTCGCCAGCCGCGTCAGTGAGAAGACGCAGTAGCTTGGGCATCTTGGGCTCAGACATAATCGGCCCTTCGGGCATTCTGGCGATACACTCCTCGATGATTTCCACCGACTGCTTGATCTCAAGCAACCGGACAATTATGCGGTCATAGACATCACCAACCACTGTGCCAGTGACAATATCCGGAGTAATGGCTTTGATATTGAGGTCGGCATAGGCGCTGTAGGGCTGGTCATGCCGCACATCTTTGAGGACACCGCTGGCTCTAGCAGTGGGCCCCACAGTCAGCAGCTTCAATGCATCCTCGCCGCTCAATATGCCGACATTTCGCGTCCTCATCTGCACCGTCTTGTCTTCCAGAAGAATCCGTCTCAAGTGCTCGAAAATGCTCTTATAATAGTCCAGGGACTTTCTTATGCGCGGCAGTTGCTCGGCAGTTATGTCCCTTCTTACTCCTCCGAACTGAAGCACCGCCTTGGTCACCCGGTTGCCAAAGACATATTCAATGAGGTCCATTATCTCTTCCCGCACCCGCCAGGTGAGATAGAAGATGGTGTCAAAGCCAATCTCGTGGGCAGCCACCCCAGCCCACAATATATGAGAGTGGATTCTCTCCATCTCGGCGGCAATAACCCTGATGTATTCAGCCCTGTCGGGCACCCTGACATTGGCTGCCTGTTCCACAGCTACAGCCAGGCAGAAAGGATGGCAGATGTTGCAGATGCCGCATATCCTCTCAGCCAGGTATAACGTCTGGACGGGATTGTTGCGGTTCATCCCAAGCCATTCGATACTGCGGTGAACCTGGCTCAGCAGTATGTCGGCATTGACCACCCTTTCCCCCTCAATCTCCAGCATCAGCTGGATCGGCTCCTTAAGAGCGGGGTGAATGGGGCCTACAGGTACGGTGTAGGTCGTTTTTCCCGTCTCGCCTGCTGCCATTCCTTCTATCCTTCTTTAGCCTTGCCTCTCGGTTGCCTTCCGGGCAACACCCTTAGAAGCTTCTCCGGCCCGGTCTCGTCCTTCCTCCAGGGATAGACACCCTGCGGCACATCTTCAGCAATGAACAGCCTCCTCCCATCCGGTATATTCACTACCTCCACGCCCATCATCTCCTGAACCTCGCGCTCTGTGAATATGGCGCCGGGGATAAGGTCAGTAATTGTCGGTATTTTCAAGTCACTCTTAGGCAGCTTTATGCGCAGTCCCAGGCTCAACTCTTCCAGGTAGTGGCCATAGTAAATAGTGAAGTGGTAAATGAGCTCTACCTGAGCGCCGAGGTCGCTCGAAGAGATAATAGCTAGGTGAGGATACTTCTGGAGGTGACAAACATGTTCAACAGCGTCGCGGAAAGCGCTCTTCTTCACCTCGATCCAAAGGCTGCGGAATTTGTTTTTCTTGGTGGCGATTTCGCGTTCATAGACTGAGCCGCCGACGAAGCCCCCGCCCAGTTCCTTGCGGAAACTATCAATGATAGCCTGCGGGGTTAGTCTTTCCACTAAGCCACCTCTCCGCCTGCCAAGGAATTTGCTCGGTGGGCAGGCTGTTTGGCCGCCTTTTCCAGCTTCACCCAGGCCATGACCACACCGTGAATAATAGCTTCTGGTCGCGGTGGACATCCCGGGACATACACATCCACCGGGATAATCTGGTCAATGGGTCCCACCAGGCTGTAGGCCTCGTGGAAGACATCTCCCTCCGTTCCGCAGTTCCCGACCACCATAACCACCTTGGGATCAGGCGTCTGGGCATAGATCCGTCGTAC
This sequence comes from Chloroflexota bacterium, assembly GCA_037444365.1. GTDB lineage: Bacteria > Chloroflexota > Dehalococcoidia > GIF9 > AB-539-J10 > RBG-13-51-36. Next base: position 49,249 of record JBBIMO010000007.1, read on the forward strand.
GCTCTCTTCCATGCTGCGTGCCACCGGCCCCGTAGCCAGCAATACATCGGCATGGCGGGGTGAGCCCACCAGCTTGATGCCAAAGCGCTCCACGTCGTAACGGGGGGTGAGCACGGCTAGAATCTCGATATCACAACCGTTGCACGAGCCAGTGTTAAGATGATAGACCCAGAGTGCTCTCTTAAATGACTTCAAGCTCAAATGCCTCTCCTATGTCAATGCAGATTACTTCCCTAGCCCGGCCATAAGAAGTATCACCGCAGTTATGGCGGTAACAGCTACGAACCAGGCTACATAATCATTTATTATTCCAGTATGGAGTTTCAGGATTTGATTATAGTATTCCTTAAGAGTTTCAAAGAATCCCCAGTATATATTTCCTACCCTTATGTGACGCTCCCCTGGTGCCGGGACCTCTGCCCCGCACAGGAATATCTGTGCTTGTTCCGTATCCTTCTTGTATTTCTCCTGTCCTTGCCTCCTGAAGAAGTAGATCAACACCATCATCACCAGAAAAAGAATGATCCAGACAAGAGGATTCCAAAAAGAGTAGCCGGATTCCAGAATGAACGTCATGGTATAGCTCCCATAACTGCGTTGATATACGCTCCTTGATCTATCAGAGCATTCGCAGCAGGACGGAGTATCCAACCGACGACTTGCGCTGGAAACAGAGTGATAAAGACGATGCCCGCAGCCAGAATCACCATACCAATTATCATGGACCTGGGAACCTCCCTCACCTTTTCATATTCAGGCAGTTCCGCTCCCATAAATGCCGAATGAAAAGCCTTGGTAAACGATGCCAGAGTTAGGATCGAGACTATTATACCTGTCATGGTAAGGATTGGGTGGAATCTGTACACGGATTCGTAAATCAGTATTTTTGACGAAAATCCGTTCAGAGGCGGAAGACCAGAAATGGACAGAGTTCCAATTATGTACAGTATAGCGGTCCACTTCATCTTGTGGGCTAAGCCACCCATCTTGGCAAGGTCCCTGGTACCGGTGCAGTGAAACAGGGCACCACCGGTGAAGAACAGAAGAGGCTTATACATGGCATGATTCAAGATATGGAAGATACCTCCGGTCATAGCGTCTCTGCCATAGGTGCCTAGTTCTGGCGTACCCAAAACAGCCAGCCCCACTCCTACCCCAACCCACATATACCCCAGCTGAGAGATAGCATGATAGGACATGAAGCGCATGACATCTTTCTGAAAGACAGCCATGGTGACGCCAACAAACATGGTTAGCAGCCCAGTGATTACTATTATCCAACCCACCACAAGGCCGTCTATCACACCCCCATACAGGGTAAAGCACACTCTGAATGCAGCATACATACAAGCATGGCTTGTTATTACCAGCATGCCAGTTATGCTCGCTGGAGCAACGGAGTAGGCATCAGGAAACCACAGGTGTAAGGGCACCATACCCGTTTTCATTGTGAACGCTACCAATAACAAGGCCAGGGCTATCTTGTCTGACGCTGTGAATTGAATTACATGAGCCAGAGTCGCCATGTTGAGTGAGTTATACTGGGCATAGAGCAGACCAGTGGCGAATAGAATCATCAGCCCTGCAATAGCAGATACGACGATGTACTTGAATCCGCCCTCCTGGGTATCGGCAGACCTGGTTCGGAAAGCTATCAGTGCACCCCCCGAAATAGAAGCTATCTCCAGAAACACGAATAGATTGAACAGGTCACCGGTGAACATCATTCCAAAACCGCCGGTCACCATAAGCAACAAAAGGGTATAGAACCTGTTCTGCCCTGTCTCATCTGCTATATGGGAAAGAGAAAACATGGCCGCGGCTAAGGAAACAATCGCCCAAATGATGCCAAAGAATATGGACATAGCATCTACTTCCAGGATTATCCTCACCGGCACCATGGACCCCGGGGGGATAGTGAGACTGGGCGAAGCGGAACCCAGAGTATAAACTCGGATGCCATTGGCGACGACATCCCTGGCTAGAGCAAAGACTAGAAACGCTACAAATGTCAAACTGACTACTACCAGCGTATTCCTGGCTTTGCTACCTGCCATACCTATTAGTGGCGTCAAGAATGCTGCCACCAGAGGTATGGCTATAATCAGGATAGGGGAGTGAGTTATCAGAGTAGCCAAATCACTATCCTTTCATCCTTCTGGACTTTTCCGCATCCAGGCTTCCGGTATGGCGATAGATTTGTATCACCATGGTCAGCATCAATGCCAAAACTGCCACATTGATGACGATACTGGTCAGGGTGAGTGCTTGTGGCACGGGCAGGACCATGCGTCCTGCTGGCACCTCAGTATAAATAGGGGCATTGCCTTCTGCTCGATAGCCCAGCGCCACCAGAAACAGATTGACCCCTGACGCCATCATGCTAATCCCCATAATAAGCTTGATCAAATTCCTCTTGAATATGATTATGTACAAAGATATCCCGACCAGCAGAGCTGCCGCTACAAATGGAAAATTGAGAAGAACGCGCTCCATCACTCTTCCACCTCCTCACCGCTGGCAAATAGTGCCATAGCCAGAACCACTGCTGAAAGACCAGCCATCACCTTGAGACCCACAGCAAAGTTCATCAGAGGAACGAGCCCTCCTGTCCAGAAATCCCCAGACCCAGGACCTGTAGGCGGAATCTTGCCAAAGATTGGCGTGCCCACTAGAAGGTTGTAAAAAAAGGCAGTGCCTATCCCGGCAAAAGCTAGGGCGGCAAAGATAAGGGCCCCGGTGCTTTCCATTATTGATAAGAGGCGCTCAGGCAGCGATTTCTTAAGCTCCTTGGAGTTGAAGGCCACCAGCAACATGACCACACCGGAGACGATGACAGCACCGCCCTGAAAACCACCCCCCGGGGTGAGATGCCCGTGTGCAATAACATATAGGCCAAACACAAGAATGAACAGGAAAAGCTGGTTGGCCACGGTGCGTACAATCTTGGACAGCATCAGGAACTCTCCTCCCTGTGTTTCAGCGTTCGTAACAAGAGCAGCACCCCGGTCACCGCCGTGAACAGTATCGTGGCCTCCCCCAGTGTATCAAACCCACGATAGTCAAAGACCACCGACGCTACCACGTTGTTGTTTCCTGTCTCATTCTGGGCATGCCGAATCATGTAATCATCCATATCCGATGGAGATGGGTCGCCAAAGGGGTGGATGAGCAACACCCCCCACACCAGAAAGGCTACCAGAACAAGCCACAAAACTAGTCCTATGACCCGTCTCATATTCACTCCATACGCTTGGTCGCTCTGAGTGTGATGACAAAAATAGCTGCAGTCACAGCTGCCCCGATTCCCGCTTCGGCAATGGCCACATCTGGAGCCTTCAGAAGATAAAACTCAAAGGCTAACAACAGGCTCAGGACAGCCAGCGCCACCACTGAATATAGGAGGTCCCGAAATACGGCGACCAGTACCGCACAGACAACCAGCATCAGCGGTACAATGACATGCAGAACTTCAATCATTCTCTTTACTCTCCAGGTCGTCCACTACCGCCCTGGCGGGCTTTTCCCCGCTGCGATGCGCCGCTCGGGCCATGGCATGAGCACCAGTGGCATTAGTGACTACCAGCGCCACCAGTGCCAGCACCGAGTGTATGCACATCACAGACTGAGCAGTCTCTCCCCGTGCCCAGATTCCCGCGGACTGCACTATCACCGCCAGAATGAGGAAGATGGAGCCAAAGGTAGTGCACTTGGTAGCGGCGTGTAGCCTGGTGTACACGTCGGGAAAGCGGTGGAGGCCGAAAGCTCCAACGAAGTTGAAGAAGAGGCCAATTCCTATGAATACATAGCTTACCGTGTTCAGCCCATCCACTAGAACTTGTCCCCCTGAATGTATTTGGCTACATACAGCGTCATGGCGAACGAGAGCAAAGCATACACGATGGCCACATCCACGAAAATAACATGGTTAAACATCATTGCCACAATGACCAAACTCGTCACCACCAGAGTGTTGGCGGTGTCAAAAGCCACCAGCCTCGTCGGCGCCCCCGGCCCTATGAAGACGCGTACCAGGATTATAATAAGACATACCACCATGGCTATAACTGTCGGAAGCCAGTTCATCCCGCGATTCTCCTCGCCCAGTCAGGAAAACTGCCGCATATTGGATGGTAGTCTCTGGGCATATCCTTGAGCACCTCAGGGTCAATATTTATCCAGTGCACATACAGTTCGTTGCTCTTTGGGTCAACATCCACGCTCAATGTTCCCGGAGTCAGGGTGATCGAGGTAGCCAGGAAGGTAAGTGACATGTCGTTCTTCAGGTTGGGATCTATCTTCACAATAGCTGGGTTAATCCGCCCGCTGATAACGCGATAAGCCACGTCAAAGTTGGCTTTGGCCATGGCGAAGAAAAAGGGGAACAGGTAAACAAGGAAGGTAACCCACCGCTTCGGGTTCAGCATGCGTAGGTCTTTGCCGATGAAACGCTTCCTGAGGATGGCTCCAACCACTAAGGCGACCACCGCTCCCACAATAAGCTCGGCAGTACTCCACAAAAAAACGGTGCCGCTACCGATGGTGAGAAGAAGATAAACCAGGTAAGCGACAACCGCCGTAATCAGGAAATTCATGGTCTATCTTTCAGACAGTTTCCTTATCAAGGATACCACTTTCCAAACGGCTACCTTGCCAGAGTAGCTCACTTTCCTCAAACTCCTATGCGGACGCATACTTATAGATTATCCGTGGGAGGTTGTCAAGACCCCTTCCACCTCTGCACAGAGGCAGAAGATCATTTGATTGCCCTGGGAGCGCTCAATCCTCTTAGTTAGTAAACCTGACAGGCATGTGAGGCTTCTATCGCTTTGTTACATTGGCTTTTGCTTGTTCCAATATCCAGGAGCACCACCTTTCTATCCCCTGGCCGGTCTTGCAGGAGACTTCCATGATTTCGGCTTCAGGATTCAAGCCTGTGATGGAACGGCGGAAGGCGGCGATATCGAAATCCACATGGGGCAGAAGGTCCATCTTGTTTATTATCACGGCGTCGGCATCGGAAAAGATCAGCGGGTACTTAATGGGCTTATCATCCCCTTCAGGGAGGCTGGAGATCACAACTCTCCTGTGTTCTCCCAAGGTAAATTCAGCGGGACAAATGAGGTTGCCCACGTTTTCGATTAAGATCAAGTCCAATTCGCCTAACGGCATGTCTTTTAGAGCTGACTCAATCATAGCCGCCATCAAAGAGCAGCTTTCCGGCATCTTCCCGGTATTTATCTGGACCACCGCTTTGGCTTTGCTCTCAACCTTTTCTGCATCCACTGTAGAAGCAACATCACCCTCGATGACCGCGATGCGTAGTCTGGGTTTCAGCTTCGTCAGAGTCTCCAGAATGAGACTCGTCTTGCCAGCTCCCGGGGCTGACATAATGTTGATGACGAGAATTCCGTGCTTGTCCAATAGCTGTTGGTTTCGCCTGGCAATGGTCTCGTTAGCCTCCAGAACGTTCTGAATAACATCTATTTTTCTCATTCTACCTCCATGCTTTCGACATACAACTCCCTCCCCTTGACTATTTCTACACTCCGCCCCTCGCATCCAGGGCAAGACCACAAGGTACCCTGGGGCTGGAAAACTGTGGAACATTCCCGACAACGCAACTGAGCTGGCACAGACTGGAAGTGGAGTGCTGCTCCTTCAGCGCAGCTGCCTTTGCTGAGACTTTCAAAATAGAACTGGATACAATCGGGGACAAATCCTGATAACTCTCCAACTACCAGGTCGATTCTTAAGACCTTGCTGGCTTGCTCCTCGCCAGCCTTGGCCAGAGCGATGTTGAGTATGTTTTCGGTCACTCCAAGTTCATGCATCTAAACCTAGCAGACAAAAACCGCACAATTGTAAACCACTTTGCCCTCTGACTTCAACCTAGCTTACTTCGCTAAACCCAAATCAGGCGACACAAACATACGCCCCGTCTTGAGAGGTTACATCCTTCTACGTCGAGATACAGGAATGCCCAACAAGACTAGGCAGTTGCCTTTAGGTTGGCGTCGCTTCGGCTTCTCCGCGCAATCAACCAACTAACTACCCATGGCAGCTGGCACAACTTGCGGCAGCGCATGAGCTACAGGAAGAGCTCCCTCCAATCGGGGTAGATGCCCCGTCACTGCTCTTGGAGAAAGAGGAAAACGATGACAGTATCCGCTTAGCTTTGTGATGACACCGAGGGCAAGAAGCGTCTTCACTTGCCTTGCTTTGCTGACGGAGCAATTCAAACTTGAAGCTGCAATCCGGACAGCAGTACTCATAGATGGGCATTCTTATTCCTTCCCTTTCTCAAAAGCTCTCAGAAATGCATCAGGAACCTGGGGAACTTGGCTATCGACCCACGTTTTCAGACAGCTCAAGCAACAGAAACTACGGTGTTCAACTGCCTCACGCCCCTTCCACAGCGACACCATCAGCCAGCCATTGAGCACCTCGCAAGGTCGCTCTTTCCCACTACATTCCACTTTGTCACCACAAGAGTGGCAGACGAAAGATTCCCGTGGCATTTAAGTCTCCAGCCTGGCTTGCCTCTGTCTTCTTCCGGGCATGATAGCCAGATTAGACCGCTACTACCTCCTTGACTCCAGGTACTCTTTCCTTGAGCACCCGTTCAATTCCACCCTTCAAAGTCATGGTTGCCATGGGGCAGCCACCGCAGGCGCCGGTCAACTTCACTTTCACCACCCCGTCCTTAACATCTACTAACTGGACGTCTCCTCCATCAGCTAACAAAGCTGGTCTTACCTGTGCTAAGGCTGCTTCTACTTTTTCTCTCATCTTTACCTCCTCGCTTTGCTCAATGGTAGAACTAAAGCTGCCGACTGTCAAATCAGAGACACCTAATCTCAGAAGAAGAGGATAGCCCCCTTAGTCAAGTTAAACTATCTTTGTAACCCATCCAAATCGCCTTCTCAACAGCTTCTCCAGTTCGACGGCGAAGAAGCCTGTAGGCGCGATCAGAATCAGGGGTATCCACCATATTGCCGGAAACGGTTCCGTTCTAAACGGACTAACTCCAAACAAAGGTAATGAATAGACTATTATGAGCTGTAACCCTATAGTGGTTGCCCAGCCTGCAAGCAATATCCTGTTGGAGAGCGGATTGACGGTAAATGCCGACCCCATTATCAACCTGGCGGTAAAAAGATATGTAGTCTCCACAAGAATTATCGCGGTAAAGGCTATTGTTTGTGCCTGTCTAAGGTATTCTTCTGAACTGCCCATCGCTCTGTAGAAGACAAGGAACATCGTAAATATCGTCGCCATCTCTATTATCCCTACTAATCCCGTCCTCTGAAGGAAGAAGGGGTTGAACAGCTTTCCCTTCGGGTCACGAGGAGGCCTTTCGAGCACCCCTTTCTCCACAGGCTCCCAAATGAGTGGTATGGCACAAGCAATAGCTACAATCAGATTCACCCACAGGATTTGCACCGGCGCTATGGGGAGTTCCAGCGCAAAAACCGGTATGAAAGGTGACAGGAATACTGCCCCCGCCATTGCTAAGCCCTGCCCCACGTTAGTCGGCATTATGTACAAGATAACCTTCCAGATGTTGGTGAAGACGTGCCTGCCTTCTTCTACTGCTGCCACTATGCTGGCAAAGTTGTCATCAGTTAACACCATATCGGCAGCTTCTTTGCTCACCTCAGTGCCCTTGATACCCATGGCTATCCCTATGTCGGCTGCTCTTAGCGCTGGGGCATCGTTTACGCCATCACCGGTCATTGCCACAATATGCCCTCTCCTCTGCAACTGCTTTGTTATCCTGAACTTGTGCTCTGGAGCAACCCTGGCATACACCGATACTTTCTCCACCACTTCGTACAGTCCCTCATCGCTCATTCCTGATAGTTCTTCGCCGGTCAACGTCCTATCCTCAGCTTCACCTATCCCTAACTGCCTGGCTATCGCCCTTGCCGTCTGCGCATGGTCGCCAGTTATCATCACCGACCTTATCCCTGCAGCCTTGCACTTCTTGACCGCCTCTATCGCTTCCTGTCTGGGTGGGTCTATCATCCCCTGAAGTCCGAGGAAGACGAGCCCTCGCACATCTTCTGGTTCAAGCGATGTCTTTGACTTGTCCACAGCCTTGTAAGCCATAGCCAGTACTCGCAAGGCACCACCCGCCATCTCCTCCACTTTATCCAGTATCTCCTTATTCCTCAGGGGGCCAGTACCTCCATCCGTTAACTGGCTCTGGCATATCTTCAAGACCCTCTCTGGTGAGCCTTTGACAAAGATAGTATTCTCTCCTTGGTTCTCATGCAGGGTTGCCATATACTGTTGGTCTGACTCAAAAGGTATCTCATCTAGCCTGGCAAGGGATCCAGTAACGCCAGCTTTGGTTGCCGACACTATCAAAGCCCCTTCCGTGGGGTCACCTTTGATACCGTAACCTTGCTCAGCAGCTACCAGAGTCGCATTGTTGCACAGGTAGCCTGCCCTTAAGGTCTCAACCAGCACCTTGTCTTCCTGCAGCGGGGTAATCCTCTGATTCCCCAGAAAAAACTCCCCACTTGGTTCGTAGCCACTCCCGCTCACTCGATAATCCTTCCCGCCGCAGTGTATCCTGACGACGGTCATCTCATTCCTGGTCAAGGTGCCTGTCTTATCTGAACATATGACTGTAGTGCAACCCAGAGTTTCTGTTGCCGGTAACCTTCTGATAAGCGCATTTCGGCGTGCCATAGCCATGGCACCAATAGCAAAAGCAGCAACTACGGCTCCTGCTAGCCCCTCAGGTATCAGCGCCACAATCATGCTCACTGAGGCAAGGAACATGTAGGCAGGGGCATATCCGAGTGCCCATCCTAGTACAAAAACAAGCACACCAAATGAGCAGATGGTGATAATCAAGACCTTGGTGAACTCGCCTATCTTCTTCACTATCGGCGGCGCCACTCTCTTGGTTTCTTCCATCATTCCCGCGATTTTGCCGAGCTCTGTCTGCTTCCCTGTCCCCACTACTACTCCCTGTCCTCGACCCCGCGTAACGAAGGTGCCACTGAAGCACATGCAACGTTGCTCGCCAGGACTCAAGTTTGGTCTCAGTATAGGGTCAACGTCCTTTTCTACAGGCACCGACTCGCCAGTAAGCGCTGCCTCATCGGCACTCAGGTTCTTTGCCGAGAATAGACGCAAATCCGCTGGCACTCTATCACCGCCCTCAAGTAGAACCACATCACCTGGAACCAACTCTCGCGTAAGTATGGTTTTCATCTCGCCATCTCTAAGCACAGTGCATTCTGGCACCAGCATCTTCCTTAGGGCTTCTAAAGACCCCTCAGCCTTCCCTTCCTGAATGAAACCTATTGTCACCGTGGCAAGGACCACACCGATGATAACCCACATATCTACCAATTCGCCAAGAAAGAGACAACCGACAGCAGCAGCCATCAGAACATATAGCAGGGGATTATGAAACTGCCGCAGGAACCGGATGAGAGGTCCTCGCTTTTTGACCTCCAGCTCGTTGTAGCCATATTTCGCCACTCTGGCTTTCGCCTCAGTGGTCGTGAGGCCGTTACTGCTTGTGGCTAGAAGTGCAAAAACCTGTTCCGACTCTAGCTGATACCAGGCAGTTTCGCTGGGCGGAGCAGATGGCTGCTTCATGGTTTCTTGTTGACTCTCAAGGCTTTTCCCCCAAGACATCAAGCCATCCATTGTACCACAGCCCAAGCAGCCCCTACAATCATAGCGAGGCGAACATGATGCCAGTCAAGCCCATTTCTCGCAGGGAAAACTCCTTCTTCCCGCCTTGCCATTCATCGCCTGCGACCCCAAGCCAGTCTCACAACCTTCCCCCTGCAGAACTGCACGATTCCTGTTCGATGACCCTGATGTCATGACTCTCGCCAATCACAGCGGATGAAAACAGCCAGGCAAGTTGGTATGGGAACAAAGATAATCTATAATACAGTTCTGGGAGTCTGTCGGATGATCTCTGTAGAAGAAGCTCTGGAGAAGGTCTTGGGCTATGTTGAGGTTCTCCAGCCCGAGCGGAAGCCTATTCTAGACTGCCTAGGACAGGTTCTCGCTGAGGACGTCTACGCCACGATAGACATCCCCCCGCTGGATAATTCCGCCATGGATGGTTATGCGGTGCGGGCGGCAGATACCCGAGGAGCCAGCGAATCGTCACCCAGATGCTTGGTCGTGGTAGGGGAAGTCGCCGCCGGGTCTTTGCCCACAAGAAAGGTCAAGCCAGGGACGGCTATCCGTATTATGACGGGAGCGCCATTGCCCGAAGGGGCTGATGCCGTGGTCCGATTCGAGGATACCGACGAAGTCAGCCGCAAATCATCCGGGGGCGATTTGTCGCAAATTGGCATATTGTGCCAGGCGAAGAAGGGATTGAATGTCCGAGGTAGAGGCGAGGATGTTGCCAAAGGGGACTCAGTTCTCAGAAAAGGCAATGTGCTTCGCCCTCAAGAGATAGGAGTGCTGGCATCACTGGGACACTCCACTGCGCTGGTCATCCGTCGCCCGATTGTAGCCATTCTGGCCACTGGCGATGAGCTCGTCGGCATTGACCAACCACTGACGCCGGGTAAGATTCACGATAGCAATACATATACCATTGCTGCCGAAGTGTCCCGTTACGGTGGTATTCCCAGAATCCTAGGCATAGGGCGCGATTCCGTTCAGGCTTTAACCGAGAAGATAGACGAGGGTTTGGACGCAGATATGCTCATTACCTCCGGCGGTGTCTCTAAGGGAGACTACGACATAGTGAAGGACGTCCTGGCCGAGCATGGAGAGGTCAGCTTCTGGACGGTTTGTATGAAGCCCGGGAAGCCGCTCGCCTTTGGCGCTATCGAGAAGATAGAAGGAAAGAAGAAGAGAAAAGTGCCCCATTTGGGATTACCGGGCAACCCTGTCAGCTCCATGATTACCTTCGAGCAATTCGCTCGTCCGGCCATACTGAAGATGATGGGGAAGAGGATTCTGGCCAAGCCAGTCATCCGCGCAGTCATTGATGATGATATTGTCAATACTGATGGCCGCCGCCTCTTCGTGCGGGTGAATGTCACCAGGCGCGGCGGTCAATACTATGCCTCCTTGACCGGCCCACAGGGCTCGGGCATCCTCACATCCATGGTCAAAGCCAATGGCCTTGCCGTCATTCCGGAAAGCAGCCAGGGGGCAAGGGCCGGGGACACGGTCGAGGTACAGATGCTGGACTGGGCAGCGGAACAAGGCGAGTTCAAAAGGCTGCCGATTGTTTCCATCGTGGGCAAATCGCAGTCCGGCAAGACAGTGCTTATGGAGCAACTCATTGCCCAGTTCAAGAAAAGACGCTACAAAGTCGCTGCTGTGAAGCACTCCCGTGGCGGGATGGAAATGGACCACCCTGGAAAAGACAGCTGGAAGTTTGCTCAAGCGGGCAGCGATGCTGTGTGCATCAGCTCGCCTGACAAGCTCGCTTTCATCAAGAACCTGGACCATGAGCTTACCGTTGATGAAGTCATGTCCGTCGTTGGCTTCGAATATGACCTCGTTCTGGTCGAAGGATTCAGGAAAAGCGGAATTCCCAAGATCGAGGTGCACAGAAAAGAACTCGGAGATGGCTTATTGTGTTCTCCTGAGGAACTGTCCGCAGTCGTTACTGACGCGTCAGTGGATGCTCTGGTTGCTGATGTTCGCAAGCTGCCAGCTTTTAGATGGGGTGACGCAGCCGCAGTAGCTGATTTCATAGAAAAGAACTTTCTCAGAGCTGTTAGTCGAGGGGAAGAATGTTCACCGCAGGGATACTAACCATCAGCGATAAAGGCTCACGAGGTGAGCGTCAGGACAGAAGCGGAGAGGCTATTCGCGAAATCCTCTCCAATACAAACGTTCGCACTGTGAACTACGACATCATTCCTGATGAGAAGAGACTCATTATTGAAAAGCTGGTTAAGTGGGCAGACGAAGACAATCTGGACGCGGTCATCACCACGGGTGGAACAGGACTCACCCCTAGAGACGTTACCCCAGAAGCCACTCTTGCCGTGGTGGACAGGCTTGTTCCCGGCTTTGCCGAGGCAATGAGGGCTGAGAGTCTCAAGAAGACTCCCCATGCTATGCTCAGCCGGGCAGTCGTGGGTACTCGTGGGAAGTGTCTGATTATCAACCTGCCGGGAAGCCCCAAAGCAGTGCGCGAATGCCTCGAAGTGATACTGCCGGCGTTGCCCCATGCCCTGGAGACGCTCAGAGGCCAAGCCGGCGAGTGCGGCACATCCCAACCCTAGACCACGATAGTTGAGAATGTGAACAAGCTAGTCCTTGCCCCCGTCCGACCTCCCGTCCAGGATTCTTCGAACAGGCCTCACTCAAACGTAACGCCGGTACTTCGGCTCATACATCTGAGATTTGATGAACGTCGCAAGATCATCGGGCTTCGGCTTCCTGGCAATGCCCTGACTATAGGCTACCTCTGCCACCGCAGTAGCAATAGCGGCGGAGACCTCCCTGATTCTTGTCAATGCCGGATAGATGCGCCCCTGGGCAAGGTCGGCTTCTGAGACCTCGCTTGCCAGTGTCCTGGCCGCAGCAGCAAACATCTCATCCGTAACATACAGAGCCTCACAGGCGATGATGCCCAGTCCAATGCCCGGAAACGCATAGGCGTTGTTAGCTTGACCCGGCACGTATGTCTTTCCCTTGAACATGACGGGTGCAAATGGGCTGCCACTGGCAAAAATAGCACGCCCCTCTGTCCAGGTATAGGCCTCTTCGGCAGTACATTCAGCCTTTGAGGTTGGATTCGACATGGCGAAGATGATGGGCTTTTGATTGTAAACGGCCAATGTCTCCAATACCGACTGTGTAAATGTCCTGGCTTGTCCCGAGACTCCAATGACTGCTGTGGGTCTGAGTGACTTAACCGCAGAAACAAAATCCTCAACATACTCGTGATCATGGGCGTAAGGAAGCTTGTGTTCCGCCAGGTCGCTACGGCTTTTCACCACCAGGCCCTTGGAATCCACAAACCAGCACCTCTTTCTTGCCTCCTTCTCAGACAGCCCCTCGGCAACCAGCGCAGCGGTAACCATATCGCCAATTCCAATACCAGCCTCACCGGCACCGAGGAACAGAATTCTTTGATCCCGTAACTTGGCCCCGATAATCCGCAGGGCTGAATACAAACCTGCTAGCCCGACAACCCCTGTGCCTTGTACGTCGTCATTGAAGGTGCAAACTCGGTTTCGATATTTATTCAACAGGCGCAATGCGTTGTTGGTGGCGAAGTCTTCAAACTGGATAAGGGCGTAGGGATAGAGTTCCTGCACTGCCATGACAAATTCCTCGATCAGGTCATCATACGGTTCTCCACGAAGGCGACGCTGTCTGAGGCCGACATAGAGAACATCGTTCAACAGCTCCTCATTGTTTGTCCCTACGTCTATGGTCACTGGGAGACACAGCCCGGGGTGCACGCCAGCACAGGCGATGTAGAGGCAGAGCTTCCCCACCGGAATGCCCATTCCGTTGGCGCCCAGGTCCCCCAAACCCAGAATTCGCTCACCATCGGTGACCACTATGATGCGCACATCTTTATTCGGCCAATTCCGTAAGACATCAATCACTCGTCCCCTCTCGTTGGCCGAAACGAAGATGCCCCGGGGCCTCCTCAGAATGTGACCGTATGCCTGACACGCTCGCCCTACCGTGGGAGTGTAAATAATAGGCATCATCTCCTCGATTTTGTCTATGACCACCCGGTAGAACAAGGTTTCATTTCGGTCCTGGA
>JBBIMO010000008.1:0-62626 GCA_037444365.1 Chloroflexota bacterium
ACATAGAGACGCCAAGGGAGAGGGAATAACACATAGAGACGCCAAGGGAGAGGGAGAATGAACGGAGATGTCGAGCGAGAGGAGTACTGTGGAGGGGGTCGCAGGTTAGCTATGATGGTACCCTCTCCCCTTGTGGGAGAGGGTTAGGGTGAGGGGGTTCTAAATGAGGGAGAACCGAAGACCAGTAGCGCTCGCTCGTAGGCTTCGTCAGAGTCAGACGGATGCAGAGAAGACTCTCTGGACTAAATTGAGGAACAAGCAACTGGAAGGCGCAAAGTTCCGAAGGCAGCAGCCTCTGGGCATGTATATCGTCGATTTCGTAAGCTTTGAGAAAAAGGTTATAGTTGAAATCGACGGCGGTCAACATAATGAGGAAGAGGTGAGCAAAAGGGATGAGGAGAGAACAACCTGGTTGAGGGAGAGAGGCTACCAAGTGTTGAGGTTCTGGAACAATGAGGTTCTGGTGAATATGGATGGTGTTCTGGAGAAGATAAGGGAGGTCTTAAGTTAGGGTTGCACCCTCACCTGGCCTCTCCCGTCAAGGGAGAGGGAATAACACATAGAGACGCCAAGGGAGAGGGAATAACACATAGAGACGCCAAGGGAGAGGGAATAACATATAGAGACGCCAAGGGAGAGGGAGAATACGTGGAGACGTCGAGGGAGAGGAGCCTCATATACAGGAATTGTACGGAAGGGTATGATCAGGAATCACAATGAGTCTTCGCCAAGAGCGGGACTGAGAACCATCAAACCTTGTCTCAGGTTGGAAGGGGAGATAGTTCCGCCTGGCGACAAGTCTATTTCCCACCGGGCTGTCATCCTGAATAGCTTAACCAAAGGCGAAGCCAGAATTGACAATTTCGCTCCGGGCGGAGACTGCCTATCCACGATTAGATGTCTCAAGGCTCTGGGGGTCAAAATCAGCAGGAAAAGCTCCAGGGACTCACCCGCTCTGGCGGTCTCGGGAACTGGCGAAGGTGGTCTTAGGGAAGCCAGCAATGTGCTCGATGCCGGCAACAGCGCCACTACGATGCGCCTGCTGGGCGGCCTGCTTGCCAGCCAGCTTTTCCTGTCTGTTATTACCGGGGATGCATCTCTCCGTAGGCGTCCCATGGGCAGGTTGATTGAGCCGCTGAGGCTGATGGGTGCCGACGTCCGGGGGAGGGGGCGGGATTCGTTTGCTCCTCTGGTCATCAAGGGGAAAGAACTCCGGGGTATAGATTTCACTCTGCCTGTTCCCAGTGCTCAGATTAAGTCAGCCATTCTGCTAGCGGGCTTGTTTGCTCGCGGCAATACCGTACTACACCAGACAATTCCTTCTCGCGACCACACAGAAAGGATGCTCAAAGCGATGGGAGCCAGCTTGGAGAGCCAGGGAAGCTCGGTTTCCTTGCTGCCGTTGGGTATCCCGCTGGTTCCCCTCAATCTTCGCGTCCCTGGCGACATCAGCTCAGCAGCTTACTTTCTGGTCGCCGGAGCCATTCATCCTAATGCCAGAATAGCGGTGAAGGACTGCGGCATCAATCCCACACGAACGGGAATCATAGACATTCTGCTGGCTATGGGAGCCAAACTGAGAATGAGCAACAGACGCCTGGAGGCTGGTGAACCCTTAGCCGACATTGTGGTAGAATCTAGCGAGTTAAGTGGGATAGAGGTCGGTGGCAGTATTATCCCTCGCCTGATTGACGAGATTCCAGTATTGGCTGTGGCTGGTTGTGTTGCTAAGGGGAAAACTGTGATAAGGGATGCCGGAGAGCTGAGAGTAAAGGAATCGGACAGAATTGCTACTGTGGCAGGTGAACTCTCCCGTTTGGGTGCCAGTATTGAGCCTCTGCCGGATGGCATGGTCATCTATGGCGGTAGGTCTTTGTCGGGTAGAGAGGTTGATAGCCATTTTGACCACCGATTGGCGATGACTTTGGCAGTAGCGGGTCTGGTAGCCAAAGGGGAAACGACCATCAAGCATGCCCGGGCAGCACGGGTATCATATCCAGCTTTCTGGCAGACTCTGCAGCAAATACTGACTGAATAGAGGATGTCGAAGGACTACAAGTTCAGGAGGGCAGCATGTGTACAGAATTGGTCCACATCGGTTTTGGCAGTGTTATCGCCGTGAATAGGGCAATTGCATTCGTGTCCATAAATCAACAACCAATAAGGCGCCTCATTCGGGAAGCAAGAGAAAAGGAGCTTTTGATCGACGCCACACACGGCAGAAAAGCCAAGACCGCTATTCTATTTGACACCGGTCACGTGATGTTGGCTGCCGTGACAGCAGAGACCATCGCTCATAGATTGTCCACTATGTCCATGCCGTCTGAGGAAAGGATTGAAGCGGGAAGTGTCTGAGCGAGTCTCTGAGCCAGATCCCCAGGAGAAGCAGGAAGGTGTTGGAGCCCCTTCACCTCTCCTCATCGTCCTTTCCGGACCTTCCGGAGCAGGCAAGGACTCTGTACTTGCCAGAATGAAGAGGTCAGGGCGCCCGTATCACTACGTCATTACTGCCACCACACGTCCGAAGCGTGCCGGGGAGAAGAATGGAGTGCATTATCACTTCCTTTCGTTGAAGGAGTTTCAGCGGATGATAGAAAGAGACCGGTTTCTGGAGTGGGCCAATGTCTATGGCAACTACTATGGTGTGCCCAAAGCCGAGATAACCTCGGCCCTGTCCAGGGGAGTAGATACTATCGTCAAAGTAGATGTTCAGGGTGCTGCCGCCATCAAAAAACTCCTTCCCGAAGCGGTATTCATCTTCCTCACGGCTCCTTCGATGGAAGCGCTGCGGAAAAGGCTGAACAGGCGACGGAGCGAGTCCTGTGACGAATTGGCTCTAAGATTGGAGAAGGCTAAGGAGGAAATAAAGAGCCTGCCGCTCTTCGATTATGTCATAACAAGCCACCAGAACAAACTCGATCAAGTGGTATCTCAGATAGACGCCATTGTCACTGCTGAGAAATGCCGTGTGAGGCCACGTATTGTGAGACTCTAGCTTTTCTGCTCCTCGAAGGCTTGCCTGCATTTTTGACAATGTCCCAGTTGCACTTCTACAATAGGCTCCGACATGAATTTGGCAGGGCAACTTTACAGGTTGCAGCAACTGGATCTGGAGCTCCAGAAGAGGCAACAAGAGCTAAGTGAGGTGGAGAATCAGTTAAGCGACACTAAGGCACTGGTCGCCGCCGAAGCGAGATTTGCTTCACACAAAGAACAACTGGAGGAGTCCAGGAAGAAGCAGCGGAGTTCTGAGTGGGAGCTGGAAGACCTTCAAGAGAAAGCGAGACAGGTTGGCAGCAAACTCTACAGCGGCAAGATTAAGGACCCCAAGGAACTTGTCAATCTTGAGAGAGAAGCGGCAAACCTGAAAAGCCAGATTAAGGCTAAAGAAGATGTCCTCTTAGCTCTGATGACCGGGGTAGAAGAGATAGAAGCAGGATTGAGAACTGCTGCCCGAGAAGCTGAGCAATTGAGGCAGGAATGGGAACGAAGGCAGGAAACCCTGGGTCCGAGGAGAGGCGAAATTGAAAGCGTGCTGGCCAGGCTCAAAGAGGGCCGTAACGAGCTAGGGCAGCAAATCAATGCTCAAGCCTGCGGCGTTTATGAGCGCATCAGGGCGACAATGGGACAGGCAGTAGTCAAAGTCGAGAGGGGAAGATGCCTGGGATGTCACATTACCGTGCCTACCAGTCAATGGCAGAAAGCCAGAGCTGGCGACCTGATTCAATGCAATAACTGCAGCAGGATACTGTATTTGGAGTAGCCTTTACGGAATCGGGCAGGCTTTCGACGAATACGAGATAGAAGGAGGGCTCGCTGCATGGCTGGCATTATTTCGTACGGTGCCTACATACCATTATGGCGGCTCCCTCGGGAAGTTATCGCCAAGGCTTGGGAAAGCGCCTCAACCGGAGGTGAAAGGAGCGTCGCCAACAATGATGAAGACACTATCACCATGGCGAGCGAGGCTGCAATTGACTGTTTGGCTGGCCTGGAACGTGAGAAGGTAGACGGCCTGTATTTTGCCTCTACTACCTCGCCCTACAGAGAGAAGGAGTGCGCCACCTTGGTAGCCATGGCTGCCGACATGCGGCCAGAGATTATCACTGCCGACTTCGGTAATAGTCTCAGAGCAGGGACGCAGGCATTCAGGGCGGCGCTGGATGCTGTAGTCAGCGGCTCGGCCAGCCAGGTCCTGGTGACGGCATCTGACTGCCGCATAGGTTATCCCAGGTCAAACTATGAACAAACCTTTGGCGATGCCGCAGCAGCCTTACTGGTCAGCAATACTGGAAAGCCCGCTGTCGCAGTGGATGGCAGCTACTGTCTATCCAACGAACTATACGATGTGTGGAGACTGGACAAAGATATCTATGTCCAGTCCTGGGAGGACCGCTTCATCATCGAGCACGGCTACACAGAGAATATGGAGAAGGCAATCTCGGGATTACTGCGAAAGACAGGTCTCTCTGCCAAGGACATCACCAAGGCCGTGCTCTATGCTCCTACATCGAGGGCACAGCAAGGGCTAGCACGCCGGCTGGGATTCGATGTGAAGACACAGCTTCAGGACCTGCTCATCAATGATGTAGGCATTACAGGCTGCGCACACGCATTGCTTATGCTGGTAGCCGCTCTGGAGGAAGCTAAGGCTGGTGATAGGATCTTGTTGGCTAGCTATGGTAGTGGCTGCGACGCCTTCCTGCTCAGCGTGGCCAAAGACATCGAAGAAGTCAGGGGCAACGGCAGAGGAGCGAAAAGATACATCAACTCCAAGAGGCCCCTTTCTAGCTACGCAAGGTATCTCAGCTACAGGGGACTACTAGAGCCCCAGCCTGGTGACCCGTTCAGGCTCTTTCCGGCAGCTACGGCTAGCTGGAGAGAGCGCAACTGGGCCATCCGCATGCATGGCAGCAAGTGCAAGAACTGCGGCACAGCCACTTTCCCCATAGAGAGGGTTTGCTACAAGTGCCGCAGCAAGGACAACTTCGAGGAGGTCAGGCTCTCAGACAAGAAAGCCAGGGTGTTTACTTTTACGCTGGATAACCTGGCTGGCAGAAGCGACGACCCCACAATACCACAGATAGGGCTGGAATTTGACTACCAGAATACCAGAGCTTATCTTCCTATGACAGATTGTGACCCCGGCGAGGTGAAGGTGGATATGCCAGTAGAGATGACCTTCAGGAGACTATATGAGGGTGCAGGAATGTACAACTATTTCTGGAAATGCCGACCGTTAAGGTAAACTGGCAAGATGAAAGGATGAGCCATGGAAAAGAGAAA
Source organism: Chloroflexota bacterium (assembly GCA_037444365.1). GTDB lineage: Bacteria > Chloroflexota > Dehalococcoidia > GIF9 > AB-539-J10 > RBG-13-51-36. The sequence continues at coordinate 5,287 of JBBIMO010000008.1, forward strand.
ATGGGAAAGGGTAACGGGATTCGACTTCAAAGACATACTCTATGAGAAGAGGCCGGGAGTAGCCAGGGTAACCATAAATAGACCCGAAGCGTACAATGCTTTTACTACCTCCACGCAGGACGAACTGATAGAAGCTTTTGGGGATGCGGCAAGCGATGGTGCTGTTGGCGTGGTGGTGTTGACCGGCGCGGGCGACAAGGCATTTTGCACGGGCGGTGATGCCAAAGAAGCGAAAGCCGGCTACAGAAAGGGAATGCTGGAGAAGGACCTGATGGTCAAAACCTTGATACGGGAGATGCCCAAGCCGGTTATTGCAGCGGTGAATGGCTATGCCATAGGAGGGGGGCAGGTCTATCAGCAGATTTGTGACCTATCCATAGCTTCAGAAAATGCCATCTTCGGTCAAGTGGGTCCCCTGGTGGGGAGTTTTGATCCAGGTCTGGGCATTATTGATTTGATGATGGTGGTGGGGGAAAAGAGAGCCAGGGAGATGTGGTTTCTCTGTCGCCGGTATACGGCCAAGGAAGCCCTGGAGATGGGACTGGTGAACAAAGTTGTACCCGTAGATAAGCTGGAAGAGGAAGTGGATAAATGGTGCGACGAGATACTGGAGAAAAGCCCTGGAGCCATAGCCGGCGTCAAAGCCTGCTTCAACGCTGCCACCGCCTATATGCGGGGCATAGAGGCAGTGTCAGCTCAGTACCTCTGGAAGTACTATGCTTCGGAGGAAGCCGAACATTGGAAGAACGCGTTCTGGCAGAAGAGGAAGCCGGACTGGCAGAGATTTCGGAGAAGGGAGATCTTTCCCGAAGTTTATGAAGGCGAGGAAGAGGGGAAGCCGTGAAACGATGCACCATCGAGGGCAGATAAATGGAGAGCATAAAGGATAAGGTCGCCATTGTTGGCATGGGTTGCACCAAGTTTGGTGAAAGATGGGACGCCGGGCTGGATGACCTGGCCATAGAAGCTGCTTATGAGGCGTACGAAGATGCCGGGATTGATCCCAAGGATATTCAGGCTTGCTGGTATGGGAGTGTTACCCAGCCGGTGGTCGGCATTGGCTGTACTCATCTGGCGGGACCATTGAAGCTACATGGCATACCCATGAGCCGGGTGGAGAATTGGTGCACCACCGGACACGAAGCTCTCAGAAATGCCTGCTTCGGCGTCGCCTGCGGTATGTACGATTTGGTTTTGGCGTTGGGTGTGGAGAAGCTCAAGGATACAGGCTCCCCTGGTCTGGGAACGGGACGGGGCATGAGTCCGGTGCTGGAAGCACGACGCACTGCGCCCGGCTCTTTCGGCATGATTGCTACTCGATATTTCTACACTTATGGGCTGAGCCCTGAGGAAGGCAAGCACATCATCGGTAAGATTGCAGTCAAGAACCACTACAATGGCAGCCTCTGTCCCAAGGCTCACTTCCGCAACCGCGTGACACTGGAACAGGTGACGAGCGCTCCTATTATCGCCTGGCCTTTGGGCCTCTTTGACTGCTGTGGCAACAGCGATGGTGGCGCTGCCGCCATCCTGGTTCCTGCCAGTCAAGCAAGGAAATACAGGGATGACCCCGTCTACATAAAGGGCTTAGGTGCTGCTCATTCCGCGCTGCTCCCTCAGAACCGGCCAGGTTTCGACTGGCTCCATTTCGAGGAGGTCATAAACTCGTCCCGGCAGGCTTATGCTCAAGCCGGGGTCAGGAATCCTCGGAAGCAAATTGACGTTGCAGAGGTTCACGATTGCTTCACCAGCACAGAACTGCTTCTTTATGAGTTACTTGGCTTCAGCCCCGAGGGCAAGTCGAAGGAGGATATTGATTCCGGCTTCTTTGAGCTTGGCGGTAGACTGCCAGTAAATAGCGATGGCGGGCTGAAAAGCTTCGGCCACCCGGTAGCCGCTAGCGGCCTCAGGATGACTTACGAGGTCTACAAACAACTTCAAGGCAGGGCTCAATCGCCTGAGCGTCAGCTGAAGGACGTCAAGCTCGGTATGTCACAGACCTTCGGTGGTCCGCCTCAAGTGGCAGCAGTGGCTGTTTTGGGCAAGGAGCCAGGTTATCCTTAAGCGAAGCTAGTTGCACATCGCCCTTTCCATAAGAACAGCGAGGACGTGCCAGCGCATTCACCGCCGTGAGGCGTTCTGGTTTTTGTTCGAAGGAAGAACTTGTGCTAGAATTTTCCGTCAAGAGAAGATGCCTATCTACGAGTATTGGTGCGGTTCCTGCCGTCGAATTGTCAGCTCCTATCGGCAGAGCTTCTCTGTGCCTGCGCCACCTTGTCCTCGCTGCGGCAACAGCGGGCTCAAGCGGACATTCTCCACTTTCTCCGTCCGGAAGACATACAAGGATGTTTACGAAGACATACTTTCCGACCACGAGCTGAGGCAGGGCATGATGCGCGATGACCCGAGAGCACTTGCCGAATGGAACAGGAGAATGACTGGCGGTGAGAAATCCCCTCCCGAATATGAGGAAATAACCGAGAGGATGGAGAGAGGCGAATGGCCTGTTAGCCAGATAGAGAAGAAAAGGAAAGAGTTCTCAGGCCAAGGAGAAAGTGAGCCTGAAAGCTGCTGAATGAAAAGGTGTCTCATGCCCATTTACGAATTCATCTGTCAGAGCTGTCACAAGAGGCAGTCTTTCCTGGTGAGGGATAGTTCTGTTGCTTTTGCTCCCAAATGCTCATACTGTGGCAATGCCATCCTATCTCGCCTTGTTTCCGGCTTTGCCTACCATAAGTCGCTGAAGACGGTTTGGGAAGAGAGCGGCGAGCCTTCAATGCACAACAGTGAGGATTACTACAGAGACCCCCGCAATATTGGTCGCTGGGTGGAACGGAAGTTTCGGGATATGGGGCAGGAGCTACCGCCCCAGATTCAGGAGAAGATACAAGCAGCCAGGGAAGGCGAATTGCCTGAGCCGCTGAAGGACCTGAAGAGTGCCTCACCAACTGCTGCGTATGATTGATGCTAATCTCAACCGCTGCAACGAAGGCTTGCGGGTTCTGGAAGATGTCGCGCGCTTTGTCCTTAACGATGCCGTGCTGACCCGGCGGTTGAGGTCTCTACGGCATGATTTAGCCCGTGAGATTAAGCCTGTGACCTCAGGACTCCTGTCTCACAGAGATGCTGAACACGATGTCGGTGGCCCCTCCTCAAAGTGCAGCGATGAAGAACGCAATCTGGAGACTAGTTCGCTGCAGAGCCTGGCAGGTCTGGTGACAGCTAATGCCAAAAGAGTGGAGGAATCTCTTCGGGTTATGGAGGAGCTGGCCAGATTGCCAGAGCTAAGCCAGCTGCTGGATTCAGTCACCTTCCAACGGACAAGATTCGCCACCTATACGTTAGAGCGGGAGTTGATTTCCCGAATATCCCGCCGGGATAAAGTAGAAAGGATTTGCGGGCTCTATGTGGTTCTGGATAGGCAATTTCTGACTGGCAGGGATGAGCTGGACGTTGCCGTTCAAGTCATTGAGGGCGGCGCCAGGGCGATTCAGCTTCGCGACAAGCAAAGCAAGAGAGGGGAACTGCTACTTGTAGCGCAAAAACTCAAGGAACTCTGCAGTCAAGCAGAAGTTCTATTCATAGTGAATGATTATCTCGACCTGGCTCTGGCTGCTGATGCAGACGGGCTTCACATCGGGCAGGAGGATCTCCCTCTGTCTGTAGTCCGCAGGGAATTGCCCAACGACAAGATGGTTGGCTGTTCCGTCACCACAGTATCTCAGGCTACCAGAGCTCAAAACGAAGGCGCGGACTACATTGCCGTGGGCTCTATGTTTCCGACGGCGACGAAGAAGGAAGCCGTTGTGGTGGGACTGGAGATGCTCAGGGCACTCAAGCGAGTAGTATCTGTACCTTTGGTGGCTATTGGCGGCATAAACCAGAGCAACATCGGCGAAGTAATGGCTTCCGGCGCCGATGCTGCAGCTGTGATCAGTGCTGCTCTGGGCGCGAAGGACGTTAAGCGAGCTGTGCGGAAATTGGTGGCACAAATGGACCTGGGCAAAGGGAAATGTCAAAGCCTGTAGAAGACCTGGAGATTATCGCTGCCAAACTGCGCCCGTACTTTGCAGCTGAGGATGAGGCAAGGGAAAGAGCCCTGCGTAGTTGCCGTCAGGTCATCCGTTACAGCGCTGATGCCATACGTGCTGTGCATCGGCAGGAGCGCAACAGGGCAAAGCAACTTCTCGATTTGGCTCACGGATTGCTCGGGGAACTGGATCAGGACCTGGCCAAACATGGGAAGCTATTGCATTCAGGTTTCATCCACGATGCTCAGAAGGAATTCGCTGAAGGACATATAACCTTAGCTTTGATTGCCCAGGAGGATTTGCCAACGCCGACAATACTGGGCGTTAGTAATGCTGCCTACCTTGATGGCTTAGGTGAGTCGGTAGGGGAATTGCGCAGATACATACTGGATAGCCTAAGGCGAGATGACTTCTCACGTTGCGAGGAGTTGCTAACCGTAATGGATGAAATCTACGGCATATTGATAACCATGGACTTCCCGGAATTGCTGGCTCACGGCTTGAGGCGAACGACGGACGCGGTACGAGGCATCATAGAGAGAACCCGAGGGGATGTGACAGTATCCTTAAGGCAAAAGAGTCTGGAAACGAGACTGAATGGCCTGAGCTAGTCCCGCTGAGTGTGCTGCTTTCACTCCTTGTAGTTGTAGAACCCTTGGCCTGTCTTGCGTCCCAGACGACCGGACTTGACCAGTTCTCTCAGGATAGGAGAAGGAGCCAGGCAAGGATCCTTACTCCTTTCATACATCGCACAGCCTACCATATAACCAACGTCCAGACCGTTGAAGTCAGCGAGGGCCAGTGGACCTATAGGATGGCCCAGCCCGAGGGTCATGCTCTTGTCAATATCCTCTGCGCTGGCTACTCCATTCTCTAGCAGGCGCACGGCGGCTCCCGTCAACGCCAACAGCAGGTAATTGAAGATGAATCCGGGAGTATCTTTGGCGACAAGGATTTCCTTCCCAAGTGAGCGACCAAAACCCTTGACTGTCTCCAGGGTCTCTTCACTGGTTGTGTCCGCCTTGACAATTTCGAGTAGCTTGCTGGGCGGCACAGGGGATAGAAAGTGTGTTCCGATTACCCTGTGCGGACGGCTGGTCGCCCGAGCAAGTTCTGTGACGGATAGACATGATGTGTTGGAGCAAAGGATGGTGTGCGCAGGACAGATTCTGTCCAGATCGACAAAGACCTTCTTCTTGAGTTCCATGTCCTCAGGGATAGCTTCTATCACCAGGTCGCGGTCCTTCAGTGCCTTGATAGTGGTGCTCCCAGTGATACGGGCTCGAGCTGAGTCTCTCTCCCTCTGAGAGAGCCTGCCTTTCTCAACATCGCGACCCAGGTAGTATTCTATTGTTGCTATGCCCTTACTGAGAAGTTGTTCGCTAATTTCCACAACTACTACCTCATAGCCAGACCGAGCACAGACCTGAACGATGCCAGAGCCCATAAAACCACAACCAACCACACCTACTTTCCTAATTGACATAGTAGTCATTCCTTTCGTGCTGTATTTTGCAGTTTCCTGAAATTCCCCATTGCCCAGACGTACTGGCATGAGTGCATCGAGCCCTAATCAGTATGCAAACCGTCCATGCCCTGTTCAGATTCAGTGTTAATGTAACCTCACAACCCCATCTCTCTGGCTACTACTTCTCGATAGAAATCGGCATCGCCAAAGGCAAGGTCAGCGGCCTTGGCCCGCCTGGTGTAGTAATGCAGGTCATGTTCTATGGTGACGCCAATAGCCCCGTGAATCTGGTGGGCGAGAGCAAAGACACGCCGCGAGGCCTCACTCATCCAGGCCTTGGCAATGGCCACTTCTTTGGTGCAGGGAAGTCCTTCACTTAACATCCACGCTGCCCGGTAAGTGCTGAACCTGGCACTATCAACATCAGTCACCATATCAGCGCAGTAATGCTGTATTGCTTGAAAACTGCCTATGGGACGGCCGAACTGTTTCCTTTCCTTGGCGTAGTCCACAGTCATCTCCAATACTCGCTGAAGATTGCCAACCATCTCACAGCATTTTCCCAGCGCTGCCCTCTGGACTATCTTCTGCACTGCGTTCCATCCCTGGTCTAGCCGCCCCAGGACATTCGCTTCAGGTACTCGCACCCGGTCAAAGACGACCTCACACAATTTGTCATTGGCCAGAGTCTGCAGGACTGTGTACTTTATGGCAGGGTTAGTGGCGTCGGCCAGAAAGATGGTGATTCCACTTCTAGGCTTGGTGCTGGCGACACACAACAGGTAGTCAGTGACGTGAGCATCAGGGACAAACAGCTTTGTGCCACTGATGACATAGTCGCCGTCATCGCGGGTTGCTGCAACTGTGACTGAGGAGGCGCCGTAGTTGCGATGGCCGGGTTCAGCCAGAGCCAAGGTGAAGAATTTCTCACCACGAATAAGCTCGGGCAGGTAGGCTTGTCTCTGTTCCTCACTGCCAATATCCAATATGGACAATCCTCCGAGGACCACCGTGGAAAAAAAGGGGCCGGGTAGACAGGCCCGTCCCATTTCCTCCAATAGCACTGCCAGATTGAGAAAACTCATGTCGCCACCGCCATATTTCCCGGGGAAGGCCAACCCCATCCAGCCCAACTCAGCCATCTCTTCCCAGAGTTCTCTGGAATAGCCTGTGTCGCTTTCCTCCATCTGTTTAACCAATTTTTTTGAGCACTTATCAGCCAGGAAATCGCGGGCTGTCTTTCCCAGCATCTCTTGTTCTTCACTAAGAGTTAACTTCATAGCTACCCTCCTGTATCAAACATTCCAGGCGCCTTTTTGAGCGCCGGCAAATGGTGTTCTAACCACCAAGCCCTGCGGCTCGCTCAGAACGATGGTTTATGAGCTTGGCAGACCCAGCCGCCGTACAGCCAGGATGTTCTTCAAGATTTCCGTTGTGCCGGCTTGAAGACTGTAGCCCTTGGAGCCCAAGTACGAATGTGAGGCCATGCCCCGCAGAGGGGCAAATTTGGAACCAGCCCTTAACTGTCCGTAGGGTCCCAAGATCTCCATAGCCACGCCAGCCAGGTGTTTTTCAAACTCTGTGCAATAGGCCTTGGACATAGCGGATTCCCAATTGGGGGCTTGCCCCTCTTCCATGACCAGAGCGACTCTATAAATAAGCAACCGTCCCACCTCAAATTCAATCTGTAGCTGCGCCAGCTTGTTGCGAACTACAGGCTCCTGAGACAGTCTATTATCCCTGGCAAACTGTATGATGGCATCGAAGAGGGGATAGTTGCCCATGAGGCGTTCCATACCACTTCTCTCATAATCAAGCTGGTGCAGAACCTGATAGAAGCCGCAGTTCTTCTCCCCCACCAAATACTTCTTGTGCACGCGGACATTGTCAAAGAAGACGTCATTCCAAGCCTCTGTGCCGGTGACATCAATCATGGGGATACGGGTAACTCCGGCAGACCTCGCATCTACTATGAATTCGCTGATGCCCCGATGTCTCGGCGCCTTAGCGTCTGTTCGGACATAGACGTCGAAGTATTCAGCAAAGGAGGCGCAGCTAGTCCAGGTTTTCTGACCGTTAATCACATAGTAATCACCATCTTCTACTGCCCTAGTCTGGAGTGAAGCCAGATCAGAACCAGTGCCCGGTTCGCTCATTCCCAGGCCAAAATAAGCCTCGCCCCTGGCAATCCTGGGCAGAAATTCGTTTCTTAGCTCCTCTGAGCCAAACGACAGAATCGCACCTCCCACCTGCCGGTCACCAAACCAGTGACAGGCTGCTGGCGCCCCATAGCGCAGCATTTCCTCAGTAAGGATGAGTCTGTCTATGTGACTGCGTCCCTGCCCTCCGTACTCCTTAGGCCAGGTCAGCCCTATCCAGCCCTTGTTTGCCACCCGCTTGGTGAATCCCGGGTCAAACCCTTGTACCCAGGCGTCACAAGCAGGTTCCCAATATTCCTTCTTTATCTCCTCCTCCAGAAAACGGCGCACTTCCTGTCTGAACTTGTTTTGTTCTTCAGTGAAGCTGAAATTCATTTTCCTACTCCTTCCTCCGAGATCTGCATATTATCCTGGGCAGGAGGCTTGCCAGAAACAAACAATGCCTTGCACGCCTTGATTGTCGAATTGGCAATCTGGTTCATGCCAAACAGTTACTATCACCTCCTGTTGCTTCTCAATAACCAATGAGTCTAACCCTGCGATTGTTGCCTCTTCAACATGAAAGTCGCCTCTGCTTCAAGAACAGATCTTTCGTCTTGGTTCTTTACGATCCATCTAAACGTGATCACACCTCTAGCCCCCTGAATTGCTTTGCGTTCTACAACCTCAGCCTCACACCAGATTGTGTCACCCGGATTCACAGCCGCAAGGAACTTAAGCTTATCAATACCCAAGAAAGCAATGATATCGTCAAACACGCCCGCCGCATATTGAAGCCCTGTTGCCAGGGCCAGCGTAAGCAAGCCGGGGGCAATCCTTCCTTTGAAGCCTGCCTTCTTCCCGAATCCTTCCTCCAGGAACAAGGGATTTATGGCTCCGGTCATAATGGCGAATATGTCTATATCTGTTGGTGTCACAACCCTTTGCCTTGTCCTAATCTTATTCCCTAAGTTCAGTTCTTCGTAATACATCAAACCTCCTGCCGGATGTCGCTAAGGAATTTACAATGAGTTACCTCTAGTATCGCGCAATAATGTTCTGTGTCATTCGGGGATCAACTTGGCGTCCGTAGGCTTTGTGTCTACAACGACTTCTGATGCTAGTTGCAGAGCTCGAATCAGAGCCCTCGCTTTGTCCAGCGTTTCCACATATTCAGCCTCGGAATCAGAATCATAGATAATGCCGCCGCCTACCTGAAAGTAGGCTCTGCCTTCTTTGATCACAAAAGTACGGATAACGATGTTGATATCCATGTCCTCATTGAAGCTCAAGTACCCTATGGAACCAGTATAGATGCCCCGCCTGGTCGGCTCCAGTTCATCAATAATCTCCATAGCCCTCACTTTGGGAGCGCCAGTAATAGAGCCGCCTGGGAAAGCAGCCCTGAGCAGGTCAATGTTGCTCTTGCCCCGGCGTAGCCTGCCTATGACAGTAGAGGTGAGATGAAATACGGTTGGGAAAGTCTCCAAGATCGCCAGTTCGGTGACCTTCACTGTTCCATAGCGGCACACTCGCCCCAAATCATTCCTCTCTAAATCAACAATCATCAAGTTCTCTGCGTGGTCTTTGGCACTGCGGAGCAACTGATTAGCGAAACGCTCGTCTTCAGCAGCATCTCTACCGCGCGGTCTGGTGCCCTTTATCGGCCTGGTCTCTACCAAATCACTCTGGACCTTGAGAAACCTTTCGGGAGAGGCACTGACGATAGTTGCACCGGGGAAATCGAGATAGCTGGCAAAAGGAGCAGGATTCACTGTCCTCAATCGCTTGTAAAGCTCATAGGGCGGAATTTTCAGATCAGCCTCAAATCTTTGAGACAGATTGACCTGAAAGACGTCGCCAGCCGCGATATACTCCCGCACTCTATCTACAGCCCTCTTGTACTCTTCGGGAGCGAAATTGGACTTGAGTGTGATTCCTTTGCCTCCCCTGTCATTGAGAGGAGCAGTAGCGACGAAGCAATCCCTATCGCGGAATTGCTTCGCTTTGCTTTCATTCTTTTCGGGACTTCGGCTTACCGGAATGACTGAATCTCTGCTACAAAGCCAGTCCTTGACCTCTTCAAGTCTCACTCCAGCTCGCCTTAGCCGCTGCTCCTCTTCCATCTCAGGGAAGCCTGTGGCAACAAGGTAGGTTCTCTTCTCGAGATGATCAAAAGCTACGATGGTATCGTAGAATCCGAAATGACACTCAGGGAGTTTAAGGTCGTCCAGGGCTGTGGATGGCAGGCGTTCGATGAAGTGGCACAGGTCATAGCCAAAATAGCCAACCGCTCCACCCAGGAAAGGCACAGGCGCTGGGCAATGGTCTAATCTATGCGCCTCCAATAGCCTGCCTATAGTGTCAAAGGGGTCACCATGCTGCGCTTGTTGCTCGTGTCCGCGAATGAGGGTAATCTCAGGGCCCCGACTGCGCACTACCAGAAAGGGGTCACTACCTAAGAAGGAGTATCTCCCGAGCCTTTGGGGGTCCATACCGCTGTCCAGGAAGAAGCTGTAAGGCCTGTCCTTTATTAGCTCAAAAAGCTCAGGAGCGGTCAAGGGAGTAAAGACCTCTTCGATTAAAGGATAGCGATTCTTGATCACTCTACGAGCAATACCTACAAATTCCCTAACACCTTCTTAGTGGTGAGGCCAACTTCTGCAGGGGTGGGAGCTATGGTAGCCCCGGCTTGCGACAGCACCTTCATCTTCTCTGAAGCCTTGCCGGCAGTACCAGTGATGATAGCACCGGCATGTCCCATCCTCTTTCCCGGCGGAGCAGTACTACCAGCGACAAAGGCAACCACAGGCTTAGTCATTTTGTGCCTGATAAACTCAGCAGCTTCCTGCTCCATAGCGCCACCTATTTCACCGATAAGAACCACAGCCTTGGTATCCTGGTCTGCCTGAAACAATTGCAGGATGTCAGCAAATGTGCTGCCGGGCAAGGCATCACCGCCGATGCCAACGCAGGTGGATTGCCCGATTCCCAAGCTGGTGAGCTGAGACACGACATCATAGGTCAGGGTGCCGCTGCGGGAAATCACGCCAACGTTGCCAGGAAGATGGATCTCTCCTACCATAATCCCAGCCTTGCACTTACCCGGGGACATAACGCCCGGGCAATTGGGACCAATGAGCCGGGTTGGCTTACCTTTGAGATAACGGTGCACTTTCACCATGTCTAGTACCGGTATCCCCTCAGTTATGCATATGATTAGCGGCATGCCAGCGTCAATTGCTTCCAGGATGCCGTCTGCGGCAGAAGCCGGAGGCACAAACATCAGGCTGGCATTAGCTCCAGTCTCAGCCATGGCCTTAGCCACAGTGTTGAAGACGGGCACACCCAGATGCTTACTGCCCCCTTTGCCGGGTGTGACCCCGGCGGCTACTCTGGTACCATATTCTATGCAGCGTTGGGTATGAAAGCTACCTTCGCTGCCAGTAATACCCTGAACCAAGAGCCTGGTGCTCTCATCAACAAGTATGCTCATTTCATCCTTCCTTTCGTCGCTTCAACTACCTTACGAGCGCCATCGCAAAAATCCTTAGCTTTGATGAGACTTATCCCCGACTCAGCCAGGATGCGTTCACCTTCCTCCACGTTTGTACCTGCCAGCCTAACTACTACAGGGAAAGGAATACTCATTTGCTGATAAGCCTCAACTATCCCCTTGGCTATGACATCCACCCTAGCCATGCCTCCAAATATATTCACTAAGACAGCCTTCACTCTGGGGTCAGCCACAAACATCTTGAACGAGTTTACTACCCTCTCGGTGTTATTAAGCGTGCCTATGTCCAGGAAATTTGCCGCCCTTCCCCCACAATACTGGATAAGGTCGTTGACCGCCATGGCTAACCCGGCGCCATTGACCATGCAGCCGATATTCCCATCCATTTTCACGTAATTGTTAATACCCCAGTCATGAGCCTGGATCTCTAGAGGCTCTTCCTGTTTCTTATCTTGAAGTTCCTGGATGTCTTTGTGTCGGTACAGAGCATTGTCGTCGAAATTGAGCTTCGAGTCGAGGGCTAGGAGTTTTCCGTCAGCGGTAACACCCAGGGGATTTATCTCGGCTAGGGAGCAATCCTTATCTACAAAGAGCTTATAGAGATTTGCCATCAGCCGTGTGGCTTCGGCTACCTGTCCTCCGTCCAAATTCATCCCATAAGCCAGCTTGCGACCATGGAATGGTTGAAAGCCGATGGCAGGATCAATGTAGCTCTTGAATATCTTCCCAGGCGCAGATCGCGCCACCTCCTCAATTTCCATGCCTCCGGCTTCGCTGGCCATCATAACCGGCAGGCGACTCGTCCCGTCAATCAGGATGCTCAGATAGAGCTCCCTTGCTACAGCGCTGGCTTCTTCCACCAGAACCTGGCTCACTGGCACCCCTTCCGGCCCGGTCTGGTGGGTAATCAACCTCGTCCCAATTAATTGGCTTGCTGCCCTTTTTGCTTCTACCTGGCTAGCAGCCATCTGTATGCCACCGGCCTTTCCCCTCCCCCCAGCATAGACCTGGGCTTTGATCACCACCTTACCGCCAATCTCAGAAGCTATCTGCTGAGCTTCGGCCGGGGTGGAAGCTACCTTGCCTCTGGGAACGGCGATGCCATATTGAGCCAGAAGTGCCTTGGCTTGATACTCGTGGATTTTCACGTCTTCTCCTTTCTATCTCTAGCTCAGTGCCCGACACATCTCACATATCGCGCTTATGCGCCACAAGACAATTCATCGTCAAGCAAGAGAGTGAATCGAAGAGGCCTGGTTCAATTTCCTGCTGGCCAACAGACCCTCTCCTAGATTCTGCTACTATCATAGGCCCACTGCAAAATCGCCTGTCTCTGTTTTCTGCGGCAATCCAGATCGTTAGGTGAACAGTGTTTCTTTGCTTGGGCTATATGTCTCTTCATGGCTTTCCATCTTCTGATTTGTCGCTCATCATCTTCGTGCCTGCGCCCCATGTAGTATCTGCAATACCACTGAAACCAGCCACGCGGGTCGTCCGGATGAACCCAGCCTTTCTGTCTCCAAACGGACAAAGGCTGACTGGCATTAATGCCAAAGGAATTCAACTTGGGGTCATGTCTCTTCGAGCACAGTCTAGCTCTTCTAAACCAGCTTGCCGGAAACTCGTTTCCGCAATCAGTCATATATTTGCCACCGAATATTCCAAGCTCGAGCATCTGCCTTGGGGTCAGTTCCGGTCTGAAGTCAGCATGGAAGTTTCTGCCCACCGGCTCTGTCAGCTCGTAGCGATAACCACTCTGCATTTTATCCTGAACAACTATTGTGGCTCGTGCTTTCATGCGCCGACATACTAGAACACAGCGTGCCTAGCTGCCCCGGAAACCAACTTCGCGGTGGCGGAGGGGGTGGGATTCGAACCCACGTTCGCCAAAAAAGACGAAAGCGGTTTTCAAGACCGCCACCATAAACCACTCGGTCACCCCTCCAGAAGCCAGATTTCGCTTCTCCCCTAGTGGTATGTCCGCTCTTGAAGTTGAATTGGCGTTGCTTGCTTGCACCGTTCACACCGGCAGTCAAAACCTCGGGCGAATAACGGCATCGTATCTGATGACATCACAATTATATGGCCATGAACGTCTATTGTAAAGGCGACAGCAGAGCTACCAGAGCCTTACGGATAACCTTAGCCTTAGATCGCGTAACGATAAGGCTACGAGATATCGCCAATAGGCGTCAAAAAATGAGACATATCACAGATTAGGTCAGGTGAGGCTCTTATGCATGTAATCGGTGGGAGCGGAATCACAACAAGGGATAGATTCGAGCTAATCAGTAACCAGCATACCATCTATGCTGCGCTCAGCATCTGCTCGCTGGTTCCAGCCGACGATGCGTGCAGGTATTTCGCACACCGCAACAATGGGCAGCACCTACTGTTCCTTCACTGCCATTACGAGAACGGCTCCGAAGGGGTCTGTGGTGCTGTCTGAGTCCGCCAGCGTACCGGTGCCGACAGGGCCCCTCCAAACATTGACCTCAAGAGTCTCGGCCCCAGGACTTAGTTTCTGGAACATTCCCCCCACGGATATGGCGTTAGAGACTGTGTAAGTCACGGAAACATTCCCAGGTGGGACGTCGTAGGAAGTTGAATTGAGAGCCACATAGTTAGCTGGATCGTAACGTGCCTGCACCACTATGTATCTACCTGTGAAATTCAGCCCTTCTGGTACACTGACCTCGATCGTATAGTCTGCACTTATTCCAGCAAGTGCGTTCTCGATCGTGCTCTGAAGCATGTCCTGAACATTGCAGCCCACCGGCAGCAGGACCAGAGCAAGAATCGAGATTACCAATAGAAGCTTTTTCATAACATCCTCCTTGAGCTCAAAGCCCTCCCTTGTGATTATTATCCTTATGATATTATACGCGTCCGTAACTGGCGCTGTCAATGGCGGCAATAGACCTTGTTACGCGGAATATATGAACCAAGGAAGGGAAGGGCATCACGAGCAACAAAGAGACATACACTGAGAGACTGAAGAGGGCGCAAATCTTGCCTGGCGATTGACATACTGCAAGTGTTTTGCTCATGACTCTCAGGAGTTTGCACCTCTTTGGACAGTTTGCCCGACTTCAGCCGCTGCATTTCTGCACACTTTTGTAGGTCTGTCTCGGTATGCTGTTGTTAAGCTTGTTCTAGACTCTTGTCTTTCATAGAGTTGGGGGGCAATACAATCGTACTATTGACAGTGGGGATGTGTATGGTAAACTTCAAATTACATAAGCGGCGTAATTGATTCTCTATTACCAAGGATAAGGGGAAAAATGATAAAAGTTGTTGAAGGCTACGAACTGAAGAAGGGTGCAGACATACAACCTCTGTTTCTGAAGCTCAGGTCATATGCTATGACATTTCCGGGATTCATTAGCGGTGAGCATATCAGAGCCGTGAGAGGCGCACCCATTGCCGCTTTGTTATACAATTGGCAGAGGCTCGAGAATTGGGAGGCATGGGAGACTTCAAAGCTTAGACAACAGCTACTACAAGAGGCACAGGCCCTGTCGGTATCGGAGCCGAGGATAACAGTATATGAGGTGGTACCCACATCGGCGTGGACGTCCGCTGGACTTAGACTGTAGTGCAGGCAACTGGGAACCTCTTGTAGACAGCATTTTCCTCTCCACGGTGGTGGGTGTCAGTCTTAAGTAGATTCAAAGCCTGACTTGGCCTCTAGGTTTGTGCCTTGGTAGGGGTTGCTTGACACCAGGGTGGTTAGCAGTCGCGGGTTAGAACGAAGTGAGAGATTGTCAAGCGTCCTCTGCCTTTATGCGTGGAAAGGCAACTCCAAAGGGAACTTCCTTCTTCTGTAGCGATTGATATAGAGACATGGCTTCGTTTGTCTCCAGGGGGACGATTCTGTTAGTTTCACCCGGCAGGAGTGTTTGATGCTGCGCGAAGAAACTGCCGTTTGGAGTCCTGAATAAGAATGTATTACGGCCAGCTTGCTCACAGCTATAGCCATTCCAGTAGGCGTCGTGGGCTATTAGCGTGGCTTTATTCGTTCGGTATAGTTTACCTGCGACAACCCAAGTCATGTCTTCCGGTTGCATCGGTTCACCTCCAGTTATACTCTTGGCTCAGCCTACTGTAGTACTGCTGAAGCGCTCTCGCCATCCTCCTATATTATACCTCAAATAAGTGCTTTGTTGCTGTTCCACGCCGTGCTCTGGCATGTGAGCTTCAAATCAGGAAACTCGCGTTATCTTATCGTCAGGCTATCGCAGGTTGTCTTCTGCCACCAGGCAATTCTGTCCCAGGACAATTCGCGAATTTGACCTCTGATCCAGTTGACTATAGAATAGATTTGGGCGAGCAAACCGGGTGACCGCCCTGGATTCAATCTGCCAGGGAGGAAAGTCCGAGCTCCACCGAGCAGGGTGCTGGGTAACACCCAGGAGGGGAGACCCTACGGAAAGTGCCACAGAAACACACCGCCAGCGGCCGGCTTAGCCAGCGCGGGCAAGGGTGAAATGGCGAGGTAAGAGCTCACCAGCAACCAGGAGACTGGTTGGCTGGACAAACCCCATCCGGAGCAAGACCGAATAAGAGGGCTGAACTACCCGAAGTCTCACGACTCTGGGTACAGTTTAAGGCGCTCGGCCGAGACCCTCGGGTTGGTCGCTTGACCTTGATGGCAACATCAGGGCTAGATGGATGGTCACCACTCCGTTGCAGTCGGAGTACAGAACTCGGCTTACAGGTTTACTCGTCCAATAAATCTTTCCATGACTGTATGCGGCAAAGGATGGTGATGAGGCGCAAGCCTTGCCCAGGGGAGTATGCAAGGAAAGAACAAGGGTGAGCATGGCATCCCAACTGCCATGGGCAAGTTTGTCAGACCAGCATCGCGACCACTAAAATGACTGTGCATGGACAACATATCCCCCCAAGTCAGGGATTTCATTCTTTTTTGTGCCCAGAGGCGGACGTCGGAGTGGCCGGCTATTTATGACGAAATGACCAGAGTAGCCGGAGGAAAGCTGTTCCAGGGACTGGGCTACAAAGAGCTTAAGCAACTGGGCTTATCATTTTCGCTATCCAGCATGGACAAGACCATCCAATTGGTGCAACAAGTTACTTCCCTGGAACATTAACAGGCAGGGTTTGGCCTGTACCTCAGGGAGGCTTGTTATGCTGATAGGTGTGTTTGCTGACGCTCACGCAGACGGGCTTGAATACCTCCCCCAGAAGATAATTGCTGCCCTCTCCACAGTAGATTTCGCAATCCACGTTTGAGACTTTGCCGAACTCTGGCTACTTCGGGAGTTGACGTGTTTGAGAAGGTGAACGCTGTCCGAGACAATATGGATTCGAGGGCGCTAAAGATCGTGCTCCTGGCCAAAGAAATAGTCGAAATGGAGAATAATGGAACCTTCATAACTCACGGCTTGGGTGATCCATATAGAATCGAAGTGAGAGTAAGGAAAACGCTTGAGTGAGCCCGAATCAATATCGTCGTCTATGGTCACTCTCATAGAGCCTGAAACAAGGCCATCAAGGAGATTCCTTATTCAATTCCACAAGGGCTACAGAATCTTCCGGCATTCGCACTGCCAATGGAGATGCCCAAGACGAATTAGGCAGATCTCGATGATGGCTACTTACCGCCTTATCAGGATGGAGCTGTAGCCAACCACTCGTGAGAAATCGCCACCTGTGTCTCCACTGGTGGCATACTTCAGCAGACTTGCCTTGTGGGCTTGCACATCTTTGGCGGCGACAATGGCCGCAGCCACTGGCCCATAGCCACACATGGTGCAATCAAGGCTCTCACAGCGCTTGTAAAACTCCTCCTCATCAAGAGCAAGTATAGCCTCTATCACAGAGCTATCCGTTTCCATGGCTTTAGACTGAGGTTCATAGTGTGTGAAATCACTGCTCGCAATGATCACTAGGTTGCCGTCTGCCCGAGAAATAGCTTTGCCCACCATCCGTGCTGTCTTTATGTCTTGAGCCAGCATCGCTATGGGCACAATTCGTACCTTCTTGTAAAGGTGTTGCAGCCACGGCAACTGCACTTCGATGCTGTGCTCGTGTATATGGGCTGCCTCGTCTGCCCTGATTACCTCCCCCAAAAGCCTCTGGGCGAGTTTCTTGTCTATTTCCACCTCACCCAAGGGTGTGCTCCAGCTGGCTCCAGCCCACAAAGAGACAGGATGCCCGTAGCCAGTGTGGTTGGGACCAAGGATAACTGCGGTATCGAACACCCCATCTTCAGCAAGCTCCTTGTAGGCATGGGCCGCTACTGGCCCCGAGTAATAGTAGCCGGCATGGGGGACGACGATAGCCACAATCTGCCTCAGCCCCTTGTCATTCACCCGGGGTACGCTTCCGGGCCCAAGCTCATGTTTGTAGCACCACTCAATTTGCTCTTCTAGTTCTGTGGCAGTGCCGCCATAGAACATTCCAGCGACGGCAGGTTTTCTTGTCCTCATGGGATATCACCAGAACTAAGATCTTTCCTTGAACTCCCCTGTCATTCTCTTGCTGGTTCTCTCTCAACACCCTCAGCTTCTGCATCGGTCTTTTCCGCAGGTTTTTCAACTCCCACTTTGTCTTGGTCGCGGAGCCAGCGATGCATTTCGTCCAGAGCCGGGGGGAAGATACTGAACACCTCTATGTCTGCAGGAAATTGCACTGAGTGTCCCTCTCTAATGAATAGAAGCCCAGCTTCATCGTCTTCAAGCGTCTCGCTGATTCTCTTGGCCATAGACTCATTTCTCTTCTTTGCTGCCTCAGAGAGGAATTCAGAGACTCTATTTGCAGCCTTATCGCTCATCAACCCCAGCATCAGGCATCTCTGCCAGTCCATAACCTCTTCAAATAGCTCCCTTTCTTCAATTGCCTCAAAGATAGCACCGTTGTCGCACTGAGTTTTAGCAATTTGATAACTGTCTCGGTTAAGCCTCTCCAGATCCCTCATACCGTCGGCACCAGATCGAAAAATCGATTCGTGATACACCCTACTTACCCTTCCAATCTTCGATGCTAAATTGGTCAGTTGTTCCGCCACCTGCTGCCAATACCGATTACATCTTTCTCTGTATTCCTCAGGAGCTCCCTCGCCAGAGTATACGATGGGAACAACATAGAGCTTCTTCCCTTCTTTGAACCGATCAATTTCAAGTCGCTCTACTTTGCCTAACTGCTGTGGCATGGATATTAAGCTCCCAAAACGCAGCCCGTCTGGCCTGCCAGGCTCACTGATAAGAGCTCAGCTGGCGCAACACGGAACAGGCTCTTCATCAATCTTATGTTTCTTTCTCTTCTCTTCCCCAGTTCTGCATTAGTTTCTTGATTCTCTGAGCGAGCCTGGGGTCTCCCTTGAGACGTTGAGTAAATACAGGGCAGCTCTGAAGGATCATCTCCTGACTCATGGAGGCCACACCCTCCATGATGCGGTCTAGTTCACCCTTGGCTTGTTCGGGCAGATTTGTCTCCTGCATCGCCATCCTGAACTGCACTATGTCTTCAATGTTGACCTGAACTGGAGTCAGGCAGTTCTTATACCAGGGACACTCCTTACATCTAACAAGCGCCTTCACTTCGTCCAGAATATCACCCATTTTTTCAGTTCTCCTGGTCAACACAATTCTAACACCTTCCCTTGATACAGCGGTAATTGAATCGCGATTACATCACGAGGAGTGACCAGCATGGCAGAACGCGCAAAGGGCATCAAGGCTTACCCCCCGACCCTCTTGTTTTGCTAATTGATTTCTTGTGCTATAATAGGCTGGCGCCAGTGACAGCGGGTACCCTGAGGGTTTAAATGATTTGCCTGCCGAGGCCCGGGTTAACCCTGTGCACTGGCACGGGGATTTTTTGTTATGGACTTCCTCTCGTATCAGGAGGGGACTTAAAGGGAAGGCGAATATGTTAAGAGAAAAGAAAGTGCAAATAGTGAGCAATCTGGTCGATGAGTTATCGCGGAGCAGTATTGTCATCGCCACTAATTACCAGGGCCTGCTCGCCAAGCAAATGGCTGAGTTGCGTAACGCTTTGGCAAAGGCAGGTGTTGGCTATCATGTGGTCAAAAACACTCTGGTATTTCACGCCGCCGACCAAACAGGTAAGCCGCAACTAAAAAGCGTGATCGATGGTCCCGTAGCTCTGGTCTTCGGATATGGTGATGCGGCTAGTACAGTCAAAACGTTTAACCAATGCGTGAAGTCCTCGGCACTGCCCTTACAGGTTAGAGGAGGACTACTGGGAGACCGAATCCTGCTCCCGGAAGAGCTCGTAAGCCTAGCTAATCTTCCGTCTAGGGAAGTTCTGCTCTCCAAACTCCTCGGACAATTACAGGCCCCTGTGGGGACTTTACATAATATTCTCAGCTTCCCAGTACGGGGACTGTTGACGGTGTTACAAAACAGGGCTCAAACCATTGGTAAATAACAAAGGAGGAAAATATGTCACCAGAAGAAATAATAGAGAAGGAAGCTAAAGAAGGGGAGGTGAAGAAGGCCTCCAAGACAAAGAAAGAAGTCAAGGAGGAGCAGATAAGGGAATCTACGACAGCTAAGCAAGAAGCGAAGGTTTTGACCAAGGAGGAAATTGTTGCTGCCATCAAGAGCATGACTGTACTCGACCTGGCTGATTTGGTCAAGACTCTGGAGAATGAATTCGGGGTTAGTGCTGCTCCCGTAGCAGTAGCCGCGGCAGCGGTACCGGCGGCAGCTCCCGGCGCGCAAGCGGCGGCATCCTCAGCAGAGGAGAAGACAGAATTCACCGTCACCTTGAAGAGCTTCGGCGAGAAGAAGATTGAAGTTATCAAGGCAGTGCGTGAGGTCACTACCCTGGGGCTAAAGCAAGCCAAGGATTTGGTAGAAGCTGCTCCACAGGTGGTAAAAGAGGGCGTCTCCAAGGAAGAGGCCGACACAATAAAGCAAAAACTAGAAGCTGCCGGAGCGACTGTAGAGCTTAAGTAGATCCATCCGAGCGTTTTCGGATTCCTGAGGGGAGGTGAGGTAATATGTACCAGTTTGTCCTAGGGCTGGGAGGATTCTTCATCCTCTTGGGGATTGTTTTTGTTCTCTGGAACAGAAGGGAAAAGAACAAATACTACAACTCTATTCTGTTGACACACAGAGATATTAAGGAGACTATTACCCGTGAACATGAGCGTTTCTGGCTACTCGCCTGGCAAATAGGAGGCAGGATTGCTCTTATCCTTGGCATTGTGCTGCTGATTATTGGCGGAACTCTGTGGTACATTGCTCGTTAGGCTTCTACTCGGCATATTAAACGCAGGGGCACCTAGTTTGCGCCGCCTAGTTTATCGGTGACCTCCTGCAGTGATAGTTTGCCCGCAGACAAGACCATTTTTAGAGCATCGTCAACTGATATATTGGTCCGGATAATGTCACTTTCCTTTACAATCTCTAGATAACCAGATGTTGGATTGGGGGATGTTGGTATGAACACGTTGAGCAGGTTTTCGCCGGAGGCGACCCGTGATTCGCTCGTTACAAAGCCTATAGCTCGCATACCTGTCTTTGGGAATTCCACTAGAACCACCTGCAGAAACCCGCTCTCACGGGGAGCAGCGAAGGCTTCCATGATTTGCTTGATACCTGTGTAGATGTATCGAAACACGGGCACTCTAGCCAGTAGCGATTCCCCGTAACGAATCAGTCTCTTCCCAACAACACTGGTCGCAACCACTCCGGTCAGGTAGATTAGCACTAACGTTATGCCCAAGCCCAAGCCAGGAATGGTTCGCCCCAGCAACCGTTTTGCTATGGGCTGCGCTATGTTATCAACATAGTTGAAAAGCCAGACCAGTATCAATATAGCAATGATGATCGGCACGACGACGAGAATCCCTGCGACGAACTGCGTTCTTAGTTTCCGGCCGACGTGACTCGGAGACATTCTCTTACTATGCTTCATTGTCAAGACCTCCTTGAAAACGCCGTATCAGCGGTAATATTACTAGAAACATCTTCGTGAAGGAAAAGCTCTGTTCACTCCTCAGGGTCTAGTGCCGCAGCCTCGAGCTGCTGGTCTGGCCCACAGAGCAAACAGGTTTCAGCTTCAGACAATTTCCTTATGCCGGTATTGTAGAGCTTCAGCCATATGATGTGTCTTTATGATGTCAATATGGTCTAAGTCGGCGATGGTGCGGGACAGCTTGAGAATGCGATGAAAGGCGCGGCCAGTGAGATGAAGCTGCTTCATAGCAGCACGAAGCAGACTCTGGGCTGCTGGTTCCACCTTGCAGAATCCCTTCACCTCTTTGGGAGTCATATCTGCATTACACTTCAGCCTCGTCCCTCGAAAGCGCTCAAGCTGGATTTCATGTGCTGCCTTGACCCTGGCCCTGACCTTGTCCGAACTCTCCCCGGGCTTATCCTCAGTGAGCTTCTCATAATCAATGTGGGGAACATCAACAAAAATATCAATGCGGTCGAGCAACGGTCCGCTTATTCTTTTGTGATAACGAGAGATCTCTCCTGAGGAGCACTTGCATTCCTTGAATGGGTCGCCATAATACCCGCAGGGACAGGGGTTCATAGCAGCAACTAGCATAAAACTGGCAGGAAAAGTAACGCTGCCACGAGCGCGGCTGACAGTAATTGTCCTGTCTTCCATAGGTTGGCGCAACGATTCCAGTGTGACGTGCCCAAATTCCGGGAATTCATCCAAGAAAAGCACTCCATGGTGTCCCATGCTTATCTCGCCCGGTCTTGGCCATTGCCCTCCTCCTACCAAGCCAGCATGGGAAACAGTGTAGTGGGGAGAGCGAAAGGGCCGCTCCACGAGGATAGGGGTTCCTTGCGGTAACAGGCCACTAACGCTGTAGATCTTGGTTACCTCGATGGCCTCTTCCATGGTCAACGGAGGAAGTATCGAAGGCAGAGAGCGAGCCAGCATAGTCTTGCCGCTCCCCGGCGGTCCACACATGAGGATGTTGTGTCTTCCTGCCGCCGCTATCTCAAGAGCCCTCTTGGCGTGTTCTTGGCCCTTTATGTAGCTGAGGTCGAGCGCATAGTTGGGGCGAAATTCCCGTTCCCAATTTAGCTCGCTATGGTATTCCGGGATGACCGCCTCGCCTTGCAGGTGCACAACCAGCTGAGCCAACGATTCTGCAGGGAATACATGTATGTTGTCTATCAGAGCTGCCTCTCTGGCATCGTCACAGGGCACAAATACCGTAGATAGGCCTTGATCTCGGGCTAAGGCCACCATGGGCAATATCCCATGGGTATGGCGCAGCTTGCCGTCCAGAGATAGTTCGCCCAGAAAGATACTCTGAGAAAGGTCGGCACTTAGCTGTCCGGAGCTCGTTAGTATCCCTATGGCTATGGGCAGGTCGTAGGCAGGGCCTTCCTTTTTCAAATCGGCTGGAGCCAGGTTGACAGTAATACGCCTGTTGGGAAACTCGTAATGGGAGTTCCTTATGGCTGACCTTACTCTTTCTCTAGCCTCTTGAACTGCCTTGTCGGGAAGTCCAACGATAGTGAAAGAAGGCAAACCCGGTGACAAATCAACCTCTACTTCCACCACCGCTCCCTCTAAACCCACCACAGCAGCACTTTTCACCTTCGCGAGCATTTTGACAACCCTCCCTGTGTCTGAGTGTAACTCAACTTCCTTCCTTCAGAAAGTCCTCAATCTTCTTGATTAACTCTGCATTCTCTTCCTCAGATAGCATGATGTTGCTTTCCAGCCTCTTAATGTAATTGTCGACTTGAGGAAAGCGAGATCTCGCCTCAGCCAGTTGCTCATTCTGTTCCCGAATCTCCTGGTCCAAGTCACTGAAGTCGATTTCCAGGTCTAGTCTCTCATTCAAAAAGGTCAGGACCCTCTTCTGGGCCTGGACATCTTCCGTGGTTGCCAGGTAGAAAGGCACGGGCACCCACAGGCTCGCACCGGGAATATTCCTTTTCTTAGCTATCCACAACAGAAATGAATTCAAGGTCGGCCTTTCACCAGGTTGAGTTTGATAATCCATATCTCTGGCCAAGTCATACTGGCTCAAGACCTCTTTCATTTCCGGCGAGTTCACCACGGCCAGCAACTCACGGGGAGCGGTATGAGCACCAAAGGTAAGCATGGCTCCCAGGAGATAAAGTTCCTTCACCCGGCAATAATGCTCAGCTACATCGAGAATTGAGTTCAGAAATTCATGCCACTCGGCACCAGGGGAGTCACTCCGGAAGACCAACAGCTCATGTGCTCTGCAGACATAGAACTTGCTTTCAGGGAACTGCGCTAGATTGTCTTTTACGGGGACTCCACCCATCGGAAAGAAACCCTCTGGTTCAATCTCGGCAAACTTCTGCCCCTTCAGCTTACGATTCAAGTAATCGGTAGACTTTTGCCCTACACTTCCAACTTCCTCGCTCCAGCCCAGCACCAAGGAGGATTGGCGAAGGTTCAGTTCCGCATGGATCTTGAAGCAGTGTCTCCGGCTCAATCGCCTCCACCTTGCCTTCTGAAAAACCTTTCAACATCATCCATGATTCTCTTCTCTTCTTCTTCCGTGATAGGCCCGGGCTCGGCCGGGCGGTCATACGACACATGCTTCAACCTATCCAGTTGCCCCCTGATTCCCAATGGGATTTGCTGGTAAAACTCCTCAATTCTCTGTACTACCTTCTGGTCTAGTTCATCCAGCTTGTCAAGGTTAACCTCTATTTTTAGGCTATTAGTGAGTACTTCGAGCACAGACTTTGAAGCTTTGGGGTAAGACAGAGGCAGCCCTTGAAGATATACGGGTATCTCGCCCATCAGGCAAACAGCCTCAAACCCTCTCATTCTGGCGACCCCGAGCAGGAGCCCATTTAAACCGGTGATGCTTCCCTGGCCTGCTCTTCCTTCAATATCAGACATAAGCACAGTGTTGTCGTATGTTCTTATCTCCGGGATTAGGCTCTCACTATTAGGCACAGCCCAGACTCTGGGTTTCGTAGTATGGTGGATCAAAGCCACAGCCGCTCCTGACGTATAAACCCTGCGGCATTTGAACCTATCGGCCACATCCAGAACCAAGTTAGCCATGTGATACGCCTTTCTCCCCTCGGCATATACTCTGCCCCCTTCAGTGGGCTGTTCTTCTCCAATGAAGACTATCACATCATTTCCCGGCAATCTCTTGAAATAGAATCTACTGGCGGGGAATTCCAGATACTCCAGGATTCCTTTCCTGATCAAGACCCGCCTGGGGTAGAAGAAGTCCCAGGGTTCGATTTCCCCGAACTCCTCTGCCTCCAGTATTCCTCTTAGAGTGTCAACAGCGATTATCCCGATATTGCCTATTCCTGGCCAGCTCGCTATCAGAATCGGCCTCTCAAGCTCCGGCTGCCGACAGAATCTGACGCCCATCGCACTCCCCAAATCTGCTTCAATATTATATACTATCTTCCCGTCTGCCGTGGTGAAAAATGGCCGTCGCCTATTTATGAGGAGATAGTTAATGAGAGACTGGGAGAAAGACCTTTCACCAATCGCCAGAGAGAGATTAGCCAAGATCGGTGGGCTGACTCAGGAAGAAAAGGAGAAGATGGCAGATTCCGAGAAGGTGAACTCCATACTCTCGGAATTCTACCAAGGTCAGATTGACCCGGAAAGTCTGTGGAAGAGGTTGAAGGAGGAAGGCAAGCCTTCCATCCTGAAGGAATCTCAGTTGAAACTGATAGATTCCTTCAGTTTCGGGAGCACTCCAGCCGAGCTGAAAAGGAAAAGGGATGGGATTCTGGCCATTGAGACCCTGAAAAAACAACAGAACACTTCAGTAATTGAGATGAACTTGAACCTGGCGGAAAAACTTCAGAAGAGGTATCAAGAGGAAATCGGGCAAGCCTACAATGGCATAAGGGCTGAGGTGGAAAGCAATCCCCGGCTAAGGCTAAAACAAGTTCAGCAGGGACAGAACACGATGGTCATTCAACTCAGTGTGGATGAGGCAATAAAACAGCTCCCTCAGTGGCGAGATTATCTCTCTAACCAGGAAAAGAGATATAGCCAGGAATTTGCCAAAGTAATAGAGAAACTGAAGAGAGAACTGAAGTAGACACCAATCCGGATTACAAGGCGCTCTCCGCTGTGTGCTACTGCCGATTCAACGCACTCTATTCCTGTAATGTCAACGCCAATATCCACCGCTCAATGCATTCTCGGGGACCCTTTGAGTCCGTTGACAAACTCAAGCTACACGGCATCAGACTATAAGATTGGCAGGTATCTGGCAATCTCATAGTCCGTAATATGGATGCGATAGCGATCCCACTCAATCTTTTTGTTCTCGATAAAAGCATTGAAGACGTGGTCGCCGAGGGCCTTCCGCACCAACTCGCTCTTTTCAGTGAGATGAACGGCCTCCAGAAGGCTAGCGGGTAGGCTACCTATTCCTCGCCTCTTTCTCTCCTGTTCTGACATGTGATAAACGTTAGCTTCCACGGGTTCCGGTGCCTCCAATCCCTCCTCGATGCCTGCTAGTCCAGCAGCCAGTATCACGCTAAAGCAAAGATAGGGATTGCATGCGGGGTCAGGGGAGCGAAGCTCGAATCTGGTCGCATCTTCTTTTCCTGGCTTGTATTCTGGCACCCTGATCAGGTCTGAGCGGTTGCGTGTCGCCCAGGAAATGTAGACCGGAGCTTCCCAGCCTGGCACCAGACGTTTGTAGGAATTTACCCACTGATTGGTAACAGAGGTGAACTCTGGGGCGTATTTCAGGAGTCCGGCAAGGAAGCTTAGAGCTGTCTTCGAAAGGTGATACTTGCCGTTCTTGTCAAAAAAGGCATTGCGATTGCCCTTGAATAACGACTGGTGAACATGCATGCCACTACCATTCATGCCAAAGACCGGCTTGGGCATGAAAGTAGCATAAACTCCACGCCTCAGCGCTATTTCCTTGACCACAATGCGATAGGTCATCACATTATCAGCCATGGTCAAGGCATCAGTATAACGCATATCTATTTCATGCTGACTGGTGGCCGCCTCATGGTGGGATTTGTCAACACCAATGCCCATGGCCTCTAACGCGAGCACTGTCTCTCCCTTCAAATCATCGGCCGCACCCGGCGGGGTCATGTCAAAGTATCCTCCCGCATCCAAACCCTCACAGTTTTTCGAATCCTTGAAATAAAAGTACTCTAGCTCGGGGCCGACATAGAAAGTGTAACCGAGATTTGTAGCTCGCTCCAAATTCCTCTTCAATACTAACCTCGAGTCGCCTTGAAATGGCTCACCTCCGGGCCTCGATATATCACAGAACATGCGAGCTACTGCCGTATGCTCCCTGGGCATCCACGGAAGTAACTGAAAGGTGTCTAGATCAGGTATAGCGATCATGTCGCTTTCATCAATACGGGCGAAGCCCTGAATTGAAGAGCCATCAAAACCTATTCCTTCCTGCAGAACGGTCTCCAGCTCGTTCATACCAACGGAAAGACTTTTGAGAAAACCCAGAATATCGGTGAACCACAGCCAGACAAATCTAACATCATGTTCCTTTGCCGTCTTTAGTACATATTGTGTTGCTTCGTCTCTACTCTTCTTGTCAGTCATGTTTTGCCTCCTTGTTCTAAATACTGTATCAAGCTTCGCGGTGGATATTCGACGCTGGTTTCCTCAACATCATGCTCTTCGCCATCATTTTCGAAGATCTCAAACGCCTTGTCTCCGCCACCAGTTTCACCCTTCCACTCCATAGCATGCTCATCATCTTGCGAATCTCGCTTAACAGTGGCTCTGGCTAGATGTGATGATCATCCTTTGCGCAGCTTCAGAATCTGGTCTACATCCGTGTGCTTTTGCTCACCAGATCGTAGAATCACCATGTTTCGGGAATATTACCAACACGTTAAATGTCTGTTACGTGATATGATGCCAAGGGAGTGCGAAATATAGATCCGTGACACTCTTGCCGCTTGCCCTCAGGCCTTGGCGCCGATTTAGGAGTATGAGCCCCTGTAATGTATAATGTGAGCGTAACAAATCACAATGACGAAGCCCCCCGGTGTGCCTTACACACAGCGAGGCCATAAGAAGCAGCCGGAGGTGTAGATCTGAGGGCCTAGATCTTGGCTAGGGTATGCTTCATCTCAAACGAAACCGAACAGGCAAGGAAACTCAAGGTGGAACTTGCCGAGAAGGGGATTGACTGCCTGGTCATTCCTGATGATGATAGGACCATGGAGAGAGCTCTGTCGCACCGGCCTGAAGTGGTTTTGCTGGACACAGACGAAGGAAGCTGCGCTTCAGAGGCATGGGAATTAGCTCAGCAGGTCGGACAAGAAGGTGGGATGTCGGTAATAGTGTTTGTGGACAGGGAGCAGCTCAACGGTTTCGATTTCAGGGCAGATGTGGATGATTTCGTGGTCAAGCCCTGGCAAATCAGTGAGGTCGCGGCCAGAATCAAGCGAATGTTGAGACAGAAAGAGAACACAAGTAGCAGGGACACAATTCGGTGTGGCGACTTAGTCATAGATTCAGTCAAGTGCGAGGTATTGCTTTGTGGCAAGCCAGTAGTACTGACTTTCAAGGAGTACCAGTTGCTCAGATTTCTGGCCGCCAACAAAGGAAAGGTCTTCACTCGCGATGTCCTTCTAGCCAATGTGTGGGGCTGGGACTATTATGGAGGTGACAGAACAGTAGATGTTCACATCAGAAGACTCAGAAGCAAGATCGAGGACTCCACTCACACATTTATCGAGACTGTGCGAAACATCGGGTACAAATTCAAAGAGTTGTGAGACTACGCAGGGATATCCTGCCAGTTGCTAGATGATACCTTACATAATACACTGAGCTGAATAATCAAACTCACGCGACTTTCACTGCCGTTCCATAGGCTACCATTTCGGCGGCCCCGGACATTACCATAGAGGTTACAAACCTGGTGCCCAGTATGGCATTGGCGCCCATCTTCTCAGCTTTTTCAATCATTCTCTGTAGTGCTTCCTCGCGAGCCTGTGCCAGCATTACGGTGTAGTCTTTAACTTCGCCACCGACGATGTTGCGTAAGCCGGCCATTATGTCGTGCCCTATGTGCCTCGCCCGGATAGTGCTGCCGCTAACCAGACCCAGAGTTTCCGTCACCCTTTTGCCCTCTATTTCTTCTGTGGTAACCACAATCATTTTTCCACCTCCTTGAATTTGTCCTTTTCTTCCTTGGATGCTCGATATCGCTCCCGACCCAGCGACGACAGGAGTAAGATGAGCCCTACAACCACGGCCGCGATAGCAATCTTGACTGGCAAGGGGAGCTCTAGGAAAGCCAAACGGAAGAACCAGTAAAGCCCCCAGCCTATCAAAATACCCAGGCCAGCTGCTAGCAAAACACCGCCGATCTTCCTCAAACTATTCCTCTCTGAATCTATTCGTTATTGGCAATCTCCTGTCCCTGCCAAAGTCTCTGGGAGTCATCTTTATGCCGGGGGCAGTCTGGCGACGCTTGTATTCGCTCCTGTCCACCGAGCGAGCCACTTCTACAACTGTGTCGCGGTCAAAACCCATGGCTACAATCTCATCAATTGCCAGGTCGTCCTCCACATAAGCCTTAAGGATGGGGTCCAGGATTTCGTACGGTGGTAGAGTATCAGTGTCTTTTTGGCCGGGCCTCAATTCAGCCGACGGTGCCTTAGTCAGAACGCCAGCTGGTATCGTCTCTCTTCCTTCTCGTTGATTTCTGTATTGCGCTAACCTGTAGACCAGTGTCTTAGGCGCGTCCTTGAGGGGAATGAATCCCCCTGCCATGTCTCCGTAGATGGTCGTGTAGCCGGTCGCTGTCTCGCTTTTGTTGCTACAAGCAAGCACCAGCCAGCCGAACTTGTTAGACAAGGCAAAGAGGATGTTTCCTCTGATCCTCGCTTGAATGTTTTCCTCTGTAATATCAGGTTGAGCCTTTTTGAATGAGTCAGCCAATGTTTCTAAATAGGAGCTGAACACCCTTTCGATAGGGATCACCATGAATTCCATGCCCAGGTTTCTAGCTAGAGATTCAGCGTCTGACCTGCTGCCAGGGGACGAGTAACGGGAAGGCATGGAAACGCCTATGACATTATCAGCTCCCAGAGAATCCACTGCTATGGCTGCCACGAGGCTTGAGTCAACTCCACCGGACAAACCGATGACTACCTTCTCGAAACCGTTCTTGCGCACGTAGTCTCTGACGCCAAGGACAAGTGCCTGATATATCTCGGCAATGTCGCTCAACCTCTCACCTTGCCTCGTTGGCAACGGCGGCTTGACTTCTACATGATCTTCACCTGGTACTTCGACTCTGGTAACCCGTTCCAGTGCTTCTTTGACCCAAGGAGTCTCCTTCCTTCGGCGCGGGTCATGCAATTGTGACCGAAATACTGATTCAACGTTGAGATCAACCACCACAAGGTCCTCTTCAAACTGCCTGCCTCGCGCAATAAGCTCTCCCTTCTCGTTGAAAACTACGCTATTACCGTCGAACACAAGTTCGTCTTGCCCCCCAACCAGATTATTGTAGGCGACGATTGCTACGTTATCAGTTGCCCTGGTAGCCAGCATCCTTTCCCTGAGGAATCCCTTGCCGGCATGATATGGAGAAGCACTTATGTTAACTAACAATCTCGCCCCAGCATAAGCCTGCACCGCCGCTGGACCTGTCTCGTACCAGATGTCTTCACAAATGGTTATGCCCACTCCGATGCCATAGATAGTGAAGACGAGACATTCTTTTCCCGCCTGAAAATACCTGTGTTCATCGAAGACACCATAGTTCGGCAAATGGGATTTACGGTAAATGCCAATCAGTCTCTTGTTGTAGAGCACTGCAGCAGCGTTGTATATGTCGCCATCGCTGTCAACGAAACCGGTCACCACAGCCATTTTCGAGCTATGTTCCACTATTCTGTTGAGACATTCCCTGTTTTGCCTTATGAACTGTGGTTTAAGCAGCAGATCTTCGGGGGGATAGCCAGTAATGGCCAATTCGGGAAAAGTGAGCAGGTCAACTCCCAGGGATTGCGCCCGATCAATGAATTCCACTATCTTCTTAGTGTTACCACTGAGCTCACCCACAGTGGAATTGATCTGGGCCATCGCAAACCTGATGTTACGCAAGTTGACTCCTCGTAGCAACAAGCAGTATAGCAAACATCAACAGCAATGTTTCGCAGTCCATGTCGGCTGACACAGGACAATCTTCTCTCTTATTCAAATGCCTTTGGCCCACTCAACAGCGTTGCCAAAAATGCGGAAGCCGTCGCCGTAATCGCGCCGAGGCTCTCTGGCCCACCTTGGGTGCTGCGTCCAACGGATGAATCGCTCGGGATGTGGCATAAGCGCGAAAACCCGACCGGTAGCATCGCAGATGCCGGCTATGTTGTTCACCGAACCATTGGGATTGTGAGGGTAGCCAGCTCGAATGTCTCCCGTCTCGTCAGCGTAGTGAAGTGCCACGTTTGATTCCTCCAGAGCCCCGGGCTCAACTACCACTTTGCCCTCTCCGTGAGCCACTGGCAGATACATAATGTCTATTCCCCGTGTCAAAACGCAGGGACTCTTTCTATTGGCGCGGAGGTAGACCCAGCGACACTCAAACTTGCCGGAGTCGTTGCCAGCCAACGTCAATGATTGGGAGCTTTCAGATCTCAAACCGGGCAACAGTCTTGCCTTCACTAAGACCTGAAAACCATTACAGATGCCCATGATAAGCCGACCATCATCCACAAACCGTTCAATTTCGTCTCCTAGCCTGAGTCTTAGTTCGTTCGCCAGGATTCTCCCTGCTGAGATGTCGTCTCCATAAGTAAAACCACCGGGGATGACCGCTATCTGATAGTCGAAGAGCCGTCTCTGTCGGCGGATAAGCTCACCAACATGAACTAGATCCACCTGTGCACCCGCTTGCTCAAAGGCAAAAGCGGTTTCCATGTCGCAGTTTGTTCCCGGAGCACGCAGTATCAGCGTCTTTACCTTGGTCGCCATGTCTAGTTTTACCAGCGAAGTGGTCTCTGCCACGCCTCTTTGAGTTCAGCTATAGGAACTGAAAGAGCTACTTTCCCGTCAAGACCATAGATTTCCAGCTTCGCTTTCCTTGTAACCTCCCCAATAGCCCCAAAATCAACCCCGGTCATCATGCTCTCGAACCGGCGCCTATCCTTGGAAGCTACTTCCACTAGGAATCTCGTATTCGATTCGGAGAAGAGCACGTAGTCATCTCGATTAATCACTTCGCCCAGTGGCACCTTCCCTAAATCAATCACCGCTCCCAAACCTCCGGCGAAGGCCATCTCGGCGGCAGCCACCCCAATGCCCCCCTCGCTCAAATCATGGCAGGCCATGATTAATCGCTGCTCCATTGCAGCACTGAGGGCGTCCATGAGCCTTTTCCCTTTCCTGGGGTCAACTCTAGGAACCCTGTTCCCCAGATAGC
This sequence comes from Chloroflexota bacterium, assembly GCA_037444365.1. Classification (GTDB taxonomy): domain Bacteria; phylum Chloroflexota; class Dehalococcoidia; order GIF9; family AB-539-J10; genus RBG-13-51-36. The sequence continues at coordinate 36,827 of JBBIMO010000008.1, forward strand.
CGAAGATGCCGTAGTACTGGGAGCCGCCCAGTTCATTCCACGTGGCGCCGACGATGTAGATAATGTTGCTCTCTCGCTTGCAATCCATTGTAACTGCCCTCTCCACATTATCCATCACTGCTATTGCGGAGATGAGCAGCGTCGGTGGAACACAGATGCTCCCCTCTTTGGTTTCAAACTCATTATAGAGACTATCCTTTCCGGAGATGAAGGGAGTTTCATAGCCAAGAGCGATGTCGTAGCAAGCTTGTGCTGCCCGTACTAACCCGCCCAGTCTGTCCGGTTTGTCCGGGTTGCCCCAGCAGAAATTATCCAGCAGCGCTACCTTCCGGAGACTCCCACCAACAGCGACAACTTGCCGCAATGCCTCATCTATTACAGAGGCAGCCATCCAGTAGGGATCGATCTTCCCGTAGTTGGGGTTAATGCCGTTGGCAACGATGACGCCCGCGTTTGAGTCGAGCAGTGGTCTGACGATCGCAGCATCGCTGGGGCCGTCATTGTTTACCCCCGTCAGGGGCTTGACGACGCTACCGCCCTGAACTTCGTGATCGTACTGGCGTATCACCCATTCCTTACTGCAAACATTCCAGGAGGACAGAATCTGCAGAAGCTGCTTGCCCAAGTCAGCTGGCTGTGAAAAGTTTGGCTCCTCATGCTGTGGCTGTTCCCAAACAGCTTCTTTTTCCAGTTGAGGCAGTCCCTTATGCAGGAACCCCATGTCAAGGTTGCCAACCAGATGGCCCTCATAGAGGAGCTCAAGTCGTCGACTATCGGTGAACTCCCCGATGACAGTGGCTTCCACCTCTTCACTCTGAGCAAGAGAAATCAACTGATCAACTTTGTCTGGTGGGACGGCGAGTACCATCCGCTCCTGAGACTCCGATATCCATATCTCCGTATAAGAAAGCCCAGAATACTTCAAGGGGACTCGCTCTAAGTAAACACGAACGCCTGTTTCCTCAGCCATCTCCCCCACCGCCGATGAAAGCCCACCACCTCCACAATCGGTGATCCGCCGGTACAATCCTTGGTCCCGCGCCTTGAGGAGAACATCAATCAGTTTCTTCTCCGTGATGGGGTCGCCAATCTGAACCGAGCTACTAGATATAGCTTCCGATTCCTTGGTGAGTTCTCCGGAGGCAAAGGTAACACCGTGGATGCCATCACGTCCGGTTCTGCCACCCACCAGAACGACCAGGTCTCCAGGCTGCTGTTGTCCTCTGCGGCTCATGCCCACTGGCATCAGGCCCACTGTCCCGCAGAAAACCAGGGGATTGCCTAGATACCGCTCGTCAAAAAGGATAGCACCGTTCAAAGTGGGTATGCCGAGCCTGTTTCCGTAGTCAGCCACGCCGGCACGCACACCCTTGAAAATGCGCCGCGGATGCAACACACCGTGGGGGAGTTTATCGTAGGACAAATCAGGAGGAGCAAAACAGAACACATCGGTGTTCAGTATTGGTTTGGCACCTAACCCCGTCCCCAGGATGTCACGGATGACGCCTCCTATCCCAGTCGCTGCCCCTCCATATGGCTCCAGTGCCGAAGGATGGTTATGTGTCTCTACCTTAAAGCAGATTGCATATCGGCCATCAAAATCTATTACCCCGGCATTATCTCGAAAAACCGACAGGCACCAGGGCTTTCTTAGCTCTTCGGTTACCCGCATCACGGTGCTCTTGAGCAGGTTGTCAATAACAAGCTGATCCAGCCTGATTTTGCCCTTGAAGGTCTTGTGTATGCAGTGCTCTGACCAGGTCTGTGCCAGCGTCTCTAGCTCCACATCGGTGGGATTGCGTCCCAACTTTGAAAAGTATTCCTTGATTCGTCTCATCTCGTTTAGATTCAGCCAGAGCCTGCCCTTACTCAGTGCCATTAGACCTTCATCATCTAGGCTGACCAGATCTACATTAGACAAGACAAACTTGTAAGTTGGTGGGGGGAGAGCAACCACCTCTCGCTTCGTAACCACATGCTGAATCAGGCTATTGACCAGCAGCCTGTCGCGGATGAACTGAATCGCCTCCTTCGAAAGATTGCCTCGGAAGGAATACTTACGGGCGGTTTTCACAGACTTAACCGTCGCTATGCCAAGGTCGCGGATCGCCTTGCCAACACTCGCCGTCAAGGGATCCGTCACACCGGGATTGTGGGTAACCACAATAAGGTGGGTATCCTCACCGACGTGACTGGACAAGGGTCCCTTACCCCAGCAGAAGTCTTCAACTACAGGGTCAGCCAGCAACTCCCTACCGATGCTCACTATCTCCGTTTCGCTCAGCTCTCCCTCCAGAAAATACACATCGCCGACCGCAGCCCTTTCTACAACGGTGATCCCGATGTCACGGATATCCTGCTCGAGCTTATTTCCCTCAGGATCGGGGAACCTGGCTTTTGCTGACACGTCAATCCAAAACAAGAGAGTTACCTTTCCACAGCCCCTAGGGGCCTGCCATCCGTCGAAACCCACGCTGGCTACCTCGAAGGATTCCGTTCCCAGGATTGTCGAGCATTTTTCGGCTAACCATATCCAAGAAATAGCTGTGAAGCCTTAAGTCGTCAGTGAACTCTGGATGGAAGGCGCAGGAAAGCAGCCGATCCTGCTTAACGGCGACGATTCTGCTGTCAGGAAGACGGGACAGGATTTCCACACCGGAGTCGGCCTCTTCAATAATAGGAGCCCGAATGAAAACTGCGGGGAATGGCTGTTTTCCCAGGGGTGGTATCTGTAAATCTGTCTCAAAACTGTCAACCTGGCTGCCAAAAGCATTGCGCTTGGCTTTCACGTCCATGAGTCCCAGGGTCTCCATTTCATAATTACACACCTTCTTAGCCAGCAGGACCATGCCGGCGCACGTGCCCCAGACAGGCAACCCATCTCGAGCCATCTGCCTTATTGGCTGAACAAGTCTGTAACTGCTCATCAGCCTCAGGATGGTAGTGCTCTCTCCACCTGGGATAATCAACCCGTCCAGCGTGTTCAGTTCATGGGGCAGGCGAATTGGAGAGGCCTCCGCACCCAACCGCTGCAAGGCGCCGATATGTTCTATGAACGCTCCCTGTAGCGCAAGAACACCCACTCTCATATAGTGTCAGTCTTCTGAATCGATCTCTGGTGGCTAGATTGATGCTTCAATCGCAGACTCAAGTGATTATCTGCCAGCTACAACCTATGATATACGAAGTGACGAAAGTAGGCAAGCTCTTGTTTGTGCTTGACAAGCATCAGTTCCTTCTAGTATTGTGAAAAAGCCTGCTGCTACCAGGAATACCAAATGGCTGCCGTGGGTTTCGAAACACAGGGAGTGGAACGAAATACCATCGTCATCCTGAGGATATTGAGTCAACGCAGCCAGTCCGTTGTTGCTGGAGCAATTCCCCACAAGCTCAAGGACTTGGGAGCGAACAATCCTCTTGCAGCTTTGACAGCGTCCGGACTTAGCTGATTGCCTATGGTGGGACAAGTCAAGCAAGCCAATATGAGGCGTTCCTGTAGAGGCAACTATGAAGGATTGGCCTGACCTAGGCGTGAACAAGGTCGCGATCAATACCTTGGCTGGAGCAAATCCTGAGCTAATGAAAGAGGGCTCTAGAGGATTTGGTAGAGAGAACCTCGTTGTTGCCTTAGGTGGGCGAAAGTATCTGTCTGGAAGTGAGTATCCGCTTCTAGAAGTTGTGATCGGAAGCGGTGGCGAAGCCACCGGAATGGACATAGTTGACTAGACGAAGTCTGAAAGATGCAACATGAGGAGGTAGATTAATGAGTACACACACCGAAGAGCGGGTATTCAAAAACGTAAAGGATCTGATCAGCAGTATTTGTGAGCGGATGAAGGTTCCCGAAATGTGCCGCGTACGGCTGATGGAATGTGAGCGGGAGCTGACAGTTCATTTTCCGGTAGCTATGGATGATGGGAGGGTAAAAGTTTTCACCGGCTTCAGGGTTGTGCACAACGATAGTCGGGGGCCCAGCAAGGGCGGAATCAGATACCATCAGGATGTCACCCTCGACGAAGTCAGAGCCTTAGCGGCTTTAATGACTTTGAAGGCTGCGGTTGTTAATATCCCCTACGGTGGAGCCAAGGGAGCTGTTATTTGTAACCCGGAGCTCCTGAGTCAAACTGAACTGGAAAGGTTGACCCGGCGTTATACCTTTGAGATCTCACTCTTGATAGGACCGGATTGTGATATTCCGGCCCCTGATGTCGGTACCAACCCCCAGATCATGGCTTGGATTATGGACACCTACAGTATGGGCAAGGGATATTCTGTTCCGGCGGTGGTGACTGGTAAACCTCTAGATATAGGTGGTAGCGAAGGCAGGCTTGAGGCTACAGGCCACGGCTGCTCGCTAATTGCCAAATTGGCAGCTAAGCAAAAACAAATCAACCTAGAAGGAGCCACTGTAGCAGTGCAGGGTTTCGGGAATGTGGGCTCTGCAGTAGCAAGATGGCTAGCCAGAGCAGGCTGTCGAGTAATAGCAGTAGCCGATGTGAAAGGCGGCACCTATAACTCAAAGGGGCTTGCAATAGAAGACTTACTCAAGTATAGAGATGGAGAGGGCGGAGGCTTCGTAGCTGGTTTCAAGGGTGGAGAAGCTATGGGTAATGGTAACGCCAAATCTGCTAATGCTGAGCTATTGGGACTACCATGTGATATCTTGGTACCCGCAGCTCTGGAGAACCAAATAACTGGGGCTAATGCTGCACAGGTAAGGGCAAAAGTCGTTGTGGAAGCGGCAAATGCCCCGACTACCCCCGACGCAGACCAGATTCTTTGTGACAAAGGTATTATTGTTGTTCCTGATGTATTAGCTAACGCGGGCGGCGTAGTGGTGTCATATCTGGAGTGGGTGCAGGGCTTACAATCTTTGTTTTGGGATGAAGCAGAGGTAAATGAATACCTGCGCAAGATAATGACCAATGCCTTCGCCACAGTGGCGCAAATCAGCCAGAATGAGAAGGTTGACATGAGAACAGCGGCTTATATGGTTGCACTGCGACGGCTGGCAACTGCTATGACGACCAGAGGCATATTCCCTTAAACCTGCCGCGAGCCTGACGAACGCGGAAGTGAGCAGTAGAGGGCTCGGCAGTCTTAGTAGCTTCTGGGTTTCTTCTTGGGAAAACGTCTATCTCTGAAGCAAGAAGGTGTCTTAAGGCGAAAGTAATAAGGAGGATGTGGTCGCTGCAGTAACCCAACGCGCGATCGCTCACACGGTTTTCTGACGGTCGACAAATCCTTGGACGGTTATTATTGGTGTGGTGTGCGACTCTGAAGGGAGAAGGAGACTTGGAAAAGATAAATGCATTTGACGTGGTAAGACAACAGATAGACGATTGTGCCGAGGTCTTGGGTTTGCCCCCGGACGTAACTGCAATGCTCAAAACACCTATGCGAGAACTTCACGTATCGCTACCGGTGCGGATGGACGATGGTCACACAGAAGTGTTCCAAGGGTTTAGGGTTCAATACAATGATGCTAGAGGCATTACAAAGGGAGGTATTAGATTCCATCCCGATGAAACCATCGATACCGTTCGAGCATTGGCTGCCTTGATGACATGGAAATGCGCCTTGCTGGACCTGCCTCTGGGCGGCGCTAAAGGTGGCGTAGTCTGTGATCCCAAAGAGATGTCTCCGGGTGAACTGGAACGCCTAAGCCGGGCATATGTGCGAAGCGTGTTTCAGTTCATCGGACCTGACAAGGACGTGCCCGCCCCCGACGTTTATACTAGCCCGCAGATTATGGCTTGGATGATGGATGAGTATTCAGCCATTGTTGGAAGGCCGCAATTTGGGGTTATTACTGGCAAACCACTAGCCCTTGGCGGTTCTCCTGGGCGGCGTGATGCTACTGCTCGTGGTGGTATGTATACTATCCGTGAAGCTGCTAAGACGCTTGGCATTGACTTGGGCAAAGCTACCATCGCAGTGCAGGGTTATGGAAATGCTGGATACCATGCGGCCCGGTTATGCAGGGAGCTGTTTGGATCTAAGATAGTAGCCGTATGTGACAGTAAAGGCGGGGTATGCTCGAAGACTGGGCTTGATCCGGAAGCAGCCTATGCGTGTAAGGTTCAGACTGGCTCAGTGTGCAATCTACCAAGTCTGGAACGCATCCCCAAAGAGGAGTGTCTGGAACTGGATGTCGATATACTTATCCCGGCGGCTATAGAAAGCGCAATAACCGGCAAAAATGCCCGAAAAATCAAAGCCAGAGTTGTCGCTGAGTTAGCCAATGGTCCGACTACCCCAGAAGCCGATGAAATCCTATATGGAAAAGGCATTCATGTGATTCCAGACTTCCTGTGCAACGCCGGCGGTGTTACAGTCTCCTACTTTGAGATGGTGCAGGACTTCTACCTGTACTTCTGGGATGAAGCCGATGTTCGCGAACGACTAGACAAGAGGATGACTGCAGCCTATCATTCCGTGTTGAACACCAGCCGGGAATACAAGATAAACATGCGTCAGGCGGCATACGTGAGAGCCGTTGAACGTGTCGTAGAAGCAATGAAGCTGAGGGGCTGGATTTAGTGCCATGAGCGAAGCAAACTAGCTAGATTTGTCTTCGACACTGACTCCGGGCGAAACCATCGACGATTTCATAATCGTCTACACACAGAAACAGGCTTTCGGACTGTCATCGCTTTCCTGGCATTGCCAAAGACCTTGGCGGAGTGGTGAATAAATTCCTTGATTGAGGTCATTGGAGACGGGGCTATAGCTGTAGCACCGCAACAGAAACCTTTCCCGACTGCTTTTGTAGCAGGCTGGCAACCAATCAGGGTTCTTGACTGAAACATCAGACTAGCAGGATAATAGGACACCCGTCTCGTTATTGCAGCAGTCTAGGAGGCAACAGGGCAGATGCTCGCGGAAATCGACGTAGCAATCATTGGTGCTGGAGTGATTGGCCTGGCTACGGCTCGGGAGTTTGCACCAGCGAAACGACAAGTCTTCGTCTTTGAAAAGAACCGCACTTTTGGACTTGAGACAAGTAGCCGGAATAGTGAAGTAATTCACGCCGGCATCTACTATCCTGAGGGCTCTCTCAAGGCTAGGCTTTGTGTAGAAGGCAAGAACCTGCTTTACAAGCTTTGCGACAGGTACGGTATACCCTACAAGAAGTCGGGCAAGATTGTCGTGGCAACAAACGAAGGTGAGATTGGTTGGCTTGAAGGCCTTTGTCGGCAAGGGAAAGAAAACGGTGTTGATGATCTGGTTCTCCTTTCCCGGACAGAACTGAAGAAACTTGAGCCCAACGTCGAAGCTAAAGCCGGGCTACTATCCCCATCTAGCGGAATCTTCGATTCCCGGAGTTTTGTGAAGTTGCTTTATGGCCAAGCAAGGGCAAAGGGAGCGGAGTTCGTCTTCTGTACCGAAGTGGTGGGAGTGGAAAAGGCAGGGACAAAGTACAAAGTTCAAATCAAGGACAGGGATGGCACTTCCGCTCTTATGGCCCACACTGTGGTAAACTGCGCTGGGCTACACTCCGAGAGTATAGCTCGGCTTGCCGGGATAGACATAGGCAAAGCAGGGTACAAGCTTCATTATTGCAAGGGAGAGTACTTCAGTCTAGATTCAAAATACAAGGATCTCGTGAGCAGGCTCATTTACCCCCCACCGGAGCAAGCTGGACACGGGATTCACTTGAGACAAACACTTGATGGCAGGGTGCTGCTTGGCCCCAGTGCCTACTATGTCGAGGCGATAGATTACACGGTGGACGAGATTCACAAGCAATGTTTTTACAATTCAGCCAGGAAATTCCTGCCTTGTGTGAGACTTGAGGATCTGTCACCCGAATCAGCCGGTATAAGGCCTAAGCTTCAGGGACCAGCAGACGACTTCCGAGATTTTGTCATTACACATGAGGAAAAGGCAGGCTTCCCGGGCTTGATAAATCTAATCGGGATAGAATCGCCGGGGCTAACAGCTTCCCTTGCCATTGCCAGATTGGTGCGCAGAATGACGTCATAATTGAAGGGTGTTTCATGACTTGGATAGGTGGCATCTTCAGCAAAACCCATATTAACCAAGACGACCTGAGAAAGAGACTTGCTCTTATGATGGAGACTGCCTGTCCGGCAAGTAAGCCCTCGACAGGTGCTGAGCCTCTCTCCTTCAGCTCCATTTTCGATGGTGTTCGTGGCCAAGCACTCGTAACAGTGTCTCACTCTACCGCAGGAACACCCTCAGAACGTTTTTGTATTGATCATCAGGCAAAGCTGGCTCTAGTATATGACGGCCACTTCTATAGACTTGATAGGGCGGAGGCCAAGCTCTCTCGTGCCCAGCATGGAGTAAATGAAACATCTGCCGAGTCTCTGGTTCACTTGCTGGCAGCACTTCCCGGTAGCCTGGAACAGAAAGTCAGGCGGGCATTGACTATGGTCGACGGGCATTATGCTCTGGCAGTCAGTGATGGTGACCGAATGGTCATATCACGAGACTATTTGGGTACAAAGCCAGTGTACTTTGCCGAAAACCACGAATCCTCTGCCTTCGCCTCCAACAAGAGACCTCTGTGGAAGATGGGCTTAGGTGAAGTCAGGCCTCTCAGGGCCGGCATGATCGCAGTTTTCAACCATGATAGTATCAACATAAGGGAAGCTTCTTCTCGCCGCAACAGGCAAATTGGGATAGACAATATGGCTCAGGCTGTTGCTGGCTATGAACAGGCTCTTCGCTCTGCACTGAACAAGAGATTGGCTGCAATAGACCATCTACCCAAAACAGGTGTGCTACTATCCGGCGGAGTGGATAGTTGCCTGATAGCTAGACTGTTACAAGAGGCTGCCGGCGATCTGGGAGTTGAGGTAGTCGCCTATAGCGCTGGTCTGCCAAATTCACCGGATGTGAAGTTTGCTCGGGAATTTGCAGCAGAACTTGGCATCAAACATGAGATAAGGATACTCAGCATTGACCAGGTGGAACAATACACGCACAGGGTCATTGAGGCGATTGAGGATAGCGATTTCGTCCAGGTAGAGACTGGCATCGGCCTTTGTGCTGCAATAGATATGGCGAGTCAGAACGGCGTCGAAGCAGTCTTTTCCGGGCAGGGGCCTGATGAACTGTGGGGAGGCTACAGCTGGTACCCCAAGGTTCTAGGCAAGAACGGACGTCAGGAGCTTTGCCGCAGAATGCGGGATGACTTCGCCAGGGTGGACATAGAAACCCTGGACAGGGAAAATAAGATAGCCACGGCATATGGTGTCGAGCTATTCTACCCATACTTGGATACCAAGGTAGTAAATGTAGCTATGAGTGTGGCGTCTGAGTTAAAAGTGATCTCTGAAAAGGATAGCCTGGGCAAGCATCCGCACCGGCAGGTAGCCATAAAAACTGGCATTTCAGAGAGATATGCCAACAGGGAGAAACTTGCTATACAGCATGGCACAGGCATCCACGGTGTATTGGACGGCGTAGCCAGAAGAAATGGATTTGACCCTGCTCTGGTCAAAGATACTGGCTACCGGAGTGGAAAAATTACTACCGTGAAGATGGGCAGTTCCGCCAGGTATGGCTATCGCTACGCCGAGAATAAGCTCTGGCAAGTTCCCCAACATGTACAGTTTTTTTTCCATGCCATAGCATATGGGAAAGGTTTGCTTGATGAATCGACCAGGGATAGGGTAGGGTATTTCCTGGACAAGGCCAGACTCTCATCGAGAGTTTCTTTCTAGCGCATAGTGATTGCCGAAATTACCACGTGATGCGATTGAAAATCGGGTATCTCGTTCTTACCAAGCAGCTACTTCGGGTTGGTCATTGACATAATGTTTCGATGGCTCGATCTTACCGAGGCTTAGACAGGGGATGAAATCTGCGATGAGTCTCTTCAGCATACCTATCAGAGGTATGAACATAGCGGGTGGTGGTATCTAAGGATTCGTGGCCTAGAAGAATCTGAAGGGCTGCGGGGTTGGCACCTTCTTCAGCCAGATAAGTAGCAAAACCATGTCTTAGGGAATGCGCTGAAGTGGGGACGTTAATCCTCAATCTTTCCCGGTATCTCTTGATTCTATCCTGAAGATAATTGGTGGAAATCCTCTTCCTTGACTTGGCGACATTTCTGCCGGCATAAGGGATAAAAAGAGCAGGACAATCATCCTGGCGAATCGCCAAATATGCATCCAGATGCTGTTTCGCCCGGGGTGTTAAGTAGGCGAAGCGTTGCTTTCTACCTTTGCCGGTAATGAAAATCCGCCCGCTATGGTCAATTTGACTGCGATTCAGATTACATAGCTCAGAGATGCGCATGCCTGTGGCAAATAGCACCTCCAGCATGGCACGATTTCTGAGAGCCGTTTTCACATTTGACTCAGATGAACTCGGCGCTTCGATCAGTCTAATCAAATCCCCAAGCTCCGCCACCTGAGGATGCTTTCTTCCAGCCTTGGTTAGCTTGACCGCCTCAGGCGGCACGGGACAAGGCTGATCGATGTCAATCAAATAGCGCAGGTATGCCCGCAGAGCCGACAGCATGCGGTTTATGGAGCGGGAATCAAGCTGTTTTTCACCTTGCTTCTCCAGGCGCGCTGTCTTGCGGTCCCGTGACACCAGATATGCCTTGTAATAGGTGACAACACGCTTATCGACCTTGTCAAACTCGATGTTACTGTCATTCAAAAAGTTACTGAAAACATTCAAGTCGCGCTCATAGTTGTAAATTGTCTCGGGGGAGTATTTGTTGGCCTGCAGATTCAACAGGAAATCGTCAACACGGGGCAACATTGGCTTCATCTGTTTACGCATTCCAACTGAGTGTAAGAAATATTATACTCACTCCCATTATGCCTGCAACTGCCTGCCTTGTCAACCCCCAGTTTGTTTGGTGTCATCCACCAGTCACGTGCTGTGCTGGTTTTCCGTCAGTTTCGTCACTTTAGCCTCTGTTGATTGATTGCATCGATTTCTCCCCTGTCATCGACACCAACCTGAAGATTTGTCTCCATCCTATTCGTCTTCTCTGTCCACATTGGCGCAAACGCAGGCGTGGAAATCGCAGGACAATCATCTAATTGGGACAACTTCGATCCGGACCTCATGTGTCTGTTCGCAGAACCTCCCAGTCCTTGAAGCTGGCTTGGCCGATGAATTAGAATCATGACGTGGTTGCAGACTCGATTAGGCGAAATGTAGCTAGGTTGCTGTCTGAACTGCCTGCTGGGGTCAAGGTGGTCGCAGCAGCAAAAGCCAGGACACCGGAGGAGGTCTTGGCAGCGGTTCGGGCAGGAATAGAGATTATTGGGGAAAACTATGTCAGGGAAGCCAAAGAGGCATATGAACTTGTGGGCAGGAAAGCGAAATGGCACTTTATTGGGACTCTGCAGAAGCATAATGTCAGGAAGACGATGCTGGAAATATTCGACATGATTGAGAGTATCGATTCACCGGAAATAGCCGCGGAGATCAATACGAAGTGCGGTCAGCTCAGCAGGATAATGCCGATATTGATCGAAGTGAACAGCGGCAGAGAACCGCAGAAACCAGGAGTTCTGCCCGAAGATGTGGAACGGCTTGTGAGAGAATTATCCGGCCTCAGGAATATCAAGGTGATGGGGCTTATGACTATGGGGCCTCAGTCCGGCAATCCTGAGGATTTTCGACGCTATTTTGCAGAGACAAGAAGGATATTTGAGAGAATCAAAGGACTGAAGTTACCCGATGTCGAGATGGAATACCTTTCCATGGGGATGAGCGATTCATACAAAGTTGCCCTAGAAGAAGGCGCTAACATAATCCGAATAGGCACCAGGATATTCGGTGCGAGAAACCAATAGTGCTAGTTGACGTGCCTGATTCGTCGGCTGAGATGATGAGCTATCTTGTTGACAAGCTCGCCGGTTCCCCATCCTCTGGCAGCAGAGATAAGAGCAATGTTTTCGCTGGGCAATACGATTTCCTCCTCAAAGCGAGGAACAGCCGTTAATGCCTTCAGCTCCGTCTGGCTGTTGAGGGCCAAGTCCAGCTTGTTGAACACGGTGATTCTTGGTTTGCCTCCCAGATTTAGGTCACTGAGTATCCTTTCTACCGACAAGCACTGATTAGCAGCATTCCTGTGAATTATGTCAACTACATGCAAAAGCAGATCTGCCTCATCAAGTTCCTCTAGGGTGGCGTGGAAAGCGGCTATGATTGAAGGCGGAAGTTTGTGGATGAAGCCAACTGTATCGGTGATGAGCAATTGTTGCCCGGTGGGTAGAGCCAGCCGCCGGGTCACAGGATCCAAGGTTGAAAAGAGTCTATCTTCCACACTCACGCTGGCTTTGGTTAGCATGTTGAACAAAGTGCTCTTACCGGCGTTGGTATATCCAATAAGAGCTACGACTGGTATGCCGATCTCCTTGCGACGTCTCCTGTAGAGTGCTCGCTGTTTCCTGACTCTTTCTATTTTCTGCTGAAGGAGATTGATACGCTTATAGATAAGGCGGCGATCAGTTTCCAATTGCGATTCTCCGGGGCCTCTGGTGCCGATGCCGGCGCCAAGTCGCCCCAGATGGCGCCACTGGCCGATCAGGCGGGGCAGCAGATACTGGTGCTGGGCCAGCTCAACCTGAAGTTTTCCTTCGTGAGTTCGAGCTTTTTGGGCAAATATGTGCAAAATCAAGGCAGTGCGATCAATAACCTTAACCTCCAGAGCCTCTTCGAGATTTCTCTGCTGCCGCGGCGAGAGCTCGTCATCAAAGATCGCTGCGTCGTACTTGGTCTGCTCTTTGAGGTTGATCAGCTCCTGGATCTTGCCCTTACCCACATAGTAGGTAGGCGAAGGCGCATCCAATCTCTGAGTTACCGTACCTACTACATTGGCGCCTGCTGTCTTGGTCAGATGGGATAGCTCATCCAGAGAATCTGTGATTGACCAGCCGTCCTCGGAGACCCTGCTTCCAACGCCCACCAAGACTACTTGTTCTATCCTGGACTCAGTAGCAAAGAGTTTCTGCTTTATTTACTCCTCCTGCCCCAGGATGATAAGCGATTCATGCCCTCTTCAAGACGGTCATCGGAAATAGTCAGGGAGAATCTGACGTAACCTTCTCCTTCCCGCCCATAGCCAATCCCCGGGGTCACCGCTATCCCGACTTCGTCCAGCAACTTCTTAGTGAAATCTATGGATGTATATCCCGCAGGAATCTTAGCCCAGACATAGAAGGTTGCCCTGGGTATCCTGGCCTCTAGCCCTACCTTGTTAAGGACTCTTGCCAGTTTGTCCCGGCGCCGTCGAAAGATGACGTTATGCTCAGCAATGTGTTCCTGTGAGCCACGCAGAGCTTCCACAGCGGCATATTGGATCGCCTGAGGAACGCCGGAATCCAAGTTGGATTTGACTTTGAATAAGGCGTTTACCATGTCGGCATTACCGACCACCATGCCTACTCTCCATCCTGTCATGTGATATGTTTTGGACAGGGAGTGGAATTCGACACCTACTTCTTTTGCCTCAGGTATCTGCATGAAGCTCGGTGGCTTGTAGCCATCAAACGCAACTTCGGTATAGGGCGCGTCATGGCAGATTGCCAGGCCGTGTCGCTGTGCGAAGCGGACTGCCATTTCAAAGAAATCCAGGTCAGCCGTAGCGCCTGTGGGATTGTTGGGATAGTTAAGCCACATCAGCTTTGCCTTATCGGCGACTTCATCCGGAATAGTATCAAAGTCGGGAAGAAAATCATTCTCTTCTTTCAAAGGCATGAAGTAGGGTTCGCCGCCGGCCAGTATGGTGCCCAGAGAAAAAGGCGGATAACCGGGGTCAGGAACCAATGACAGGTCCCCACTCTCAATAAAACATAACGCAATATGCCCAATTCCTTCCTTGGAGCCAATGAGTGGCAAGACTTCCTTAGCTGGATTCAGGATGACTCCGAAGCGTCTCTCATACCACTCGGCGATCGCTTGACGAAGTAGCGGCAATCCGTCGGTTTCCGGATAACGATGGTTTGCGGGATCATGTGCTGTCTGACATATACGTTCAATGATATGAGATGGCGTAGGCAAATCAGGATCGCCGATGCCAAAATCGATTACGTCTTTGCCCTTGGCCCGAAGCTCGGCGATCTTTCGGTTTATCTCCACGAAGAGATATGGAGGCAATCTATTGAGCCTTCTGGCTAGTTCCATCAACTCCTTTCTTCAGTCCATTCCCCTGTGAAGACTTCCTCCACTGGACCGCTAAGCAGTACCTCTCCCACCCCATCCCATGATACGGTCAAAGTTCCCCCTGGCAATATTATGTCAACTACTCCATCCGTGTAGCCCAACAAGCGGGCGGCCACAGCTATGGCAGAGGCACCACTACCGCAGGACAGAGTTTCCCCAACACCTCGCTCCCACACTCTGGCTTCAATCTTCCTCTTGCTCAAGACCCTGGCTATCTCGAAATTAGCCCTTTGAGGAAACATGGGATGTGTTTCCACTTTGGGACCGATCTCGGCTAAGGGAAAATCAGCAATCGGCCCAGATGAAAAACCCACGGCATGCGGATTTCCCATCGATACGAGAGTCAGGTTCAGCTTCTTCCTGTTTATCACCAGAGGATAATTCAGTATAGGCATTGTGGCAACCTTAGCTTTGACTGGAATCCGCTCCGGTCGGAACAGGGGCAAGCCCATATTCACCTCGGCCCTATGGACCTTACTCCTTCGCATATAAGCTCTGACCTTCCTTACCCCGGACAAGGTCTCTATGGACAGAAAGCTAGTCCTGTGTCCCGGTCCTGCCAGCATTTTGCCAGCCAACCCTTTCTCTATGGCATACTTGGCAAAACATCTGAGACCGTTCCCTGAAACCTCCGCCTCAGAACCGTCCGAATTGAAAAGACGCATCTCCAGATCAGCACTGGTCGAATTCTGTACCGCTATCAACCCGTCGGCTCCTACCCCAAAATGGCGGTCGCACATAGCCCTAGCCAACTTCTCCCAATCAGGTTTTCGTCGCCGAGTGAATCCATCCACCAGGATGAAGTCATTACCGGTAGCCTGCAACTTCGAGAACTTCATGATACGAAGGCTTCTATGAGATCCTTGACCCTGTTGAGGGCAAGGACGCTGGTCTTTCCTTGTGTCTCACTCGCATCAAACCAGTGAATTCTGTTGTCGCTCGGGCGAAACCAAGCATACTGGTGACGAGCCAGCCTGTGAGTTTCATATTTCATTTTATCAATAGCTTGGGGCAAAGTCATCTCGCCTCGAAGAAACTGGCCTATTTGTCTGTAACCTATGCCCGACATAGAGGGCAAGGAAGGGCCATAACCCTCTTTGAGCAACTGTTCCACTTCTTCAACCAATCCGCTTCGCATCATTTCATCAACCCGCAGATCAATCTTTCTGTAAAGGTCGCTTCTTTCCTGGGTTAAGCCGATGACCAAAACCGAAAACGCCGGTGCCGCTTTTTGCCGTAGTTGAGAAGGAGGTCGCCCTGTCGTACGGTAGATTTCCAATGCCCTGATTATGCGTCGAATATTGGTGTGACCAATCCTTTCTGCTGCCACAGGATCGATGTTCCATAATTCCTGATAGAGAGTATGGCCGCCTTCCTGCTCAGCTCTGCTTTCCAATTGCCGTCTGAGCTTCTGGTCAGGTGCCACCTCAGGGATTTTCCATCCTTCCAGCAACGACCACACGTAAAGTCCGCTGCCACCAACCAGGAAAGGCAATTTGCCTCTTTGCTGAATAGCTTTCAGTGTCCTCGTAGCCAGGTGATGATACGTAGCCAGGCTAAAGTCCTGATTGGGATCCACTACATCGATTATATGGTGAGGTACCGACGCTCTTTCAGCCAGACTTGGCTTGTTGGTGCCGATATCCATATATCGATACACCTGGCGGCTATCGGCGCTTATTATCTCAGAGGGAAAGTACTGAGCCAGGTGCAGAGCAAGCTCACTCTTTCCTACAGCGGTGGGACCCACGATAGCAATCACCGACTACTTCGTTCTTGACTTGAGTTCAGCGGTCTTCTCGACTATGCCCATGAATTCCTCGGCTTTGAGGCTGGCTCCGCCGACCAGGGCGCCATCGATTTCGGGATGACGAACAAACTCGGCGATGTTGGCACCTGTAACACTGCCGCCATAAAGGATGCGTATATTCTGAGCTATGCTTCTGTTCCACAGCTCAGCCAGAACTCCACGAATGAATTGGATCGTGGCTGCGGCCTGTTCGCCACTCGCTGCCTTGCTTGTGCCAATAGCCCAAACCGGCTCGTAGGCAATGACCAAATCACGGACAGGCTCTATACCATTCAAAGCCGCACTCACCTGCCTTTTGACTACCTCCTCTGTTTTGCCAGCTTCATTCTCTCCAAGTCTCTCCCCAACACATAAGATGGGCTTGAGCTTGTTGGCGAAAGCTGCTTTTGCCTTCTTGTTAATCATTTCGTCAGTTTCCCCAAAATGCCATCTCCGTTCAGAGTGTCCCAGTATGACAAACTCGCACAGCTCCCTGAGCATCAGAGGGGATATTTCACCAGTGTAAGCTCCTTTAGCCTCGAAATACATGTTCTGAGCACCGAGCTTGATCGATGAACTCTGAACCATCATACTTACGGCAACCAGAGATACAAATGGCGGACAAAGCACCTTTTCCACTCCTTCTATCTTGTCCAGCCCGTCAAGCATCTCAAGAACAAGACGTTCGGCTTCAGCTGCTGTGGTATTCATTTTCCAATTGCCCGCAACAAGAGGTATGCGCATTTCACAATTTCCCATCATTTCTTATCTAACAAAACCTTCACGCCAGGTAAAGTGACTCCCTCCAGAAACTTCAGGCTGGCACCCCCTCCTGTAGAGACATGGCTCATCTTGTCAGTTAATCCCATTTCCTGGACTATTTCGGCGGAAGAACCGCCGCCAATGATGGTAGTGGCATTGAGGGTGGCTAGAAGACTGGCTATAGACTTTGTCCCTCGAGCGAATTCCGGTATTTCGTAGATTCCCATGGGGCCATTCCAGATGATGGTACGACATTTTCCTAGTTCACGACAGAAAAGTTCAACGGATCTTGGGCCAATATCTACGACATGGCTACTTGATGGTATATCAGTTGTTAGCACTACTCTAGTTGGGGCACCGGCTTTGACTTCCTCTGCCATAACCACATCAACCGGGAGCAAGAATGGCACTCTCCACTCAGCGGCTTCTTGTAACAATTTCCTGGCTAGGTCCAGCTTATCGTCCTCTATCAAAGAATGCTCGATCTCATATCCCTGTGCCCTCAGGAAAGTAACGGCCATGCCGCCCCCGACCAGCAACACGTCAACCTTTCTGAGCATGTTCTGCACCAGCTCTATCTTGTCGCTTACCTTACCACCACCTATGAGGCAAGCCCATGGCCGCTCTGGATTGTGCAGAAGCTTCTCCATGACCTGCAACTCTTTGTTCATTAGAAGGCCGGCCACCGCTGGCAAATATTTCGCTACACCTACCGTAGAAGCGTGAGCTCGGTGAGCAACGCCAAACGCATCGTTGACGAAGATATCAGCTAGGCTGGCTAGCTTCTGGGCGAAGCCCGCATCATTTCGTTCCTCTTCGGGATGAAAGCGCAGATTTTCCAGAACGAGAATGTTTCCCTCTTTGAGTGTCATTACTTTCCTTTCTACGTCCTGGCCAATACAATCGGACGCCGTCATGACTGGCAAGCCTGTAAGTTGCGACAACTTTCGCGCTATCGGTGCCAACCGCAGATTTTCCACTACTTTGCCTCTAGGACGTCCCAAATGAGAGCACAGGATTACCTTGGCGGCGTGGTCAACGAGGTATTTGATAGTAGGTAGCGAAGCTCCAATACGGGCAGTGTTCCTGATGGCGCCGGTGTCTAGATCTAGTGGGACATTGAAGTCGACTCTGAGCAGAACCCTCTTGCCCCTCACATCTATGTCTTCAACTGTCTTTTTGGGCATTCTCCCTCCTAGAAATCACGCTTTAGTAGGAAGCCAGCTGTCTTTTTGAGCGGGGCTTGTCTGGATTCGTCAAGCCCGGTAGCATCGAGGTATGTCAAAGCCCTGCAATAGTATTGCTTGACCAGATTCTCAGCGTAATCCCGGGCTCCTGATTGGTCCAGAACGCTCATAACCTCGTTGATGTCTTCGCCCTTAATGGACTTATGAGAGTATAGTTCCTTGAGTCTCTTCCTAGCCTCACCCTTACCGTTTTGCAGTCCGTAGATTACAGGCAATGTTTTCTTTCTTTGAGGGATATCGCCCGCGGACTTACCAGTGCTGTCCACAGCTCCCCAAATTCCTAGTATGTCATCGTAGATCTGGTAGGCTATGCCAAGCTCCTTGCCAAACAAGCGAAGAGAATCCACGAGCTTACCATCTCTGCTGCCAAGATATGCTCCCAGAGAAGTCGATGCCGCAAACAGGGCTGCAGTCTTCTTGGCAGCCATGTCAAGGTAGTCCTCAACGGTTGTGTCGAGGCGGTCCTCATATTCGATGTCTAGGTATTGTCCCTCGCAAAGCTCCAAACAAGCCAGGCTCAACATTTCAGAGGAACCGACAATCTTTTCACCGGCTATTCCCTTTTCCTGTAGTCTAAGCAACGCCAGATAAGCTAGAGCAAACATGGCATCGCCGGCGTTTATCGCCTGGGATCTACCCCATGTCTTCCATACAGTTGGCCGGTGGTGACGCTCATGACTGGCATCTTCGATGTCGTCATGGATCAAAGAGAAATTGTGGATGAGTTCGACGGCTGCGGCGGCGGGCATTACCTGTGATATGTTGCCGCCAACCGCTTCACAGCTAAGAAGGCACATGGTGGAGCGCACAAATTTGCCCGATTCCCTGGTGCAGGAATTCCCATGTTCATCCTGCCAGCCCATGTGATATCGCAATATACTACCCAGAGGTGGAAAACTGCTGGCAATGACATTCCTCAGCTCAGCTTGCACTGCGTTGCGATAAGATGCGAATAGCCGGGGCAAGCTACATTTTGCGCCCATGGGAATGAGCCCATATTAACGGCTGGCAAAGCGGATTGTCAATAAGTGCATCCGCGCCCTGTTACCAAAGTCTCTGCATAGAAGGCTGGAGTGACCACAACGTCCAGAGCAAATCCAGCACAAAGCTTGATGAAACTCTATCAGCACGCTATAATTAGCACTTGGCCATAAAGACTGCTAATTGCAGGAGGTAATTGTAGATGAATTGCACTGTTTGTGGAAATCCATTGATTTACGACAGGGCCGTCTTCCATTGTTCCTGCGGTGTGTTCGTACACGGCTACTGCTGGGATGAACACGTGTTGCAGGCTCATAGACCGTCCTTTGAGATAGGTAGCGTCACCTTGGATGGCGAGTTTAGAGCCAGAGAGAGCAGAATTGAGAAGCAAATCTCGAGAGTCCAAGACGCTCCAGAACCGAGCTCAGTGGAACAGGAAACAGCTGTAGTGGAGTAAAGGAGGACACAAATTGCCCACTTATCAGTATCGCTGTCTGAATTGCAGCCAGCAATTTGAGCTTAAGCAGAGCTTTTACGACAAGCCCGTAGCTGATTGTCCCAACTGCCACGGAATTGCCCGTCGCATCTTCTGTCCCGTCCCCATCATATTCAATGGGCCGGGCTTCTATGTAACTGACTCCAGGAGCGACAGAGGAAAAGGGGGCAGTCCTGAAGGGCTAGGGAAGAAAGACAACGGAGGTAGCAAGTAATGAGATGTCCTGTTTGTGGCAGAGAAGCCAGAGTGCGTATCTACCGCTGTGCCAAATGTGCTGCTTATGTGCACGAAAAATGCTGGCAGAAACACGTGGCACAGGCTCACAAACGGTAACTCCTCATCATACTTCTTCTTGCTCCACCTCTATCATGCTATACTTAGTCTGGCTGTCCCTGTAGCTCAGCTGGACAGAGCGGCTGCCTTCTAAGCAGCGGGTCGAGGGTTCGAATCCCTCCAGGGACTCCATAGCAAACCTGCACTTGAGCAGATAGGCCATGACCAACAGATATGACGTAGAAGTGAAGCTACTTGCCGTCACCCCTGATGCGGAAGCGTTGATAGAGAGGGCGGGCAGGCTCTGCTGGGATACACAGGACAAAACAGGCACAGTGCCCGACCGGATTCAGAAGTGGCTGGAGATCGGGCACGAGTCAATGGTAGAGCATGCCTGTGCTACCTTCTACATTCGTGCCAGCCGGGTCCTGACCCATGAGCTCGTCAGGCACAGATTGGCAAGTTACAGCCAGAGAAGCCAGCGATATGTGAAGGAAACCGAGCCCAGGTATATCGAGCCGCCTGAAATCAAAGACAATGACGCTGCTCATAGGAAGTTCGATGAGGTAATGGCGGCCTGCTGGCAAACCTATGGTGACTTATTAGCCAAGGGGATAAAAGCTGAGATTGCCCGCTACGTCCTTCCCAACGCCTGTGAAACTCAGATAATCTGCACCTGGAATTTCCGCGAAATTCGCCACATCATCAAGCTGCGCACATCCAAGCGCGCGCTTCCTGAGTTCAGGGCTGTCGCCGAGGAAATACGTAAGATAGCCAGGGAGATAGCTCCCCAGGTGTTTGCGGATTTGTGAGTGGTTGATTGCGGCGGACAGTTCCCAAGCTCAAGTTGATGAGATTGCTCACTGTACAAAGTGAGGGACACAAAGAATGCAAGCGATAAGATAGGATGCACCGACTTCCCGTGCGCGGATATAGATAAGAACAGGCACATCTTGCTCTCGAGAGAAATCGATGCGGAAAGGATCAGGGTTCTGATGATAAGGGAAGCTCCGCCCAATGCAAAGGCAGATTACTCCTCTGCTGGAAACTCGTTATGCTACAGGCAGTTGCGCAGGCCTTTGGAAATGCCGGAGTATAGAAGAGCCGTCTCTTCATACACACCGGCTGGCAAGGACTTCCTCATAGAGGAATCCAGAAGAAAAACGGTTGCTGAGGATATCGCGGAGGCGTGTGGAAATGGCTGACGTCATAGCACGCTGTGGCTACAGGTGTGATCTTTGCTTGATTTATCGGGAGAATCTGGAAAAGGATGAGCAGAACCGGCAAAGATTCCGCGATGCCCTAGAGAAATACTACGGCGAAAAGCTGACTCTGGAGGAATGTTACTGTGACGGCTGCATGACCGACGACAGTGAAAATCCAGTTCGAATAACCAAAGACTGCGAGGTGCGCCGCTGCGTCATTGCCAAGAGCATTGAGAACTGCGCCTATTGTGTTCAGTACCCATGCAATAGCCTCGAGAAGAAATTCGTCGAGCGTCGTAAGGTTGAAGGAGGGTACGGCTCCCCCATACCCGAAGAAGCCTACAAGCTGTTCATTATGCCCTATGAAAGCAGACGAACGTTAGACAGAATCAGGCAAAAGGCGAAGAGAAAGTAGTACATTTGTCTGATGGCAAATGAAGGCAGAGTCATCGGTATAAGCTACGACTTACTGCGGTATGACTTCAAGAGCCAGAGTTTGTTAAGGTGTGAGCCAACCCTTGGTCCGTTCTAACGCTCTTGCCCAACCACGGCGCAAAGCTTGGCGTTCTGTGGCTTCCATATGTGGTGTGAACCGCCGGCCGACTTCACGTAGGGCTTCTATCTCCTGACCAGATTTCCAGAACCCTATCCCCAGGCCAGCGAGATAGGCTGCTCCTAGACCCGTCGTCTCCAACACTTTGGGTTGAGATACTTCCACCCCCGCGATGTCAGCCTGAAACTGTGCCAGGAACTTGTTAGTCGCAGCCCCACCATCCATCCGTATCACCGCCAGTCGAAGACCAGAATCAGCCACCATCGCTTCTAGAACGTCCGTCACCTGATAAGCGATTGATTCTACAGCCGCTCTCACAATCTGGGCTTTGCCGCTACCACGAGTCAGCCCGACGAGCGTGCCGCGTGCATACATGTCCCAGTAGGGTGCTCCCAAGCCCACAAAAGCGGGTACCAGATACACGCCACCGGTATCTTTTGTTTCCATTGCCAGTCGCTCTGATTCCTCTGCCTCCCTGATCAATCCCAGATCCTGGAGCCATTGGATAGCTGCCCCGGCAACGAATACACTGCCTTCCAGAGCATATGTTGCCTTCCCATCAGGGCTACAAGCCAGAGTTATGAGCAGACCACGTTTGGTTGCAACGGGTTCCTTGCCTATGTTCATCAGCACAAAAGCACCTGTGCCATATGTCACCTTAGTCATACCGGGCTGAAAGCACGCCTGCCCGAACAAGGCCGCCTGCTGGTCACCTGCTATTCCAGCAACTGGAATGCCTTCCTTGGTATGACCAAATATGTTGATCGAAGGGTAAACATCTGGCAGCATGCAACGCGGGATGTCGAAAAGTCGAAGCAGTTCGTCATCCCAATCCATGGTATTGATGTTGAACAACATGGTGCGAGATGCATTCGAGAAATCGGTGGCGTGAACTCTGCCACTGGTGAGTTTCCAGAGCAACCAGGCGTCCACGCTACAAAAACGAAGCTCACCCCGCTCTGCCCGCACCCGAACCCCGGGCAAGTTCTCCAACAACCACTGTATCTTCGTCGCGGAGAAGTAAGCATCGATTACCAGGCCGGTCTTGGTCCGGATAGTTTCGGCCAATCCCTGTGCTTTGAGTTGTTCACACCTGTCTGCCGTCCTGCGGCACTGCCACACGAGAGCTCGCCCTACAGGCTCTCCACTTGTTCTATCTACAAGTATGGTCGTCTCCCGCTGGTTGGCGATGCCTATGGCAGCGATATCAGTATCTCCGATTCCGGCGTCCTGCTTGGCCTGGCTGACTGCCTGCAAACTCTGCGCCCAAATCTCCGATGGGTCATGTTCGACCCATCCTGGCTTGGGATAGTACTGAGAAATTCCAGAGTAGCCGCGCCCGCGTATGACGCCCGCATGGTCAACAATAAGGGCTGTTGTCCCCGTGGTGCCCTGGTCAATAGCCAGAATGTAATTCCTCATACCGTGTCCTTATCTGCGTGGCGAAACTCCTTCGATTCTGCCAAGATGCAGACAAAACCTGCCACCGGGGAGCGAGCTCAGGTCGCATAGAGTCAGGTAACCAAAAGATACCCTTGTTGGGTCTGCCTCGTCAAGGCTTGCCAAATGGTCCCTTCCCAGTATCACCAGACCCAGCGATGAAGAGTACAACATCAACTAATAGCTATGTGTTATCCCGGCGCGCCGCACACAAAACTTGACCGCGTGATATAATATATAGCCAAGCTATGTATTCCCGCATTGACAGGTCATGAGCCAGGATGACATAGTGCAGGCGGTGGGGGCCCGCTCTCAGGGGCAAACCTTGGTGTCAGTGGTCATACCAGCCTACAACGAGGAGAATTACCTCCCTGCATGCCTGGAGTCCATAAAGAACCAGGACTACGCGGGCGAATATGAGGTCATCGTAGTTGATAATGCCAGCACGGACAACACTGCGCAGATAGCTCGCAATTGGGGAGCGAAGGTTGTCTACGAAAGCAAGCGAAGTCCGGCCTGTGCTCGACAAAGAGGCGCCGAAGTAGCCGCAGGGAGAATCGTTGCCTTCATTGATGCCGATACCCGGGCACCAGCCCACTGGCTTTCGACTATCGTGTGGCGCTTTCTCTGTGAGCCAGAGATGGTGGCCATAAGCGGCCCCTACGCCTATTGCGATGTCGGCAAATTCAGCAGAACTATTTCCTATGTTGGTAATTTCCTCAACATAGTCATAGACCAGCTTTTCCGCAAGGTTTTCAGGAAGGGCGGTGCTATATGGGGTTGCAACTTTGCCGTGAGACACTCAGCACTAATGGCGGTGGGCGGATTTGATACCAGCATCAAGTTCTATGGCGAAGAGTACGAACTTTCCTTGAGATTGAGGAAGGCTGGCAAGGGATGCATTATGCCCCGCATGTTTGTTCTGACTTCTGCTCGTCGGTTGAAGCGGATAGGCGTAGTAAATCAATACTGGAACTGGATGGTGGACTACTTCACGGTCCTTTTCTGGTATACACCACTTCCCGAAAGGCTAGAAAACTGGCCATCCAAGGCCTGGCAGACGGTGGTTGCTCACTTTTCCTTGCAGAGAGTCAGAACGTCCCTGATGTATGTTGCCATTTTCTTTGGCTTACTTTGGTTGCATATCAGCCCTGTGTTCGAGGCACTGGGAAGGTTGATTTTTGTTTTGGATGTTGGTGTTGTGGGTACGTTGTTTGCCTACCATGGGATCAATCCTCGCTCACGGTTCTATGGCAAGGTGTGTTCTAATGGCGACCGCACTCGCCTGCGGATTGCTCTGACCTTTGATGATGGCCCCAATGAGCCTTATACCTCTCAAGTTCTCGACATACTGGAGCGATACCGGATCAAAGCGACCTTCTTCATCATCGGCCAAAATGCCCAGCGCTATCCTGAGACCTGCCGTCGAATAGTGACCGCCGGAAATGCGATCGGGAACCATTCCTTCTGTCACAACAAGTCCCTATGCCTGAGACGGGGGAAGACGGTGGCCCACGACATCAGGATGGCTCATCAAGCAATCCATGAGTGTACCGGACTTGAACCCAAGCTATTTCGTCCCCCTCACGGCTTCCGCACTCCCTGGCTGATGCGGACTGTTCGCAATCTGGGCTATACAGTGGTTACCTGGGACAACATGACCAACGACTGGAATGCGGAAAAGTCTGGCGGCGAGATTGTACGGGCTATTCTAGGCCGGGCAAAGCCAGGTGGTGTCATTGTCCTGCATGATGGTCGCGATACCAGGCTGAGCTATGACCGTAGGCACATGCTCCAGGCTCTGCCCTTCGTCATTGAGACCCTCATAGAGAGAGGATTTGAATTTGTCACTATACCCGAGCTTCTTGAGCTGGGGGAGCAGGTTTCAGCCTAGCCAGTTCGGTTGCGACATGCGAGCGAAGTCACGGATTCTTTGGGCCATATCTGGTCAGCAGTGCCGTCCTGGAAAACCAGACTGCCTTTGGTTCCCAGGTCTTTTCCTTGAGTTCAGACACTTCGTCTCCCCGCAAATGATATACTCGCATTAATCCCGCCATATAAAAGCGAGCGCCTCTTTTCCACAGGCCGTCGGGCAGTTCGTCAATTTGGAATCCCAATCTTCGGGCTGCTGCGTCCAGGAGGGTGATGCCATGCAGCGCAGCAATGTTGCCGAACACCCCATTAGCTATCTGCTCGGCCAACAGGTGGAGATCCTTGGCGAAGCAACCAAGAAATACCTGCGGCGACTGTGAAGCACTCAGGTGCAATCTCCTTCTTCTTTCAAACCAGGCGTTGTTCAAATGGAGCTCTATGATTGTGTCCCCTGTTCTCACTTCAGAACCGTCATTCAGTAGTCTGGTGGTCCCCTTATAGCAGCGAATGCTATAGCGAATGATGCCGCTATCATCCGCTCTCAGAGGCCTGATATGCTGAATTGCTCGCAGAAGTCTGTCGGCCACGGGCCAGAATGCCAGAATAAACCGGGGTGGCACATTCTTCGGCATCACTCGTCTCCGCAAGCACTATGCCAGTGTAGACTCATGCAACCACATTTTACTATACGAAGCTTGGCCCGTGCTGAGCGTGAAGCTATGTCTATTGAGGGAGTGATGATGCGCCAAAATCGGACATTGTCCCCTTTTCATACTTTGTGCCACAATAGCCTGAATCGTACTATGATTGAGTGGATAAACGCAGCACTTGCCACACTTGCTGCCTCGATAAGTGTTGACAACCCTGGGGGACTGCTTGCCATATTCTTCATAACCATGTCATGCGACATTGGCATCCCATTTCCCTTCGTGCTGGACACGATCGTATTCTTCACTACCTACAAAATGGGAGCTATCTCGTGGCCGCTGCTCCTTGTCCTTGTGATGCTGTTG
>JBBIMO010000009.1:0-59534 GCA_037444365.1 Chloroflexota bacterium
TTTAGTGGTGGTGGCACAAACTGACCAAAAGGTACCAGACCCTTGGTCACAAACTCTGCTCTGCCACCGAACGTTATGATCCCTACCCATACCGTCTCGAGGGCGAATGTATCCCCCTGAAGGTCTAGCCTGAACTGCTCGACCCCGCGGCGCACAGCTTCAATCGGAGCACCAGTCATACTTGCAGATGTATCCAAAAGAAGATAAACAGGCAACCTTCTTTCACCCTCTCCCACCGATATTTTCATGGGTTCCGGGATAGCAGGGTTAACTGAATCTCCTTTTGCCTTTGCTTTGTCAGTCATGCGATTCCACCTCCTTTTTCTTTTTCCTTGCGACAGGCAAATTATATCTCTTGGGATTGATTGGTTTCAATAGCTCGGCGCAGATCTCGAGTACGTTTGCCCATTTCCGCGATGCTTGACAGACGGCGATTGGTTTTGTAGGCGTTATGCGCAATCCAACAGTAGAGTACGAAGCCTTGTTGTTAGATTACGGACACACTATAATTGCTAGCAGCCGGACAGGTCTTGACCGACCATGAATGAGCAGCTGTCTGAAGGACAGATTAGTGACGCGTTGCCGCTACTATCGGCAATGGCGAATGACATAGGCAAGGGATTGGTTCCAGACCGACAGTGGCTGGAAAAGAAATCCCGGTCGGTGTCTAAGGGCAGTGTCGATGATCTGGTTCTTCAAGAGTTAGAGCAGTGGGGCAATATCCTCGCGCAAGTAAGAGCAAAGGTCCTTTCTGAGGCAGCTGCTATCCAACTTCTGCAGTATCGTGGTATGCGGGAAGCCCCTGCAGTTCTCGCTGTCAACATAGTAGCCCACGGATCCGGTGTCGGCGAACGTGAAATCTACAGTCCAGAGGATATTCTTAGCCCCGCAGAGCCCTACCATGCGTGGTTACCGGACCACGATTGGCACAACGATTTGGATTGGGGACATGTACCCTCTTTCATCAAAGACAATGACGTATTGAGGAACATGTTTCTTCAGGGAAAAGAGATCAATAGCAGAAACGTATCCTACAAGATAACCAACAGTAGATTGATGAGGAAACTGCATTCGGAGCGCCCTGCTGTGCTGCTGGAACCACCGCGTGAAAAATACCATGATTGGCTTCCAGACCATAACTGGCACGATGATCTTGATTATGAGACCTTGCCATGGTGGATCAGGCGGAATCAGCACATATTGAACACTCTCCTAATCCATGGTAAAAAGGTCACCGGCAAGTATGTATCATACAGAGTTTTCGACAATAGGCTGATGAGGAAGCTACACGACAGTGTTCCCGTCCATGGACAAATCGAGGAACCAAGGGAGAATTATCATAGGAAGTTACAGGATGATGAATGGCACAATGATTTGGACTGGGATCATTTGCCGTCATGGATCAAAGGTAACCCCAAAGTGATGGATGAACTTCGTCGTGGACGACAAATCGAAGGGAGAATGATCTCCTATAAGATGGTTCAGAATAGGCTAATGAGAAGACTGAAACGTTGAGCATCTTGCATGACTCGCGAGAGGGGCTCAGGGTGATATTAATCATATGGCGAACCAAGTTTCGCCCAACGAATTAATTAGTGGTATGCAGTAACGCCTGTATCAGCTCAAGGTCGTTACCCGTCTCGACTGAGGGCTAGATCTTTACCCTTTGAAACATGTATACCTACTAGAAGAATGGGCAGGGAGTTCATGATGCCAAGAGTGCATAGGCGTCGCAGGGGGACTGCAATCGTTGAGACGGAAAAAGGGATTCCTGTTGTGGCAGAGGGAAATGGGATTTTTCTCTTGCCTGGTGGTGAAGCAGGAAAACGGGAGACAAGAACGCAAGCAGCAATGAGAGAGCTTAGAGAAGAGACAGGGCTACAACCGTACTCTGCACAATTCCTCTTTCATCATAGAGGGCACGTTCATCAATCGTATCGTCATGGATACTTTAGAGACCATCATACCGTCTGCCTAATCAAGGCCAGAGGTGCAGCAAAACCGCACCGCGAAATAGAGTACGTGGAATACTACAAGCCTGGTAAGGGGATTCGTATTTCAGGCGTAACCAAGGAGATAATTGATAGATATTTCACGTACAAGAAGACAGGCCGGATGAGACGAGAGCTGGTTAACATCTCTAACAGGATTAGGGAATGGCTAGATTTCTGATTGAATTTCGTCCACATGGTTATGCTGGGGAATATGCAAGATGGGCCAGAGAACGGACTCTTCGAGAGGCCCGGAGACTCGGTGTGAGAAGGCTACGAGAGCCAAGATTCGTGCCACACATAACCCTATTCGGAGCAGCGGACGCGTATAATCTCCAGGACGTGGTTCAAGAAGTAGAAAAGGTCGGCCGGAAGTACACCTTGGTTCCTTTTAAGCTAGGCGTTAGGCGCGGTGAGTTTCAGGTAGAGGATGCAAACTGGCTTTGTCTCGATATTCAGCCTTCCTCTGAGCTTGAACGATTTCGGTATGACCTGGCGCAGGGCTTACTCGGGCGGGAAAGGGTGACATATGACACCTGCCCGCCCTATGATCGCAGGCGGAAATATAGATTCCATTGTTCGATAGGAAAGTACGACGCCAGAGACAGCGCTGAGTTTGAGAAACTGGCCCAATATGCTGAAACCAAATGTAGCTTGGAAAACTTTAGGCAGCGCCGAGTTTCACTCCTTGGCAAACTAGTCAACATCATCGAGAAGAACATCTTCAGAACTGAACAGGAATCCCCGGGCATAAGTCAACATCTGCTCAGGGTCACAGTTCTGGGAAAAAGAAGCCGCATCCAATCTGAATATGATTTGGTCCTTGGCAGAATGCTGTCTCGGAGGCAAGCACTAAGTGGATACTGGTGGAGCAGAACCATTGACGAGTTTAAGAAGTTGCGGAGTTTGCCACAGGAGGAGCAGCCGTCAATCTCTAGCGAATCCGTGTATTTTATCGGAGATACCCATTTCGACCATAGAAACATAATCAAATATTGCCACAGGCCATTTTCAGACGTCACTGAAATGAACCGGACGATTGAAAACAACTGGAACAGCACAGTTGGAGATAATGGGGTAGTCTATTTCCTGGGCGACTGGTCTTTCAGCAGAACAGCAAAGCCGGCTGGTCATTGGAAGCGACGATTGAAGGGAAGCATAGTCTCTATCCGAGGCAGTCATGATCGGCACCACGGCGGCATAAAGTTCCAGGATTTCACGGAATTGCATGTCGAGGGACATGACTTCTTGCTCATCCATAATCCGAATCCGAACGACAAGCATAAGACACCAGAGCAGAAACAGAAAATTGAGAATTGGCATGGTTGGATTGTTCATGGCCACACTCATAATAATGAAATGGACACGTATCCTTTCGTCAACGGGGAGCGGAAGACAATAAACGTCGGCGTAGAGTTAATAAATTATAGGCCAGTGAGCCTCGAGTATTTGTTATCCCTAGACCTGGATTCAATAAAACGGATGCATACGATTGACAGCCAGCCTGAAAGATGGTGACAAATGAGCTCGGGTTCTCTCGATTAGGTAGGAGACCCACCTACCTCACATCAGGTTATTCGAATGAATGTTCGGTCAGCAACACGTCTTAGATTATCGTTGTCGGCTCACCGTTGCTACCTCGCAACTCATTCCGGGTGATATACAAAAGCCATCTCTGTATTGACGACATTTGTTCAGACACCACCAATAGACATCGTCAAACTGGACTGGGGTTATTCTGTTGTCATGCCTCTCAATGTTAAAACGACGAACCAAGGCCTGTATGGAAGTATAGGTTTCCTTGCTCACTCGCCGAATACTGCTCGGCCAACGTTTGATTGCATCCGGATACTCTTTCTTTAGCATCGTCATCATTTCATTGTCGATGGCCGAGTTTAACCAAGGTGATATTTGTGCGGCTCTACTGCAATCAGGCATGTGCCCATAATCAATGACTACCTTGAGGATCACATCAAGAGTCTTGGCGACTTGACCGTAGCTGGGATGTCCTGAACCTTTGTTGGCACGGAAATGTCTGACACCCCATTCGCATATTGACGAATGGGCAATTTGAAACTGCTCTTCATCTTCTGACTGTAGCAAGGACGGCATTTCACTGAGCACCTTTCGGTAGAACTTTGCCTTGGATCCTCTTTCGTAGAGTCGTAGCATTGCAGAGAAGTTCAAGCCCAGGTCGATGAGGCAGCGAAGCCTCACCTCTTGTACGTCAATGCACCGTTCAACAGCATTCTTCATAAGGTTTTCACCTCCATGTGCCATACGCTTGCGATCCTGAGTGTGACGCTATTCCGGGAATTGCCACGGCATTAGACTCTATTCGACTTGCAGCTGTCTGCCTGTGAAAGCATCGTATCCACCGCTACGCGCGGAATGACAATTCTCTTCCCGAACCTTATGCTAGGAATTTGCCCTGCACGTATGGCCGCGTATGTTGAAGCCCGGCTTAACCCCAGCGTCCTGGCAGCTGCCTGGACACTCAGAGTCAACGGCTCATCAGGTTTTGCCGCTGCGCGAATCCGGTCGAAACATACCGCTGAGTCGTTCTGTTCTTTATCCTGTGACCTCGCGAAACGCAGTCTCCCCCTCAGCACTGATCTGGTAATCATCCTTGTCAACGTGGCCAGTGCGTCCTCAAGTCGTCGCATCTCGCCTTCAGTAAGGCGATCATTCTTGTTTCCTCTGATTCCTGATTCTATCATGATTGCCTCCTTATCTGCAATATGCAGACGAATATACCGTCGGCGATAGCCATGTCCAATTGCTAAGCATCTCGATGGTCTGTGCAGTTAGGTAGCAAAACGGCATATCCTCTATTTGGTGTGACAACAGCCCGTTGGATTGCGTCATCAATAACCAGGATCACTGATCTCGTATACGTAGTATTCTACTTATCCACCTTGTCACGCCATGTTTTCCTTCCATTTGCGACTTTGAAGCGCACTTCGCCTTCCGGATGCTTTGCCGCCAGCAAAACCGCCCCTCGACATTGGCGTTTAGCCAGCCGGTTTCCATGCTTAGCCAGCTGGCGTGCAGACCAGTACTTCTGGCTACCCTCTTCCTCTTGGGATTCATTGCACGGCATCTGAAGCACGCCGGTTCCAGCAGAACGTAGTCCTCTTCCCGGGACAACCCGCTTGCCAGCAGCTCTGCCAGAGGTTTATTGAGCGAAGCTGGTGACCTTGCCTGGAGCACCGAGATCGTTCCATTGGAAACGCAAGAGTACGTACTGGCAAAGGCCTTCCAACCTTCGGGCGATGCCTGTCCTAGGGACGCGTTTCTCACGATCAATGTGAAACGATCGGAGCACGCGGGTTTGGCCACCGTCTCACCGGTAATCACCTCGCCCCTATCCTTAAGGCGCTCAAGCACATCGTCAACAGGCGCGGCCTCCTGGTCGTCATCCTTGAAGCTGTCCACCTGGCTTAACAACTTCTTCGCCTGTATGTCGGATACGAGGTCAACATTCCACTTCAGAAGCATTACGCCTTCGCGGCTGCATAGCCACACGGTGACCTTGGAAAGGGCCTCATTATCACGATTCGCAACCATGGCCGGTACTCCGTATATTCTGCTCAGCCGGCTCGCGAACTCCAAATGGGCAACGAACATCAGGAGCCTGCAGCGTTCGCTCAGTATTATTCTGACAGCTTGTCCAAGCACTCTATAAAGGGCATGAAACAGAGGGCTATGAGCGGGTTACAAAATGGCGACGTGCCCTTTGGTTACCGGAAATGCGATGAGAGTTGTCCGCCTGAACACCAAGGTAAGGTTCACATAGTTGAGGCGGAAGCCAGGGCAGTCAGAAGACTGTTCCAGTTGTACGCTGGCGGTGGCTGGAGTCTATCAGGATTAGCCGCATGGCTGAACGAACAGGGATTCCGCACCAGAAATAAGCGCGAACTGAGAGAAGCAGATGGTAAGTCGGTTATAGGACCGAGACCTTTCACTCTCTATTCAGTCAGATGGCTGTTGCACAATCCTTTCTTCTGCGGGAAAGTGCAGTATCATGACCAGCTATACAACGGACAGCATGAAGCTCTGATAGATGAGAAGTTATTCAACCAAGTTCAAGAACGGCTCAACCGGGCCAGAAATAGAAGTCGCTCGTTCTCAATGAGCTTCAGGCCTTATCTGCTGAAAGGTATGGCACGTTGTATCTACTGTGGGTATCCAATTTGGTGCGAAACGAATTCCAATGGATATGCACTATACAGGGAAAAAGGAGGGACGAGACCTGAAGTTAAGTGCCCGGTAGGTGAAAAGGCTGTGCGCTGTAGCGTAATAGATGGTCAGATGGATGCGATTATAAGATCGCTGGTGTTAGAGCCTTTGTGGAAGGAGAGGATAATCGCAAAGTTATCCACTATTTCAGAGCATGACCGAATATTAGATGAGAGGAGACGAACCAACGATAAGCTTCGTCGGTTAGCTAATGCGTACGTGGATGGACTCATTGAAGAAAGTGAATATGACATACAGCGCAAGTTGCTTCAGAACAACCTGGATGCTCTTGTCGTGCCTGAGATTGACGCCGCTTTCGATGCCGGCGAACTTCTTGAGAACTTGGGCAAGATATGGGAGAAAGCCACTATTGAGGAGAAGCACAAGCTTCTAGCTACAATGCTAGACGTGGTCTACGTCGACTTTCTCAGTTCACGAACCGTAGTCGGGTTACTTCCAAAGCCTGCTTTCTATGCCCTGTTTGAGGCGTTGAAGCAGAGAGTGGACTCCAAAGTGATTGTTTTCAAACCTGATGACTGTGACCCCGTGACCGTAGAAGGGCAACAAGAAAACTCCCCGGTTTGTTCAGGGCGAGAGATGGTGGGTTTGGTGGAGGCGGGGGAGAGTTGAACTCCCCGTCCAAAAGAAGGTTGCCAGAATATCCTACAGGCTTAGTCAGCTCCTTCTGTCTCATCTAGCTTTCATCTGCTGACCGAATCCAGCCAGACCAGCCAATACCTCTTAGCCAACCCTTATCGGCATCAGGATTGGAGCGCCTCGATTTTTCTGAAACCTAATCCCGACCTTCGAGGAGAGTTCGAGTTAGATTGACCCGTTAAGCGTAAACAGGTTCCTCAGTTATGTTTTGCCACCTGTTTAGTGAGGTTAGTGGCACCTCAGCCTGCAATTCTGTAGGCCTCCCCCTGTCGAACCCGCGCGCCCCCGTGCTCCAACCTCCTTTCCCATCACCTCCTTCTGTGCTTCATTGCCCGTTCTGCTTCTCTGTCAGCGTCCCGACGGGCAATGGATTCCCTTTTGTCGTAAACTTTTTTCCCTTTGGCCACCCCCAGCTCTAACTTGGCTACCCCATGTTTAATATACAGCTTGAGAGGCACCAAAGTCAAACCTTTCTGCGTCACCTTGCCAGCAAGGGTGTTAATCTCCTTCCTGTGCAGAAGAAGCTTGCGAGGCCTGGTCGGCTCATGAGTGTTATAGCTGGCGGCATCATAAGAAGCAATGTGACTATTATGAAGCCACAGTTCACCATTTTCGGGCTTGGCATAGGCATCACTCAGACTTACCTTGCCTTCCCTGATGGACTTGATCTCAGAGCCCTTGAGAACGATTCCTGCCTCAAGGCTGTCCTGGATATGATAGTCGTGATAAGCTTTGCGATTAACAGCTATCACGCTGGAGCTTTTCGCCATGTAATAATTCTAACACCGGCATATAGGGTGAGCAATTTGGCTTGTTAATAGAGACGCGTTCACTCTGAATCTGTAGTCGGTTTCAAAATCCGTTATAATCATCCTCGCCTGGTGGGAAGAGGGTTTTGCCCTCATTTCTGGATAAGCTGAGGACGGGTTCCTGGCCCTCTCCCGTCAAAGGCGAGGAATTCTGGACGCAACCATGCAGTTGACACTGCCTATTAGGAAAGGAGCTATGCCGTGAGCCGTACCGATAAGTTCTACCTATTCACAGCCCTGTTCTTGGTTATCACCGTCATAGCTGGCGGGGTCATGCTGAGTGTACAGCGCAGCCGAAACCAGCCTGCGGAAATCGTTCTCTCTCAAACAGAGCTTCCGGAGCGAAGCGGAGATCTTTACGTCAGCGGCGCCGTGGCTAACCCCGGCATCTATCCCTGGCAGAAGGGTGATACCATACAAGCTCTGCTTCTAAGTGCCGGTGTTGAACCCGATGCCGACCTCAGCCACATTAGGATTCACGTTCCGCGGGAAGGCGAAGAACAATCTCCCCAGAGGATAGACATCAACAGAGCCGAGCCCTGGCTCCTCGAAGCACTGCCCGGCATAGGCACGGTACTGGCTCAAAGAATTGTGGACTATCGCAACGCACATGGCCCCTTCAGGCGGATTGAGGACCTGCTCAAGGTCAGCAGCATCGCCTCGGCTACCCTTGAAAACATAAGGCCTTACATAACCGTATCAGATTAAGGGGTTCCTTTTTTCCCACTCTCCTGAGCAACGATCCTGTCCCGGCCGGATTCCGGATATCAAGACCGTATCATCGTGAGAATCATCTTGAAGTTCCTTATTGCTCGCAGAGCGTGTGGTTGATTGGCAGGCATTATGACCGTCTCACCCTGATTCAGGAGAATACGTTTGCCGGAGATAACGACTTCTGCTTCGCCTTCAACGAGATAAACGAGGGCATCAAATGGCGCCGTATGCTCGCTTAAGCCTTGTCCTTCAGCGAAGGCGAAAAGGGTAACTGTGCCTGTCTTCTTGTCAATGATAGTACGGCTCACCACAGAGCCTTCCTGATAATCAGCAAGGTCGACTAATCTTACTGCCTTCCCCACAGGCTTCGCTGACTTCTTCTGCTCCATTCCTTTCACCTCCTGTCCAACCTGAGACGGCGCTGCCCGTCCTCTCCGCATCGTCACTCTCTGAGTGGGCTTGAGACGTGTCAAACAGCGTGGATCCCGAACCCGGACGTGGGCGCTCCGGTTCGGTCAGTTTCTTACCACGTCGAGGGACCGACCTCATACTCGAAGACATGCGCAGCGCGCAACGATCCACTATACCTATCTCCACTGTGCGCAATCTATGGAGCGGCTGCCTTCAGCAGAACATCCGGTTAGCCTTCCCGCAGCCAACAATGGGGATCCAGACGTAGCACACGCCAGTGTGCAAGGGCCGAGCACCAGCATCGTCCTTCCACTTTACAGCCGCAGGACTTGCCTGTAGCCTTCCATGTCCATGAAGCCGTGACCGGAGATATTAAACAGAATAACCTTTCTGTCTCCTGATTCCCTGCACCTTTTTGCTTCGTCAATTGCTGCCGCAACGGAATAGGCCGATTCAGGCGCAGGCAGGAACCCTTCCTCGCGCAGAAATGTCTTCGCTGACTCAAAGACGTGTTTTTCATCCACAGGGTAAGCAACCGTGTCAATATAGCCCCTGCTTCTCAACAGGCTTAAGATGGGAGAACAACCATGGTACCTGAGACCGTCGCCGAAGATCGGCGGCATGTCCTTCGTATGACCCAGGGTGTACATCTTGAGCTTGGGAGTGATACCGGCGTAGTCGGCATTGTCATATCGATATTCCCCCTGCAGATTTGGAGCCGACTCCGACTGGGCAGCGACAAATCTTGTCTTCTTGCCCCTAGTTAGGGCATCTCCCAGAAAGGGCAGGGCGATGCCGCCAAAATTGCTGCCTCCGCCCAGGCAGGACACAACCACATCGGGATATTTATCAATCATCTCTAGTTGTTTTCTGCATTCCAGTCCGATGATCGTCTGGTGCAGCAGTACATGATTCAAAACCGAGCCCAAAACATACGCCGCCTTATCGTCAGATAATGCATCTTCCAATCCTTCCGAAATAGCTATCGCAAGCGAGCCCGGATGGTCAGGGTCCTTCTTCAACAGCTTCCTACCCGTCTCGGTGCTTTGTGATGGAGATGCGCGAACTTCAGCTCCGTAGAGACTCATGAAGTCGCGCCTGGCCTCCTTCCACTTGTAGACAGCCCTCACCCAGTAGACCGTAGCGCTGAGGCCAGTGATTCTGGCAGCACAGGCCAGCGCGGTTCCCCACTGCCCCGCCCCGGTCTCCGTAACCAGCCTCTGAAGTCCCTGCTTCTTTGCGTAGTACGCCTGAGCGACGGCGGTGTTTATCTTATGGGAGCCAGTTGGGCTGAAAAGACCCTCGGCTTTATAGTAGAGCTCAGCCGGCGTATCCAGAAGCTTCTCCAGATTCACCGCCCGAAACAGAGGCCTCGGCCTGCCAATCTGGCGGTAGATCTCCTGCAATTCCTCAGGGATTTCTATCCAATGCTCTTGTGAGGACTCCTGAGTCAGACACTCCTTGATCATGGTCCTGCCCATCACTGTCATGTCACCTTGAGGAGGAGGCAACGGTTCGGGCAAATCGGGGATAATGTTGTACCATCTGGTGGGCAGGTCCTTCACCGGTAGATTCATCTGTCTAACTTTCTTCATATGCTCACCTCGCGACACACAGGGCAGATTTGTCTGGCTGTTGTGTGACCTTGAAAGACACCTTGAGTCCTCGCTTGTCCGGCTTCCACACATTGCAGGCTTCTATACAAGCGGATGCTGTGGAGGAAAGACGAGAAAACATACTTCCTGGGATATCTAATAGCATTCGTGTCCCTACCCAGTATAGCATACCCTGGGGAGTATCGAACGCCGGAATCCCGGGCAGATGCTTTCCACGAATTGCCTCCACGAGCCATCATTCGGCAAGATAGTCTGCCAAGGTATCTCAACTCGGTTGGCCCTATCGGCCGTCCTGGGCGTGGCTGCCCCGTGTTGATTCTGACCGTGTCCGGTCTACGGCAAAGCCTGCCGCTCCGGCGAATTTCCATCCGCCAACGACGCTCTAACCTATTGACAACACCGGACACATTCACTAGACTTTTGTGAGCACATCTGCAAAGTAGCCTGCAGCTTAGTTATCCCGCCAGTCGCCGTAACCCGAGGGATAGGTACTGGCGGGAATATGGTTTTGGTTGTCAACATGATTAGGTCTAGAACTGGCGTCAAGTTTCTGAGGCGCTTGGGCATTACTTTGATATTCCTTCCCGAGATTACTACCACGTTCATCGGTGTAGCCCTTTTGCTTGTCGCACACTCTTTTTCCAAAAGACATAAGGCCAGTCTGGACAAGCGCCTCCGAGAAATGATACAGCGTTATCTGATTAACACCAGACGTTTTGGCGATGATGCTGATGGCAAATCCAGCGACCCGGGCTCAGCGAGACGCCATAACTTCAGTGAAGAGCGTCATATTCCTGAGCAGATCACAGGCAGTCATAGCTTTCAAACAGGCTCTTCAGTTCGCCCGGGTACGCCTGACATGCGAGACGGCATGCGAAACCGCGCCGCCCATACGCAGAGCCTTAGCCGGTCTCATAAACACATTATTAGTCACTCCCCTGCATTCATCGGGACACCGAAGGTGATTAATCACACGATGAATATGGAATGGCTTCCCAGACGCTTTGAAAGCGCGAATGGCGCTGTCGCTCATTGCAGGTGGGCTACAGCCTCTGGTGCGGTGAATGGCACAGCACACCGTTCGGTCAACATGCACTTGCCTTTCCAGCATTACAAGACGGGTAGTGTTGCACATACGAAGGCAAAGCGCCATACTACAGGCGAAGCCCATCTTCAGCAACGTTATGGGTCAGCGGTGGACTTCACAACTGCCCTCAATGCCGTGCAAAGCAACAACCGCTACTATGACATACTGTCTAGAAAGAATGTCATCGGGGGCTACTAGGGCTCAGCGGCAACTAATGCGGACCATTATGCTTTCGTGGACATTTAGTCAGGACGCTCCCTCTCCACATCCACCCGCCGGGTCACGCTTATGTTATCCCCCGGCTATCTGTGGAGCAGGAATGAAACGAAATCCACTCAAGATTACAAATGAACTGGCCCTTACCTCATCACTTCTTCGGGCCCTTCCGCAGGTATTCCGCTGACTTCTTCCGCGCCGTCTTTCCTGTCTTCTTCTTGTCTGCTTTCTTTTGAGCCATCAATCTCCTAGCAAATGCAATTCCTCTGCATGATCATATCAGCCCGAATGACCACACACAACAAACACCAAACATGAAGTCTCAGCACAGCTTCAGACAGCCCATTGAACCGCTGGCTGGGCTACTTCTTCTTTGCGCAGGAATGCTCCTTAACTGACCCGTGGCATTCTTTGACTTGTTCAGGACTGCATTCTCCTGGCTTGCCCTTCAGCTTCTCCGGATGCTCGCACACCTTTTTGCTCTTTGGCTTGTCCATCCTTGTAACCTCCTACGTGGGATTCAGGGAATCTTCGAAATGATCCCATTATATCACGGGGACAAGCCGCAGCGATTCACAAAGATCGTGACACAAACGGCGTCAGAAGATATGCGCTGCCCCTGGCTTTGCTGCAGTGCTGAAGTCACTCGACGCGATTACTTGCTCGGAAAAGGCATTGCCACGAGATTCATGTGAAAGAAGATGACATTGCTACACATTCCAGAGCGAAAGGCCCGTTGTTTCATCGTATTTGCGTTCAAGCCCCGGCCCTTGCAGTTGACGCACGTGGACTTCAGCGGCAAAAACGATTCCTTCAAACAAGTGGCCACCCCTGGTATTGCCCGCTTCGTCGGCAAGTACCACATGTGCATGAACGAAA
This sequence comes from Chloroflexota bacterium, assembly GCA_037444365.1. GTDB lineage: Bacteria > Chloroflexota > Dehalococcoidia > GIF9 > AB-539-J10 > RBG-13-51-36. Next base: position 12,623 of record JBBIMO010000009.1, read on the forward strand.
GGCTTGCCCTCCTTCAACGATATGTTCCCCATACAGATTGCCATTTCATGAGGCGAGTCAATCTCTATCTCCCGATACTCACGCTTCTTCTGGTCGTAGTAGCCGAGTCTGGCGCGCTTGAGAGCACCGATCGCCGTGACGGTTCCTGCCGAGATTCCCCGGCTCACGGCAAGTTCCGTTATGGACTGGATTAAGTCCGCATCATGCTTGAGTCGCACTATTAGCTCCTTGGCAGCATTACACTCAAAGATACTCATCGAGTCGTGACCAGCCTTCATAACTTCTCCGCTCCATTCTATGTCAGGCAGAGGTGCCCTGCCTGAAGTCATTACAACCAGGGCATTTGTTGCGTCTTCGACACAATTCCATTTTACCACAGAGACAAGTTTGTTATAGCTGCTCTGATATAATTCACATATGTGGCTTCTGTATGTCAGCTGTGCCTGGGTCGCCGGGATACTCCTGGGTTCCAGGATCGGGCTGCCCTGGCTGGTCCTGTTCAGCGGACTTATCCCCTTCGCGCTTATACCTTTCCTCCCCGGCAGCAGGAAGACCTTAGCAGTAGTCGGTCTATGCCTTTTCGCTCTCTTTGGCGGCGGCTCCCGCTTTGTGTCAAGTGTACCCCAAGTAGATGAGCGTTCCCTCTGCTTCTACAACGATAAAGGGACTGTGGAAATCAAGGGCATGCTGGCAGAGGATCCTGACATTCGGGATAGATATTCCCTGCTGACGTTTTCCGTGAGCGAAGTACTTGTAAATGGCGAAGAGCAAGAGGTGTCAGGAACTGCCTTGATTCGAGTGTCCCGATACCCTGCCTACCATTATGGAAACGTGCTCAGGGTGACAGGGGAGCTGCGGGCGCCTCCCCAATCTGAAGATTTCGACTATAGAACCTACCTGGCAGGCCAGGGAATCTATTCGCTCATGTATTACCCTAAGGTGGAACTCCTCGACCGTGGCCGGGGCTCGAAGCTTCTGCAGTGGATTTACTCTTTGAGAAAACAACTCTCCGCCTCCTTAGCCAGAGCCTTGCCCGAGCCCCAGGGCTCGCTGGCTCAAGCCATTTTGCTGGGTCTGAGAGGCAACGTGCCCAATTCTCTGCATGAAGCCTTTTCCGGAACGGGCACAGCACATCTGCTAGCCATCTCCGGCCTGCATATCAGCATCGTCATTGCCATCCTGCTCAGCTTGTTCACCCTGCTTTTCGGACGGCAGCATTACATACACATCTGGCTGACCCTCGCGCTCATGTGGCTATATGCCCTGCTCGCCGGGATGAATCCGCCGATAGTCCGAGCGGCAATCATGGGGAGCCTATTCCTGATAGCCCAATTCCTGGGACGGCAGGGAAGCGGTATCATTGCCCTGGCTTTTGCTGCCGCAGTGATGGTGGGCGTCCAGCCCGGTCTCCTGTGGACTGTCTCTTTCCAGCTCAGTTCTTTGGCCATGGCCGGGCTCGTTCTCCTTTATCCTTATCTTCAGACCTGGGGAAGGAAAGGCGTGGCTCGGTTGTTTAATGACAGGGAAAAGATCGTGTCCACAGCCAGTGTCGTAACCGACACCTTTGCTGCCAGTCTGGCAGCTACGGTGGCAGTGGCGCCGCTCATAGCGCATAACTTCGGCATAGTCTCTCTGGTCGGCCTGCCAGCAACCTTCTTCTCCCTTCCCTCCCTGCCCTTGATCATAGTCACATCAGCTCTAGTCGCCTTCGTCGGACTCCTGGCTTCCCTTGCCGCTCAAATACTGGGCTGGCTGGCCTGGCTTTTCCTCAGCTATATTATTTTGATAGTTCAAGGCTTTGACGCCCTGCCACACTCTTCATTGGCAGTGAGCACCGTTTCCGCCTGGCACGTCTGGGGATACTATGCTGTATTGGCAATGGCTATAGCATCTTTCAAGCATAGAAAAGAACTGGCTGACTTCTTTTCTCCTCTCACCTCAGGGATAAAGAGGGCCGTTCAAGGCATTCGCAAACCCCGCCTCGGCTTCTCTCCCAAATGGCTTATCCTGCCCCTCTTGATAGTAGCTATCCTCGTCTGGGCTGCCGTTCTAACCATGCCGGACGGCAAGCTTCATGTCAGCTTTCTCGACGTAGGACAAGGAGACGCCATTGCAATTCGCTTACCAAACGGGCAGGACATACTTATCGATGGCGGTCCTGACTCTCAGAGGCTTACTCTCGAACTCAGCAAGAAGCTGCCCTTCTGGGACAGGACAATAGACCTTGTAGTTTGCACTCAACCTCAAGCCGACCACGTCACAGGCCTCGTAGACATTCTGCACAGATACGAAGTGAAGCAGGTGTTTGAGCCCGGAATACCTTACAATTCCTCTATCTATCGCGAATGGCTCAGGGTTATTGAAGACAAAGGAATCAAATACACCGTAGTCCGTGCCGGACAGGAGCTTGATTTGGGCAGTGGAATTAAGCTACAGGTGCTGAATCCGCCGGAAGACTTATTCCAAGGTACCAGCCATGATGTTGACAACAACGGAGCAGTGTTGAGACTGAGCTGGAACAAAGTTAGTTTCCTGTTTACTGCCGACGTCAGAGAGGAAGTTGAATTCGAGCTTATCGGACAGCCAGCCAATTTGAGAAGCACGGTATTGAAAGTAGCCCATCACGGCAGCAAGACCTCCACCACCTCGCAGTTCCTGGCGGCGGTTGACCCCCAACTGGCGGTCATTTGCGTGGGTGCAGATAACACCTTCGGCCATCCCACTACTGAGGTATTGAAGAGACTGATTGAGAGAGTGGGCAAGGACAATGTGTATCGCACAGACGAGGATGGCACCATCGAGTTCATTACCGATGGGGCGAGGCTGTGGGTGAAAGCAGACACCCGTGCCCCGTGAGGCCACAACTAAGTCGCTAGGACATCCCGCTACAGGTACTGCGGCGGACCCGCCTTTAGATCAGAATCTTCCCGTCCTTGAGAAAGAGGGTCTTGTCTACACGCACTTCGCCGCCCTGCCGGAGGTCGCAGACCATATCCCAGTGGATGGCGGATTTGTTCTTGCTCCCTGATTCGGGATAGCCCTTTCCCAGAGCCAGATGGATGGTCCCACCGATCTTCTCATCGAAGAGCGTGTTCTTGGTGAACCGCTGGATCCCAGGATTGGTTCCGAAGGCGAACTCTCCTATGTAGCATGCCCCCTTGTCGGTCTTCAGCATCTTCAACAGGAACTCTTCATTCTTTGCCGCCGTTGCCTTGACGACTTTGCCGTCCTTGAACCACAGCCGGACATCCTCCACTTCGCGACCGTAGGCACAGGCAGGATAAGTATATCTGATGTGCCCGTTAACGCTGTCCTCGATGGGCCCGGTGAAGACCTCTCCGTCGGGAAAGTTCTCGTGCCCGTCGCAGTTCTCCCACTTCCGGCCCGTGACCTCGAGCTTAAGGTCGGTATCAGGCCCAACCACGTGGATTCGCTTAGCTTTGTTCAACCAGTCAACGATGCGCTGCTGTTCCTTCGATACTTTCCTCCAGGCCTTAGTGGGATCGGGCTCGTGGACTAAGCAAGCCTGGTAGACAAAGTCCTCGAACTCGCGGAGCGACATCTCCGCATCTTGCGCAAAAGCCTGCGTCGGATAGAGAGTCCCGGTCCACCGCAGCTCCTTCCTGGCGGCCCGCTCCAGGAATCGATCGTTCAGAGGCCGCATCGCCACTGCTCGACGGGATTGCTTGGCAGGGGCAACATTTGTGAGCCGCTTGGTGTTCACAGCAGTCCAGATCCCGATGTTTGCGTCGATTCGCTCAATCACATCCTTCATAAACGGAGGAACGTAATCAAGCTGGGCATCGCTGGCTAAGGCGTACAGAAGCTCCTCTGCCCCTTCCAGCCCGATGTTGAGGAAGCAGTGAGCACCGCGCTCCAAGATTTTCTGATAGACGGCCAGAATCAGCGGCGCACCCTCAGGAGCACCATTGATCCGCACCAGCTGGTTGGGTTTCACCTGCACAGAATAATCGACCAGAATCTTAGCTACAGTCTCGACTCTTGGATCTGCCATTTCGCCTCCTTCGACATGCTAATACTATGGAATGTCCTGGCAGTCTAGCAGGTGCTGACGAGGGTAGTCAAACAGCCGGCGTCGCAGCGGTAGTCAACTCAATCGAACAGATGAGGGCGGCACTATCGAGTCTGCTGCCGCTGGGGAGAACTTGCAGTGGAAATAGATGCCGGAGTGTATCTTCCCATCCTTGCGCGGCCTACCCCCTCACCCCAGATGACGTGTACTGCGATGGTAAAAGTAGGCAGCGATCCAATCACGAACTGCACCCAGCTTTCTGTTGAATTCAGTTGGCAGGCCAAGATATGAGACAAGTATCCACAGATAATAGAGTCGCCGCACCAGCGCAGCGGCAAAACCATCGAAGACGCGACTCCCTAGCTGAGCCACCGCCAGATTTCTGCCCATGTATATCAGCTGCCCCTTGAATTTGTAACGGAAGGGAAGCTGCTCCTGACCTTGCATGGCACGAACGATGTTCCTGGCACAGTCCGGGCCCTGTCGCTGAGCCACTTGTTGGGTTGGGGGATAAGGCACCGAGCCACCCTCCTGCGTCAAGTAAGCACAATCCCCGAGGACGTGGACCGCTGGTGACTCCGGGACTTCCATATACTGATTCACAACGATGCGCCCACCCTTCGCCTTGCTGAAAGGCAGCGATTCCACAACAGCCACCGGCTTCACTCCCGCTACCCAGATAACAGTGCGAGTCGGTATAGCCTGCCCATCAGCAGTCTGGATGGCGGCCGACGAGACTTTGGTAATACGGGTCTTCAATAACACTTCAATTCCTCGAGAACGCAGTTGGCTGATAGCCAGTTCCGACATTTTAGCCTGCATGCCAGACAAGAGAGCATCTTGTGCTTCCACCAGGAGCACCCGAGTTCGAGACATCAGAGAAGGAAACTCCCGCATCAGCGCCTTGCGCACGAAGTCCTGAATGGCCGCCACCAGTTCTACACCGGTGGGCCCGCCTCCCACCACCACAAAGGTAAGCAGTTCACGCTGGAGCTGCTCATCTTCTTCCCGCAACGCCGCCGCATAGTTGTCCAGAATATGGTTATGGATATTGACGGCATCGCTCAGGGATTTCAAGGTCAGCGAGTCCTTCTCTACTTCAGCCATCCCGAAGAAATTGGTGAGGCTGCCCAAGGCTATCACCAGATAGTCCCACTCCTGCTCTCCGTCATCGGTGTTGACCACCTTCCTCTGCACATCTATGCTATGCACCCGGCTCTGATGGAACTGCACCGATCCCTCATCACCTTTTTGTCTTAGCAGAGCACGCAAAGGAAAAGAGATATGATGGGGATCAACACTCCCACTCACCACCTGCCATATGAAAGGCAGCGGACAGTGATAATCTCGCTGGTCCACCAACGTCACCTGTAGTCCGGGCAAACGGGCGGAAGCCTTCTTCAACTCCAGAGCTGTGCTGATGCCCGCTGCGCCCGCGCCCAGGACAAGCACTCTTTTTTTGTTTTCACTCATGGTCGGCTTGCACTGAAGAACCTTCTGCTTCTTCATGGTAAGGTTAACGCCAGTTCATCCGGATGTCAATTGCAATAGTGGCAAACCGTTTACCAGTTGCTACGCGTCATTGCGATGCGTTCCGAGCGCAAGCGAGCGAACCCCCCGAAGAGTCTCTTCAGATTGCCACGCTTTGCTCGCAATCACAGTGCGGCTTGTCTGAATTGCCCGCAGTTAACCACCGAATGTGGTATAATTCGCTCATCCTCAAGAGAGAGGAAATCACTGTTTGTTCTCCCCCCTTGCGGGAGGGAGCTAGGAGGGAGGGGGCGCCCACCCCACCGTGAGCCTCTCCCATAAAGGGAGAGGAAATCTATATGGAACCATAGCCCAGCCGATTAGGGCACAGGTGCCAGATATCGAAGGTTAATCATGGTTGATTTGGATAATGTCTCCGTTTACCGGCAGTTCGACAAGTCAGGAATGCTCGACCACCTGCACGGGTTTCCTGAGCAATGCGCGAAAGCATGGGAAAAAGCCCTGAAGTTTGAGCTTCCACGCGAATACAGGAAAGTATCTAATCTCGTTATCGCAGGGATGGGTGGCTCTGCCATCGGCGGCGATATCGCACGACGGCTGGCCATGCCTGAAAGTAGAGTGCCTGTTTGGGTACACCGAGACTATGGACTGCCAGCATTCGTTGATGAAAGCACCTTGGTCATCGCTTCAAGCTATTCAGGGAATACCGAAGAAACGCTCTCTGCGTTCGCCAAAGCGCTACGAACTCGGTCCAAAAAGCTGGTCATCACCTCGGGCGGCAAACTCAAACAACTGGCCCAGAGCGAAGGTATACCCACTTTCATCATCGACTATCAGGCACCACCCCGGGCTGCTTTCCCACATAATCTGATTCCGCTGATGAGCATTTTCCAGAAGCTTGGTCTGCTGGCAGACAGGTCGGCAGATTTGCAGGAGGCGCTGGACGTCCTGAAGAACCTATCCAGAGACTTCATCGAAACCACCCCCCTTGCTTCTAATCCCGCCAAGCAGCTGGCAACTCGGTTGTGGGGACATGTGGCAGTCATCTACGGGGCGGAGATGCTCACGGAAGTGGCACAGCGCTGGAAGGCGCAATTCAATGAGAACAGTAAGGCTTGGGCTTTTTTTGAAAACTTCCCCGAACTCAACCATAATGCCGTAGTTGGCTACGAGTTTCCTCCTGAGGTGAAGGAGAGGATATTCGTCCTGATGCTGCGCTCCCCCTCGTTTTATTCCCGGAATTTGCTTCGCTACGAGGTCACTGCCAAATTGCTGGCCAGGGCGAGCATCGCTTACGAATGCGTGGAAGCCGGGGGGAAGAGCGCTCTTGCTCAGATACTAAGTTTAGTCCTGCTTGGCGACTATGCCAGTTTCTATCTAGCAATGCTAAACGAAGTTGACCCCACATCTACGGATGCGATCGCCGTTGTGAAGCAATACCTCGCTCAGTCCTCGATTCCCGACGACTAGGGCAAAGCACCGGGGCACACTCGGTCGAGAGGATGCGGGAATCAGTCAACGGATACTGGGGATGTGATTGGGGAGGGGTTTCCCCCTCCCCTTATCTTATCTCACCAAAGGAGGTTGGTGCCTGTCTTGCAGTTTGCCCCGTTTCAGCGGACGCTGCCCGCGCCTTCCCTGTCCTCAGCCAGCTCAGCAAGGAAGCGTTCGATGTCCTGTAGCCTGTATCTTCGGTCACCCCGAGAGCTGATGCGATAGGTTGCTATTCTCCCCCTATCGCTCCAGCGCTTCACGGTATTGGGGTGGACGTGCAGGAGCTCGGCTACTTCCCTCACCGTAAGCATGCTGTTCATCCGCTCGTAATCCGCCATTTCTGACTTCATCTGCTACTTACTCAACTTATTCCACTATAACCTGCCTCATACGAGCACACAATCACCAGTTGGTACCGTTTTGGTACTGTTTTGGGCAGAAAATAGTACTAGAGCAGAGGAGTGGCGCGGGGCGAATATGGAACGGGCGAAAGTCGCAAGCGGTCACGCGGCATGGTCTAGACGCAACCGGAGCTCAGTAACCCTTCCAGCACCTTCCTCCACCTTTCTCCCAGGAGCCTTGTGTCCAATTTGATTTGGGTGGCGCCTATTCTGATCGCAGCATCGTAGCCTCTGCCGAGAGATTGCTTCGCTACGCTCGCAATGACAGCTCCGTGCGGCTTTATGGCAATTTGCCTGCCCTGTGTGGAGATGGAGCTGACCTTAGCCCGCGTAGCCAGAACCTTGATTTTCACCATGTACAGAAGGTTTTCCACAGGCTGGGGCAAGGGACCGAATCTATCCTGAAATTCGCGGACGATGTCCTCCACTTCCTCAATATGCTCCACCTTTGCCAGTCTGTGGTAAAGGCTTAGGCGAGTGTTAAGATTGGAGACGTACTCTTCCGGTATGTGGGCGTCTAAGGGCAGTGATATGGTCGGAAACTGCTTCGCTCCGATTGCATCGGGTCCCGCAATGAGGCTATTCCCGGTTTCACCCTCACCTGAACCTTTCCCGTCACGGGAGAGGTTAGAACAGGATGCCGCCGGTACCTCCGCCAGCCTGGAAGCCGAGGCTTTCAACTCCTCCACCGCCTCAGCCAGTATCTGGCAGTAGAGGTCAAAGCCCAAAGCAGCGATATGCCCGCTTTGCTTGACGCCCAGAAGATTGCCCGCACCTCGAATCTCCAGGTCCTTCATGGCGATGGCAAACCCCGAACCCAGTTCGGTAGCGTCAAAGATGGTCTGTAGTCTCTTGTGAGCCTGCGGAGTCAACTGCTTCCGCCTGTCGAAGAAGAGATAGGCATAAGCCTGGTTGACACCGCGCCCCACCCTGCCCCTCAACTGGTAAAGCTGGCCCAGGCCGAACCTGTCAGCCTGATCAATAATCAGCGTATTGACATTAGGCATATCCAGCCCTAACTGGATGATAGTGGTGGTCACCAGGATGTCGTACCTGCCGGCGACGAAATCAGTCATCACTTTTTCCAACTGCTCCTCAGGCATTTGACCGTGAGCCATGGCTATGCGCGCTTCGGGCACTAAGTCCTGTAATCTGCTGGCAGCGAAGGCAATGCTCTGAACACGGTTGTGCACAAAAAAGACCTGACCATTCCTCTCCAGCTCCCGCAGTACCACCTGTCTGACCAGAGCGGCATCATAAGCTCCAACATAGGTCTTGACAGATAGACGTTCCTCAGGAGGCGTTCCCACGATGCTCATATCCCGTATTCCCGTCAAAGACATGTGCAGGGTGCGGGGGATGGGAGTGGCACTGAGAGCCAGAGTATCCACTTCCTTCCTTATCTGCCTGAGTCTTTCTTTCTGCACCACGCCAAACTGCTGTTCCTCGTCAATTATGACCAGCCCCAGGTCTTTGAACGTGACATCCTTCTGCAACAGACGATGAGTGCCGATGCACATATCTACAGTGCCGTTGGCCAACCCCTCCAGGATTTCCTGCTCCTTTTCCAGGGGACAGAAGCGGCTGAGCATTTCCACTCTTAGGGGAAAGGTCTGCAACCTCTCAGCAAAGGTCAGGAAGTGCTGCTGAGCCAGGATGGTGGTCGGGACGAGAATGGCGACTTGCTTGTTGCTCATAACCGCCTTGAAAGCTGCCCGCAGGGCTATCTCGGTCTTGCCGTAGCCCACATCGCCACAGATAAGCCTGTCCATAGGCTTGGCTTTCTCCATATCCTCCTTGACAGCCATGATTGCCTCAAGCTGATCCGGTGTTTCCATATAAGGAAACGATGCCTCCAGCTCCTGCTGCCATAGCGAGTCTGGAGAAAAGGCGAAGCCCGGAGTCACTTCGCGAAGCGAATAGAGCTCAAGAAGCTCCCGGGCAATTTCCGCTACCGATTCCCTGACCCTGTTCTTGGTCCTCTGCCATTCCGGGGTTCTCAGACGACTCAAGTGCAGTGCCTGGTCGCCGGCACCGATATAGCGGCTGACGCGGTCTATCCGTTCCGCAGGCACATAGAGCCTGTCACCGCCGGCGTACTCCAGAACAAGGTATTCTCTCTCTATACCCTCAGAAGACATCCTGGTCAAACCGTGAAACCGGGCGATGCCGTGGTCAACATGGACGACGTAATCGCCGGGAGCCAGCTGAGGAAGAAACCACTGACGAGGTACTGATCTCTTACGGCGAGCTCGCGGCTGCTTCACGAAGCCGAACAATTCAACATCAGTGACAATGGTTAGTCTGTCATCCAGTAGCCAACCTCCATCCAGCGAGCCTTGAAGCAAGGTGATGGAACCGGGCGGAGGCACCTGTTCTATCTGTAATGCCGGTGCAGTATTAATATCCTCGCTCTGGAGTAGTTCAGCCAACCGATTTGCCTGATGGCTGACCACAACCACACGCTGTCCTTGTTCGACCATCTGCTTAGCTGCCTTGAGAAACATTTCCAGTTGGCTGCCATAGCTCCCGGCTCTACTGAAGGGCAAAGCCTGCCCCGAGCCTCGGTCGGCATCCCATACCTCCAGAGCCAGGCGACATCTCTTTTCAATCTGCGACCCCAACTCTTCCCAGCCGAAGTAAGGAGAGGGAAAGCCTTCAGACAGCTCGCCTCTTCCTATCTTAGCGGCTCTCAGCTCCTGAGCCTCCTCGTTTAGCCTGGTGACGGTAAGCTCAATTGCCTGAGGTTCATCAAGAATGAGCAAGGCATTGTTACCCAGGTAATCCAGAACGCTTCCGCTCGCCGTCTGAGACCTATCAGCCGCCAAGGCAGACTCCCTCGCCGGGGTGACAATCACCGATGATACGGTCTCGCTGGAGCGTTGGCTTTCCGCATCAAAGAACCTCAGGCTTTCAATCTGGTTACCGAAGAATTCGATGCGAACAGGCAGCTGGTTACACGGCGGGAAGACATCAATGATGCCACCTCGTCTGCTCATCTGTCCGGGCAGCTCCACGGTATCCTCCATTTCGTAGCCGAGGCCCTGCCATCGGCGCAGCAGCTCCAGAGGCTCAGCAGCCATGCCTGGCTTCAGAATCTGGCAAGCCTCCACAAAATCCACGTGCGGGATGGTCTTATTCATGATTGCCAGAGCTGAGGTCACTATCAAGGGAGGTCTATCGCTCCCTTCATGAAGGGCCAAGGTGCCCAATGCCCTCAACCTCTCCGTCATCTGATAGCTGGTAACAGACAGATGAGAACTCTCGTAAGGCAGGAAATCGAGCTCAGGGAAACGGCGCAACTCGGCTGAAGGAGAACACCAGGCCCGAAGCTGCTCATGGAGCTTGCGGGCACTCTCCGGCTGAGAGGCCACCACCATAAGAGGCAGATGAAACTCTTGGTAAAGAGCGGCAATTAAGCAGGGTTTAGCGGCATCAAGTATGACTGCCTTATGCTCACCTCTGGCCGTGGATAGATCCTCCGCCAGCCGCCTGTAGCCGGGTACCTCCTCGAGCAGAGAGAGCAAAGGAGAGAGATTCGTCTGTTGTCCTTCGTTAGCCATTTGAGCATCATTATAGTGGGGTCGGTCGCTCACTGCGAATTTCCCAGGCGCTCACTGATCAACCCTCATGTCATGTCAAGGTGGCCCAGCACCGCATGCCAATGCGAAGACATAGACCATAGATTCCTGATTCCTATATAATGTTGAAAACAAGGAGGACATAGCATGGAGTGGACTTTTGAAGCTACCATCGAGAAACGTGATAGATGGTACATTGGATGGGTAGATGCAGTTCCAGGCGCCTTCAGTCAGGGAAAAACCATCAGAGAGGTACAGGAAAACCTAAAAGAGGCGGTGCAACTCATCCTGGAAAGCCAGTGTGACCTGAGAGAGAAAGGGGCGGGTGGGAAAATCCTGAAGAGGAAAATCCAAGTTCAGGTATAGCTGAGTGAAACGCCGCGATCTCCTCAATCACATCCGAAGTCAAGGCTGTGTTCTGCACCGCGAGGGCGCCAAGCATTCGGTTTTCTTCAATCCAGAAAGCGGGCGCATCGCCACTGTTCCTCGCCATCGCGATATACAAATCTTCCTAGCTAGAAAGATATGTCGTCAATTGGATATCCCGATTCCCAAGACGGGGGCCTGACACCTGTGTAGCTACAGGCAGTAAGAAGTGTTGCCTGCTGACACTGCTAGCGTGGTCACTACCTGCGTTTCTCAGATTTGTCAAAGGCAAAGAAGCAAATCCATCACAAAAACACCAGTGCCTGCCTGGGTCAACTTTATAGCTTCTTCCTGACCGAGTCCACCTTATCCTTCATACCCCGGGTTTTGTCCCGCCGGTCGTCAATCTTGATAGTGGTCAACACCCTGGCGACCCCCTCGTCAAACACTTCTTCGTGCATCTTCCTGACCACGACCAGAATCCTGTCCAGGTCGCCTTCTATGATTGTCCCCATTGCGGTTATCTCGTACTTCATGTCCCTTTCACGTTCCAGGACCTTAACCGCCCGTGCCACGTATTGGCTGACCGAAGGAGTTTTCGTTCCTAACGGGACAATGCTTATCTCGGCTATCGTCATTCTCTCACCTCCATATTCTGTGGTGCGACCCTGGAGGGTCGTGCTATGCCCGTCATGCATGAGGCATCAATCTCAAGTCACTCTCGCAGATGTCGGGATATATTATGTCCAGTAGATCCCGCTATTGCCTATCGCACTCACCAGAGAACTTACCTGACCAGCTCCATTTTACCAGCAATGATGAAGCAAAGTCTTTCGACGTTAGTGTCCAAGCATGAAATACGGCACCGAGCGCGACCGATAATAGGCTGGGACATGTGCATGAAGATGGAAAACAGATGTCATCCATTGATGCCGAGTTTGTCCAGAAGCGAACTATCAGGACCACCGGTCGATGAGTCCCACCCCAAGGCGCAGTAGTAATCATCCTTTAGCTCCTCCAGGGGCACTACCTCTCCCCTGGTCGGGCCATCGGGCTTAGGCTCGTTCAGCAGTCTTCCCGGCAGCGTGTCATCCTGCCGCGTAATGCCTTCACGCATATTGAACAGCCGTTCCTGACACATAATTCTCACACCTGCTTGTTTCAGATCATCAGATGACAAGGCTTCTCCAAGCAATGATGAGACAGTCTTGTCTGTGGCACCGAACACCTGCCGCGCAGCAAACGAACAACACGGAATGGAGTCTGCCAGTATCTGACCGGTGGCCATGTTCTTCACCTGCTCCCCTTTGCCTTTGACTTGCAACCTGGTTCCCTCGAGAGCCTCCACTCTAGCTATCCACCCGTAACCGTGATGACATCCTCCCCGATTGTTGATAGCAAATTGCAGTGCCTGGCCGTTAGCTCCCCGACACTCATAGCCGCCGAGTTCCAGACCTTTGGCCTGCATGGCAAATGACTCAGACCCCTTGATCTCCTGCGATGCTCTTCTCACGCCCTCTGATAGTAGCGACCCGAACCCTTCTTGACTGACTATCTTGTTCAGCATGGTGATCATCGCCCTATCATTGCCAAACCGAAGCTCAATGCCATCGGTGTCTTTCGTCCCGATAAGCCCCCTTTCAAAGCATTCCATGGCAAAGGCAATACTTGCTCCGGCTGATATGGCGTCAATGCCATGCTCATCACATATCTGGTTCGCAGCAACAATAGCATCCAGTTTATCAACCCCACAATTCGAACCAAAGGCATACATCGTCTCGTACTCAGGGCCATCGCAGTGTGCGCCCGAATGTGGCCCCTTTTCGACCTCCATATATATAGAACAGGGCGTAGGGCAAAACGGGCCACACGATCTGTTCTGCCAGCTCCACTCCCTTTCATGGGAGGAAAAACTCAGTTTCTCGGCAGCTTCAAATGTTCCTCTTTGCCAGTTTCGCGTGGGCAACAGCCCCAACTTATCTAACATGTCAAAGCTCCCACGTGTACCATAACGGCGCCACAGGGTCGCCCACTCTTTGTTTTCCTTTGTTCTGCCCAGGATACCCTTTCTTATCTTTTCAAATCCATCCCTGTCGCCAACCTCTACCTTTTTATCTCCGTGAATCACCATCCCCTTCAGCTTCTTAACCCCCATGACACAGCCTGCCCCCCCTCTACCAAAAGCACGATAGACAGGACCGTCAACCATGATAGCCGCATATCTGAGCAACCTTTCTCCGGCCGGTCCGACTGCCATTGTGGCAGCCTTCCCTGCCGATGAGTCTGCCAGCATAACTCGCTGCGCCGCACCGGCTTCCATGCCCCACAAGGCGCTAGCATCTCTGAACTCAACCCTCTGGTTATGTATCTCAAGATAGATCGGAGAATCAGCAATGCCCGCAACATCAATAGCCCATAAGCCAGCTTTCCTGATTTCATGACCGATCGTTCCGCTGGAGATTGCATATAGATATATGCCAGTCAGTGGCGACTTGGTAGTGATGGCTGCTTTGGAGGAATAAGGTAAACCTGTGCCGTTGGATGGACCGGCAGTGAATATAAGGTGATTCCTCTCACCCAGCGGGTCAATCCGCGGTGATACTGAGTGGTACAAGAGATAGGCTCCCAGACCCCTACCACCAATGTACTGCCTGATTACCTCATCCGGGATCTCCTCGACTCGGTAAGACCTGCTGGACAGGTCTATCCTAAGCATCTGGTATGCCATGCAATTGCTCCTTTCGACATCAGTCGTCTCGTCTAATCTGGCTATTCAAGGCGTGATTTCCCGTTGTGAACCGGGATAGTCAACTGCCTCAAAGCAGGCGCGCGATGCCCCGCTCCCCAAGTACTCATAGGGGCAATCACCAATTCCCCGGTCTCTGAAAGAGCAGCTTACCAAAACGCCATGCCTTGCCAACCCATGAATATCATAATGCAGCATATAGTCAAAGAACAATGGCCTTAGTATATATGGCAGGAGCCGCAACAGGCACACCTTCTAGCCGCTGGAATATGTGCCCAGTTGCCGCTGTGCAAGAGGCTGCCTCAGCATTGGCTTCGTGTCAGCTTCGTGACATTGATATGATAGAATAACCACGAACATGAAGGAAAGGGAATTGATTGAAAGCCTGGCCAGGAATGCTGGCGATACCCTGATGAAACATTTCCGCCAGGACCGGGATTTGCTCAGAGAGCGAAGCACGGCTAAGGAAGCGGTCACCAAATATGATAAAGAGGTGGACAACCTGATTGTTGCAGACATCAAGAGACACTATCCTCGCCACAGTCTGCTTACGGAGGAAAGCGGTCTTTTCCCGGATGACCCCGAGTGGCTCTGGATTGTGGACTCTCTGGATGGCACGGGCAACTTCGCCAATTTCAATCCCTTCTTCGCAGTGTGTATAGCTCTGGTGCACCAGAATGAGCTTCTGCTGGGAGCAATCTATGCCCCGGCGATTGATGAGTTTTACTTCGCTGAAAGGGGCAAGGGGGCTTACCTAAACGGGGTGAAGATTCAAGCTTCTGATGTGTCAGACCTCAGCCAGAGCTATATTCTGTACTGTGAAGGCGGGGAAAGAGACCGCGGAAGAACAGGCAAGCTTCTGCAAAAGGTCTATCCTCAGGTTACCGACATACGCAAGCTAGGCTCAGCGGGTCTGGAAGCAGCCTGGGTTGCCGCTGGTAGAAGAGAGGCTTATTTCACCACCGGGATTGAGCCCTGGGATGTCGCTCCCGGTGTATTGTTAGTTCGAGAGGCGGGTGGGAGGGTCAGCGACTTCCATGGCACTCCCTGGCAACCCAAAACAAGCGACCTGTTGTTTTCCAACAAGAAGCTTCACAAGAAGATATTGAGCTTGCTTTCACTGCATTGATGCGAAGGAGAGGGGAATGACCCAGGTCAGAGTTTTCATAGTTGCTCAGTCTCAGGGCAAAAACGATGCCAAGCTAATGTTCCGGCCTAAGACCACGCCCAAAGAGCTGGAGTTGGAGGGGGCAAGGTTTGGAGAGTGGCTGTTGGACAACAGCTCGACTTCCTTCCTTAGAGGCCTGCATCACCTATTCGACGAAGCCGAGATAACCAAGAAGATAGGTTTGGGCTACTGAACCACACGAAACCCCTGGCGTTTTCGTGGGAGCCCCGCTAGTTTGAAACAGAATTCACATAGGTTTCCCGAAATCCGGGGGAATTGGTCGGGTGAATTCGGAGGACCCTGATTATGTCAATAGAGAAAGCAGTTATCAGGATGCTGGAGGGAAAAGAGATCACCATAACGGAACAGACCCCCATCCCATGTTTCCGCTGTGGTATCTGCTGCACCTGCTATCAACCTCCGCTCACCGAGGAAGACGTAGACCGCATTGCCTCAGCTCTGGGAATATCACGGTCCAAGTGCATCTCCAGATATGCTCACAAGGCTCCAATTAAGGAAGGCTATCTGCTCAAGCACGCCAGGAAAGGCTGCGTGTTCCTAACCTGGGAGGCCGACGGCAAAGCCCGTTGCGACATACATCCCTGGCGTCCCAGAGCCTGCCGGGAATGGACGCCCAGCCTTGCTAAACCCGAGTGTCGTGAGGGATTGGCCAGACTTAAGCCCGAAGGTCAGATAGTGCTGCCGGAGGACCTCCTCTCCTCCCAGGAGGAGCAAAGACGATTTTGTCAATCTCTGAAGAGCGATCCTGATTGAGGGCCGCGTCTCATTCCCAGCAGCGTAGCGACAAAGCAATCTTCAGAGATTGCCACGCATTCCTAGCGTGCTCCCAACGACGATTCCCCTTGCCTGAAGATTCCGGATGAGCCCCCTCCTCTGTCCTACCCACCCTTGACTTTTTCGGCAATAACCCCTATAGTAAGTATGAAAGGAGGTATTACAATGGGTAAAGCAGTAAAGATAAATGTCACTCTGCCCGAGGAAGAATTGAAGAGGGCTGACGCCTTTGCGCGAAAACACGGGAATACCAGGAGCGGGCTGGTCCAGCGAGCCATCCACTTCTATGTAAAACAGAAGGAGGTAGAGGAGGAAGAAAGAAAGAAACGGGAAGGGATGACGAAGGCAATTGTCGAGATAACTCAGTTACGTGAGAAGTCCGGCGCGTGGGACGGAGTGTCTGAACTAAGAAAGTGGAGAGATTCGAAATGACGGCATATCCAAAATACGTGGTAGATGCTAGCGTTGTAGTCAGATGGTTCTCCAGGTCTGAGCAAGATGCGGAGAATGCAGAAAAGCTGCTCCGCAGCCATGTGGAAGGAACATCTCCGCTGGCAAGTTCCTCTCTGGTTCTTTACGAGGTCTGTAATGCCCTTCGTGCCAATCCTAATTTCGGCGAAGGTGACCTGCTAAGGGCAGCCAGGAGCCTTCTTAAGCTGGAGATTGAGTTAATGGATTTCCCGGAGGTCTTTGAGTCAGCGATAGCGCTGGCCTGCTCTCGAGATATCAGCATCTACGATGCGGCATATATTGCGGTTTCGCAGACATACCACATTCCTCTGGTCACTGCCGATTACAAGCTATTGGCTAAGACCAAGGGCATCCCTCTGGTCGTGCCTCTCAAAGAAATGAGGTTCTAGGGCCAAAAAGCTCGAGAACGCGTAGTCAACCGCGCCACTGTGTACCTCTGTAGGAGCCGAGCGTGTCACCGCTCTTCTTCTCACCCGTATTGCGGTCGTGCGCTCAACGGTGATAAAGTTGCCCAGATGCAGTCAGAGCTGCCTGGAATCTACTGAACAGAAAAGGAGGCATGAGATGAACACACTTGCGGGCAAAGTGGCACTGGTAACCGGCGGAAGTTCCGGCATCGGCCGCGCCACGGCAATCAAATTTGGAGAGCGCTGTGCCAGGGTGGTGGTGGCTGCCCGCAGGGAAAGGGAAGGGCAAGAAACGGTGGAGATGATAAGAAGGGCCGGCGGAGAAGCGATGTTTGTCCAAACCGATGTGCGGATTGCCTCGCAGGTTGAAAACATGGTGCAGGAAACCGTGAGAAAATACGGCCGTCTGGATATTGCCTTCAACAATGCCGGAGTGGGTGGCATCATGGCTCGGATGATACGGACAACTGAGGAAGTCTTCGACGAAGTGGTGGATACCAATTTCAAGGGCGTCTGGTTGTCCATGAAGTACGAAATACCGGTGATGTTGAAACAAGGCGGTGGAGTCATCATTAACAACGCCTCTATCGCCGGGGTGTCCACCGCGGAAAGATTGTCCGTCTACAGTGGAAGCAAACACGCTATCGTGGCGATATCGAACGCAGCAGCAGTAGAGTATGGCAGAGACAACATCCGCGTCGTTGCCGTCTGCCCGGGCTGGATCAGAACCCGCATGACTGAAGAGTTGCGTGCCCAAAAAGACGCCGATGTCCTGATTCAGAGCAGCGTGCCTCTGAAGAGAATCGGTGAACCCGAGGAAGTGGCTGAACTGGTGAGCTGGCTCGCTTCGGACGCTGCCTCCTATGTCAGCGGCGGTGCCTTCATCGTCAGTGGAGGAATGGGCATTTAGTGCCCGACAGTACTATTTGGCGAATCCTAAGAGTCTGGCGGCGCTGCCGCCTATTATTCCTGCAATCTCCTCGTTCCTGCATTCGGTCCCCTGCTCCTTCACCGAATCAGGGAGTCTGGCAAACGCTTTGACTCACATTTCCTGACTGACCAGCGATTTCAGGAGTGGATAATCGCTGCCGAACAATACTCTTTGCCAGGGGACCGAACCCAACAATGTCCTCAGTGCCCTGCAGAATTCCAGTAGGTGGAGAGGTTTCGTCTGCCACAGGGGCAAATCCAGATGGACATTCGTGGTGTGCTTCCGAGCCCCGACTTGCCGGGGCGCGGCAATCTGCTGACCACGCCCAGATTGCCTCGTCGCCTCTGGCTCCCCGCAGAGACGGGAAAACAGTGTCACCAACCATCCGAACGAGCAAACATGGTTGATTTTGAATAGGACAAGCGCTATACTCAGATGCCGAATTTGAGAAGTCGGGGATGTGGGGAGGCGAGCTGCTAGCTGACACATGCGAGTATTGCTACTGAGCACACCACACCCACTGGAGGAGAGCCCGCTCCCTCCTCTCTCTTTGAGCTACCTAGCTGGCGTGCTTGCTGAAGAGAGTGTTGAGGTCAGGATCCTGGATTTCCTGGTGACACACTACGATCCCAGGCAGCTAAGGCGAGAGCTAGAGGAATACCGTCCACAGCTTGTGGGCGCCACCTGCGTTACCCTCAACTACCCCATCGCCCGCAGGATGCTTAAAGTATGCAAGGCTTTCGACCCGCACATCTTTACGGTTATCGGCGGCCCGCACGTTACCTTCACTCTGAAGGAGACACTGCTCCAGTCACCATGGATTGATGCCATAGTCATTGGTGAAGGAGAGCAAACTCTGCTGGAACTGGCCAGGGCAGCGGAGGAAGGCAAAGACATCCACAATGTGCACGGCATTGCCTTTGCCGATGGAGGCAAGGTCGTGAAAACACCCCCTCGAGTTCCCATTGAAAACCTCGACCAGTTGCCGTTACCGGCACGCGAGTTGCTGCCCATGGCGAGGTATAGCGCCCTCGGCACTCCCTGCACGGTGATAACCAGCCGCGGCTGCCCCTTTAGCTGTATCTTCTGCTCGGGACGACGGATGTTTGGACCAAAGGTCCGCTTTCGCAACCCCGTGCTTGTGGTCGATGAGATTGAGAAACTGCAGCGCGATTTCGGGCTGGCCAAAGTCAACATCGTTGATGACACCTTCACCCTCAATCATAGTCACACCCGGGCGGTGTGTGAGGAAATGCTCAGCCGCAACCTGAAGCTGAAATGGAGCGTTTTTGCCCGCGTGGACAGGATTAGCGAAGACCTGGCTCGGCTAATGAACCGGGCTGGCTGCGAATGGGTGCTATTTGGTGTGGAGTCAGCGGACGAAGGAATCCTGAAGACCATTAAGAAGGGGATCACCCCCGAGGAAGTACGGCGTGGGGTAAAGATAGCCTGTGAGGCTGGCATCAACGTGTTCAATTCGTTCATCCTTGGTCTTCCCGGCGAAAGCCCGCAGACTGCCCACAAGTCACTGGCCTTCGGTGACGAGCTTTATCACAAATATGGAGCCAAGTACGGCTTCCACATGCTGTCCCCTCTTCCCGGCACCGAGATATATGAGAAAGCCGAGGACTACGGCATCCGCATCCTGACCCGAGACTGGGCACGCTACAACGCCAACGAGCCCATCACCGAAACAGCCACCATGAGCAGAGAGATGGTGAGAGAAGCCATGTCCACATATGACCAGGGCATAGAAGCTGCCTGGGATGATATAAAGCATCGAGCTAAAGAGGGAGATAGCGAGTGCGCTGAGATAATCGAAGGGAAGGAAAGAAATGAATTCGTGTGGGCTCTGCTTCAGGGAGACGTCATCGAGAGGCTCGGGGGCATGGCATCACCCACTATCCTGAATCCGGGTGACGCCGAGTCTGAACTGGCCCGGCGGGTTTCCGAGAAGCTGGGCATTGACACCGAACTGGCGCGGCGCCGAATAGGCACCTTGATAGCCGGGCGAGTTCTGCAGCTGGACTCAAAAGGGAATGGGTTGCGGTGGAAGTGGACCGATACCGAAGACCTGAAGCTGGATCACAAGTCCAGGTCTGGCACTTCGCACCGGAATTGATTCTGGCCTGCAGCACATTCCCTAGAGTCCCTTGCTCATCGTATGTGGATCATAACTCCGAAAGGCTGTTCGTCAGGTCCAAAATCATTTCGGCGCAGTGTGTTTCTCGGTCGCTTCGCTGCAAACCAGGGCTAGCAAAGCACCACCCATCCCGCTGCCTGTCCCTTCAACGGCATAAAGACAAAGCCCTACTTAGCCGACTCTCCTTTGACGTGCAGCGTTTCACCGCGTGCCCCGGTCGATTCCCAGCTTCCTCTCCGCGGTAGACAACTGCCACGCTGCGGGGTTGCCTGCCACAATCCGCTAAGTTAAAATATGACTTTGGTTGAATTCTCTCCACAAACCCGTGGAGTTGCCATAGATCAAAAACAAGACGAGAGGTGAGCATATGAACAAGGTCGAACTACTCAAGAGATCTGATCTGTTTCGTGAGCTGGACGGCGAGCACCTTGCACTGGTGGCGAAGATCGCCACTCATCAGGTTTTTGACGCGGGGACAATCATCTACAAGCAGGGTTCCATTACGGAGAGGATTTATGTGATTGAGCAAGGTATAGTGGGAATTATCCTGGAGGTAGGACCACTGGCACAACGCCAGGTCCAGGCGGCTGCTAACTTTGAAAGCTTTGGCTGGTCAGCCATGATCCCACCATATACGAGTACAGCTACTGTCAAAGCCCTGGAAACAACAAGGGTGATTGGCTTCAATGGGCGGGAGTTGACTGCTTATTGTAATACCCATTCTGAGGTAGGCTTCAAGATTATGCAGGCAGTAGCTCGTGTGATTAGCGCCAGACTGCGCCAGACCTATGCTCAGTTGCTGGGCGTTATTGACGAGGACTGAGCCGGCCCGGTAGCGCGCCCTCACCACGGGGTGATGTTCTTTCTATCTGACAAATCGAAGGAGTACCAGTTTATGGAACAAAAGACACTCAGTTCTGTGATGCAGGAAAAAAGAGTACTCTATCCGCCGCCAGAGTTGAGCAAGAAGGCGCACATCAAGAGCCTGGAGGAGTACAAGAGGATTTGCCGGAGAGCCCTTGATGACCCCGAGGGTTTCTGGGGAGAGGCCGCCCAACAGCTGGATTGGTACAGGAAGTGGGACAGGGTGCTGGTTGAAGACTTCAAGGAAGCCAAGCACGAATGGTTCGTCGGCGGTAAGCTCAATGTCTCGTATAACTGTCTGGACAGAAACCTCAAGACCTGGAGAAGAAACAAAGCAGCTCTGATCTGGGAGGGAGACATCGGTGACACCAGGACACTCACCTACCAGCAACTGCATCACGACGTGTGCAGGTTTGCCAATGTACTGAAGAAGCACGGAGTTAAGAAGGGAGACCGCGTCACTATCTATCTACCCATGATCCTGGAGCTGCCAATTGCCATGCTTGCCTGCGCCCGCATTGGGGCTATCCATAGCGTTGTTTTCGGTGGTTTCAGTGCCGAGGCATTGAGAAACAGAATACTGGACTGCGGTTCGACAATGCTCATCTGTGCCGATGGCTATTACCGCAGCGGCCGGATTATCCGCAGCAAAGACAATGCCGACGAGGCTCTGAAAGAATGCCCGGCGGTGAAGGACGCCATCGTAGTTCGGCGGGCCAACATCCAGGTAAAGATTGAACAGGGACGTGACTGGTGGTGGCACGAGGAAATGCAGGCCGGAGATATAAGTCCAGTCTGTGAGCCTGAGGTGATGGACGCTGAGGACCCGCTGTTCATCCTGTATACAAGTGGGAGCACCGGAAAACCCAAAGGCGTGCTCCACACCCAAGCTGGCTACCTGCTTTACGCCTATCAGACCTTCAGGTGGATATTCGATATCAAGGATGAGGACACCTTCTGGTGCACCGCTGACATCGGCTGGGTCACAGGCCACACGTATATCGTTTACGGCCCAATGGCTGCCGGCGCCACCTGCCTTATGTTTGAGGGCGTGCCCAACTATCCTCACCCTGACCGGTTCTGGGACATGATTGAACGGTACCAGGTCACTATCTTCTACACGGCCCCCACCGCACTCCGGGCCATAATGAGAGAAGGGGACGAATGGCCCAACAAACATGACCTGAGCTCGCTGCGCATCCTGGGCTCCGTTGGTGAACCAATCAGCCCCGAAACCTGGATGTGGTATTACAACACAATCGGCAAGGGCAAATGCCCGATAGTGGACACGTGGTGGCAGACTGAGACCGGCGCCACACTGATTAGCTCGCTGCCCGGAGCCACTCCCATGAAACCAGGGTCGGCTACGCTGCCGCTGCCCGGGATTGAGCTGGCCGTGCTCAGAGATGATGGCACACCGGCCAACGTAAATGAAGGTGGTCACCTAGTAATCAAGCGGCCCTGGCCTGGCTTGATGCGTCGGGTCTATGGCGACCCTGAGAGGTTCAAGAATACCTACTTCGTCCGGTTTCCCGGTGTTTACACTACCGGGGACGGAGCCCGAGTTGATGAGGACGGTTACTATTGGGTGATGGGGCGAATTGATGATGTTATCAACGTATCAGGACATCGCATAGGCACCGCTGAAGTGGAAAGCGCTCTGGTATCCCACGAGAAAGTCGTTGAAGCGGCAGTAGTGGGCATTCCACACGAGATCAAGGGAACGGGCATATATGCCTTTGTTACCCTGAAGGCCAATGTAGAAAAGTCCGATCAGCTCAAGAAAGAGCTGGTAGCCCACGTCAGAAAGGAGATAGGGCCCATAGCCACTCCCGACAGGATACAGTTCGCTGATGCTCTGCCCAAGACCAGGAGTGGCAAAATCATGAGGAGAATTCTGACCAGAATGGCAGCGGGTGATGTCGACCACCTGGGCGACATCAGCACACTGGCTAACCCTGCGGTGGTCCAGACACTGGTGCAGGAAAGGCAAGGGGGATAGGGCACCCGATCCGTCTGTGTCTTTGGTATAGGTCAGAGCAGGCACAGCAGGACCGGAAGACAGAGACTACTGTACTATATCACGCGGCATGCTTCTGGTAGCTATGATATTAGCCGCTGTGCGCAAAACGTCCGTCACCACCACGTCCGACATGTTGACCGGAGCCTGCAACTTGATGCGTCTCAACTGCCTCATTATGCGGGGAAACAATCGTTTGGGGACTGTCTTATCGGTACGGACAGGGATAACTGGCAACCTTGCCCCTTTGATTCGGACAGTTGTGGTTAATGTGCGCATCGGCTCGACCAGTTCCTGAGCCACGAATTCCTCGGACTTCTGGCATTTACTTCCTTCCATGGAGAGGATTTTGCTGCCGTCGTGTACTACATCAATCTCACATCCGACCGGACAGACCACGCAGACAAAGTGCTTCTTCTCGGCAGCCATGCTACTTCTCTCTTATGCTGACCACAATAGGTTGCTTAACCTCAGCGAGCTTCTCCTTCGGGACTTTCGCCCTCAGCATCTCATTGGGTCGGGCATATAGTCTGTTGATTTTCGAACCAGGCGGCGTCACCTCTATTATCACAGGCTTTTCCACGGGCTCGGCGGCGCGAACGAACAGCACAAGGTCATCCTGAAAGCTGTACTGCTGGGGAAATAGCAGCCTCACGTTTTCACCAGCTACGATTTCTACCGACTGTTGACCGGCGCTCAGACCGCCCGACGCATACCGCGCAGCAAAGCTACCGGCAGTGACGCCCGTCTGGGCAACATAGTCAACAAGGTCGAACACTGTTGACACATTGCCACAGGTGAATATGCCGGACACAGAGGTCTGCATAATCTCCGTGGTAACAGGACCCCTGGTAGCGGCGTTGAGCTCTACGCCAGCCTTCTTCGAAAGCTCGTTCTCTGGAATCAGTCCCACCGACAGCAGCAACGTGTCGCACTCAACCAACTGCTCAGTGCCAGCTACGGGATGGAGATTGCCGTCAACCCTGGAGATGACGACGGCCTCCACCCGCTCTCTGCCTCTTATCTCAGTGACCGTGTGGGATAGATAGAGGGGTATATCGAAATCGTTGAGGCACTGCACAATGTTTCTCTTCAAGCCACCGGGGTAGTCCATTATCTCATATACCCCGATGACCCTGGCCCCTTCCAGAGTCAGCCTTCTGGCCATGATGAGGCCGATGTCGCCGGAGCCGAGGATGACTATTCTCCTGCCCGGAAGGTAGCCGTCAATATTGACAAATCTTTGCGCCACCCCCGCAGTGAATATGCCTGCCGGACGTGTGCCCGGAATGCCGATGCTGGGCCGGGTGCGTTCTCGGCAGCCCATAGCCAGGACTATGCTTCTGGCCCTGATTTCAAGGGCACCCTGCTGGGGGCTGAGCGCCCTTATGACCCTGTCTGGCGAGAGGTCGGTGACGAGCGTGTTCAAGAAGTATTGCGCACCGGTCTTCTCCAGCTCCTTGATGAGGTGCTCAGCATACTCGGGGCCGGTGTAGTCCCGCTTGAACTGCTCCAGGCCGAAGCCGTTATGGATGCACTGCTTAAGAATGCCCCCCAGCTCCTCCTCCCTTTCCAGGAGCAAGACCTTCCGGGCGCCGCTTCTACGAGCATGTGTGGCAGCAGTAAGCCCGGCAGGCCCACTGCCTATGACCGCTACGTCAACTTCCAACATTGTGAAAATCGGGAATGTGCTATCTTAGTTTCGGATAGTTTGTTATCTCGGCAATGCGTTCGTGAAGCGGGGAGAGCGCAGGGTACATCTTGACATACACTTCCCTGAACAACCGGTCGTAGATTCTGGAGTTCTCCCTTGCTGGCTGGAACTTGGTCTTGATCCTGACCATCTTTTCCACAGCCTCGGGAAAGCCCTTGTGGACTCCCAATGCCACCGCCGCATCAATGGCGACTCCCAGCGCTGCCAGACTGCTGGTGTGCATCCTCATGGCCGGCAGACCAAAGACATCCGCCGTAATCTGCATAATCTCATCGCTCTGGGAACCTCCTCCGCCGATCCTCAATTCCCTTATGGCATTGCCCGAGTGCCTGACCATCAATTCGCCCAGCCGGCGCAATTCGTAGGCGATGCCCTCTATGATCGCCCTGTAAACGTGGCTTCTGGTGTGTTCGCCGGAGAAGCCAATCATGGCCCCCTTCGACAGCGGGTCGTTCTCCCGCGGATGCCAGTAAGGCTGCACCAGCAAGCCCATGGAACCGGGCGGAATATCGGTCAACTGCCTATCGAGCACAACTTCCGGCGGCAGGCCCAGTTTCGAAGCCTCATCTTCCTCGCGTTTGCCGAATTCTTTCTTGAACCAGGAAACCATCCAGTAACCTCTGCCCACAAAGCCTTCCAGCGCCCAGCGTCCGGGAATGGCGGATCCCCAGGTGAAGAAGTCCATGCGCGGGTGGGTCACATATTTGTCCGATAGCAACTCAATCACCGCGGCAGTCCCATAGCTGATTTCCGCAATACCACTGGCGGTTACTCCAGCTCCCAGCAACTCCGATTGCTTGTCTCCGGCACCTACAACTACGGGAAGACCGGGAGGGATGCCGAAACGGCGGGCACCTTCCTCGGAGACCCTGCCCGCAACCTCCACTGGCGAAACCAGCGCAGGCAACCTGTCGCGTTCCACACCGAGAATTTCATGAATCATCTTCCAGGGATGCCAGCGGAGTCCCTTGAGGTCTATGGGAAACAGTCCCACAATCATCGATGAACAGTCCTTGAACTCGCCCGTCAGCGAGTGCAGGATGTGCGACGAAACGGTGAGAAACTTGAATGTGCGGGCATAGTTCTCAGGCTCATACCTTTTGAGCCAGTTGAATTTCGACCGTCTCTGATACTCCGTAAGCCTTTCCTCCATTCGAGCAGCTTTGAAGGCAAGCGACATAACTGGGCCGCCGGGCAACTTCAGTCCCTCTGTCTTGCGCTCATCCAGCCAGGTGATGGCAGAGCGGACCGGATTTCCATTCCGGTCAACCGGCACAACCGTGCTTCTATGTGTGGTGATAGCCACGCCAGCAAGGGTGTCCACCGATACCCGCGAATTCTGCACCACCCTCCTGCTCATCTCTTGTGCTATTTGCAGATAGGCTGCGGCATCCTGTTCGGCGAAGTCAGGCTGCACGGCAAAGTAGGGGGTTACCGGCGATGACTCGCCATGAACTTCGTTTCCGTTCTCATCGAATATGAACGCCTTGATATTCTGTGTGCCGCCGTCAATGACAATGAAGTTCTTCGCCCTATTGTTCATTTCGTCCTTCCGCTCAGAACATAGGATTTCCCTTCGCTCTTGACCACATGTTCCTTGCCAATACTCATCTCTCTGCTGGCTATCTCCACAATCCTGGGCGTGCAGAACCCCCCCTGGCATCTGCCCTGCCCGGCTCGCGTCCTTCTCTTGACTGCGTCAAGGCTTCTGGCAGGGATACGTCCGTGCAGTGCTTGCACCACTTCTTCTTCACTCACATTTTCGCAGCGGCACACTATGTGTCCGTATTGGGGGTTAGCCCGAATAAGCTCCTGCTGTTCTTTAAGGCTCAGCTCCGCGAGACGCACCTGTCTTTTCCTGACAGGATTGAATTTATCATTGACGCCTAGATGCCTCTCTTCCCGAATGATTTCCCTGACCCGTTCCGCGATGGCTGGCGCTGATGCCAGTCCTGGCGATTGAATCCCAGCGACATGGACGACACCGCGGACTTTTCTGGAGGGCTCGATAATGAAATCCTCCTTGTAAGTGGCTGCCCGACAGCCGGCAAACTGGGCGATTATCTTGCCTCTGTCCGGCTTTTCGTAGCTGGGTTTCAATCGATCCAGCACCGGTGCAAATCTGTTGAACAAGTAATCACACCCCTCCGCAGTAGTGGACACGTCCTCTCTATCACGCACTTCCATGGCGGTGGGACCGAACTGCAGATTGCCGTCGGTGGTAGGGATAATGCCACCACCCTTGGTGTATTTGCTCTCCTGTGATTCCGCGGCAATGCTGACCGGAGTGAAAACGGTACGCACAGGCTGATATAGCTTGTCGAAAATGATGGTCTCGCCTTTCCTGGGGTGGATGGTGAAGAACCTGTCGCCGACATACGCCGCTATCCTGTCCGCATAGAGCCCGGCAGCATTGATCAGGAGCCCAGTCTTCATCGTGCCTCTGGTGGTGTGAACCGCCTTGACAGCGAAGTCTTCGGTCTCGACTCCGATAACGCTTGTGTCCAAGAAGATGCTGGTGCCGTTCGAGAGCGCATTCTCGGCGTAGGCGATGACCAACTCAAACACGTTTACGATGCCTGTGTTCCAGATAAGCACGCCCTTTCTAACATTCTCAGCCAGCCCCGGCTCGATGAGATCGAGGCTGTGCCTGTCCAGCAGCTTCGGTTCGGGGTCATTGTGTTTCACGGCGGTGCTAACTGCATAAGGAAGCAACGCTTCCTCAGCGGAGTTCTCAGCGATAATCAGCGTACCGACCCGCTTGAAATCCACATCCAGCTGACTGGCAACTTCATCCCACATAGGATTGCCCCTGTAGTTCATTTCCCATCTGAGCGTGCCGTACTTCGCCTGGATGGCAGGATGTATCATGGCGTTACTATGAGTAGTCTGGTCCATGCCCAGATCGTTATGCCTTTCCAACAGGGCAATGCTTAAGTTGAACTGTGAAAGCTCTCTGGCCACCGCCAGGCCGATAACGCCGCCGCCCACGATGACCACATCGAATTCCTGCCCGGTGAGCTCCTCCGAGACCCTGGGCGGGGCTTTGAGACGCATCTTGCCGGGAAAAACGATGTCGTTCACCACTTCCCGCACCTTGTCGAAGCCGCCAGCAAGATGGCCTGCCTCCAGAGCAACCCGATGAGACGACAGACGACCGCTCAGCCTGGCAATGCCATCTCTTACAGAGACAGCAACCTTTTCGCCGGTTGCCTTCTCTATCTCGCCCTGTATTTCGCGCGCCAGCGCTCTATCGCTTCGCAACAATGTTCTCCGCAACCAGTTCCGTTATGTATTTCATGTTGACTGCCGACAGCACAGATTTGCATGTGGGACAGGCGGCGACGTAAATGTCGGCTGCGGTATTCCTCAGTTCGTTCAGCCGCATGGAGGTGACGGCATCTTTGAGGTGGCGGTCTCCAATCTTGGCCCCGTGTGCCCCGCCGCAACAATGAGTATGCTCTTGTGAGCAAACCGGCTCTTTCAGCTTGAAACCCAGCGCTCTGATGATTTCTCTGGGCACGCTGGACATGGCCAGGTCATACGATAGGATGCAAGGATCTTGGAAAGTAACGCTCCCTTTCCCCTTTCTGAACTCCAGCCTCCCTTCCTTGAGGAGACCATTTATGAACTGCACTGCATGCACAATCTCTACATCCAATTCCACTCCTATCCCTCGATATACATCCGTCATCATCTTGATGCAGGTAGGACAATCAACTATGAGTCTGCGCACGCGCCTTTTCTCAATTTCGGCTTTCATCTTCTGCGAGACTTTGCTGAACCCTTCCATATCGCCCGCATAGTACAAAGGAGCGCCGCAGCATATATCAACACCGCCAAACTGCCTTACGGCAAGTCCTGCTTCTGAGAACATCTTCGCGGTGGCCCTCAGCAGGTCCTGGTCTTTGTATGAAGAGCAGGAAATGAAATAGACTGTGTCCCCAGCCCCCCTGTCTATGAGTTCCCTCTCACCGTTGGGGTTTCCAAATTGCTTGAACGTCTCCAGCCTTTTCCTCACATCCTCTGGAACGATGCCTCTGGCGAAGGCTTTGACCCTCGCCTGGTGAATAAACTTCCTCAAGTCATAGTCGTCATCGTAGATACAGTGCGAGGCGCATGCTCCACACATAGCACTGTGGAACATCAAATCGAGGAAGGTCTCTTCATCCTCCAGCAAGCCCTTTTCGTCGTAAACGATGAGCCGTGCCATCTTCTGCGGGCTCAGAGTCTCCCTTCCTGTCGCCAGATATGTGGAGCAATTGTACTTGCACATATCGGCGCACATGGCGCATCTGGCAATCTTTTCAGCTTCTTTCTTATCTTCCGCCATCAACGAGTTTTCCTTGATTCAATATGCCTTGAGGGTCGAGCGCGCTCTTGATGGACTTCAAAAGCTTCACTCCGCTCGCCCCAAGTTCCCGTTCTAGATACTGCATCCTCCAGAAACCGATGCCGTGGTGGTGACTTATCGACCCATTGTTCTGGAGCGTGGCTTTCATGGCAGCGTCCCAGGTATCCTGATAGTAACGCAGTGGGTCTTTGGGGATGCCGGCGAAGGTGATATATAGGCAAGCGCCCTCTCGGTAGAAGTGCGAGTAATGCCCAGAGACTTCAAGCACGCCTTCAACCGCCTTCATTGCGCCAACCATGTCCCTGTACAGCCTGGCAGCATCCCTGAACAAAGCCGACACCTCGATGGTGTCGACAATCCCACCATATTGCATGAGAATGGGCCCCAGCCCGATGTCGAACCTTTTTCGCAGCCAGATGTCGGCTGGCTCCTGCCCACTGGATTTTCCTCCATTTTCCCTAGAGACGCGCCTGATGACCCTGGCATCCAGAGTGGTGTACTCAGTGTCACCCTCCGATATGAAGATCGTAACCACCTTTCTGCCTATCCTGGGAAAGTATCTCTCGCTCTCTGCTTCGTCAAAGATTCTCACTACTGCGGGTCTGGCTTCAGCCCTCAAAATCTGGCGGACCGCATCCAAAGCCACCTCAATCGCAGGGAAAATGAACGACTGCTTGATCGTCAGCTCGGGCAGCGGGTGAATGGAAACGGTTGCCCTGGTCACGATGCCGAGTGCGCCTTCGCCACCCAGGAAGAGATCTTTCAGCGAAGGCCCGACCGACCTCCTGGGAACAGGTCTGATGTTCAGCAGATTGCCGTCGGGCAGCACGACCTCCATGCCCAGCACCATGTCCTCGATTTTCCCGTATTTTGTGGAGAACTGTCCGGCTGCCCGCGTGGAAATCCAGCCGCCCAGAGTGGAGCAGTAGAGCGACTGCGGGATGTTGCCTGCCGAGTATCCCCGGCTGCTCAATTCAAGTTCCAGATTTGCGCCCAATATTCCCGCTTCGAACTCGGCAACCAGCGAGAGCTCGTCCAGGTTGAGGCACCGGTTTATTCTCTGCAGGTTCAATACCACACTTCCGTTCAGAGGAATTGTTCCACCCAGCACGCCAGAACCTCCGCCGAAGGGCGTGATCGACACCTTGTACTCGGCAGCGCGGCGGACAATTTCCTGTATCTGCTCAGTGGATGCCGGAGAGATGACGGCGGAGGGAAGCGCTGGCAGGTCTCCCTTCTGAGACAGGAATACGCCATACAACCAGTAGTCCAGACTGTATGAGATGAGGTCGCATTCCTGTTGTGAGAAGTGCTCATTCCCCACAATCCGCCTCACTTGCTCGACGAAGCCGCGGGGCAAGAAACCTTTCGGGGACATATATGTTCTGACTTTCATCGGGCTGACCTCACATCCGATTCTCTGTGGTTATATCAACAAAGAAGTGTAGCACAACTTACAGGCAAATTGCTGAATAGTTCCGAAGCCGCTCCCGGAGGCGGCTGCTTCCAAGGCAGTTATGCAGAGGATTTGCCCCGAGGAGAAAGAGCTTCAGGAGGATATTGTCGCAATGAAGTCTTCTATGGCCTTGTTGACCACTTCCGGCTTCTCGGCAAGGACAAAGTGGCCAGCCTGAGGAACAATCACCACCCTCGAGTTAGCAATCCTGGCTCCGAGGTAATTGGCGTATTTCACCGGTGTCATTACGTCCAATTCACCACAGATGATGAGTGCCGGCAGTCTGATCTCATGGACTCTGTCCATGATGTCAAACTTATCACAGCACAGGAAGTCATTGAGCATGACAGCAGGGCCAATAGCCTTCTGTTTTCCCACGACTTTCCTCTTATAATTCTCGGGGGTTGAGTGACACATTGCTTCGATCACTTCATGCCACTTCCGGGCATCGCCTTTGATGGCCTCTTCACAAGAAGCCAGAAACTCGGGGTGAACTCTGAGCCTAGCTCCACTGCCTATGACGATAATCCCTTTCAGGTCCTGAGGGTATTTGAGGGCATACATCAGGGCTATGGCGCCGCCGAAGGAGTGTCCAGCCAGAACCACGTCCTTAAGGCCTCTGCCCTTAATATGCTTTCTGAGCCAGTCAACACATTGCTCCACTGTCCCAAGGGCTTGGCCACGGGGGTGTCCGGGTAAGTTGACAGCGTGGCTACCGGGAAAGTGGTCGGTTTGATAGCGCCAGATGCCCCCATAGGCGCCAGAACCGTGGATAAAAATGATACCCATGTCTATATCTGGTAAGATATTACAGCGAAGAAGGAGGTGTCAATTCTGATGTGACGGAGATCCAAAGCGTCTATTTTCCTGAGCCGGGTAGTTGCAACACTGACAAAACTCTGGAAATAGCTAGGAAGAGAGCCAAGCAGCTCGGGATAACAACTGTAGTGGTAGCTTCAACCAGCGGAGAAACCGGAGTGAAGGCAGTAAGGCTATTCGCCAACTGCAAAGTAGTGGTGGTCACTCATACTACCGGATTCCAGGCTCCCGATGTTCAGGAGCTAACCCCACAAAACAAGGCCAGGATTTTGGAGGGGGGTGGAGTGATTCTGACTGCCACCCACGCTTTCGGCGGTGTAGGTAGAGCAGTTCGCCGCAAGTTCAATACATATCAGGTGGATGAAATTGTGGCTCAAACGCTAAGGATCTTCGGACAGGGCGTCAAGGTGGCTTGCGAGATAGTCCTGATGGCTGCCGATACCGGTCTGATAAGAACAGACGAAGAGGTGATCTCCATCGGAGGCACCGCCAGCGGAGCAGATACTGCGTTAGTTATCAAGCCAGCTCATACACACGACTTCTTTGAGTTGAAAGTCAGAGAAGTCTTGTGTAAGTCAAGATGATAGACCATCCTGGCTGCCTCAGTGCGTCAATCAACAAAAGATGGTGGAGAAAAAACGCACAACGCGTTACAATAAGGGGCTAGTTTTGAATAACCGCACCGATGGAAGGAGACAAGCGATGGTGAAGAGCCAGAATCTGTTGACCGAGGTTGAATCCAAGGAGCTTCTTAGCAAAGCAGGGATACCCGTTGTTGAAGCGAAGCTGGCCCGAAGTAAGAGGGAGGCCACTGCCATAAGCAGGGAAATGGGATTCCCAGTAGTGTTGAAAATCAGTTCCCCTGACGTGGTGCACAAGAGTGATTCGGGAGGTGTTAGACTAGGGCTAGCCAACGCCACTCAAGTAGGCAAGGCTTACAGCGAGATCATATCTTCCGTCAGGAAAGCATACCCTGAGGCCCAAATTGAGGGCGTATCGGTGCAACCGATGGCGCCAACGGGAGTGGAAGTGATTGTGGGCATGAGCAAGGACCCCCAATTCGGCCCCGTCCTCATGTTTGGTCTCGGTGGCATACTGGTAGAGGTGTTGAAGGATGTGTCTTTCAGAATAGTCCCGGTCACCGAGAGGGATGCTCGTGAAATGATTAAGGAGATTAAGGGGTATCCCGTACTGCAAGGGTACAGAGGCCAGAAGCCAGTCAACATTCCAGCATTGGAAAACCTAATAGTCAAGGTGTCTCAGTTTGTCGAGAAGAACCCTCAAATAAAGGAACTCGACTTGAACCCTGTGTTCGCCTATCCCGATGAAGTGGTGGCAGTTGATGCGCGAATAATCCTGGAATGACAATCAAAGGACCGCTGTCCCAGGAGCCAAAGGCTATTGAATCTGGATTTCACCACACATAGTGAAATCAGCGAGGCCCAGTTTTGTTCGAGGACAAGCTCAAGGAATTCGAGCCTATTTTCCACCCCAGGTCACTTGCCGTCGTCGGAGCATCAGCCACCTCTGTAAAGGCTGGCTCCTTATGGGTGTGGTCTCTCAAGTCAGCTGGTTTTGCCGGACGTCTATATCCCGTTGGTGCCAAAGGCGGGCAGCTTGGCGACCTCCAGATTCTCCCTAACCTCAGGCTGGTACCGGGAGAAGTGGACTACGTCATTGCCTCTATCCCGCGGCAATCCGTGTTGGACCTTCTGGATGACTGCCTGGTCAAGAACGTCAAAGCAGTCCAATTCTTCACCGCCGGATTCAGTGAGATGGATCCCCAAGAGGGACGAGAACTGGAGAGGCAAATGCTTGAAAGGGCACGAAAGGGAAACCTCCGCATTATCGGCCCCAACTGTATTGGCGTCTACTGTCCTGAGCACAGGATCCCGTTCCTTATGGGAATGCTCGGGGAAAGTGGTTCTGTAGGCTTCATCTCTCAGAGCGGCGGCATCGCCACAAAGCTGGTGACGATTGGCATGGAGCGTCATATCAAGTACAGCAAGGGAGTGAGCTTGGGCAACGGCATTGACCTGGATGCCAGCGATTTCCTGCAATACTTGGCGGCTGACCCCATGACCAAGGTTATTGGTGCCTACCTCGAGGGGACAAGAAACGGTACTCGCCTTTTCCAGACTATGAAGGAGGTAGCCAGGGTCAAGCCCTTGATTGTGTGGAAAGCAGGGAGAACAGAAGCGGGCAGTCGAGCTGCCACGTCACATACCGGTTCTCTGGCCAGTTCAGCTGCTATCTGGTCAGCAATGTTGAAGCAAGCTGGCGCCATAGAGGTCCATAACCTGGAGGAGTTGACGGACACCATGCTTATTTTCCAGCAACTCGGACAATGGCGAGGTATCCGCGCAGCCATTATTGGTGGCCTGGCCGACGGAGGCGGCGGCAACTCAGTAGCTGCCGGCGACGCCTGTATGGAAAGTGGGCTCAAGGTACCGCCTCTCTTTTCCGAGACGAAGGACGGACTAAGCAAGCTCCTGGGAGAAGTAGGTGGTATCTTCCGTAATCCGGTAGACGTAAGCCAGGCACAATTCCGGGGGCTGGCAGCTCTATTTCAAGCCATAGATCTAGTAGTCAAAGATGCCGCTACCGATGTTGTCTTAATTCAAGAGGACATAGACATCCTCTTGCCAATCTACTCCCGGCAAGGAGTGGAAGAAATCAACGAGTTCCTCATCGAGCTTCGCAGCCGGCGAAACAAGCCCATAATTGTCGTGCTGCCGCCTGGCTCCGCTGAGCCAGAAAGATTGCAGATAGGACAGAAGCTCCTCAAGGGTTCCATTCCCACCTTTTCTTCCATGGAACGTGCCTCCAAAGCTGTTCACAAATTCAACCAGTGCTCTTGCTGGCAGGAGGCCGGACAAGGCCTGCCGGAAGACGCTGCGCAGGTAAACTCGATGACACCGCAACAGCCATTCTGAATCCGACTCATGATACAGAACCACAATACTGAAAAAATCGACCTGGAATGGAATGACGACGATGTGGTGCCTCCCGTGGTGTACCCTAACCTAGATTTCCTGTTCCAGCAAATGCTCCGGTTAACATTGCAGGAGGTGGACGCCAATCAGGGTGAACTGATACTGGATGTCGGCTGCGGCAGGGCTATTGATGGGGCACTACTGTGGCAAAAAGGCGCGAAGGTTATCGGGTTGGAGCCCTCGCGTGTAATGCTAGCACGAGCCAGAGAGTATCTCAGCGAGAGCAATGCCCAAGTAGCTTTGGCTCAGGGGGCAGGGGAGACGCTGCCGTTCAAGCCGCACTCCTTTGACAAAGTCATGTGCAAAGGAGCGTTGGACCATTTCTTCTCTCCCAGCCAAACAATGGATGAAATTGCCCGGGTACTCAGACCTGACGGAGATATGATAATCTCCATAGCCAATTTTGATAGCCTGGGGTTCCGCCTCGCGAAGAAACTATATCCGGTGACAAAGTTCCTTGCCCCTTCTCTGGCTAAGGAAAGGAAGCCCTGGGAGTTGCCCCCAGACCACAAATACAAATTCGACTACCCATTCCTGACCAGTCTGATCAAGCAGCATTTTCAAATCAGGAAGGCAAAGGGCATATCCCTCTTTTTTGGGCTACCCCTGTGGGGCAGTTTTCTCTCCAAGCTTCCCCGTCCTGTTTCCTATGCTCTTCTAAAGACATTGGATAACATAGCCCGACCCTTTCCTGCCCTGGCGGACGTTATCCTGATGAAATGCACTCCAATTCGTAAGTCAGAATAACACTGCTTCAGAGAGATCGTTAGAGCTTTACAATTCCCGTTGCCCAAACTATAATGCCCTGTCATGTCCTCCATAAAAATCGGCGACTTACGCGCCATTCTGGCCAAGATATCTCACTTGTTAGCCACCAGGAAAGAGCAGGGCTATATCGTTGGTGGCTTCGTCCGCGATTTGCTGTTGAAAAGAGAGACCAACGATATAGATATTGCTGTAAGCGGCGATGCCATACTCATAGCGCGTACGGTAGCCAAGGAAATAGCAGGCAAATTCGTGCTCCTTGACGATGTCAACAACGTAGCTAGAGTAGTGGTGAATAGGAAAGACAGGCAGCCCAAAGAGACTCCACAAGACAGTGAATTGCATGGTGCGGAGTGGCATTTTGATTTCTCTTCCTTTACCGGGGATATCAAAGCTGACCTTGCCCGCCGCGATTTCACCATAAGTGCCATGGCTGTGGAACTCACTCAATTTGTCACTGCCCTGGCATCCATTAAGACAGGTTCCCGAAAAGCGACAACCTCTGCACCTGCAAAACGATTGGTCCTGAAGCTTATCGACCCCTTTTCCGGTAGAGAGGATTTGAGGGACAAGATAGTGCGGAGAGTTAGCGAGCAGGTCTTTGAAGCCGATGCCACAAGACTATTACGGGCGGTAAGGTTGGCTGCCGAACTCAACTTCAGCATAGAGTCAGAGACGGAATCCTTAATCCGCCGCCATTCCAAAGCTGTTGCTGAGGTCCCGGGGGAGCGCACCAGGGAAGAGGTGCTTCGTTTGCTGGCTCTGCCCCGAGCTGCTTATTATCTGAGATACCTGGATAAACTCGGCTTACTACTTGCTCTGATCCCCGAATTGGCAGAGAGCCGGGGAGTAGAACAACCAACGGTGCACTTCTGGGATGTCTTCGAGCACTCCTTACAGACCGTGGCTGCGATAGAATTCCTCCTCAGGGAAAGCGATTGGGAGTATAGCAACGAAGATATGCTGTCTACCGCTCCCTGGTCCGACGCAATAGAGAAGCATCTATCTCAGGAAGTCTCCTCCGGAAGCGACCATAAGGTACTGCTTAAGTTAGGCGGGCTATTTCACGACATTGCCAAACCAATGACAAAGTCAATTGATGATACGGGTAGAGCCAGATTCCTGGGGCACACTAAAGAAGGAGCAACTATGACTGCGGGCATTCTGGAACGGCTGCGGTTCAGCAACCGGGAGATAGGACTGGTGGAAAGCCTTGTCTACAATCACCTTCGTCCAGTCCAGATGGCAAATGATGAATTGCCTACTCAACGCGCAATCTATCGCTACTTTCGGGATACTGGCGAGGCCGGCATTGACATTCTGCTCCTGGCTTTGGCTGATTATCTGGCCAGCCGCGGACCCCTGGCATCCATGGAGGAATGGAGAAAACACTGCCAACTGGTAAACTACATACTGGCAGAGCATGACAAGCAACAATCCGAAATCTTGCCAGTGAAACTCATTGACGGCGATGATATAATGGACGCATTTGACTTAGCACCAGGACCACTGATAGGTAAGCTCCTGACAATGGTTAACGAGGCTCATGCCAGCGGTGAGTTAGGCACGAGAAAGGAAGCCTTAGCCCTGGTGCAAAAGGAGTTGTCAACTGCGAGCAAGCAGCAAATAGGACGTTCGCGAAAGTCCCGGAGTCCTGGGGTAAGACAAACTCTGGCACAAAGGTAGACTAACTTGAGACAGAGAACCGTTTATTTGTTGATTTTCATCTTGGCCCTGTTTGGCTTCGCGCTATGGTCCGTACTCCCGTTGGACAGGACTGTTTTGGGCAGGGAAGGACTGAGGCTGGGGCTTGACCTCGCCGGCGGCAGCTACCTGGTCTTCCAGGCTGATCTCAGTGGTGTTGCGCCGGGCACAGAGACTCAAATAATGGAGGGGGTGAAGGGGGTTGTGGAAAGGCGCATCAACGCCCTGGGCATAACTGAGCCCGTCGTTGAAATACAGAGATATGAAGGTGAGTACAACATTGTCATCCAGCTGCCCGGGATTGCTGACATCGAGAAGGCCAAGGAGATGGTCGGGCTCTTCACCGTGCTTGAGTTCCGGGAACAGGGTGCCGCAGGGAACTGGACCCCTGCCGCGGGCACGGTAAATGGCACGGAATTGACCCTTAGCAGCAGGTATTTCAAGGAAAACACTGCTGTTGCCCTGGACCAATATGGCAAGCCGCTACTGGTATTTGAGTGGGACGAGACAGGAGCGAAACTTTCCGAACAGATAACAACTCGCCTTATCAACAAGCCGCTCGCCATCTATCTGGGCGACGAGCCACTGCGGGGTGAAGATGGTCAAATGATTGCCCCGGTGGTCAGGGCGGTGATAAAAGACAAGGGGCAAATTGAAGGGCTGAGCTTTGCTGATGCGACTGAACTGAAGGATTTGCTGAACGCTGGGCGTATTGACGTCCCGTTGGGAAGATGGGAAGACGGGGAATTCCAATCTAGTATTCCTCTCTATGAACGGACTGTGGACGCAACCCTGGGGCAGGACTCAGTCAGAAAAAGCATACTGGCAGCAGGGATTGGAATAGTGCTGTTGTTGGTATTCATGCTCGTTTACTATCGTCTGCCCGGGTTGGTAGCCTGCCTCAGTCTGGGCATCTACGGCGTAGTGCTCCTGGCCATTTTCAAGCTTGTCCCTATAACCCTTACTTTGCCTGGCCTCGCTGGCTTCATTGTCTCTCTGGGCATGGCGGTAGATGCCAATGTCCTCATCTTTGAGCGCATGAAAGAGGAGTTGCGAGCAGGACGCAGTTTGGCGGCTGCTGTTGAGGCCGGATTCAATCGCGCCTGGACAGCCATCAGAGATGCCAACGTCACTACCTTTATTGCGTGTTTGGTTCTTTTCTGGCTTGGGGGGACACTTGGCGCGTTCATGGTCAGGGGCTTCGCCCTAGTTCTGTTTATCGGGGTGGCGTTATCCATGTTTACTGCCATTACCGTCACCAGAACCTTTCTCCGCCTGATTGTAAGCAGCCAGGTGTTCAGCAACTTATCAGCCTACGGAGTAACGCCACTTCAGACAGTGAGGAATTCCAAATGATAGACTTCGTTGGTCAGAAGCGTTGGTTTTTCCTGATCTCCTGGATACTCATAATTGTCGGAATTGCTGCCCTGATTATCTCTCAGAAGCAACTGGGAACTCCTCTGCGACTGGGAACCGATTTCGCTGGCGGCACATCTATGACCCTCCAATTCAATCCACCCGTGCAGCAAAGCCGGTTGAGGGAAGAGATGGCCAAGCTGGGATTTGATAAGGCAACGATTCAGAACGCAGGTGAGGGAAACTTCATCATCCATGTTACGGAACTGACCTCCGAGGAGGCAAATGAACTGGCCGGGAAACTTGGAGCAGCTTTAGATTCCCAGGTGAATGTAGGCGACTACTATTTGGCGTCACCCACAGTAGGAGCAAAAGCAGCACGCAGTGCTGTTATTGCTGTAATAGTGGCGTCTATAGCCATGTTGTTCTACATTGTCTGGGCATTTCGACGCATGCCCAAGCCTTTCCGCTGGGGCAGTTGCGCTGTCATTGCGCTTGCCCACGACGTGTTCATTACTGTAGGCTTCTTCGCCCTTCTCGGTCTGATTGCCGGGGTGGAAGTTGATGCCCTGTTTATCACCGGGCTCCTTACAATTGTGGGCTACAGCATCAACAATATTGTGGTTATCTTCGACCGCATCCGGGAGAACACAGCCAGAGGTTTGAGCTCTGACTTTGCCTCAACAGTGAATTCCAGCATCGTGGAAACACTGGGACGCTGTCTGAATACCAGCCTGACCACGCTCTTCGTTATCCTGGCATTGTTCCTCTTTGGTGGAGCTACCATACATCACTTCGTCCTCGTGTTACTCTTCGGCGTTACTATCGGCACCTACGATGCTATCTGTGTCGCTGGCCCGCTTCTGGTGATATGGGAGAGGGGAGACTGGGCTTCGTTGCTGCCCTGGGCCAAGAGAACCACCTAGCTAAGTTTTGACCAGAGTAGTTGTAGAGCTAGACGCCAGGCGCTGGTCCACCAAGAAAGCTCAGATGCTACCGTGGTATCATCAAGATAGATGGTACTTCATCAGTTGCCCTTCTTGCCTTCTCCACAACCAAGCAGTTGCCTGAAGTGCTCCACCACTGACTTGATATATGGCTCATCCAGTTGACCCAAAGGCGTACGGGTTTCTAGAATGCGTCCTGGCAAACACACGTCATCCAGGGAAAACCCGTGCCGCATTTTGAATCCATATTTCTGCCTGTGTATCTCTTCTCCGATGTGGTCAAGTTCCTGTCGGGCAAGAGAAAACCCTGTTGACTGAAGGGCTTTCAAGGCAATGTCAGGCTGATAAAGGCCTCGGGCAAAGAAGCAAACAACAAGGCTCGATAGAACCTGCCGCCAGCGTTCTTCAGTGAGCAAGGCCACAGCCAGTTCCTTAGGACTGACATTTCCTCTTGACAGATTCCTTTGATCAATACTGTAGCCAGCATTATCGAGATGGCTGTGTCTGGCACCAACGAGCACTCCTATATGAGCAGCAGGACCCGTATGGTATCCTGGCATTTCATTTCCACCAAAAGAGAGAGCAAACTGAGCGCCTCCATACACCGAGGATGCGTATCTAACCCCTCGCGCAAGCGCACAGTAGAAGTCGTTCGGCTGCCGGACAATAAACTCAACTGCCCTCATGAAGGTGTCATAATCCCCCCAGCCAAACCTCAGACCGCTGGTCTCTTGCTGGGAGACAATACCCCGTTCCTGAGCCTCGGTAGCCCATGCCAGTACGACTCCTGTGCTCATGGCATCCAGACCAAATTTCTCCACTTGCTCCATCAGGCTCAAGAACCCTCTGGTATCAGAGATACCAAGCATGGAGCCGAGTGCGTAGATTGGTTCGTAGTCGTAGGAAATCATGTGCGTCTTGTAGAAATACGGCTCATCTACGTAATGTTCACGCAGTGCGGCAATGTGAACGCAGGCAATGGGACAATGGGAACAAGCAAGCCGTCTTCCCAGGTGTTGCTCAGCAAACGTCTCACCTGAAATTCCCGAAGCCCCTTCGAACCTCGCCTCCCTAAGATTCTTTGCCGGTAGTGCACCAAGGACGTTAAGGGGTAGAACATTCTCGGCCGTACCAAGGTCATGATACTTCTTCATCAGTGGTGAACTCACCGCCGCATCATAAACCTCGTCATAGGCTTTGCGATACTGCTTCATGTCAGCGACTGGTACCGAGCGTTTGCCAGAGACGAGAATTGCCTTAAGCTTCTTGCTTCCAAAAACCGCTCCTAGCCCCAGCCTGCCAAAGTGACGATATGTTTCGGTGGTCACACAGGCATACGAGACAAGCCTCTCTCCGGCGCCGCCAATACGCATAATCGTCCTGAGCCCTGCCCCTGACTCATTCTCCCGGATAATACGCCCTACCGTGAAACTATTCTCGATGCCCCAAATAGAGGAAGCATCCCGGAAGCTGACCTTATCGCCGTGAATAGCCAGGTAAACTGGAATATCACTTCTGCCTTTGACTACGATGGCCCCTAAGCCTGCCATACGGATAGCAACAGCACTGCGCCCCCCGCAATGACTCTCCCCGAGATTACCAGTGTGGGGCGACTTGAACATAGCCACTGTTTTGGAGGCTAAAGGGAAAAGTCCTGTCAACGGTCCGACGGCGAAAACGATGGGGTTGTCGGCACCCAAGGGGTCGGCACCTGGCGGGCACTCCTCGCTGAGGAGCTGAATAGCAACGCCAGCGCCACCAAGATATTTGTCGAACAAATCCGCGCGGTCACGAACCCAACAACGCTTGTTGGACAGATCAATATACAGAACTCTGGCTAGCGTGTCGTTGGCAAGCATATCAAGTTTGTTCCCTCCTTGCGCTCTTCAGAACCCCGTGGGGACAGAACTTGGCACAGTAGCCGCAATGAACACAAATCATCGGTTTGTTAGCTTCTTCGTCCCAGAACACTGCGCCAATCAAACAAGCATCCCTGCAATTACCGCAGCCAATGCACGCAGCTACATCAAGTCGGACACCGCCATCTCCCCGTAGTTTGAGCGCATTCGTGGGACACACTTTGGCACACGGTGGAGCATGGCAAGCCCGGCACACGATTATAGTGAACCCTCTTTCCATACCTCCTACAGATCTTATTCCTATGCAAGTCTCAGCCATTCCACCTTGCTTCTTCCTCCTGCCGCAGGCGAACATGCACATCTGGCAGCCAACACATCTCTCAGCATCCACAATTGTTAATCTCATAGGCTACTCCAACTGATTCTCTCCATTCAATGCAACCAAGAGAGCGTACAATGTGTGGTCAATTCTCTCGTCTTACAGCTTCTCTCTTGACCCCTGGTCTATTAACCTCCCAAGCGGTGCATTCTGCTTATTGCCTCGATGTGTTCGTCAAATCCCCCGGGCTTTCTCACGATTGACGCTTTGCCCAAAGGATCGTCTATTTCCGGCTTCCCCAGAAGTACATCGAATGTAGCTTTCACCGAACAGGCAACCACCCGAAGGTTGTAGCCTCCTTCCAGCGTGAAAACAAGACGTCCCCGGCACAATTCAGCAGCAAGTTCCTTCAATATCATCGCCATTTGAGCAAAACCAGTGATAGTTACCTTCATCGTAGCCAGGGGGTCAGCCCAGTGAGCATCGAAGCCAGCAGAAACCAAAATCAGCTGCGGCTGGAATCTGCGGGCTACTGGGACCAAGACCTCGTTGAAGACTCTCACGTATTCCTCGTCGCCCCAGCCAGCAGCCATGGGGGAATTAACCGTAGTGCCTTCTCCTGCACCCGTTCCAGTTTCATCCATCCTCCCTGTCCCGGGATAGAAAGGATACTGGTGGGTGGAGAAGTAAAGAACTTTGGGGTCGGCATAAAAAGCATCCTGAGTTCCGTTGCCATGATGGACATCGAAATCAACGATAAGAACACGGCTGAGATTGAACTGGCTCAGGGCAAATCTGGCAGCTATTGCTACATTGTTGAAAATACAGAACCCCATTGCTCGATCATAGATAGCATGGTGCCCGGGTGGCCTAACCAGGGCAAAGGCATTATCCACCTTCCCTTTCATCGCTGCCTCTACGGCTACCAGAACCCCGCCGGTCGCATATTGCGCTGCTTCGTAGGATTCCGAGGACATTACGGTATCAGGGTCAAGCCAACCACCGCCCTTTTCTGCTCTGCTTTTGACGTAGGAGATATACTCCGGTGCATGTATCAGCTCCAGTTCTTCTCGCGAGGCAGCGCGTGGAGGCAGACAGGTAAGCTTTTCTTTGATTCCGGTTTCCTTCAAATAGGATATCGCCTCCACCAGCCTGCGAGCATTCTCCACATGGTCGCCCGTATCATGTTCCAGATAGATTGGGTCATAAACTAGGCCCACTTTCATACTCTCATCATATCAGAAGTCCACAGCCAAAGACACCTGTGGCGAGGCTTTCGAGACGAGTATTGCTTTTTTGTGTTGAAACCATCTATGCTGTGTGATGTACAGTTTCAAGAAGGAAGACATTGTCCCTTGACTAGAGAAGAAACAAGGAAGTTACTCAACGAGGCGGAGAAGCGGTTTGCTTCAGAAGCCAGGCTGATACAGCTGGAGGCAGGCAAAGCCGTTTTCGTGGGAGATACTCATGGTGACCTCGAAGCCTCCCGAAAGATCATCCGCAAATATCTCACGCCAGACAACAAGTTGGTCTTTCTGGGAGACTATGTTGACCGGGGACCAGCTTCGCTGGAGAACATTAACTTCTTGCTTGGACAGAAGATCAAGCATCCTGACTCTCTTTATCTCCTTATGGGAAATCATGAAGGGCATGCTGTATTTAGCTTCCACCCTGCCGATTTCTGGGAAGGACTGGATACCGAACTGTACCAGCGATATGGCGAGGTCCTTTCCGGGCTACCACTTGCGGTGTCCACGCCCAATGGCATCATTGCTCTGCATGGGGCACTCCCCGATGTGTCAGACGTCGAAGACATAAGCAGAATAAAGCCAGGTAGTCCCGAATGGCATCAAATAACCTGGGGGGATTGGCAGGACAGAATAGGAGGATTCCTGGGAATCGACCCTTATACCGGCAGACCAAAATTCGGGAGAGGTTGGTTCGAGGAAATCATGTCCCGTCTGGGGAAAAGTGTCCTGATAAGGTCTCACCAACCCGACGCGCCGCCTGTAATGTATGACGGAAGATGCCTTACCATATTCACCTCCTCAGTCTACAATCACTATGTTGCTGAGCGCACCATAGCTCTGGTTGATTTGGCGGAAACGGTAGGCACCGTGGACAATATTGAGACGAAGACCGTCTAGCCTTCCTCGTCACACTTTTGACAGAGAAACCTTCTTCTACTACGATATTAGGGAAGGCAGTGTTATGAAAACAACACGGTTTCTTCTGAGCTGCTTCATAGTTGTGTCTTTTGTCCTCCTTGTGCTCCCGGCAACGCTTCCTAAAACCATTGCCTCCAATGAAACCTATTACTACGACTTCATAGCCCGCGCCTCAAAAGCAAATTGGAGTTCAGGTGCTGGTGGCCTACCATTCCCGGGAAGCACCAGTGATGCGCGCGGTTTTGTCTGCTACAGGGACAATATCAAAACCGAAGACGGTGTCACCCGCACCAGAGTCCTTGAGACACACCCGCAATGGGTGCAGGGTGGCTATATCTCGGGAAAATACCCTGAAGTTACCGTGATGCCAGGCACAGAACTCTACCTCAGCGTAGGGTTTCTCGAAGGCGCTCAAGGGACAGATGGTGCTACCTTTCAGGTCTATTTCCACTATCAAGAGGAGGCAAAAGCTGTCCAAGCTTTGGTTACAGCCAGAGAGGAACAATACGACAGGAATGTATACAGCTGGCACTATCCTCTCGATCGCTATGCCGGAAGGACAGGGCAATTCCAACTTACTGTCCGGGCCG
The DNA here is from genome assembly GCA_037444365.1 of Chloroflexota bacterium. Lineage (GTDB taxonomy): Bacteria > Chloroflexota > Dehalococcoidia > GIF9 > AB-539-J10 > RBG-13-51-36. The sequence continues at coordinate 56,581 of JBBIMO010000009.1, forward strand.
GGCCGTCGTCAGGCAAGGACTGGGCAGTGTGGGCAAAAGCAGAGATAAGACCCAGTGGAGTGATCATTACCACAGATTGCCCTCTGCCGGATGCTACTTGGGGAGCCTCCTACTCAGCGCAACTCGAGGCTGTGGGAGGGGAAGCCCTGCCCTACCGCTGGGCTGTAATCGATGGCTCCCTGCCACCAGGCCTTAACCTCAACAGCGGTACTGGAGCTATCTCCGGCACCCCAACAGCAACAGGCACATACCCGTTCAGGCTAAGAGCGTGTGATTCCACTGAGCTAGATGGACCTCGTTGTAGCGAACCCAGGGATTGCTACATCCAGGTGACCAAGACAGGGGAGACTCCGCCACCTCCTCCAGCGTTCGACTTCGGGCTTAGAGCATCTCCCGCTGAAGTCACCATAGACCTTGACCCTTTGGTTTCAGGCGCCAACTGCACCGCCGAAGCCCAGACAACGGCTACCGTCTCTTTGGTGAGCGGGATTGCCCAGACGGTCACCCTCTCCTTGTCAGGAGTACCCAGTCATATTTCTTCCTACTGTCTACCTCCTGATGGACTGCCGCCCTTTACCTCCCAGTGTGGATTCATCGTCTACTGCACTGGCACCCTCCCCGCAGCCGGGGACTACACTGTTACCCTTACAGCAAGAGGCGGTGGCATCACCCGAACCCAGACAACAAAGCTACGAGTAGTAAGAAGAGTGCATGGGGACTTAAACATCGTCTCGGTAGACCCAGTACAAGTTGTCTACGGAGCGCCCTTGGTCGCAGGCAAAGCGACTGTCTTTAGAGTGAAGGTACACTCGACATTCCGGGTTCCTGTCCAAACTCATCTCAAGCTGGAACTTCCCGAAACCCACTGGGTTACCTCTCCACCGACCACTGGTCGTCTCGTAACTGGCACCCCAACGGGTTGGACGTATCCAGAGATTTGGGGGCCGGTAACAATAAACCCCGGGGATAATGAAATAATGCTTCCCATAGTGCCTGCCGGACGTGAAGATGCAACTTGGCCTGGCGAACCCGCGGGAGTAATACCCGGGATCTGCGTTGGGGGCATCTGTGGCCCCGATGTTAGGGTCGTGCCGAGGCCGAAGGACGTTTCGAGAGCCACCTACACAGTCGAGGTTGACCCTTACAATGCAATCAGCGAAACAAATGAGCGCAATAACCAGAACTATTCTGGTACCGCTGTTGTCACAACACGGGCTTATAGCTTCGCCGTCTTTCGAATCAACGCGACCATAGTTGAGCTGGGTGCTTGTCCAGCCACCCCCGGTGCTCCTAGCTTTGAGAGTGCAAACAGAGCTTTTGGAAATAATCTGAATTACCTCTTGGGAACTTTCCCAATAGCTGATAGCAAGGTATCTTATTCCATCATGCCAACTGCTGTAACCACTGACGTTGAACCTAGAGAACCTTTTCTCAGGATGATCTATAGAATGGCAGCCAGCGAAGGTTATGATTGGGCAGTTGGTCTGACTTGCGGCTGCTGTGGTGCAACTCTATTTTGGGATACAAAAGCAGTTTCAATAGGTAACAATACTGCTAATATCCACAATCTCGCTCACGAAGCAAGTCATATTACTAGTCCTACTCTCATCGGTGCTCCCGATTGCTATGCCTGTGGTCGCGATAACGTGGATTGTGCTTCTTGTAGAAGCAGCGAAGGCTTTTGGGTGAATGCCTGGCAAAGATACCCTCGGGAAACACCACCAAGCTGGTGGAATGTCACAAGTGATGGAGTCTGGGCAACAAATGAGTGGCTTAGGCTCTGCTATTATATGGATTTCTCTGATTATGCGCCCTATTGTTGGACTAGGCTGGGTCCTGTGAGGAGGGACGATGGAAGTCTATTTACGGACGGCTATCAAAATGTGATCACAAAGTTATCCGATCCTCGAGACCCTCAAGGCATATTGGTGAGTGGAACAATTCATCGGAACAACACTATTGTTTTGGACCCATTCATCAGAATCGCCAGTGCTATTCTGGATAGAGAAGCTGGGGATGAAGGGGACTATTATGTTGTGCTTCTCAACAGAGATAATAGGATTCTGAGCAAATATGGCTTTTCCGTGAGTTTTCATGAGACGGCTCAACAGCCGGATTCAGGACTGATAGAAATAGCTCAAACCGGTTTTGCTCACGTGGTCGAATGGTGGGAGGAGACGAACAGAGTAGAAATCCAGGACAAAGACGGCACAGTCTTGGCAAGCAGAGACGTCTCGCCCAACAAGCCCGAGATCAGAGTACTTTATCCCAACGGTGGTGAGGCTTTTGCCAAAGGCGAGATGATAACAGCAAGATGGCAAGCGAGCGATGCGGATGGGGATGCTCTGACGTATTCCCTGAGCATAAGCGTGGATAACGGCGAAACGTGGCTTCCAATTGATATCGACGTGGAAGGTAATCAATATCAGCTAGATACCGCGGCGTTGGATGTGGGGCAAGACTATCTCATAAAAGTCCGGGCAACCGATGGAGTCAATACCGCGGTGGACATGTCTGACAGCGCCTTCACTATCACGGAAGAACGAGATGCTGAGACCGGAGAAGGCAGGATTAGCATCTGGGTCATCGCTGCGATTGTCGGTGTGCTCATACTTGCGATCGGGCTGGTAGCCTATCTGGGGACGAGGCGCAAAAGAGCCTAGGACCCATAAGATAGAGAGAGCAGTTGCCTGAATTGGCTTTGCTGCCGAACAGCACGGAACTAGGCTGCGTTAGATGAATACCCAGCGAGTCAGTTAGCACGCTCTGTTGTTGGTTTGGTGATTCACTTCATTGATAAATTGTGAAGTTCACGCAACGACAACCTTAACATGCCCCTCTTATACATCTACACTGAAGGAAGCACCTGATAAGGTATCACCAACCCAACGCTCCGCCCGCAACGTATGACAGAAGATGCCTTACTATATTCACCTCCTCAGCCCACAATCACT
>JBBIMO010000010.1:0-56278 GCA_037444365.1 Chloroflexota bacterium
CCGTCCAGTTGCCGGCATCACATTGCCCGGATGTGTTATCTCCCACGGCGACCACAGTGCCGTCGGTCTTAAGTCCCAGGGTGTGCCAGCCGCCTGCGGTAAGGCCATATCGCCTGACAAAGTTGGCCTCTATAGAGTAGCTGTTATTCATCGTGATAGTGGTTGTGGCAACATTGACATTGGCAATCGTGCGTACGTCGCCGGTCCAGGCGGTAAACAGGTAGCCGTTGTTGGGGACTGCCACCAGGTTGACTGTCGTTCCGTTAGTATAGGTAAAATTGCCGTGCCCTGGGGTGACGACAGACCCACCGGTAGTACTGACGATAGTGAGGGTGCGAATAACAGGAGCGGTATACTGACCGCAGCCTACAATCCCGGCGATGAAGGCAGCCGTAACCAGAAGGATGCTAATCCTTGCCAGGTAGGCGCGATAGCATTTCCACAAACTAGGTATTGTCTTCATTTTTCACCCCCTTGACTCCTGAAGTTGCCTGATGCAACGCAAAAGAGCGCGTTTACTCATTCCAGGCATCTGGCCCACTTCAGGAGTTGCATACCGTATTTGGCTCTTCACTTCTAAACGAATATCTAACTTCTCCAAGACTAATCGAATATAGTCTAAGATCCGTTAGCTTGCCCGTTAATCACCCATTAGTAATCGTACTTTCGTACGGTGAAGCTTGTCCTCTCGCCACCGGTAGCCCGTAGCGGTACAGAAGGAGTTTCCTGCGGAAAGTCTCATTACTGGAGTACCAATCAAGCCTGCCGCAAAGGCTACCACCCAAAATCAAGGGCAATGACGGGCTGTTACAGACTGTATTGTCTTTGTTGCCGCCCAAATGTCAGCATGCGATTGAATTGCGCCACAGGTTCTGTATTGATCAGGCGGTATCCGGTATTGCGTGCAGACATCATGGGAGGTTATTGGTGTTGGACATACCTGCGTCTGGCTGTCACTTGGTCGCTGCTAGTGACTTGAGCTGTGGGTTTTCATTGCAGCCAAGACCTATTTGCCAGTCATGCTTTGATGAAGAGCTTTCCCTGTGGGCACAGGGAATTGCAGGCTGGGGCAAAGCGCTGAGGCTGGTCATAGCTTTCTCAACAACGATGCTGAGATGTTTGTGGTCAGCGGTGCTATGACACCGGGAAGTCTCCGAGGTGGTCCTTAACCCTTTGCGCCAGAGCCGTAGTCATGCCTTCTGTCCGGCGGACGTCCTCTGGCGAGGCCTTCTTGATAGCTTCAATTGAGCCGAACTTTTTCAGCAAAGCCTTCTTCCTCTTTGGTCCGATGCCGGGGATCTTGTCCAGAGCGGAAGCAGTCACTTCCCTGTGACGCAATCTCCGGTGATAGCCTATGGCGAAGCGATGGGCTTCATCCCGGGCTCTTTGCAGGATATGGAGGGCGGGAGAATCGTTGGCTAGACGAACCGGCTGAGTGTCGCCGGGTATGAATATCTCCTCGTTTTCTTTGGCCAGACTGGCTAGGGGGATAGACTCCAGTCCCAGTTCCCGCCTCACTTCCAGAGCGGCGTTGAGGTGCCCCTTGCCACCATCAATCAGGACCAGGTCGGGCGTGATTGCCCAGATAGTTTCGCTTGTCAAGCCCCGTCTAAACCTGCGCCTCAACGTCTCTTGAATCATGGCATAATCGTCAGCGCCAGCCACAGTTCTGATGCGAAAACGGCGGTAATGTGCCGGTTCGGGTCGCCCATCCTCCAGAACAACCATGCTGCTGACAGCCAGGGCGCCCTGGGTGTTAGAAACGTCGTAGCATTCGATTCTGCGGGGCAATTTGGGCAGGTGCAGTACGTTCTTCAGCTCACGCAAGCCAGAGGTTATGACCCCGGCCTTCATGTCTCCGGGCTGCGCAAGCTGTAGACGCTGGACAGCGTTCTCAGCCGCTGTGTCTACGAGCTTTTTCCTGGATCCCCGCTGTGGCACCTGGAGCTTCACCTTGCTTCCCCTTTGCTTGCCAAGCCATTCGGAGAGGGTCTGGGGCTCGTCCACCGGATGCTGAAGCAATATCAGAGGTGGAATATAGGAAGCAGAAGCATAGTATTGTTTGACGAAGTTGGTCATTATTTGCCCTGGAGCCTCACCCTGGGTGCCTTCCATGGTGAAGTGGTCTTGGCTGATAAGCTTACCGTTGCGAACACAAAGGAGTTCGACACAAGCCTGTTCTTCATTTTGTGCCAGACCAATGACATCTTTGTCTCCTTGTAGCTTCGTGGCAATCCGCTGCCCTTCTACCACTCTCTCTATGGCTTCTATTTGGTCGCGCAGCGAAGCTGCCTTTTCAAACTGAAGCTGGCGCGCGGCAGCTTTCATGTTGGCATTCAATTCACGCAGAATAAGTTCCTGTTTACCCTGCAAGAACAAGATGGCTTGATTTACTAACTCGTGGTAGTCCTGTTTTGCGACTGCCCCAGTACACGGTCCGAGACACTGACGGATGTGGTAATCAAGGCAGGGTCGCTTGAACTTGTTGTCGATGCGCTTGCTGCAAGTGCGAAAAGGAAAGATCTTCTTCATTAACCTCAAGGTCTTGCGTACAGAACCAGCACTGGCAAAAGGTCCAAAGTATCTGGCTCCGTCTTTCTGGACCCGACGGGTGATGCAGACACGAGGCCAGTCTTCGTTAAGGTCTATCCTGAGGTACGGGAAGGTCTTGTTATCTTTGAGGCTGGCATTGTACTTTGGGGTATGCTTTTTTATCATGTCGCATTCCAGGATAAGGGCCTCTTGCTCGGAATTGGTGACCATAAACTCCAAATCCTGTATTCTCGACACCAGTTGCTGAGTTCTGGGCGGTAAGTTGGAAGGGTTCGCGAAATAGCTCCTCACGCGGCTGTTCAGGTTGGCAGCCTTGCCAACATAGATGACTTTGCCCTCGTTGTCCTTGAACAGGTAGACTCCGGGTTTTGCTGGCAAAGGCCTTAGTTGTTCTGATTTCACGGCAGGTTCATTGTAGCAATCGGCTCGTGCTGAGGCAAAATGATTTGCATTATGTTAAAATGACGGCGATGAAGCAGGATATCGATGCCTTTCTTCAGCATTTGGCTCAGGAGAAGGGCTGTTCTCAGAATACGGTGGCTGCCTATCGCAATGACTTGACTCAAATGGCGGCCTTCGTCGCCGCCGAGCGGGCAAAGGGTATTGTCACAGCCTATGACGAGCTTCTGAAGAGCTATCTGCTCAAGCTCAGGGAGAAGAGGTACTCTGTGGCGACAACCGCTCGCAAAGTGGCATCAGTCAAGTCGTTCTTCAGGTTCATGGTTGATTCAGCGAGAATGAAGGACAATCCAGCAAGGGATTTGCCATCCCCTCAAGTTGGCAGGCACGCACTGAAGTTCTTGTCTCCCTCGGAGTACGAGAAGCTGCTTGCTGAGCCAGCGAAGCTGTCCACCCCAGAAGCCAAAAGAGATGCTGTGATGCTGGAGTTGCTTTATGCCACCGGTCTACGCATAAGTGAATTAGTGTCGTTGAACGTCAGGAATATTGATCTGGAGCACAACTGCGTGTATATTGATTCTAAGAGACAGGTTCCTTTTGATCATCGCCTAGGGTCAATTCTGCGGAATTTCCTCAGAAGTGATAGACTAGATCTGCTATATGACGAGAAGGAAGAAGCCCTATTTCTCAACCGACGTGGTACCAGGCTGACTCGGCAGGGGTTCTGGCAGATTATCAAAGGTTATGCCTCCAGGGCAGGGCTGGGCGGCAAGGTTACGCCGCAGACCCTGCGTCATAGCTTTGCCAGACGCAAATTGCAGAATGGAATTGAGCTTCCTCAGCTTCAGCAGCTTTTGGGTCACGTCTATATTTCCAGCACACGAATCTATAAGCAATCTGCACCAAGGAGAGGATAATGGCCAGGAAATCGCGACGCGCTAGAGCTAAACATCGGGCCGGGGTTGCCAGAGTAGTGCAGGAGGGACGTCCGCAGCCGGTCGGACAGATGTCCGCAAAGGTACAATCACCGTACCGGGCATCTCCAAAGGTGCTTGATTCTACCGGTCGCTACCAGCATGTCATACCTGAAGTAAAGCGCATCGCAATCATTGCTGGCTCTATTATTCTGGTCCTCATAATCCTATCCTTCTTTCTTAGTTGACGTCCGCATTCCCAGGTGGTGAACTGTGGTGGACTTAGAGCGGGCTAGAGAGAATCTTATTAACTATCTTGACCTTGAGATTGCCGACAAGCGGGTGGTTGAAGCTATGAGGCATGTTCGCCGTGAAGCCTTTGTACCAGCGGAGGAATGTCATGCGGCATATGACGATAGGCCCTTGGGCATAGGCTTCGGGCAAACTATCTCCCAGCCCTTCATTGTGGCTCTGATGGTTCAGGCTTTGGAACTCAGGGGTGATGAGAAGGTACTGGAGCTGGGCACCGGAAGTGGGTATGGGGCGGCGATACTAGCCGAACTGGTTCGACAAGTGATTAGCGTAGAGCGCATACCTGAATTGGCGGAGTCGGCTAGAGAAGTTCTGGATAGGCTGGGCTATTCTAACATCGAAGTCCACGTGGCTGGCAAAACCCTGGGTTGGCCAGAGGGAGCCCCTTACGATGCTATTATAGTGTCTGCTGGTGCTCCCTCAGTGCCCGAAGCCCTTCTGAAGCAGCTAGCCTGTCATGGGCGATTGGTAATCCCTGTCGGCTCTCGATGGCAGCAAGACTTGCTCAAGGTCACCAAGCTGAGGAAAGGTAACAGAACAGAGAATCTAGGTGGTTGCTATTTCGTGCCTCTTGTCGGTGAAGGCGCCTGGGAAAAGTGAAAATGGTGTTTGGGCTGGGAATAATGTTGGCGGGTGAGGTGGAGGGTTGTGAAAGTCGTCGCACTGTGGATCACGATACTGGATTGCGGGCAACAGGAATCAATCAGAAAGTGAAGGGAGGAAAACCAGGATATGGATATTGTTGACGCTATCAGTCAAAGGAAGAGCATTCGGGCTTTCAAACGCACCCCTGTGCCTAAGGGAATTCTGAGGGAGATGATGGAGCTGGCTTTGCGAGCTCCCTCCTGGGGGAATACTCAGCCTTGGGAATTTGCCGTGGCAACTGGGAGGAAGCTGGAGGAGATAAGACAAGCCTTCGTTGCAAAGGCGGCAGCTGCAGAAGAAGACAATCCCGATATTCCTCGTCCTCGAGGATTTCCTCAGCCTTATGATACTCGTTATCGTGCTGTGGGCAGGAGGGTTCTCGAGCTGAAGGGAATCGGCAGGGAAGACAAAGAAAAGAGGAAGCAGTGGATCTTGAAGGGTTTGAGGCTGTTTGAAGCTCCTTGCGTCATCTATATCCTTACTGACCGCTCTTTCTATCAACAGGGCGATACGTCAAACATCTGGCCAGTATTCGATTGTGGTTTGGTGGCTGAGAACATCATGTTGCTGGCTACCAAGTATGGACTAGGAACCATTGCTCAGATACAGGCAGTTGTCTATCCGGATGTTTTGAGGAAAGCGCTGCGAATAGCTGATTCCAAGCTTATCGTGCTGGGGATAGCCGTCGGCTACCCCGACTGGGATGACCCTGTGAATCAACTCCATTCCGAAAGAGAACCGTTGGACAACGTGAGCACCTGGCACGGCTTTGATTAGAGCAGGTTGAAGCGGAAAGTGCCCCCAAGGGGATTCGGACCCCTGATCTTCAGCTTGAAAGGCTGATGTCCTAGGCCTCTAGACGATGGGGGCAACGCTGAGCATTTTACGGGTAATTGGCTGAATGTGCAAGGTCGGACGACACGGTGGAGTGGTTTATGCCGGGGCCTATCTCGTTACCTCTTCTATTATCCTGCCGTCAGGCGCTATGACTTGCATGTTCAAGGACATTCGACCCAGAGCATGTGTTGAGCAGGATAGACAGGGGTCGTAGCACCGGATAGCTGCCTCAACCCGGTTGAGCATGCCTTCAGTGAGCTTGTCGTTCTTTACGTAGGTTCTGGCTACCTCATATACCGCTCTGTTCATAGCAGCGTTGTTGTTGCCTGTGGCTACAATGAGGTTCACCTTCATGATTTTGCCGGTATCATCTACCCAGTAATGATGGAACAGTGTACCCCTGGGAGCCTCAATGACGCCAACGCCCTGCTCGTTGTATTTGTTTGAAGTCACTATCAGGTCACTCGAGCATATATCCTCGTCCTCGAGCAGCTGCTGGATCCTTTCGATGGAGTAAAGCAGTTCTATAAGGCGGGCGTAATGATAATACAGCGAACCCTCTACCGCACCGTTGTGTCCCAATCTCTTGAAGTCTCTGAGTTCGGCATTGGCGAGGGGAGTCGATATTCCCTGACTGACGTTAAGCCGGGCGAGCGGTCCTGCCCGATAGGTTCCAGCGGGATAGCCCATTGTTCTGTAGAATGTGAACTTGAGATAAGACCAGTCCTCTACGTGTTCGCCGATGATATCGAGGTAGTTGCAGGGATTGAACTGGTCTTCAAGCACCTTCCCTCTTTGGTCAATCAACCTCAACTTGCCATCGTACAATTCGAGGTTGTTGTGTTTGTCCACCAAACCCAGGTAGCCTGTGGGAAAACTCGCGTAGGCGGATACGAAGTCGTTGTTTCTTTCGTAGTAGTTCTTGATAATGCCTATGGCAGCCTGAGCATCCTCGATAGCCCAATCTATTTCGTTCAGAAAGCGGTCGCGGTCATCCTTACATAGGGCTGTATTCATTCCGCCAGGCACGGCACAATTGGGATGGACTTTCTTGCCACCCAGCTTCTGGATTATTGTTTGCCCAAAGCTGCGAAGCTTTATGCCTTTGGTGGCTAACTCAGGGTTCTCGGCAATCAAGCCGATCACGTTTCTCTTTGCTGGGTCAGCATCCATGCCAAGAAGCAAATCCGGACTGGCGAGGTGGAAGAAATGGAGGGCGTGGGACTGCAAAGTTTGTCCCATGTGCAACAACTCGCGCAGCAGTTTGGCCGGGCGTGTAAGTTCGACCCCCAGGATCTCATCACAAGCTTTCGCTGCGGCCAGATGGTGGCTTACCGGGCAAATTCCGCAGATTCTGGGGGTTATCACTGGCATTTCCCAGAAAACCCTACCCTCACAGAATTTCTCGAAACCTCGAAACTGGGTTATGTTAAACTTGACATCAGCCACATTGCCTGCATCGTCGAGCTGGATAGTGACTTTGCCGTGTCCTTCAATGCGACTAACGGGGTTAATCTCTATGGTCTTTCTAAGCTCGGTAACCATCTTTTCACCTCTTTCAATCGAAGCGCATCATCTCTCTGGGCAGAATCGGGATTCTGCCTGCCAGTAGTTCTTTCAGAGCATACAGGATAACTTCAGCTTCTGGTGGGCAGCCAGGGACGTAGCAATCTACCTTCACCACATGATTTGCTGGTTTCACTTTGTCAAGGAGTGCCGGAACAGCAGGTGGGCCGGGTATTTTGCCCTCGTGAGTGCTTTCTGTCTCGATATAGCCACGTCTGAGAACCTCTTCCTTGTCAAATGTGCTGCGCATGGCGCCTACACCACCGAAGCAGGCGCAGTCGCCCCAGGCCATAAGGATCTTACAATTAGCCCGTAGTTCCTTGAGTACCTCTTCCTCTTCAGTATTGCCGACACCGCCTTCCACGATGCCGACGTCTACTGGCACGAATTCCTTTATGTCAGTTATGGGACTCCTGGAGAATTCAACTGCCTTGGCTAGCTCAATTATTACCTCATCAACATCCAGAAATGACATGTGACAACCAGCGCAGCCCTCCAACCAAACCGTGGCTACCTTGACCTTTGCCATGTTAGCGACTCCTCCTTGTGCTCGGTTCCAGCTTCTTGATCTGTTTCGAGATTTCGCGCAGCGTATCCGAGTCTGCTTTGACGCCATCGGGCGGTCTGATCAGTCGTGAGGCTGATCTGGCCAGACCGTCCAATGTAGTGTATCTTTCCCCGACCTCTGTCCAGACTGGTGATGGTAACACCACATCAGCTCTTGTTCCTGCACGTAAGCGGTAGCTTGACTGAACAACTACAAACTCGAGTCCTTTGGTGAGTGTGGTGAATTGCGACACGTCAACAGCGTCATCGCCCAGAAGTATATATAGGGCCTTCACGCTGTTGCTGGTCAGGCCTTTTATGACGGATTGTGACGAGTTGACTATTCCCATATCCCAGGCGCCCTGGCTGTTTCCCTCGGGTTTCAGAGCAATGATTCGCGGTTTCCCTTTGCTGTGACTGCTGGCGATCGTTGCCAGATCGACAAGTGACGCTATCAGTGCCGGGTTCTTGTGTTGCAGAACGCCTTCGCCATAGATGATGAGGCTGCGCTTTGCATTGCTGAGCAACTCCACTGCCTTGCCAAGATCGTCGCTGGCTATGCCGGCTTGTCTACTACTTTGCTTCACGTTGATATCCCTGAGCGAAGCTGCGATTGCTTTTGTCCGAGCAGACTCGTTGTTAATGACTTTATCAATGAGGGCTTTGGAGATGACATGCAGAGCCAGCAGCTCCTTGTTTTCCTTTGGCTTCAGCCACAGTGTTGCATGGTAAGGGAATGTGTTGTGCGATGCGTTGACGACGATGAGCGCCGCCTTGTTCTGTCTCACCGCTCTGGCGATGTAGGAACCAGCCACGGGATGCGTTTCGAGAGGATCGGCTCCCACCACTACTATGCAATCAGCCTTCAGTATCTCTTCGAGCGATGTCTCTTTTGTGTTGGCTCGCACGCTGGCTTTGTAATTCTTTGTACCCTTGACAATGGTCCTGTAGACATCTCCATCGATAGTATCGAGCAAGTGGCTACCAATAGTCTCTGCTACGAGATCCTGAAAGGCTTGAAGGGAATCGTTGCTGCACTGGCTTGATGCTATGGCAGCTATGCTGTCACTACCATACTGTCTCTTCAAGTCGGCAAGTTTCCTGGCTACTGTGTTGATGGCCTCAGACAATGGCCGCGTCTGGAGCTTGCCACGACCATCCTTCACGAGAGCCACCTTGACCCGGTCGATTTTGTTTTGCATGGGAGTAAAGCGCACCTTGCCACAAAGGATGCCGCGCTTGGCGGTCAGATCAGGGCTGTCGATTCTCACAAGCCTGTTATCCTTCACCAGCGCTTCGATCTTGCAGCCAACCCCACATATCGGACACACGCTCTTCACCTTTCGGCATTCCTCCGGTCTTGCTTTGTAGGCGCTGTTCTTAGAGAAGATAGCGCCGGTAGGGCAGGCCTGAAAACAAGCTCCACAGGAAATACAGGATGATGTGCCTAGCGGTTGGTCAAGGTCAGCAACAATTGAATCTCTCCAGCCACGATGACCGAAGTCGAGGGTGTGAACACCGACGATTTCATCGCAAGTTCTGATGCATCTGCCGCACAGGATGCAGCGATTGTGGTCGATAACCAGATAATCGTTCACGGAGTCCAGAGGCAAAGCAGGCCATGAATATGGATAGCGAACGTGATCCATTTGGTACTTGTAGGCAAGGCTCTGCAATTCGCAATCCCCGCTAACCACGCACTGAGCACACAGGTGATTTCGTTCAGTAAACATCAACTCCAGAATCTGGCGGCGATACTTCTCCAGTTTCTCGTTGTGTGTCTGCACCACCAAACCATCGCGTGCTGGATAAGTGCACGCAGGCACAGGGCGTCTTTCTCTTTCGATATCAACCACGCACATGCGACAGGCACCAACATCAACGAGACCTCTTAAGTGGCACAGAGTTGGAACATATATGTTGTTGGCCTCACATATCTCAAGAACTGTATCGCCCTCCCTGCCCTTGACCTCCTTGCCGTCGATTGTAAGCGTTATTCCTTTCATGTCTACTCTCCTGCCTCTAGGTCGCATCTTAGACATCGGCTGGCCTCTTCTATTGCCTCCTCCGGGCTATAGGGCAAGGCCGTTTCCCCGAAGGATGACCTTCTGTCAGCCACAGCGATCTCGGCAATCTCTATCCGCCGCTTTTCCTTAAGCTGTTCTTCTGAGGGCATGACAGACGGCACCTCTATGGGCTCATAGCCGTTGCGTTGGACTAGTGGAGAAAGCTCCTCTCCGTCCAGATATCGCCTTATTGACGAAGCTGCCCTCTGTCCTGCAGCTATTGCTTCGATGACTGTGGCCGGGCCTGTGTGTGCATCTCCGCCGGCAAAGACTCCCTTGCGACCAGTGGCCAGTGTCCTTGGGTCGGCTATTATCGTTCCGCCTTTCGCCGTGCCGATTCCGTCTCCTCTCAGGAACGAAGTATCGGGTCTCTGCCCTGTAGCCTCGATGACAGTATCGGTGTTCATCGTGTATTCAGAACCCTTGATTTGGTAGGGAGTCTTTCGTCCGCTTTTGTCGAACTCCCTCAGTTCCATGCGGGCGCACTCAATTCCTTCGACCTTGCTATTCTTGCCCACGATCCTCACTGGCGCTGTTAAGCAGTGAATATGTATGCCTTCCTCTCCAGCTGCTTCGATCTCTTCGACTAGCGCCGGCATATCTCTCTTATCTCTCCGATAGAGAATATGTACCTCTTTGACACCCTTCCTGAGTGCCACTCTGGCGGCATCGATGGCTGAGTTGCCACCTCCAACAACGGCTACCTTTTCTCCCAGCTCGGCAGCCCTGCCTAGATTCACATTTCTCAAGAAGTCAACGGCATCAACAACCCCCTTCAGGTCCTCACCAGGGATTCCCATCTTGTCACCCTTATGAGCCCCGGTTGCGATAAACACCGCCTGATAAGCGTCTTTCAGTAAGGATTCGACATCGTTTATAGGCGAGTTCAGTCTTATATCAACCCCGAGTTTCTGGATTGTTTCTATCTCCTTGTTCAGCATCTTCTTGGGGAGACGGTATTCGGGTATGCCTACTGCTAGCATTCCGCCGGCCACAGACAAGGCTTCAAACACGGTGACTTGAAAGCCTTCTCTGGTGAGATCCCAAGCTGCTGATAGTCCCGCCGGACCGGCGCCAACGACCGCTACCTTCTCTTTTCTTTTCTCTTTCATGGCAGGCGTGTATTCAAAGCTATGTTCAAATGCATAGTCGGCGGCGAACCGTTTCAGGTGTCTGATGGCAATGGACTGCTCGACTTGAGCTCGTCGGCACTTGTGTTCACAAGGATGGGGACATACGCGACCGACGGTCAATGGAAACGGAAGGCGCTGCATAATCATGTGATAGGCTTTCTCAAATTGCCCTGCTTTGATGAGTGCCACATATCCCGGCACATCAAGGCCAACGGGACATGTATGCTGACACGGCGCCTTGAACAGAGCCTGGCAGACCACAGCCGGGCACTTCTTATCTATGATATGGGCCTCATATTCATTTCTGAAGTGCCGAAGTGTGGTGAGTACGGGATTTGGTGCCGTTTGTCCCAATCCACAGATAGAGACGGAGCCGACCATTTCACACAGCTCCTGTAATGTATGGAGATCCTCTATCGTCCCCGTGCCATCTGTGATCTTGGTCAGGAGTTCGAGCATCTTGGGTATTCCTGCCCGACAGGGAGTGCATTTGCCACAAGACTCATCCTTGGTGAATTGGAGGAAGAACTTGGCGACGTCGACCATACAGCTGTCTTCGTCCATGACTACAAGTCCGCCTGAGCCCATAATAGCTCCCAGTGCAGTGACAGCTTCGTAGTCGACAGGTGTATTCAGATGCTCGACAGGTATAACACCGCCTGACGGACCACCGATCTGAACTGCCTTGTATTTCTTTCCGCTCGGTATGCCACCGCCGATATCGAATACAATCTTCCCGAGACTCGTCCCCAAGGGCACTTCGATGAGGCCGGTATTGTTAACCTTGCCTACCAGGCACAGGGTCTTTGTGCCTTTGCTGCTTGCGGTGCCGACACCGCTAAACCATTCAGCGCCTCTCCATATTATCTGGGGTACATTTGACCAAGTCTCCACGTTGTTGAGCGTGGTTGGCTTGCTGAACAGCCCCTTGTTGGCTGGAAAGGGCGGTCGCTGGCGAGGGTTTCCTCGTTTCCCTTCGATTGAGATTAGAAGAGCTGTCTCCTCACCGCAGACAAAAGCACCGGCGCCGGGAAATATGTCCAGATCGAATTCGAAGCCGGTGCCTAGGATATCCTTGCCCAGAAGCCCGCATTCACGAGCCTGCTCTATAGCGTTGTTCAGTGTTTCGATAGCAAGTGGGTATTCGGCGCGTACATACGCATAGCCTTGGCGTACATTGCCTATAGCATAGGCTCCTATGGCCATGCCCTCAATTATTGAGTGTGGGTTACCTTCGAGGACAGCGCGGTTCATATAGGCACCAGGGTCGCCCTCGTCACCGTTGCAGACAACGTATTTTTCATCGCCCGGGGCATTGCGGACAAACGACCACTTTGTGGCTGTGGGGAAACCCGCCCCACCTCGCCCTCTTAAGCCTGCCTTCCCTATCTCCGCGATGACTTCATCAGGTTTCATCCGGGTCAACACCTTGGCCAGCGCTTGATAGCCGTCTCTGGCTATGTATTCTTCGATGTTCATCGGATCGAGGTCTTGGTTATGCATGATCCGTATTTCCTGCAGCTTGAGCAGAGGATCATCCAGGTTCAGCTTCCATTCGTCCACTACTTCATCTCCAACAAGATGCTGCTCGATGAGTCGTGGAACATTGTCTTCGGAGAGATCGTGGTAGATAGTCTTGCCCTTTGTGGGATGAATGATTGTGACTACTGGCTCCCGGTCGCAGAGACCGATGCAGGCTGCCTTGAGTACGGCGACATCCGATAGTTTGCGGCTTGCAATCTCTCGTTGAAAAGCTTCAAGAACCTTGTTTGCGCCTGAAGATATGCCACATGTTCCAAGGTGAACTTTGACCTGGATCCTTTTCTCTAGTTGGGACAGTCTATCCTGAATCTGGTCCCTAAGTGTCGTTAGTTCTCCTACGGACGCAAGTCGTTTCATTGTACTCTCCTATTGGTATGTACTGAGAATGTCTTTTAGCTGGCTCGGTTTTACTTTTCTATGCACGTTTTCATTGATGGCCAACACTGGAGATAACCCACAACACCCGATGCACCTTACCGTTTTGAGAGAGAATTTGCCGTCGGGCGTAGTTCCCTCGGACTCAAGGCCGAGATCCTTGTTCAGGGTATCAATTATCTTCTGTCCACCCTTGACATAGCAACTAGTGCCCAGGCACACCTGAATCAGATACTTGCCTTTCGGCACCATAGAAAAGAAGGAATAGAAGCTGGTTATCCCATACAGCTCGCTGGGTGGTATTCTCATTTCTCTGGATATTATCTCCAGAGCTTCACGCGGCAGATAGCCAATAAGCCCCTGCACCTTCTGTAATACCCGGATTGGCGCACCAGCCTGGCCATCTGTAGCTGCAACGATTTCCCTGATTTGCTGCAAGGTCCTGCTGTCTACAGGCTTACTTTCCTTCCCTTCGCAGGAGCCAGTTCTTGTTGATCGCTTCAATATCACCTCCTCAAACGTATTTGGTTCATATTGTTTTCATGCTGTAACCTGGCAATGGTGAGCTGCAAAGTACGACTTATGACCCTGGCTTTGGTGCCCAAGGGGTTTTAGCCCGTGGAGGAAACTACACAATCTCATTGAAGTCCAGTAGCTTCCAAAACCGCTCTATTGTATCACTTGGTTCTGTTGGTTGCAAACAAGCTGTGCGTGTGCTTGTAGTCCATAACAGATGTCTTGCTCATGGCGCGCTATGCATGGGCAGCATTGAGTTCTACAGTTGCATCGTCTAACTAACAACTGTTATGATTCCCCAATCGATTCATAGAGCGTTGTATGGCAAGGCAACGTGATCAAGAGATGTTCAAGCTTGTGACTATGAGGGTGTAGTAGCGGGATATGTCTGATTCGTATGCAGCGCACAGTCCTCTAAATCTCAGCTTGTAATAAGAGGAGGACTCATATGTGGAAGACTGAATCCATGGGGATTGCACATGTGGAGATGTCCATTAGACAGTGTCTTCCCCCTTGCCAGATGAAATGCCCGATAAACGAAGACATACAACGGACAAACGTACTCATCTCTCTTCTCCCCAGTGATCTGGGGCTGGCAAGAGAGGGCATCTTTCAGATTGGCGATTACCTGTATGATAAGAACCCCTTCTTCAATATCTGCGGCTACATTTGTGGGATTTGCGAATTGGAGTGCAACTACCTTAAGAAGGGTGGCGCAATCAAGAGAAGGCTGCTGAAGAGATTCCTGGCGGACGCATATGCTGAACGTCTCAAGGCAGTAGAGGAATTCAAGATAGCCAGAAGTAAGGAGAAGGTAGCTGTCATAGGTGGTGGCCCGGGTGGGCTGATGTGTGCCTATCATTTGAGTAAGAAGGGGTATAAGGTAACAATCGTTGAGGCCTCTGTTCGGCTTGGCGGAGCACTATGGCTGGTACCGGACTATCGCTTGCCTAAGGCTGTTTTGCAAACCACGGTTGACAACCTCGTAAGAGTCGGCGGTATAGACGTCAGGTATAACAGCAGGCTGGGGACGGCTAACTTGGCGCTCGATGGATTGAAGGACGAGGGCTACCAGGCAGCTTTCATTGCAACGGGGTTGCCCTATCCTAGAGTTCTGACCTTTGAGAGGCAATCCGTAGAGGGCCAGAACCTGGCCGGAGTGATGTATGGTCACACTTATCTATACGAGGTCAGCCACGGTAATATACCTGCAGATTATTTCAAGGGCAAGAGGATCATAGTTACGGGCGGTGGTAACGTGGCGTTTGATGTGGCAAGATCGGCCAGGAGGCATGGCGCAGAGGTAACGATCGTAGCCCTGGAGCGAGAGGATAAAGACCATCGGGATGGGATACCCGCTGACTACGAGGAAATCCGAGGCGCCTGGGAGGAGGGCATAAGGATAGTTTACAGCCGTGGTGTGAGAAGAATAGTAGGACAAGATGGTAGATTCAAGGGTATTAACTGCCCAGAGTGTGTTAGCGTGTTTGATGAGGGCCGGTTTGACCCGAAGTTCGATTGTTCGAACTGCATAGATTTGGAGGGTGACATATTGATAATCACAGTGGGTCAGGGCCCCGACATTGTGCTGCTGCGGAAGGAAGGTCTTCTCGACGCACAGGGTCGACTCGACGTTGACCTCTTAACGCTACAGAGCAGGAAGAAGCCCTGGGTATTCATTGGTGGTGATGTTAGAAGAGTTGGCTTTATGGTGGAGGCCATGGGAGAGGGACTCGTCGCCGCGGAATCCATTGATCGCTACTTGAGGGGAGTCGACATGAGAGAGGGGCGCAGAAGGGATCATGAGGCGTACCAAATTCCCATAAGAAAGGACTACAAGCGTGAGCCCGAGGTGCCCTGGATGCCGCCTGAAGACAGAATGCACTTTCAAATGTTTGAGATTGGCTTCACACTTGAAGAGGCGATAGAGGAAGCGAGGAGATGTGTTACCTGTGGGCCATGCCTGTCCTGCAAGGCCTGTGTCTCGATTGGATTTCAGAAATCTTTGAGTCCAGTTGAGGTGGACATTGCGAGATGCAGCGGTTGTGGTCATTGTGTCTATGTTTGCAACTACTACTCCGCCCGCTTGATTAGCTCGGGCGGCAAGGTTGTATCCGAAACAGATATGTTCAGGTGCAAGTCGTGTGGCATGTGTGTTGTGGCTTGCCCGTCTCAGGCGCGAAGCATGGTCGGTGACGGTACTGCTGAGAAAGTAGCCGCGGTATACTCGTCTCTGGCATAGCGTCCAGATAGAGATTCTGTCTAGGAGGATAGTATTGAGCAAGTACAAACCGAAATTGGTGTGTTTTTCCTGCAAGTTCAGCTGGGGTTACCTGGCAAACGAAGAGGCGCTATCACGCGAGATAGAGAATTGGGTGCCCGTTATTTGCACAGGCAAGATCGATGCCACGCATATGCTCGAGGCATTCAAGGCAGGCGCCGATGGAATCCTGATCCTTGGCTGTGCGGAGGGAAGCTGTCACTACCAGGATGGCAACTACGAGGCAAAGAAAAGAGTGTATCTACTTCGGAGTCTACTAGAGTCTTTCGGTATCGAGAAGGAAAGGATCAGGATGAAGTTATCCACTGACCCTGAAGGCAAAGGAATTCGTGAATTGGTGGAGAATATGAAGACGGACTTGGCGAGACTGGGTCCGGCGAAGAAGGGATCGGAGAGGCCAATCAAAGCCAGGGGAGGAAAGCAATATGGGTAAACCGAAGGTCGCAATTTGCTGGCTGGGTTCGTGCGGTGGCTGCGATGAGACGGTCGTGGACATAAACGAAGTGCTCCTTCGGGTGGCAGGTGCGGTTGATATAGTCCTGTGGCCTGTGGCAATGGATTTTAAGTATGACAGTATCAAAGGGATGAGAAATAGCGAAATTGCGTTGAGTGTGGTTAACGGGAACGTCAGAAACTCCGAGCAAGAAGAGATAGCCAAGCTACTCAGGGAGAAATCTCAACTGATCCTTGCCTTTGGTGCTTGTGCCTGCCTTGGTGGAACCCCAGGGTTGGCCAATCTCGCTGCAAAGTCCGACATCTTCAAATGGGTCTATCGTGATGCCCCAACGGTAGTCAACCCCCGTGGCAACTATCCTCAAACATCCTGTCGTGTCAATGGGGAAGAGCTCACCCTACCCGAATTCTATGGTCGCGTCTACCCATTGAACGCCATCATCGATGTCGATTACTACCTGCCTGGATGTCCTCCACCTCCCTATTTGGTGATGTATGCCCTGAGTGCTGCCGTCGAAAACAAACTTCCTGCCAAAGGCTCGACCTTAGCACCTCACAGGGCACTGTGTGATAGTTGCAAGCGCAACAAATCCAAGCCAGATAGGATGCTGATAAGGGAGATTAAGAGGATTCATGAGGTTGAGGCAGACCCCGATGTCTGTTTTCTGACTCAAGGAATAATATGTCTGGGTCCGGCCACTCGTGATGGCTGTGGGGAGTCCTGCATGAATATCAATATCCCGTGTCGAGGGTGTTTTGGCCCTGTGGAAGGGGTGCAGGATTCTGGCGCCAAATTCGTCTCCACGATGGCGTCTATTGTCGACGCAGAAAGCGATGAAGACATGGCGAGAATCGTGAATCAGATGATTGATCCTGTGGGATATCTGTATCGATTCCTGCTTCCTTCTTCAATATTGCAGAAAGAGGGTTGAGTGATTGATCTAGATACGAGAGAGGTACAACGTGAGCAAGAGAATAACGGTAAATCCGATAACTAGGCTCGAAGGGCACGGGAAGATCGAAGTTTTCCTGGATGATAAGGGTGATGTGCGGGACGTTTACTGGCAGGTGGTGGAGCTAAGGGGTTTCGAGAGGTTTTGTATAGGTAGACCTGTTGAGGAGTTGCCCCGGATTATGCCTAACATTTGCGGCGTTTGTCCGACTCCCCACAATATGGCATCGGTGAAAGCGCTGGATGATCTGTATGGAGTGGAGCCGCCGCCCGCTGCCAAGCTGATAAGGCAGCTCCATTACAATGCATTTCTAGTGGAAGATCATTTGCTGCACTTCTATATTCTTTCCTCGCCTGACTTTGTCCTTGGGCCAACTGCTGACCCGACTGATCGGAATATTGTCGGCGTGGTGCGGAAAGTTGGACTGGACATTGGTAGCAAGATGATAGAGGTGAGAAAGAGATGCCGCGACATAGTGCGGCACATTGCCAGCAAGCCGGCCCATCCCGAAGGCGGCTTGCCTGGGGGTGTCTCCAGTGGAATCACAGAGGAAGACAGGAAATGGATGAGGGAGACGGCCGACCTCTGTGTCGAGTTTTGCCAGTTTTCTCTGCAGTTGTTCAGGCAGGTTGTATTGGACAACAGGGAATACTTGAATCTTGTTCTGAATGACGCCTACAAGCTGGATACCTACTATATGGGACAGGTCGATGAGGATAAGAGACTGAATTTCTACGAAGGCAAAGTCCGAGTAGTTGGTCCAAAGGGCGATGAATATGCGTTGTTTAACTGTCACGATTATGTCGACTACATAGGGGAATGGGTTGAGCCATGGACATACATAAGGCTGACCCATTTGAGGAAGATAGGTTGGAAGGGATTGAATGAAGGCGAGACGACGTCATTGTATCGAGTGGGTCCTTTGGCGAGGTTAAATGTGGCTGATGGTATGTTGACGCCTCTCGCTCACAAGGAGTTTGAGACGATGTTTGCTGTACTGGGCAGCAAACCGGCTCATCATACCCTGGCTTATCATTGGGCGAGGCTCATCGAAGCTTTGCAGGCCGCGGAGCATATGCAAAGGATCGCTCGTGATCCGCTACTAACCAGCAAAGACATACGCAACATGGATCTTAGGTTGGGAAAGGTCGGCATTGGCTGCGTTGAGGCAGCTAGGGGAACACTGATCCACCATTATGAGGCTGATGTTGATGGAAGAGCTACTAAGGTGAATCTTATCGTCGCAACCCAGCATAATGCAGCTCCTATTTGCCTATCTGTGAAGAAGGCAGCCAAGGAATTCATAAAAGGGCCACAGGTCAGGGAAGGTTTCCTCAATATGGTGGAGATGGCTTTTAGAGCGTATGACCCGTGTCTGGGTTGCGCGACCCATGCTTTGCCTGGTCGGATGCCTCTGGTAGTAAACCTAAGGGATAGTGAAGGAAGCTTGCTACAGACTATTCAAAGGGTGTGACCTATATCATGGATCCTCATTCGGCGTTCGGCCGACGTGCACTTGCTGGCAGATTCATGTAGACACATCCCTGGCGAATACACCAGGTCTTACTATTCGAGGAATCTGGCCTTAGCTTCGATGGTGTCGTGTACGAAGGGACAATACAATGGTGAGCAAGAAAGAGAAATACTACAGAAGTCTTTATGAAATTGCGGCAGTTGTGAATTCCGCTAACACTCCTGAGAGTGTGCTCGATGCCGTTGCCAGGACGGTGTCCCAAGCATTGAATGCGAAAGGCTGCTCATTGATGCTGCTCTCACCGGATCGGAAGGTTCTGCTTCACACTGTTGCCTGTGGATTGAGTGATTGGTATGTCCGGAAGGGCCCGGTATCTGCTGATAGAAGCATTTCCGAGGTGTTGCAAGGGAAGCCGGTTGCCATATTGAACGCAACGGAAGATGAAAGAATGCAGTATAGGGCACAGGCTAAACAGGAAGGTATCGCGTCTTTGCTCTCTGCGCCGATATTCCTCAAAGGAGAGGTGGTCGGAGTGATCAGGGTGTATACAGCGGAGCAACACTACTTCGCAAATTCCGAAGTGTATTTCGTGCAGGCCGCGGCTAACCTGGGTGCCATTGCGCTGGAGAGGGCGAAAGAGCTCAGACAATGCCTTAATGAAGTGGGCAGGCTGGAAGAGGAGAGGCGACAATTTGTCCGGTTTCTCAGTGTTGTTGCCCATGATCTTCAGTCACCTCTAGTTGCTACTCAGAGCATATTGTCCTATATAAAAGACGGATACACTGGAGAAGTCACGGAAGGGCAAAAAGACCTGCTGCAAAGAGGCATCAGGAGAATTGATGAGCTTTTGGTTCTGATTACTGATTTGCTGGACATACCCCGAATCGAAGCTGGCCAGCTTCGATATGAGATGCATGAAATCTCGCTAAATGGGGTGATCAGACAAGCTTTGGCTGGCATGGACAATCTGGCAAGGCAGAAGGGGTTGGAGTTGAAGGTTGAACTGCCTGAAAGTGCACACAAGGTTTGCGCTTCAAGCCGCCGACTGCAACAAGTATTGAATAACCTGGTAAGCAATGCCATCAACTATACACGGGAAGGTATGGTGATTCTGAGAGTTAAGGACTATAATGATGATGTAGCAGTTGAGGTGCTGGATACTGGAATTGGTATACCGTGCGACGAGATACCTCGGCTTTTTACGGATTTCTTTCGAGCAAGCAACGTGAAAACGGCGGGAACAGGATTGGGGTTGTCAATATCGAAAAGGATAATCGAGGCACATGGAGGAAGAATTTGGGCGGAAAGCCCTTGTCCCGAGAGCGGCAAGGGCAGCAAGTTTACGTTCACACTGCCCAGAATACAGGTATCGGAGACAAAAGCTCAATAATGGCCTACATATCGAGAGTCTCGCAAGAAGTAATCAAGGAGGTGATAGTTAATGCAACGGAGACCTAGGATTCTGCTTGTTGACGACGACGTGGATCTTGTAAAAGTCATGAGCGGAGCTCTTGAGAGCAAAGCTTATGACGTGATTGTAGCCTATAATGGGCGGGAGGGTTTGGAGAAGGCAAAGAGGGAAAAGCCGGACTTGGTCGTTCTCGATATTTTGATGCCCGTTGCCGACGGTTTTACGTTTGCAAATGAGTTCAGAAACGACCCAGCACTTGCCAAGGTTCCTGTGCTTGCCTTGACCAGCTTTTCGGAGTCGTTGGGTCAGCCTTTCCCGTTCGAGGTGTCCGAGTATATTGCCAAGCCTATCAAGCCGAGGGACCTGGTGGCGAAAGTCGAGCGGTTTCTCAAAAAGACAGGAACGTCGCAATGAGATGCTGGCTGACGAGTGATTAGTAGAGGTGGAGGTGCTTTGGAGGGGCGCGGTAATGAAGGGATGCCGCTCAAATTGAGAGTGTTAACATAGACCTAATCGAGTCGTTACCCAGCGATCCTTTGTGTGAACTGACCACGGACGTATTCCGGTGTCAAACTAGTTCAGATAGTCATCAGCAACGCAAGATGTTCTTGGAGTAGTGCGTGTCAGGAGCAACAGGTCAACTTATCAAATCGGCTTCTATTAGTGTCCGGGGCATTGTTCAAGGCGTTGGCTTCAGGCCTTTCGTCTACGGGCTTGCTGTTAAGCACAACCTCCAGGGATGGGTCTGCAACACCTCCGAGGATGTCAGAATTGAGGTAGAAGGTGCAGCAGAAGCGCTTCAGCAGTTTGGGCAAGAGCTTTGGACGAAACCGCCACCGCTAGCCCACATCGAGAACATAACTATCGACTATCACCCTCTCCGAGGTTACAAGACCTTTGAGATTCGAGGAAGCCAGGCACAGGAAGGGAAGTATCAACTCATCTCTCCGGATGTCGCTGTTTGTCAGGCTTGTCTTGCTGAGTTGTTGAATCCCGAAGACCGGCGTTACCGCTATCCCTTCACCAACTGTACCAATTGCGGCCCACGCTTCACCATAATTGAAAGTATGCCCTATGACCGCCCCCAAACCACCATGCGTTGTTTCCAAATGTGCCCTGAATGCCAGGCGGAATATGATAATCCACTTGATCGCCGCTTTCATGCTCAGCCCAACGCTTGCCCAAAATGTGGTCCCCAGGTCGAGCTGGTTGATGGCCACGGCAAGCTGATAACGAGATCAAATCCAGTAGGCTCTGCTAGCCAGCATCTGCACGAAGGCAGAGTGGTGGCTATCAAGGGTCTAGGGGGATTCCTTCTGGCTTGCGATGCCACGAATGATGCCGCGGTAAACGCATTGCGGCAGAGGAAGAAGCGCCCTTCCAAGCCCTTTGCAGTAATGATAACCGATATGGAGGAAGCGAAACGGCATTGCTATGTTTCCCCGGAGGAGGAAAAACTGCTTACCTCACCTCACAGCCCCATCGTGCTCGTGAGGTGGCGAGACGATTCGTCCATATCTCAGGCGGTAGCGCCCAATCTGCAATTCCTGGGTATTATGTTGCCCTATACTCCAATTCACCACATACTAATGAGGGACACTGGGTTGCCTCTAGTGATGACCAGTGGCAATATCAGTGAGGAGCCTATCGCTCGAGACAATGATGAAGCTTTGAGAAGGCTTTCCGGCATCGCCGACTGTTTTCTGATCCATAATCGGGATATCTATTCCCGCTATGATGACAGCGTGGCTATGGTGGAAAGGGGTACAAGTCAGCTTATCAGGCGGGCTCGCAGCTATGCTCCCTATCCCATCCGCCTCCCGTTCAAAACAGCGCAGGTGCTTGGCTGCGGCGCCGAGGAGAAAAATACATTCTGTCTGACGAGAGATAACCATGCCTTCCTGTCCCAGCATATTGGCGATATGGAGAATATGGAGACCCTGGAGCATTTTGATAATACTATCTCCCTGTATAGAAGGCTCTTTCGTATAGAGCCTGAAATCGTTGCCCATGACCTCCACCCGGATTACCTGGCTACCAAATATGCACAGGAGTTGGGCGAGTCCGGTATGAAGCTCGTTCCTGTGCAGCACCATCATGCTCATATCGCCAGTTGCCTAGCCGACAATGGGGTGGAGTCCCCGGTTATCGGCGTAGCTTTCGATGGGACAGGTATGGGCGCCGACGGGAATATCTGGGGAGGGGAGTTCCTGGTAGTCGACTACCATAGTTTCAACAGAGCTGGACATCTGGAATACCTGCCCTTACCCGGTGGGGCCGCAGCCATAAACAGACCTTATCGTACCGCCATCGCCTATGTTCTCACTCTCTTAGGGGAGAGTGCCCTCAACTCCGTGATTGCGACCCTGAACCAGGTGAAGGAGAAGCAATCTCAACTGGCCGCTGTCGGGCAAGTTACTGAAGGCGAAATGGAGATTATCAAGCGCCAGATAGAAAGGAGGATAAATTCACCGCTTACTTCAAGCATGGGGCGTCTTTTTGATGCGATATCAGCGCTGCTGGGCATCAGGGGCGAAATAGACTACGAAGGGCAGGCGGCGGTGGAACTGGAAATGGCTGCTCACTCTTGTCTCGTTGCGAGGAACGCAAGCGGCAACGCAATCTCCGTTGACAATGAGATCTATCCTTACCGCATAGTGAGAGATGGAGGAATGAGGGTCGTGCAGGTGAAGGACCTGCTCTCAGCTGTGATAGAGGACTCACGTGAGGGTATCTTAAAGGAGAGGATATCACTCAAATTCCACAATACCGTCGCTCAGATGATAAATGAGATGTGTCACTTGATAGCCGGGGAGACTAGCATCCGACAGGTAGCCTTGAGTGGCGGTGTATTTCAAAATCGCTTGCTATTGCGCGAATCGATCAGGTTACTGGAAAGCAGCGGTTTTCAGGTATTTACTCACAGGCAGGTGCCCTGTAACGACGGCGGCATTTCCCTGGGTCAGGCTGTTGTCGCCAATTTCGCGATCTGAGCAGTGAGTTCCCCGTCTGTACTTTCTAGGCCCGCAAGGCCAGCCGAAGCAGCGTCGCTCTGACGAGAGTTGCCTGCTTACGGTTGCCAGCTCAGGAAGGGATAGGTCACCCCGTTGACGATATTCCAGATGTAGAAAGGGTTGCGTGTGCCAGGATTGGCGACTGTCATTATGTTCCAGCCTGCTCCTGAGAAGGTAGCTATGTCTTTCATCTGTGCTGTGGTCTTACTGGTCCCGCCAGCCGAAGTAGCTTGTCCGCTGGTCTCGATATCCCAGAAGCAATTGTTCACAGCGCCCTCCCCATATCCTACCAGACCGCCAGTGTAGCTATTGCCGGTCACCCTGCCGGTGGAGTAGGAATTACTCACAGTGCCGCTGTTGACTGCGATCAGGCCGCCGACACCCACCTGTGCAGTGACGTTGCTTGTGGCATAGGAATTGTTGACAGTGCCAGGGTTCCCTCCCACAAGACCGCCGCCGCTGGAATTGGTAGTGACGCTGCCTGTGGAATAGCAGTTGGTCATAGCGCCATCATTCTGCCCGACCAGACCGCCAACCCACTGGTCGCCAGTGACGTTGCTGCTTGAATAGCAGTTGTTTACGGTACCTTTGTTAAGGCCCGCCAGACTACCGACATAGGCAGTGCTGGTGACGACGGCGTTCACCACGCCAGTATCCTCGATGCGTCCTGCCTTACCGACAATACTAAAAAGCCCTACATAACCCGTTCGTGGAAGGTTGATAAACAGGTCACGTATTTCGTATCCTTGCCCATCGAAAATCCCTCTAAATGAACGATCGCTGTCGGCTCCAACAATCGGATGCCAACCCTTCCCTTCATTGGCTGTCGGGCTCGCCAGCTCATCGTAACCAGGTGTGGTGGAATCCAGGTTGTTCATCAGAAGGTAATGACCGCGCAGGTTGTTTCTGACTGCATTCAAGTCATGCCATGTGCGTATTTCCAGCTTGCGAGGCGGGAAAAGGAAACAGCCTGCCATACTGGCGCTCAAGGCTACCATAAGTAGGAAAACGACCAGTCTCTTCATACGACAGTTGAGCCTCTTCGGCAAATCCAGTCTAGAGCATTATCATATCACATCGTCTCCGCCACCGTAGGATCGATCTGCAGTGTGAGCCAATATTGAGATACCACCTCGTGGCCGAGTCTACTTGCACTGCCGCATAAAGCGGAACATGAGCAGTGCTGCGATGCTTTTGGCATCGCAGATTTCGCCGGAGGCAATAAGCCGGGGTATTTCGTCCGGGGAAACTCGGACCAGCTCGATGTCGTCGGTATCCTCAGCCACTAGACGAGCGGGCACAAGGTCGGTAGCGAGAAAGCAATAGAGGTACTCCGTGCCATAGCCCGGGGTGGCATAGAAGCCCCCTAGCTTGTCTATCTTCCGTGGGAATTGACCAACCTCCTCCTGTAGTTCGCGGCGCACCGCATCAATCGGCTCTTCGTCGGGGTCGATGGCACCAGCCGGTACCTCCAGAAGGAACCTGTCCACGGCATGGCGAAACTGGCGGACAAGAAGGATGTTACCTTGCTTGTCAAGGGCTACTGCGGCTACACAATCGCTGTGTTCCACCACCTCCCTAGTGGTTTCTGTTCCGTCAGCTTTCTCCACAGAGTCCACGCGTATGCTTACTGCGCGCCCCTGATATATCTGTCGGCTATGTAGCTTCTTTTCTGGTTTTGACATAATCATGCTTCTGAGCTAAGCTGACGTGGCTTTGTCTGCAGAGCTTCAAAGGTAACAAATAAGGGCTACTTCGTCGCAGTCGGGAAACTTGGGACAACGATAGCATTCTGCCCATACCTTCTGCGGCAACTCTTTTTTGTCGATTGATTGGAAGCCGTGTCTTGCAAAGAAAGCCGGCTTGCGAACGAGACAAAAAACTCTGGGTATGCCCAATTCCTTGGCTTCTTCTAGACAGGCCTGGATCAGCGCAGAACCAATCTTTTGATTCTGTTTATGCTCGGCGACGGCGAGAGACCTGACTTCAGCTAGATCAACCCAGGTAACGTGCAATGCCGCACAGGCAATAACCCTCCCCCTTGTCCTGACCACAAAGTAGTCTCTAATGCCCTCATATATCTCGGATAAGGCGCGAGGCAGCATCTCTCCCTTATCAGCGAAATAGCTTATTAACTGGTGCATGGAGGTTACATCGCTTACCTTTGCCCTTTCAACCTTCACGTCACGTTTCATTTCTTCTGCCTCCTAGTTTCTGCCACAGTGAACCGTAGAAGTAGTTTGGCTCGTGAATTCTCAAGAAGCGAGCCAGGCGGGGACTTAGCTTGACTCTGACGTTTTGCCCGTCTGATAACGGCAATTCCACTTGCCCGTCAATGCTAAGCACGGCCTTTTCCTTGCGGGCAGCCTTCAAGTCAACTATGCTCCGTGAAGGCAGTACCAAGGCGTGACTCAATCCCAGGTGACAAGCCACTGGTTGGAGGACTATTTCCCTGGATTGAGGGTGAAGAATCGGTCCGCCAGATGCCAGGGAATAACTTGTACTTCCGGTAGCGGTAGAGACGATTACCCCATCGGCCCGGTAAGTGGTCAGCGCTGTGCCGTCAATCTGTGCTTCTATGTTAACCAGGCGAATTGCGACGCTATGTAGCACAACGTCGTTCAAGGCATAGAAAGCCTTGTCGGCAACTTGCGCTTCCAGCATGGACCTTTCCTCGACCCACCCTTTCCCCTTGAGCAAAGCAGGCAAATGAGACAGGACTTCGTCGCCATCTATCTCGGTGATAAACCCCAGCCTGCCCAGGTTTATGCCTAAGATGGGCACCGACAAGGGAGCTACGATTCTGGCGGAATGGAGGATAGTGCCATCTCCGCCAATGCTGAAGACTAGCTCCGTTCCCTCAACTTGTGGCTTAGCTTTGTCCTCGTCCCAGGCTGAGCACCGCCACGAGGAGATCCTTCGAGAGGACAAAAGCTCTTCGAGTTTCTCGCTCAGGTCTCGGGCTTTTTCACGTAGAGGATGGTAGAGGATGCCAATACGCTTCACAGGTGAATGCAGTGTAGCACTGGCAAAATCTGGCTGTCAAACCAACTAACAGATACGAGGCAACAATTCCCCGGATAGCATATCCACGATTCGAGAGGGGCCGAGCTTTGTCTTCATTACCACCTTTCTCGGGTGCTCTTTGGTTACTTCGCCGATGATAGCTGCATCTCTACCGTAGCTATTCTCTTTCATGCGGGCAAGAACCCTGTGGGCATCGGCGGGATCAACTATGGCTACCAGCTTGCCCTCGTTGGCCACATAAATGGGGTCTAATCCCAGAAGCTCGCAAGCAGCTTGGACATCTTCCTTCACAGGAATCTTAGTCTCTTCTATCACAATGCCCACCTTCGATTGCCGGGCCAGTTCATTGAGAGTGGTGGCTAGCCCGCCCCTGGTGGGGTCACGCATACAGTGAATCCTGGATGAGGCCTCCAGCATCTGAGATACTAACTTGTTCAATGGAGCGCAGTCGCTGCTCAGAGTCATGGAAAAACCCAGTCCCTCACGCTGACTCAGTATAGCTATGCCGTGGTCGCCGATGGTGCCACTGAGCAGAACTTTGTCGCCGACTCTGGCGTTAGCCCCTGAAATATCAACTCCGGGAGGAATTACCCCTATGCCAGAGGTTGTGATAAACAATTTGTCAGCTTGGCCTCGATTTACCACCTTGGTGTCGCCGGCAATGATACGTACCTCGGCTTCCTCAGCAGCCTTCTTGATTGAGTGCACTATGCGTTCAAGTTCACTGAAGCCAAACCCCTCTTCTATGATTGCGGAGAGACTCAAATACAGAGGCCTGGCTCCACTCATAGCCAGGTCGTTCACCGTCCCACAAACGGCTAGTTTGCCAATATCGCCGCCGGGGAAAAAAATGGGGTTCACCACGTAGCCATCCGTGGTGAAAGCCAATCGTCCGCTGGCTTCGAAGACAGCCGAGTCATCTAATCTAGTAAGTGCCGGATTAGCTAAGAAGGGCAGGAATTTCTTCTCCACCAATTCGTGGCTCAATTTACCACCGCTGCCATGAGCCAAAAGAATCCTGTCATCCATGAGTGTAATCCATATTGCCCTGGACATCTTGCAGATCTTCAGCAGCCCCATATTGATAATAGGCTGAGCAGGCGCCTTCACTGGAGACCATGCAGGGACCGACAGGGGTTTCCGGCGTGCAGGCTTTGCTAAAGAGTGTGCACTCCGGTGGTGTAGCTGCGCCACGAATCATGTCCCCGCACCGGCATCCCTTAGGCTCCCTCGGGGGGGTCAGGCTCACTGAAAAAGCCCTGTCGGCGTCAAAGCGCTCGTATTTTCCTCTAATTGTCAAGCCACTTTGAGGGACAATTCCAATCCCCCGCCAGTTAGCTCCGCCAATGTCGAAGACTTCTTCTATCAGTTGCCGAGCTTTTCCATTTCCCTCAGGCTTCACTCCTCGGGGGTAAGCTATCTCTACTCTGGGCTCGTCCTCTTCAATCTGCTCCACCAATCTGTCTATGCATAACAGAATATCCAGCGGTTCAAATCCCGAGATGACACAAGCCACTCCATAATCCCTGGGGATGAATCCGTAGGGATGAGAACCAATTATGACACTGACATGTCCGGGACAGACGATGCCATCTAGCTTCATCTCGCCTGAACCGAGCAGCGCTTTCATCACCGGAGGCGTCAGCTTATTAAGGGATAGAACATAGAAGTTTTCCGTCTTCTCCTGTTGCGCCTTAAGTATCGAGGCTGCTATGGTGGGTGCCGTGGTCTCAAACCCGATCCCAATGAAGATCACTGACTTCCCGGGGTTGGCTTTTGCTACCTCTAGGGCGTCTATAGTGGAATAAACTATTCGGACATCGGCCCCTTCAGCTTTGGCTGCCTGTAAGCTCGAGTAGCTGCCGGGGACTCTTATCATGTCCCCGAAAGTTGTGATGATAACGTCGGAGAGGTGTGCCATTGCGATGGCTTTGTCTAGATCAGCTGTTGCGGTAACACAGACGGGGCAGCCCGGACCCGACCTCATTTCAACCGTCTCGGGAACTAACTGGCGAATTCCATATCGTAATATGGCGTGCGTGTGCCCGCCGCAAAATTCCATCAGTCTTACAGTTCTGGTGGAGCGATTGGCGATCCTTCGGGCCAATTTCCTAGCCATCTCGCCATTTCGATATTCATCAATGAATTTCACAGGCCTTGAAAATCCCAAGTTCTAGTGTGAAGGACAGACTCGAAATCCCACAGCTGAGAACAGCTTGGGCTTTCGGACCTAGTGCACAGAACTTCGCGTTTCTTGCTCAAGGGTCCAGGCTTGCCATCTCTTTCAAGAGCTTCAGAGTCTCCTCGGCTTCAGCCTCATCTATGATGCCTATGGCATATCCCGTATGAAGCAGTACATAATCGCCTGCCTTGGCTTCGGGCGTAAAGGCAATACTAACTCGACGCCTTACTCCGGCGATTTCGGTTTCTGCCTCATCCCCGTCTATTGAAACAATCCTTACCGGTATTGCTAGGCACATGGCTCTTTGTATTTTACCCAAAATGTGACCATCACACAATTTACCGCAGGTGATCTCCCGCGACACGTCAGTTAATCATGACCGGCCTGGCTTTTTGCCGGAAGTCTCTCAGAAAGGTAATACCACTTCCTGCCCACTGTTGCAAGGAATTGTTGCAAAGATCTATTTAGGAATGCACTAATAGGCCGGTACAAATGCCAGACCGGGGTTGACGGAATAGGATGAGGATGACAGAATGGTTGGTATAGCTGAAATCTGTAGAAAGCGTTTGAAGGAGGTGTCAGGTGAAAGGACCATTGGTGTTAGCCGTATTAGCAACAGTGTTGGCTATTGTAGCTCTAATCCTGGCAATCGTTTTGCCTGGGGCACAAGGGCCAGCCGGAGTGGCCGGAACAGCCGGGCCAGCGGGGCCGCAAGGACCAGCCGGACCAGCCGGGTCTGCGGGGCCGCGAGGACCAGCCGGGCCTAGCATGATTGTAGCCATGGGCAGGGTTGGCAGAGACGGGAGTCTTGGAGCAGCGTTAAACGTTACTTCAGTAGATTGGAACGACAGCGAGAAGCGGTGGGAAATCACACTCGATGGTATAAGTTATTCGATCTGGAACTATGTAACAGTCGTTAGCACTATGTACAGGACTGGTGTTAGCGGATATGCCGACTATAGCAGTGTAGGTGGCAAGCTAAATGTAAAAACATTCGATGCAGATGGGACTCCAATTCAGGAGGGTTTCAGCTTCGTCGTTCTCAATGTGACTGCACCGTAGCCGCTTGCTGTCCATCAGGACGTTTTGGGAAAGACAGAGGAGACAGCCCGGGCACGTGCCAGAGGGTCGGTTGCGCCAGAGCCGGAGGTCCGGAGGCGACTTTCGCTGAGGAGAGAGACCGACCTGCTTGACGAGCAGACGGTTCTTTGCGGAGTAAGGGTCTTTCTCGCAAAATTTGGCTTCGAGACATTGGTAGAGGCCGGGTATCAACGGGAGATCGCCTATTCCGGCGTCTGCCACAAGTTGGAGCTTGTTGTTGATCTGGTTTGTCAGGGTGATCTGAGTTACCTGCGCTATTCTGGAAGCGATACGTCGGAGTATGCGAACAGAACGGGGGACTCCGGATCATTGGCTATTTGGTCGAGGGGGAAACGGAGCAAATTGCCCCAGAGATTCAGGATGGTGACTTTGTCACAAAGTGGATTCTGGAGAATCAGGTTGGCCGAGTTAGGCTCAATGTGATGAAGCGGATGGAGGCTCAATCCCATTGAGGCACTGGGCAGGAAACTGAGGAGCCTGATGCCCTGGTTCAAGAACCGGGTACCGGTAGGAGACTCGTTAGGAACAGACCTCTGTGGAGTTTGAGCATTCTCTATGACATGGCGGTAATTGCCCACAGACGCAAGCAGAAGATGGTGAATTTTCGTCCCGGTTGTCGTATAATACTGTGAGGAGATAGGGAGGTATGGCCATGCTATATTGTCAGCGCTGCGGGAAAGAAATAGACGAAGATTTGGCAGTTTGTCCTAAGTGCGGGGAGATTCTGGATGAGGCGGATACGGAATGGCAAGAGTTACAGGTGCAGGAGGAAGTTGAGGAAGCCAAAGACAGGGCAAATATGTATGTTATTCTGGCAATAGTTCTGGTAACAGTGGGGATGATGGGCGGTGGTCTCCTCCTTATCTCAGCGAGTATGCTTGGTCTCTTCGGGATTGCGATGGTCTGTTTGGGCATTGGAAGTACGGCGGCGGCTTATCGTCACGAACACAAAGCCGGGAGCTTGCGCAGACAGATCAATCGCTGAAGTCGATGTCGAGGTGCATCAACATTCGCCGGCACCTGGATGTGTCATTGGTTCAGCAACAAGGTTAGCTGGAATCTGCTGATTTCGGCCTGTTCTGCTCTGGCCGCCCTCGTGGTTATCTCATTGAGGCGCAGTGCGCCTCAGTTCAAACACTACCGGGTTTGTTGGATCTGGACAGGCGACGGTAGCTTTGTCTCGGTCCCTCTCCCAGGGGAATGCACCACCGAATTGCAGAACCAGGGCAAAAGGGAAAAGGGAATAGAAAGCCCATGAACAAAGGTTAGGCGGAGTCTGTTCTCCGATGACAAACTCATCGCCAACCTTGTGTTGAGCTACGCAAGTCCCCTGTTTGGATATTACCTTCGCTATCACATCAGACATCTTGACCTCCTGTTTCGTTGCCGATTGGACTGATACTCACTGTGTCGTTCCTGGTTAGAGTGACCTGAACATATAGTATATTATGGTATGGCTCAATACAAGTGAATGGCTGATCCACAGGAAAGACGTGGTCTGCCCTTACCGACTCTTTCCGTTCTACCGAGACACTCGCCCGAGGTTAATGAATAGATGGAAAAAGCCCGGGGGATTCAGACTGAAGATGCCAATGTGGCAATGCTATAATCATGAAATCTAGAGCGATCGAGATATCCCCGTCAGAAAGGAAAAGGGGGGTAAGAGCTTGAGCTTCAAAGTTGTCGTTACCTTTCATGTGCCCGGGATAGTGCCTGCCTACGACGAGCTTCTGACCAGATTAGGGGCAGAAGTGGAGAAGACGTTCTGTACTACTGAGGATGAGCTTGTTTCTGCCTGTGTTGAAGCTGAGGCTGTCATTGCACTGGGAATAAAGATAACGCCCGGGTATGTATTTAGCCGGAGAGTAATCGAGAATCTGAACAAATGTCGACTGATTGCCCTCACCGGAATAGGTTACGATAATGTGGATATAGCCGCAGCTACAGAAAAAGGCATATGTGTGGCTAACAATCCCCGTTACTGCCTGGAGGAGGTCTCAGACCATGCTATGGCTCTCATTCTCGCCTGCTCAAGGAAGCTTTATCAACTACTGCCTGATGTCAAACGCGGGAAGTGGAGTACGCAGGCAGATTACTTGAACGCCTTGAAGCCATTACATCGGTTATCCGGGCAGACCTTGGGGCTGATTGGCTTTGGCAATATAGCTCGTGCCCTTGTCCCGAAGGCAAGAGCTTTCGGCTTCAAAATCATTGCCTATTCCCCCCATGTACCTAGTGCCCTTTTTGAAAAGTTGCAGGTGGAGCCGGTAGAACTCGACCGGTTGCTTCAGGAGTCGGATTTCGTTTCTATGCATACTGCCCTCACCGCGGAGACCAAGCACATGATGGGGCTCGGGCAATTCAAGAAGATGAAACCCACTGCTTATTTCATAAACACAGCCCGTGGAGAGCTCGTGGATGAACGGGCTCTTTACGCTGCCCTCTCAGAAGGGCTGATTGCCGGTGCCGGTCTGGATGTGCTGGATTCAGAGCCTCCTGATAGCGATAGTCCGTTACTCAAGCTCAACAATGTTCTCATTACCGGTCACTTTGCGTATTATTCGGAGGAGTCGCGGGAGGAACTGTTTAGGTGGCCCTGGGAGGAAGTAGCCAGAGCTTTGCAGGGGAAGTGGCCGCAGGGTCTGGTGAATCTACAAGTCAAGGAGAGATTTCGTGCCAGATGGCAGGCTAGCTGTGAGTGAATTGAGTTGGTTTTCATACCGACTCTATGATGCAATCCGTAAGGAGAGCTCTCACAAAATGCCGACAAGGCTTATTGGGCGGCGCGATTTGGGACAGGAAGGTGTGGCGTTACAGTGTCAAAACTTGACCTTGATAAGATCCAGGCAGTGCGCTGTTATGGTAGTGTCCCGAGTGACTGAACAGGTATTTGGCGTGGCGGAACCGGCCGCCGGGCAAGTGGAAGCCGGAAAGTGCTGGGAGGTAGGAGCCCGGCGCAAGGTAGGTGGAAACAGAGACGAAGGCGGGAGGGGTGGGCCGAGAGCAGGGGGGTCACTCGGGGCGATTTGCATTTCTATTGCTGCGGGCAATGGGATGAAGTCGGGACGGTCATTGTGGCTCTGTGTCTGTGATCAGCTCGGGGCGGAGGATGCCTATGAAGGGCAAGTTACGGTACTGCCCTTTGTAATCCAGTCCGTAGCCGACCACGAACTCATCTGGGACTGCAAAGCCCACGTAGTCAAGAGGGACATCCACTAATCGTCGTGCTCTCTTGTCCAACAGGGTACAGACGCGAAGACTGGCAGGGTTGTGGGCGTGGAGATGATTGAGGACATAATTGAGTGTCATACCAGTATCTACGATATCTTCAACCATCAGTACATGTTGTCCTGTAATGCTGCTATCTAGGTCTCGCGTTATCTTGACTACCTGGCCATCACCGCCGTAGTATGAGATGGCCATGAAGTCCAGGGTAACGGGAATAGAAAGGTGCTGCATAAGGTCAGACATAAAGCAGACAACTCCCTTCAAGATGCCTACCAAAACCAGTTGCTGGCCAGCATAATCACGGGAGATGTGTCTGGCTAGGGTTCCTACTCTCCGTTGAACTCTGGCGTGACTGTACAAAACTCGGTCGATGCCCTCTACTTTGGCTTCGCCAAGCGGACCATAACCGTATTTGGCTAAGAGCTTCAGAAAGTCGCTCTTGTTCAGAAGCCTGATATTGACATCTGGGTAGAGTGCTCTGAGCTGACGCAGCTTGCGATTCTTGTTGGTTAGGAGATTCTGCTTCAGTGTGGTGATTTCAACATAGAGATCTAGCTCGGGCAGATAGAAATCGGGGGTGAACATCTCAGCTATCTTGTTGTCTTCCTGTCTCAGGGGAAATGAACGGGGTTCGTAAAGCCATTCAATGCAATAGAAGTCTAGGAGTCTGGCAAAGTCCTCCTCGCTGGGATGAGCAAAGCTAGTTGACCTCAATGCCGTGGTGGGTGACGGGGATCCCCGAGACAGTCTTCCTCGTTTCTCGCCTGCCATGTAATCTTGCTCTAACAAGTGATGAAGCTCTGCTCTTTGAAAGATCACGCTGCAAATGTCGGCAACGCTGAGGAGGAAGCTCTTGTCCGCTTCGGAGAATTGGCGAGGCTCGCGAGTGTAGATTCGAATCTCTCCGACAGTTTCCCCTTTCTCAAGTATAGGGACCCCAAGTATGGAAGATATTCCTTGAGCTAGTGCTATCTGGGGGTGTTGAACTCTTTTGTCTTTGGTGGCATCGGCAATGAATACTACTTTTCCATCAAGGACGTCTGCGAGGCTCTTGTGGGCTTTGAGAGGCCCCTTCTTTAAGTAGAGGTCGCTCAAACCATATGCACCTACAGTGATCAAATATTCCCTTTGTGAATTAAGAGACAAAATGCGGCAGCCATTTGCCTCCACTGCTACGGCAGCGCTCTTAGCTATGGAATTACAAATCCTCCTTAAGCCAAGAGCCGAGTTGGCAGCTTTAGTTACCTGTTTAAGAGCTGAATAATAGCTGGCTCTTGAGCTAACCATCCTTCAACCCCGGTTGGGACATGCTTCCTCGCGCTCTATGCGCATTTGGTGAAGCCACAGGCAAGGCAAATGTTGCAGCCTTCCTGGCAAATCAAGGAACCACCGCAATCGGGACACTGTCCAGCCCAGCTCTTGAACCCTTCAGGGTTGCTGGGAGACATCCCGGGATTGCTAGCAGTCTCTTCCTTCTTGATGTACTTCTCTAGCACGCTCGCGATAGCATCGGAACAAGACAAGATAGCGTGCCCCTGCTCCCAAGTAATAGAAGGGCATCTGATACCGCGCAGGTGCTTCACAATCGAATCTATATCTATTCCGGATCTGAGAGCTACGGAGGTGAGGCGGCTGATGGCTTCAAGCTGCGCTGCGGCACAACCTCCGGCCTTTCCCAGGGTCGAGAACACCTCGGAGATTCCTTGTTGGTCGAAATTCACCGTCACATAGATGTAGCCACACCCAGTGTTGACTCTTTCGGTTACCCCTCTGGTAACTTTGGGCCGTTTCCTGGGAGCTAGCTTCCCTTCAGCCTTCTTTGGCTTGTCACCTACAGTAAGAACCTGATTTGCCCGGCTTCCATCTCGGTAGATGGTTATCCCTTTCAGGCGCTCCCGGTATGCCAGCATATACACTTTAGCTACGTCACCGGGCGTTGCATCGTAAGGGAAATTGACTGTTTTGGACACAGCGCTATCAGTGTATCTCTGGAATGCAGCCTGCATCTTAACGTGATACTCAGGGGATATGTCATGGGAAGTGACGAAGCGTTTTTTTGCCTCTGCAGGGACTTCTTCTATATCCCTTAACCTTTTCCCTTCAGCCAGCTGCTTCATTAGCTGAGGAGAGTAGAAACCTCCCTTCCTTGCTGCGTCCTCAAAATAAGGATTTAGCTCTATGAATTCCTCGCCCTCCAAGATATGGCGCACGTAGCTCAAGGCAAAGAGCGGCTCGATGCCACTGGAGCAATTAGCAATTATGCTCAGGCTGCCCGTAGGGGCAATGGTAGTGCGCGAGGCATTTCGAAAACGAGGACCATCGGGGGTGTCATAGACGCTTCCCTGGAAAGCGGGGAAGACTCCCCTTTCCTGAGCCAGCTCTATTGAAGCGCTGTTTGCCTCTGAGGATATGAAACGGGCGATTTCCTCAGCTACACCAAGCCCCTGTTCGCTATCGTAAGGAATGCCAAGCTGAATGAGCATGTCAGCAAAGCCCATCACTCCCAAGCCTACTTTCCTCGTGGTCTTTGTCATCTTTTCAATCTCTGGCAGAGGGAATTGGTTGACTTCGATAACATCGTCAAGGAAGCGGATTGCCAATTTGACAGTTCTGGACAGCTTGGCGTAGTCAATGCATGGTTGCCCGTTCTTGTCCGTTACCACTTTGGACAGGTTTATCGAGCCCAAATTGCAGGATTCGAAGGGAAGCAGGGGTTGTTCCCCGCAAGGGTTTGTGCTTTCTATTCTGCCCAGTTGAGGGGTGGGGTTATGTCTGTTTATCTCGTCAATGAATACTACACCCGGGTCGCCGGTGCGCCAAGCCATGTCCACTATCTTGTCGAAAACCTGTCTGGCACTTAGCTTGTCTACTACTTCACCGGTTCGCGGGTTCAGCAGATTGTAGTCGGTGTCTTCTTCCACCGCCTTCATAAACTTGTCGGTCACAGCTACGGAAAGGTTGAAGTTGGTGAAGGCCTCGGGGTTGTCCTTGGCTTCGATGAATCGGAGGATATCCGGATGTTCGACATTTAGTATTGCCATGTTAGCTCCGCGCCGCATGCCGCCTTGCTTTATGACATCGGTCGTGGTATCAAAGACCCTCATGAAGGACAAAGGGCCGCTGGCAATACCGCCTGTCGAACCCACCCTGTCTCTTTCCGGTCTAAGTCGGGAAAAGGAAAAGCCTGTGCCGCCACCGCTTTTGTGAATCAGGGCGGTATATTTGACCGCATCGAAGATGGACTCCATGGAGTCCTCAATGGGTAATACAAAGCAAGCCGATAGTTGCCCCAGTTCGCGGCCGGCATTCATTAAAGTGGGAGAGTTGGGGAGAAACTCCAGGTTTTCCATCAATTGATAGAAAGCCTCTTCATAATAGGAGGCATCCCCCTGAGGATTGTAGGTGAGCTCCGCTGAGGCGATATGTCTGGCAACGCGGCGAAACAGCGCTTGGGGGGTCTCGGTAGCTTTTCCCTCTCCGTCTTTTGCCAGGTATCTACGTTCCAGGACTCTTAGAGCGTTGTCGCTGAGTTTCATTCCGGAAATGACCTGGCTTCTGGCCTGCGGAGAAAATTCATCGACGGTCAGGATTTCCCTGACCATTTCCTGAATTTGAGAGGAGGACAACGGTTGCTTGGTTTGCCGCGTAACCAATCCCTCCATGCCTGGTAACGGCTGAGCTACCTCGAGGCGCTGGCTCACTTGTTCGGTGAACTTTTCCAACAATTTCCTGTCACTTATGCCCATTGACTCGGCAGCAGCGAAGACAGCTTGAGCTACTCTATCTCGGGCAACAGCCTTCCGGTTTTCTTTCTTTTGATCTTCCTTGCGACGGGTCTTGGGCACCTTCATCTCCTCTTACGTCCAATCAGGATATTCACCGTCCCAGAAGACGGTAGCGGCAACTGGTTGACTGGCGTTAGCTCTCTGCGCACCGCCAAGCTATCGACCTCTTGTTTCAAATCACCGATATCAGCAAACTCGCGATAAACACTGGCAAAGCGAATGTAGGCAATATGGTCCAGCTTCTTCAGTCCATCCATGACCAAATCACCGATATAAGATGTGGAGACCTCGCTCTTACCTGCCTTGTAAAGCTCAGCCTCTATCGTGTCCGCCAATTTGTCAATAGCACCTGTGGGAAGGGGGCGTTTCTCACAAGCTTTGCGGATACCGAGGAGAAGCTTGTCACGGCTGAATTCCTCACGCCGCCCGTCCTTCTTGATGACGAAGATATCGTGCGGCTGTACGCGCTCGTAAGTAGTAAACCGGGCGCTGCAGGCGAGGCATTTCCTGCGGCGTCTCACCCCGTCGTCTACACTCCTGGAATCTATCACCCTTGAATCCCGCTTCCCACAGTAAGGACAGTTCACTGACTCCCCCAAGGATTGTGGTACAGGAACATTCTACCACTATATGTAGTAGAATGCAATACCCCTGGCACAAAAAGCGGGGAATTTTTTCTCGAGTGACACTGCACCCAAGGGTCGGGTACCTGCTCTCTGTGAAGCGCAGTGCATGTCTCTCTTCTTGGTGGCCAAGGCGAATATGCCGAGCTTGCGCGATGCACCATGCGACGGAAGGCTGTAGAGCAGCCCTCATGTGGACACCTACTTTCGAGATGGCGCAAAGATGGATTGGCCCAACGAGAGAGGATTCGTAACTCTACGCTCCACGAGACAGCGCATTGGTATCCTTTATGATTGTCCTGTTCAGCGACCAGGTGTTTCTGATGGCTTCTATCGTTCCAATCCCAGCGGCGGCTGGATGCCCACATGGACCGAAGAAGTGCCACTGGGGCGCTCCCGTAGTTCGGGCCCTGATGCCGGCATAAGTTGTGCCATTCACTGTACGTCCCAATACGCTGTTCAGGAAATCTGGATTGTTATCTACGACTCCGGCCGTAAGATGATGCTTCATGGAATTGCATATGTCCAACAGCACGTTGAGATCGTCCTCGGATTCCCACGTCGTTATGATCTGAAGGGGCCCAAAAACCTCAGTTGTAACCAAATCAACGTGCGGCAGAATACTCCTTAGTGGCACGAAGACGGCAGTGGGTTGGAAACTGCCGTAGCACGATGGTATCGTATGCCTCTGCAATCGCTTGCCGCCAAACTGTATCTTCGCACCCTTGATGCGTAACAGCTTGCCGATATGCTCCTCAATCATGTCGTTTGTCCAGGTCAGTACCGGACCGATAGTAAGATCTGCCAGGTTGCGCTTGGCGGCAAGTTCTTCTATTCTCACCAGCAGTCCAAGCTTCACCCAATTCTGGTGCACTGCCAAGAGGCTCTGTGCGGAACACTTCTGACCACTGGCCGCGTAGGCATCTCTATCGCATTGCGCTGCTACAAAGTCGAGCATAGACGGAATTGCATTCGGCCCGACTATCTTCCAATCAAAGCCGGCATCCTCGATGCGACACCTGCCTTTAGTCAGCTCCAGAAGGCGCTCCGCAACCGAACTACTGCCGGTGAACTGGGTGAACTGTATGATGGGGTTGGCAACCAATCTCTCCATCACCTGACCGCTGCAGTGAATCAGAAGCAGGTCTTGCGCAGGCATTCCGAAATGCAGCAGCAGCCTTACAAAGGCTTCAGCAACAATGGAAGTAGTTGCGGCCTGCTTGAGAATCGGCTTGTTCCCCATGTACAAGGCGCCCATGGTCTGTAGAGCCATTATCTCCAGCGGGAAGTTGAAGGGTGTGATCACAGCAACTGGACCGTGGGGCCAGCGGTAGTCTATGGCCTCCTGACCTAGGTGATTGCCCGGAGTAGTCTGTCCCTTGGCCAGGAACCTGACCTGGTCGCCTGAGAAGTTCTCGAGGAAGGTGGCTGTCACAGTGACTTCGTCGAGGCATTGTTGGGTGTCCTTAGGCATAACTCTCTGAATCAGTCTCGCGAAATAGGTCTCCCCATCGCTACTTCTGAGCAAGTCGGCGAACCTTTCGCTGATCTGTCCGTACAGCACGTATCTGTCGACATTCATCAGCGGGTTATGCAAACCACATTTGGGGCATCTTGCCAGCGATTGAACGAAAGATTCCAGTTCCTCTTCGCTCGTGTCTGGCATCTGGATAAACGGTTCACCTGAGAGCGGATCTATGACGTCTCTGTATCTTCTGGATTCCATCCACTTTCCATCGACGAAATTCATCAGACGAGCTGGCGTGGCCCCTGAAAGTTTGTCAGGGTGCCAGGGCAAGATTTCACCTGCCTTCGGTGTTCTAACTCTGCTCATGTGTCACAATACCTCGCTTTATGTTTCAGTTCCTGCGCCTACGCCGGCTTTGTCTGCGGCCGAGGCCTGGGCGCGCTGCAACAGGGATTCGTCGGGTGGAAAGAGCATGGGAATCCGCAGTTGTCGGACAGTTGGCCAGAATGTCAATTGGCTGCCGTCTCACTCGCCCTCCTGATGGCCTCTTCCTCAGATCAGCTGAATTGTCTCCGGGGATCCATCAACGGCACCAGAATGCTATCTGTTTTCTGAGCCCTTGTCAAACTTCTGGTAAGGGAAATCGCTGGATGCATTGGCCTTTGGCACTGACCGGTGAGTTCAGGTTTCGCCAAGGGCTCTCTCGTCTCAGGCTATCGGAAGGCATCTCACTGGTTGAAACAGCTGTGTGCCTGGCTGGTGATACCGATGGTGGGCGCAACGGCCCATTGGTTGTGGTGGGTGTGGAAAAGAGTCGCATCCGCTGGAAGCGGCATCCCAGTCATATCTCGTATGTCCACCGCAACGGTCGGTATGTGGCACTAAGCATCGGCGCTGCCACAGGAGCGCCAATCAAGACAAGGTGTCGGTAGGAGACGATTCCAGAGCTTCGTGTTACCAGGTCGTCAGCTCAGTCACGGTCTTTTGATCCAATGCTGGAATCATCCGAGTCAGCAGCTCGACTGCCGCATTGAGATCGTCTCGGTGCAGAATTGCATTGTGGCTATGAACATAGCGAACCGGCAGACTGAGCACGACTGTGGGGACGCCGCTACCGTGCAAATGAATAGCTGCGCCGTCGGTCCCTCCGCGAACGCCTCCGTCAGCGCGAATCTGAATCGGTATGCCAAACCTCTTTGCTGTGTCTACCATGA
Source organism: Chloroflexota bacterium (assembly GCA_037444365.1). Classification (GTDB taxonomy): domain Bacteria; phylum Chloroflexota; class Dehalococcoidia; order GIF9; family AB-539-J10; genus RBG-13-51-36. Next base: position 39,619 of record JBBIMO010000010.1, read on the forward strand.
GGGTACGCAAACCCTGATTGGGTATCATATCCTGGCGGTAGAAAGTCACAACAGGACCTCGGCCAAGTCTCACTATTTGTTGAGTGTCGTTGCTCGCACCGGGCATGTCGTTAATCCCAGTTGCCTCCAGCACAATGGCAACATCAGGATTTACTACCTTTACACTGGTCGTTGCTCCCCTGAGTCCGACCTCCTCCTGAACAGTAGCCACAGCAAAGATGGTGTTTCGATGGGTAACGTTGAGCATTCGCTGCATTGCTGTTATCAATACAGCACAGCCCGACCGGTCATCGAAGGCTTTGCCTAGGTAAGTCTTTCCATTGGCTAGAACAGCGAAGGAGCTGACCGGTAGTATGGGGTCGCCAACGGAGACCCCTGCCTCTTCGACCTCTTCGCGTGAAGTGGCGCCGACGTCAATGTACATGTCCTTCTTCTCTACCAGCTTGCTGCGTTCTTCGTCTGATAACAGGTGAGGAGGCTTGGCACCAACCGTACCGATAACATCACCTTTGATCGTCCTTATTACTACTCTCTGTGCCAGAAGTACATGATCCCACCAGCCTCCTAGGGCGGAGAACCTGATGAATCCATCTTTCGTTATGAAGCCTACGATGAAACCAATCTCATCCATATGAGCGGCCAACATGATCTTTGGGTCGGGCGCATCTCCCAGCTTTCTGCATATTATGCTCCCGAGCTTGTCGTGACTAACTTCGCCCAACGATTTGAAGCGGCGCTGAATTAGACGCCTGACCTCGGTCTCGTGCCCAGACATTCCGTTGGCTTCAGTGAGCTCCTTCAGCAGGGTTTCCACATTGTCCATAAGTCTTCCTCCCAATAGACATAATCTTGAGCCAGTCCGCTCTGTGTTGACTCAATGACCAGCCCCAGAATGCTACGACGCTGAGCAGCCCTTGTCAAGCGCTGAATAGCGATTCTATCTAGATACCGACAGCTTGACGGGCACTTGGATGGACAATTGCGGCAGAATGTGCTAGCTTTTTCGTCTGCGCAATATTGACAGCCTGACCACCATACCAGGCTGATGCTGGCAACATGACGAGCGTTTCCTGGGGTAGCGATGGAAGAAATACTGCCGGGTCTATATAGGATCCAAGTTCCCCTGCCGGGCAGCCCTCTCAAAGCCACCAACTCCTATGTGGTAGCGGGCAGAGATGGGTCTCTGATCGTTGATACCGGATGGAACAAGGAAGAGTGCCTAGCTACACTCGTTTCGGGCTTGGAGGAAATCGGAGTGGACTTGGAGCAAACTGATTTCTTCATTACGCATATGCATGCAGACCACTCCGGCTTGGTTTCAGCCCTCGCTCGAGAAGGGTCGAGAATCTACTTTGGTCAGGCAGATGCTGAGGTTATCAGGTCCAGTAGTCCTGAGCACTGGAAGCAGCTGATTGGTTTCGCTCGCGAATTCGGATTTCCCGAAGAGGATCTGGAAAAGGCCGTCGGAAGCCACCCCGGTCGCAGATATAGCACGAATACGCTTTTTGGTTCCACTGTCTTGAAGGACGGTGAGGTGATCAGGATCGGGGATTACAGATTTGAATGCATTGAGACCCCAGGGCATACTGCGGGTCACATTTGTCTTTACGAGCCGGGCAGAAAGATACTCGTATGTGGTGATCATATCCTCGGTGATATAACGCCCAATATCACACTATCTGTGGATGAGCGGAATCCACTGAAAGAGTATTTGATGAGCTTGGACAAGGTCTGCAAATTGGATGTTGAACTCGCGTTGCCCGGTCACAGGAGTGTAGTCAAGAATCACAAGGAGCGGATTCGGGAGCTTAAGGGGCATCATCAAGCAAGACTTGCTGAGGTGATGTCTATTCTGGGCAAGGGTAAGCAAAATGCCTACCAGGTTGCCTCACAGATGACGTGGGACATAGGTTTCAAGTCTTGGGACTCGTTTCCTCCCGCCCAGAAGCTGTTTGCTTTTGGCGAAGCTATGGCTCACCTGAAGTATCTTGAAGAAGAAGGGCAGGTGGAGGGGCACACGGAACAGCAGGGAGTTGTTTTCGTGAGTACACGGGATAGAAAGGAGACACGACAATGTCAGACGTTTACGCGGTTTTAGCTGGGAAGCTTGGTTATGCTGAGTCGGTGAGACTCAGGAAGTTGCTCAGAAGGCTGATGGACGGAAAGGAGGCAGAGTTGGTAGCTTTGCTTCCCTGTCCCGTGCCGGAGCTTGCCCGGAAGTTGAGCGAGAAAGAGGAAAAGGTTAACGAAATGCTCAAGGGGCTTTTTGAGAAGGGGGTTGTCTTTGTGACCTCCAAGGGATATCAATTTGCCAGGGATATATTCCAGCTTCATGATGCCACGGCATGTGACGTAAGATGGGACAAAGTCTGGGGGCGTGGGCTCCTCGACCTTTGGGAGGACTTTCTCCAGGCGGAATGGTACGCTGATTGGGCAAAGACCGTTCAGGCCTTGAAGATGCCTGTGTGGAGGGTGATCCCAGCCAGAAAAGCTATTCCGAAGGGAACAAAACTCCTTCCGTCTGAGGATGTGGCGGCGATTGTTGATAGGGCTACCAAGTTTGCTGTGGCTCACTGCTCCTGTCGGAGAGTAGGTGAAAGATGTGACTTGCCAACCGAGGTTTGTCTGCAGGTCAATCGAGCAGCGGAATATGCCATAACCAGGGGAACTGGCAAGGAGCTGACCAGGGATGAGGTGATGAGGGTCATGGATACTGCGGAGGAGGCCGGGCTCATACACGGTGTGTTCAACAATTCCGCGGTTCCCAATATCATCTGCAATTGCTGTGCTGATTGCTGTGTCTTCTACTATCCTCTCACCAAATATGGGGGCCTGGAAAAAGGGGTGGCTAAGAGCAGATTTCAAGCAGAGGTGGACAAGGTAGCCTGCAAAGGGTGTCAGACTTGCGTGGAGAGATGTCCCTTTGAAGCGCTGGAGATGGTGAGAATCCCCGGGGAAAAGAAGCTCAAAGCACAGGTAAATTCGGAAAAGTGTTTTGGTTGCGGAGTCTGTGTGGTGGCATGCGAGTCAGAGGCCATCAAGCTCATTGCGGTCAGGCCTCCCGAATACATCTCAGTCTGAGGCTGAGATCCTTCAAAAGCATTTCGGAAAGAGCTTTGCCTGAATGCTGCGCGTTTCTCACATTGTTAGCGATGCCAGGCGGGTGAGGCAAAGCCCTGTATTAGTTGTTTAGGTGGCTCCCGCTGTCGACGCCGGTGGTTCGCGAAGGACAATAAGCCAGCCAAATGGCTCTTGTGTGCTGCGGCTCAGAGCAACATCCCACAGGCTGGGCTTGGGGATGTCCCAGACGTTATAGCCGGAGATCAGCCTTGTGACAGGTCTCGAGGAAAGCGACAAGAAGGTTAATGGCGGCCTCGATGTCTTCCTTGTGTGCGCTCTCAACGACGGTGTGAACGTAACGAGTGGGAACGGATATAGTGACCACGGCTACGCCCTCCCTGGCAGGCTGGATTGCACCGGCGTCGGTGCCTCCCCGCGGCAGTATCTCGAGCTGATATCGGATTCCCCGCTCTTCTGCCAGTTTCACCAGGAACTGCACAAGTCCGGGATGAGAGATGGATGCCGAATCCTTCACCTTGATGGCCACTCCCTTGCCAAGCCGGCTCACCTGCTCATGAGCCGGAACGCTGGGTATATCACAGGCGATGGTCACATCCAGTGCTACTCCGATGTCCGGGGCAATCGCGAACGCAGACGTCCGTGCTCCCCGAAGCCCCACTTCCTCTTGGACCGTAGCTACGAAATAGACGTCGGCTTTGTGCTTGCGCAGTCTTTTCACAGCCTCAATCCCGACATATACGCCCAATCGGTCATCAAGTGCCTTCCCTGTAACGAGGTTTCCCACGTCAGTAAATGTCTGCACAAGGGTCACAGGATCGCCAACGCGCACCCGTTCTTTGGCTTCCTTACCGGGGAGGCCGATATCAATGAACAGATCTTTCATCTCGGGTACTTTCTTGCGCTCTTCATCTGTGAGAATGTGCACGGGTTTGGTGCCGATGAGCCCGTAGGTAGCACCGCCTTTGGCATGGACGGTTACCCGGTGAGCAATGAGAGTGCGAGGGTCAAACCCGCCCACTGGTTCCACGCGAAGGAATCCTGTTTCCTCATCCACGTGAGACACGAGGAATCCAATTTCGTCCATGTGTGCTGCTACCACCACCTTCGGACCGGTACCTTTTTTGTGAGCTACCACGTTCCCCAGACGGTCAACAGTAATCTCACTCACATGGCCGGTCAATGCCTCCCGAACAATGACTCGCATCGCCTCCTCCCTCCCAGCAATCCCCGGGGTCTCAGACAGCCTTTTCAGTAGTTTCATTTTCGCCTCCTTTTTGTAGAGTGTCCGCGGCTCTATCGCCCGGCAACCTTGGCACGAGATTCAAGATGAGCCAAAATCCGACATGACGGTACAAGCAGATCACGATCTGAGTGTCGCAAGCACATACGGTTGGCCGGGTGTTTGCCAAAGGCATTATAGCAAGGCCAGTGGAATTCCTCTACCCATTGTGTCGCTGAATCGCAAACCGCCGGAGAAGGTCGAAGAGAGCCTTCTTGATGTAGCTCAGTCAGGCCATGTGATGCAGAAGAGCCAATCCTCGACTCTTAGTCCCCTGAAAACCGTGCGGGCGGGTGTAGCTAAGTCGAAGTGTCCTCTTGTGCTATAATGGCTGGCGGAAATCAGGAGCGGGAGAATCGAGATGTCTAAGGCAGAGGTCGGTATCATTGGCGGAAGCGGGCTCTACAAGATGGAGGGAATGACAGGGATGGAGAGGGCAAAGGTTAGTACGCCCTTTGGCGAGCCCAGTGATCCTATCATTTTAGGTAATCTAGAAGGAACAAAGGTTGCCTTTCTTCCTAGGCATGGCGAAGGGCATCGCATAAGCCCCAGCGAACTACCGGCGAAAGCCAATATCTATGCCTTGAAATCGCTGGGGGTAGAAAGGATTATCTCTGTGAGCGCTGTCGGCAGTCTGAATGAGAAGATTCGACCGCTGAACATAGTCATTCCCGACCAGCTAATTGATGCCACCAGGGGAAGAGCCAACACGTTTTTCACCGGCGGGATAGTGGGGCATGTCTCTTTTGCAGAGCCGTTCTGTCCTGTTTTGAGTCAGCTCTCGTTCGAGGCGAGCACCAAGACGGGCGTCAATGTGCATAGAGGCGGCACCTATCTGGTCGTGGAGGGCCCGCAGTTTTCTACCAAGGCGGAGTCACGACTTTATCGCTCTTGGGGTGCTGATGTTATTGGTATGACAGGTTTGCCTGAAGCCAAGCTGGCCCGAGAGGCGGAAATATGCTATGCCACGCTGGCCGTTGTCACCGACTATGATTGCTGGCATCCGAGTTATGAATCGGTGACCACTGAGATGATTTTGACCAACCTGCGGAAAGGCATTGAGACTGTGAGAAACATCTTGAAACTACTGCTACGTTCAATACCACGAGGACGAGATTGTGGCTGCGCTAGCGCACTCAAGTATGCTATAGCCACCGACCGGGAATACATACCGAAGGAAAAGATAAAAGAGCTAGGGCTGCTGGTTGAGAAGTACTTGGGTAAGGAGGCAGGTGGCGGCCAGGTCTGAGTTTGGGTGTTTGCCTACTGCTATCGGCAGCATGCCTCACAAAGGTCCCGGTGAGGCCTGCTCCACCATTATGAAATACCTTCCTGATATCCCTTGCTGGCCTCAATTGCCTAAGCGCTCTCTCAAAGAGAACATGGTTGTCCAATTCAGCGAAGGTTTCCCGGGGGTAGCTACAAAGGGGGACAAGGTCAGTATTGAGCCGTCGGCTGGTTTTGAGGGCGATCTGGAGCAAATCTATATTGATTGCGAACAAGGCAATGTGGCTGGATATGGCATTTCAAAAGAATACGCTGCTGGGCTTGATGCTTTTGTTTCAAAAGCGGCAGGCAGCAGAGTAATCAAGGGACAGGTGACAGGCCCCGTCACCTGGGGCGTAGTTGTCACCCGTCAGGATGGTCTGGGAGTTCTGTATGACGACACTTTGGCGGAGGCCTCAGCTAAGTTCCTGCGGCTCAAAGCTTCGTGGCAGGAGAACATCTTGAGGCAAATATCGTCGGACACCATCATCTTCGTTGACGAGCCCTATCTGGTCTCTTTGGGCTCGGTATTTACTCCTATTCCTGAAGAGAAGGTGCCTGTTCTGTTAGAAGAGGTGTTGAAGGGAATCAAAGGGAAAAAGGGGCTACATTGCTGCGGCAATACTAACTGGTCAATGTTACTGGATAGCACAATCGACGTGCTCAGCTTTGATGCCTATAACTATGCCTCTTCTCTGAGCGCTCACTCCGGTAAGGTGAAATCCTTCCTTGCGCGCGGTGGCAGCATTGCCTGGGGTATAGTTCCGAACGGGGAAGATGCTTTGGCTAAAGAATCCTTGCCCGGTCTGCGTGACCGCTTGGAAGAAGCTATAGCTCCGTTCACCAGAGATGGTGTCAAGTTCAGGCAAGTCATAGCTCAGGGACTGATAACTCCTTCTTGTGGCCTGGCAGGCTTGTCGCTGGAAGCGGCCAATCAGGCTCTGGAACTAACGGCTAGATTATCCCGCGACCTAAGAAGCCGATATATGGTCTGACCCAACGAAGCAACCGCGCAGCGGGCTGTATTTCTTGAGGCGGAGTCTATTGTTCCGGAGATGCTGCCTCTAGTGCCCTCATCTTGTTCACTCTTCGTGCGTGTCGGCCACCTTCAAAATCCGTGACCAGGAAAGTTCTCACGATATCCAGGGATGACTTGGTGTCTACGATCTCACCCTTGAGGCACAGGACGTTGGCATCGTTGTGCTGGCGGGCACAGCGTGCTGCAGATACATCGCAACACAACGCCGCTCTTATGCCGTTCAACTTGTTGGCGGCTATGCTCATGCCTATCCCGGTGCTGCATATTAGAATGCCCTGGTCGAAACTGCCCGACGCTACTGCCTCGCCAACTTTCTGAGCAATGTCAGGATAATCTACAGGAGCAGTGCTGTAGCAACCGAAGTCCTGATAGCTGTGGCCCGCGTCTTCAAGAAAGCATAGGACTGCCTGTTTCAGGGCAAAACCACGGTGGTCACAGCCTATAGCAATGCGGCTCTTCTTTGCCATCGAGCATTCCTTCTTAATGTCAGTATAGCATGGTGCCTGCCTAACTAAGAAGTCCCCCTGTTTCTGTTTTCCAGAGCCTGCCGGGGCTGCAACCAGGGATGAGAAGCCTTTGTCATCTGGGAAAAGGCTTAGCTGTCCCTGTTGATAATACTTCAGGATAGTGATAAGCTAAATACGCCCACCGTCATAAGCCTGCAATGAAAAAGAAGAAGGTAGAAAGCCACAGAGTCACTGCCAGCGATGATATCGAAGTCTCCACTTATCTGGGGCTTGCCAAAGAGTTGCGTGGTGAACAACCTGTGGTCGAACCCAAGTTGCCTCCACGCGACCGTGAGACCATAGTAGTGCTCGATTTTGGGTCTCAATACAGCATGCTCATCGCCCGGCGCGTCCGAGAATGCCATGTTTACTGTGAGCTTGTGCCTTACGATACACCATGGGAAAGGATAGCTTCCCTTAACCCGCGGGGCTTCATCCTCTCAGGAGGTCCGGCTAGCGTTTATGACCCTGGGGCCCCTTTGCCTTTGCCATATATCTATGAGAGCCGTCTCCCTGTAATGGGCATTTGCTATGGCATGTTTGCTATCGCCTCTCACTTAGGCGGTCAGGTGACTCGAGGGACAAAACGCGAGTATGGGCATACTATCCTACACATAAGTGCGGACGGCTGTCCTCTTTTCGCTGGCTTGCCGTCATCCCTGCCCGTGTGGATGAGCCACGGTGACCAGGTAGTGGAATTGCCTCCGGGCTTCAGAACGCTGGCTTATACCGAAAACTCGCCATTCGCTGTCATAGGAAGAGACAACAATATCTACGGACTCCAGTTTCACCCTGAAGTGGTGCACACAGCCCACGGGAAGACCATATTCCAGAACTTTGTGCTTCAAATCTGTGGCTGCCAGGGCAACTGGACACCGGCTAATTTCATAGCTGAGAGCGTAGACAAGATCAAGAGGCAGGTGGGAGGTGGGAGAGTGGTCTGTGCCCTCTCTGGAGGCGTTGATTCGGCGGTGACTGCTACCCTTATAGACCACGCTATTGGCAGCAAGTTAACCTGCATCTTTATCAACAATGGCTTGTTGCGTCGGGATGAGCCGGAAAGGGTGCTGAGCACCTTCAAGCGTAACCTGAAAATGGATGTGGTTTACGTAGATGCCGCCGACAGATTTCTGGAACGGCTGAAAGGGGTGAGCGACCCGGAACAGAAGCGACACCTGGTGGGAAATGAGTTCATCCAAATCTTCGAGGAAGAAGCGGCTAAGCTAGGCAAGATTGATTTTCTGGCTCAGGGCACTCTGTATCCGGATGTCATTGAAAGTACCTCCACAGATACAAAAGCCGCTGCCAAGATAAAGAGTCATCATAATGTCGGTGGGCTGCCGGCCAAGATGAATTTCACTCTTATCGAGCCTCTGAGGTATTTGTTCAAGGATGAGGTGCGGCAGGTGGGGTTGACTCTGGGTTTGCCTGAGGACATGGTCTGGCGGCAGCCTTTCCCCGGACCGGGCCTGTCCATCCGCATCATCGGTGAAGTGACCAGGGAAAAGCTGGAGACGCTCCGGGCTGCTGATTGGATTCTGATGAGTGAAATAAAAAGAGCCAAGCTTTATCGCCAGCTTTGGCAGAGTTTTGCTGTACTTACTGATGTCAAGAGCGTTGGTGTCATGGGCGACTACCGAACTTATGGCTACTTGGTAGCTATCAGAGCAGTAACCAGCGAAGATGCCATGACTGCTGATTGGGCTCGTTTGCCCCATGACCTTCTCGCTACGATATCTGACCGTATAGTTAATGAGATTACCAGCGTGAACAGAGTAGTCTATGATATCACCAGTAAGCCCCCGGCAACCATAGAGTGGGAGTGAGTGTCGAAGGAGGAAAGAATGAGTTGTTCTTCTGAGGAGAGGAACGATGAACAACTGGCCGGCATAGACGATTTGGCGATGCTCCGCGAGGATCTGATATGTGAGTTGCAGGCCATTAACCTGTATGAAGACCATATACTGGTTCTGGGTGATGAGGAAGCCGTGACTACGTTGGGACATATCATTGAGGAAAAGAAAAAGCATGTCGCAGAGTTGCTGAGATTAATTCACAATCTCGACCCCGTTCAAGCTGAGAAATGCAAGGAGATTTTGTAACGCTATGTCACACAGAGTAAAACTAAAAGGGGTGAGGAAGAATAGGGGCAAGTGTAAGAAGAAGAAGAGACAGGTATCCTCCGAACCTAAGATCAGTCACTCCCAGTGATGGCTTCACCGTTCGCTTCCAGTGCCGTCTGTTCAGAAGCTGGCGTCGAAAGATGTGATGACTGGAGAACATGGTGCAGGTGCACTCTTCAGGCTGACAAGCGAGAGTGAGATTTGAACGTACTAGTCGTTGGTGGTGGAGGCAGGGAACACACCTTAGTCTGGAAGATTGCCCAGAGTCCCCGGGTGCAGAAAGTGTTCGCTGCGCCGGGCAATGCCGGCACAGCCGCCATCGCAGAGAATCTGAATCTGCGGCCCACCGATATAGAAGGGGTGGGCAAGGCCGCCAGGGAAAAACGCATTGACCTTGCCGTCGTCGGTCCTGAGGCCCCACTAGCTTCGGGCATAGTGGACTACTTTGATAAGCTGGGCATTCCCATCTTTGGTCCCACCAAAGCCGCCACACAGATAGAATCAAGCAAGGTTTTTGCCCGAGAGCTGATGGAAAAGTATGGCATCCCTTGTCCCAAAGGCGCCGTCTTCTCTTCTTACTCCGAGGCTTGTCAATACCTTCGAAAGCAACGCCTACCGGTTGTCATTAAGGCGGATGGGTTAGCCGCTGGCAAAGGTGTGATTATCGCCAGGTCTCAGGCAGAAGCGCGCGATGCCCTCGGCAACATCATTGAAGCCAGGGTTTTCGGCTCCGCGGGAGATAGAGTGATAATTGATGAATATGTCAGCGGTCGAGAAGTCAGCCTCATAGCCTTTACCGATGGAAAAACAGTCTCACCCATGTTACCGGCTTGCGACTACAAGAGAATCGGGGACGGCGACGAAGGTCTCAACACCGGGGGCATGGGAAGCTATAGCCCACCCGGTTTTTTCTCCGCCCGGATGACGGAGAAGGTAACCAGGGATATTTTGTTGCCGACTGTCAGGGCTATGGCCAAGGAAGCCCTGCCTTACAGGGGAGTGCTTTATGCCGGGCTAATGATTGTCAGCGAGGAGCCCGTGGTTCTGGAATTCAACGCTCGCTTTGGTGACCCGGAGACTCAGGTCATTCTGCCTCTACTCAAAACCGACCTTGTAGATATACTTACAGCAGTGGTTCAGGGCAATCTCGGCCGCGTGAAAATAGAGTGGAGTTCTGAAGCCTGCGTTGGCGTAGTGATGTCTTCGGGTGGTTATCCTGGCAACTATGAAACCGGTTTTCCCGTACAAGGCATAGATAGTGTGGACAGGGACGTGTTGGTTTTTCATGCTGGAACTAAGTTGGGAAGCGATGGCAGAGTCTATACCGACGGTGGGCGAGTCCTCACTGTGGTAGGTGTGGGCAGGGATATGGTTGAAGCTCGGGAGAAGGTTTATCGCAACATTCCTAATATCTACTTTGAAGGTTGTCATTATCGTAAGGACATTGCTTTGAGGGAGATAATAGGATAAACTCAAAAGGCAAAGGTGTGCGCATTCTCACTCGTTTTAGTCTTGAATTGTCATTTTTCTGATGTCTAGCTTCTGATGGATGTGAAGTCTGCATAGCAATGGCATTAGAGATGGAAGAAGCCTATCGTGGATGCAAACAGGAATTGGCAAGGGGGATAATGTGATTGAGCGTTATTCTAGGCCCGAGATGAAGAGAGTCTGGTCTGAGGGAAACAGGTTTGACCAGTGGCTTAGGGTGGAGATAGCTGTCTGTGAAGCCTGGGCAAAGCTAGGTGCAATTCCCCAGAAGGACCTGGTCAAGATAAGGAAAGCCAGCTACGACTTGAATCGCATCGCCGGGTTTCTGAAGGTGACTCACCATGATATGACCGCCTTTCTCAACTCGGTGGCTGAAAGCCTAGGCAATGAGTCGCGCTTTGTCCATCTTGGTCTCACCTCTTCGGACGTGATGGATACTGCCCTTGGCCTGCAATTGAGGCAGGCGGCAGATATCTTGGCAGATGATGTGGCTGAGCTTATTTCCGTATTGGAGAAGAAGGCTGTGGAGTACAGGCACACCATCATGATGGGGCGCACCCACGGCGTTCATGCTGAGCCCACTACCTTTGGCTTGAAGATGGCCCTGTGGACCGAAGAGATGAGGCGTAATGCTCAGAGGCTGGCTCAAGCCAGGGAGAACATTTCTGTGGGCAAAATATCCGGAGTGGTGGGCACTTATGCTACTGTGCCTCCTCATGTTGAGGAAATTGCCTGCGCCAGGCTGGGGCTCGCTCCGGACCCTATATCGAGCCAGATAGTTCAGCGTGACCGCCACGCCCAGTTCCTGACCACTCTGGCCATCATCGGCGGCTCCTTGGAGAAGTTTGCCACTGAGATTAGAGGGCTCCAGCGAACCGAGGTCCGGGAAGTTGAAGAGCCTTTTGAAGAGGGGCAAACAGGCTCCTCGGCCATGCCTCATAAGAGAAATCCTGAGCTTTGTGAGCGCGTCTGTGGGCTGGCCAGATTGATAAGAGGCCATGCCTTGACTTCCCTGGAGAACATCGCTTTGTGGCACGAGCGTGACATCAGCCACTCCTCTGCGGAGCGGATTATCTTACCTGACTGCTGTCTGGCGCTGGACTATATGCTATCTATCTTTACCTCCGTAATGAAGGGACTCAGGGTTTATCCGGAAAACATGCGTCGTAACATCGAGCTTACCCGAGGGGTCATCTTCTCCCAGAGGGTACTCCTCGCCTTGATAGACAAAGGCTTACCACGGGGAGAAGCCTATAAGATAGTGCAGGCCAACGCCATGAAGGCTTGGGATCAAGAGAAGAGCTTTCTGAGCTTACTTCAGGCAGACAGGCGAATGACCCGGCATTTGAGCAAAGAGGAGTTAGAATCCATCTTCGATTATGATTATTACCTGAAACATGTGGACTATGTATTCAAGCGATTGGGGCTGACCGAGACCAAACGGGAAGGGAAAGCCGGCAGAGCCGGGTCAGCCAGGTCTGCCCGCAGGGCATTACAATGATGGGAAAGTTGCCTTCAGGGTTTTTGTCTTAGGGCATAACGGAGGAAATAGCAGGATGAAGACTGCCAAAGAATACCTTGCTAGCATGAGAGAAATGCGCTTTGAACTCTACATGTTTGGAGAACACGTCACCAACCATTGGGACAATCCCATCATCAAACCGACAAGGAATTGTATCGCCGCTACTTATGAGCTTGCTGAGGAATCAAAATTCCCGCAATACCAGAGTGTTATGACAGCCATCTCTCATCTCACAGGAAAGAAGATAAACCGTTTCTGTCACATTCATCAAAATACTGAGGACTTGGTCAATAAGTCGAAGATGGGCAGGGGACTGGGTGTCTATACCGGTTCGTGCTTCCAGCGCTGCGTTGGGATGGACGCCTTGAATGCTTTGTCCATAGTGACCTATGACATTGACCAGAAATGTGGGACCGAGTACAACAAGCGTTTCCTGAAATACTTGAGATACGTACAGGATGAAGACCTGGTTTGTTGTGGTGCCATGACGGATCCCAAGGGTGATAGAGGTCTTCGTCCCACTGAGCAAGCCGATGTTGACCAATACCTTCACGTAGTGAAAGAGAAGACGGATGGGATTGTAGTGCGTGGCGCGAAGATGCACCAGACGGGGTCTGTCAATGCGCATGAAATCATCTGCATGCCGACCAGGGCTATGCGTGAGGAAGATAAGGATTATGCTATTTCTTTTGCTTTGCCCGGCGACGCTCAGGGGATTATATATATCTATGGCAGACAGCCGTGCGACACGAGAAAGATAGACAGCCCGAATATGGATGTCGGTAACATCCTGTACGGGGGGCAGGAATGTATGGTCGTTTTTGACGACGTGTTTGTTCCCTGGGACCGGGTCTTTATGTACAGGGAATACGACTTTGCCGGCGATCTGGTAGAGAAGTTCTCCGCGTATCACCGCCAGAGTTATGCTTGCAAGTCGGGCATGGGCGATGTCTTGATTGGCGCCAGTCAGCTGATTGCTGAATATCAGGGCACTGCCAGGGCTTCTCATATCAAAGACAAAATCATTGACATGATTCAGCTCAATGAAACCATGATGTCCTGCAGCCTTGCCTGTGCTTATGAAGGTCACAGGGAGCCTTCCGGGACTTATCTTGTAGATACACTGAGAGCCAATGTATCTAAACTGAACGTGACGAGGTTTCCCTATGACATTGCCCGACTGGCCCAGGACATCGCTGGTGGCTTAATAGTAACCATGCCTTCTGAGAAGGACCTTAGGAATCCCAAGATAGGCAAGCATGTTGCCAAGTACCTTAAGGGGGTTGATGGTGTTCCTGTAGAGAGCCGCATTCGGGTGCTGCGGCTTATTGAGAATCTCACGGTGGGTTTGGGCGCTGCCTGTTATCTGGCGGAGTCCATGCATGGTGCCGGCTCACCTATGGCTCAAAGAATCATGATTGGTAGGCAGGCCAACATAGACAGAATGAAGAGCAGTGCCAGGAGACTGTGCGGCATTGAATGTCAGTAGGTTGGTTCAAGCGGAAGCGGCCTCTTCGACTATCGCCGAGAGCATTACATTCCGGGTTGAGGAAGGTGCGAAGCGAAGCCCGGCGGTCTTAATCAATAGCAGTTGCCTGTGCCTTCACTTCGGTGCGGCAAGGTAGGAAACGGTCCGGGTGATTGTGTCGTTGGGGGTACGCTGTTGCCAGTCTTCTACTTCGCCTGCGGAGTGAGCCTTGTTACGGTTCTATCCAGCCAATACCCTGATCAAGCGTAACAAGTTTCTATCCAGCTCCTTCCTCTTTTCCCATGTCTCTCTTAGTGGAGTGAAGGCTATCTCCCCTTTCAATTCCCCCACCATGTAACCTGACATGCCCTTAGCCAGAGCATCTACGGCCGCAGCTCCTAGCTTGCTGGCAAGAACCCTATCCCTGGCTGTAGGTGAGCCACCTCTCTGGACGTGTCCCAGCACACAGATTCGGTAGTCCAGCTTCAACCTCTCCCATACCTGCTGAGCAATCGGAAACGCACCGCCTGCATCGTCTCCTTCCGCAACTACCACGATGGAGGACTTCTTACCCTTCTTGAGGCTACGCCTTATGTCAAGGCAAAGCTGTTCTATTTTTGTCTCGGATTCGGGAATCAAGATGTCTTCAGCTCCGCCGGCAATGCCCACTTCCAGAGCGATGAATCCCCTGCTCCTGCCCATTACCTCGACGAAGAAGAGGCGTTGTAGCGACCCTGCAGTATCTCGGATCTTGTCTATGGCATCCAGAGCTGTATTTATGGCGGTATCAAAGCCAAGAGTATAGTCCGTGCCGTAGACATCGTTATCTATGGTGCTGGGAACACTGATCACCTTGACACCTCCAGCTTCAGCCAAGGCTGTGGCACCGCGCAATGTGCCGTCCCCGCCTATGGTTATCAATCCCTCGATGCCATCCCGTCGGAGATTTTCATTCGCTTTCCTTACACCTTCCTTGGTCTTCATTTCCTCGCAGCGAGCCGTTTCCAGGAAAGTGCCCCCGCGGTAGATGATATTGGCTACCGACCTGCTGTTCAACTTCACAAAGTCCGCCTCCAATGTACCGCAGTATCCTCGTCGAATTCCCACGACCTCCAGCTTACGGCTAACGCCACAGCGGACAACAGCCCTGACACAGGCGTTCATCCCCGGAGCGTCGCCGCCGCTTGTCAATACGCCAATCTTCTTCATCTTACCTCCAGTTTGACCACCATTCTATCACGAAGTTTGAAACCAGAGCGAACCAGATTATCTCGCAGAATATGCCTCTCCTCTGCCGGGGATTCCATCTTCACTTGAGGGAGAGGGCTGGGGTGATGGCGCGCTCCTCCTTCTTCTGAATGCTTTTCGCCTGGTGAGAGGGAATTACAACGATTTTCGTGGGTGGATGCATTCGCGGACTTCGCAGAAAAACTGCTCAGATCCTGTAGCTATCCCGATAGTACACTAGCAAGTATAGCTCTCTGAGCAGGTCGGACTCGTTATGTCTGATGATTTGATGCAAGTAGTTACCGTCCTTTGTGTGCAGGAATTTTCGCCATAGCAAAGGGACGTCCTTGCCGCTTATCACTGGCTCATTGAAATAGTGCTCGGCATGAGAAAAAAGCTCGTCCAGTTTAGGCCACTTAAGGCGAAGTGCCTCGGCTTTTTCCTTCCAGGGCTGAAATAGGTCTATGCCTTCTATATCAATCCCTTTGCTGCGGAGAAACCCTTTCTCGAATGAGAGATTGTAGGCGTAGAACGGTCTGGGCAGTGCCGGAACGATCTCGGCAAGCTGGGTGACGAATGGCACTTCTTCTTCCGAATTGCGGCATATTATCTCGAGGCGGCTCCCTTGAATATAGCCAAAGAGGACTATCTCATCGTGGTTTGCATCAAGACCGGTCGTCTCCAGGTCGATCAATGTCCCTTGTGGAATACCCAGCATCAACTCTCGGCTGTATGAGGTAATCATTGCCTACCCTCTCCTTCCTTAACACATATTATACAAATCAGACTACGCCGAAGATAGCACAGTCCCGAATCGTGCCCTGTGCCTGTTGGGGTGAATGAGCGAGGGTCATCGGCGGGAAGAAGAAGAGCGAGCTCCAGATTTTGGAGCTCGCTCCCGAATGTCGCTATTCAATTCTGAATCACCCCTACTCTTCCACTTCAGTTTCCGGCTGAACCGCCGTTGCCCCGTTTTGGGAGCTTTGCTTTAGGCGAAGAGCTCGGGGCTTCCAACTGCTCTCCAGCAACGCACCCTACCTCTCGATGCGACGTCCCCTACGCTGCCGGGGAGCTCCCCTGAGGAAACATCCATCGGCATAACCAAGCCTCTCTTCTTGTCATGCCCCACCTCCTTGCCAGGCTCGACCATTCTCGCCCAGCATTTATATGTTAGCAGAATACAGAGGTCGTGTCAAGTTCGTGTACTCGTTCAGTGCCTTAGTGACACCTCCTCCTTTCTTTTGTTTTGTTGGTGGAGCTTAGGGAGGCAGGTCGTTACTGCAAGGTCATGGTGGATGATCAGATAGTGGGCGGCTTCATCGTGTTTCCCCGGGCGATGCGGGAATACGAGCTCCGTCGCATCTTCATCTGTGCTGGCTTGCAGAACCAGGGCATTGGGACGCAGGCGATGCAGTTCATGTTCGGGGAGTTCTCATTGGCCAGGACCTGGGCGGTTGGTACTCCAGGCTGGAATCAGCGCACGCGCCACTTCTACGAGAAGGTGGGCTTTGCGCAAGCAGAGATTAGGTACGACCCTGAGGCAGGTTGGGACGGAGTCATATACAGACGTGCGGGCAGATCTGGCTTCCCCGAATAGCACCGCGACTTCTCGAGTGCTGAAGGCAAGGATGTGATACAGCAGGCACCGGCGAAACCCTCAC